>CANRPU010000014.1 GCA_947632555.1 uncultured Lachnospiraceae bacterium
TAGCCGGTCTTTCAAATTACGGAATAGGGGCGGTTGCCTATCAAATTATTGTGTTACTTTACCGCACATGAGCATTTCCGACAGGTATGCAGCAAGCTGTTTCTGGAAAGAGGTCTTAAACGAATACTCTGTATTTAGATAATATTCAAATGCAAGCGTCATATCCGCTTCATACAGAGAGGTGATTGCGCTGTATGCGATGCAGCCCCAAGCGCCGTCAGAGATCTCATAGTCCTTGCCGTCAATCGTAACAGTGGTGGAATAGGAACCATCCTCATTCTTATACACGCCTACCGCGCCGGCTTCGATCTGATAATCGTAGAAATCAGAATTGTTGGAGGTCGCTGCAAACATGGTCGCGTGAGCGCCGCCGCCCGAACCGCCTGTAGACACGAAGTAGTCTACATTTCCGGGGAGATTACCAAGCAGAATGTTGTACTTCACATAGCGTGCCGCCGCTTTCTGGTCCACGAGACAGGAAGGAGCGTCGCCCGTGTAATAGGTGTTGCCGTCATCATCGGTTGCCGTATCCTGCTTGCCACGGTTTCCGCAGGAGACATTAATATACCCGTCCGCTGTGTAAGTGGTGGATGCGGCGGAGTTGTTCTGCGAACCGTAGCCTGCCGCACCGGTATTCAGAACAACAGGGGCGGTGGCGGCTGTATAGACCTGCCCGTTGGTGCTGGTGATCTGAGCGTCATAGTCAATGACAAGCGAGCCTTTTACAGATCCAGAAGCATTCGCTGACGTCACATCGGCTTTTCCGTCACCGTCTGTATCAATGCCGGTCACATAGGCTCCAGGAACGCAAACGGACACGCCCTGCTGATCGGGCAGTTCCGGGTAAGCAACCGCCGACACGACGGAAAGCACCCAAGCATCTGCATTTGCCGAGTAAGTCCATTCCTGATTCTCGTTATTGGCAAGATTCAGCGTTTCTTCGATATATGCTTTCGCAGAGTCATTTGACTGATTCGTGTTCTCCGCTTTCTCCCCACAGGCGGTAAGACCCATAAGCATTGTGAGGGCAAGAAGCAAAGCAACGAGTTCTCTGAATTTCTTCATAAAAAATTCCTCCTGTACTTTTATGATACCCATTTCAAATCATGCAAGCCGCTTTCCACAGCGTCCATACCAGAAAAACCATCATCACACCAGTCAACATCATATTTTTCAAGACGCAGTATCTCGCAAAGCGCCCGCGCCATTCTTTTTTCATCCTCTACAAGTAAAAGTCTCATTTCGACACCTCCACATTTTTATTATACCACGGAAGATTGAAGAAAGGTTGAATATAGATATGTATTTTGTTCGCAAAAAAATAACCGGGAGTCACCCGGCACACATTTTACACCGCAAAGGCGCACTTTTCAATTATTCCTCGGCTTTGTATTAAACTCTGCAAGATTATATCTGTACTTGTGATTATAAATTCGGCGTTCTTACTGACATGGAGGAAAAAGAATTGGCTGCGGCAAGTAAAGTGATTGCTCAACTGTCCTTTTTTGTTTACAGATTATGCACATCGCAAGGTGAACACCTTTTGTAAACCCTTATAGACAGATGAAAAGGTTAGGAGAATAACAACTTAACATCTTTGAAGCCTTCTCCGGCGCAGAAGTGTCGAAAAAGGCTTCAAATAAAGGGCTTCCGAGGTCAATCGCCGACTTCGGAAGTCCTTACTTTTATGTAGTTATCGCGGTCTGGCTGGCGGCCGTAAACCGCTACCGGAGCCTTGGGGTGTACGGGAAAGGGAAAATTAAAAGATGAAAAAGCGATCTAATGTATCAACTGTATTTTAGCCGTTATGTGGAATCACTTACTCAAAAGGCAGTATTTTTTGCAGGTCGTTTGGAGCAGATTGGCAGTTCAAACCAGAATGTGCAGTTGTTTTTGCTGTCAACGCCATATTTCGCTCTATGCGCTGTTAAAATTACCTTTGCAATAGATAGACCCAGCCCTGAAACGACGGCTTTATTCTTCCTGTTCCGTGCGGTGTAGTAGCGATCCCAAATGTAGGGGATGTCCTCAACCGCGATACCTTTTCCGTAGTCTGTCACCTCAAACCGCGCGGAGCCATCGGCCATGGTCAGTGACACCTTGATTTTTTTACTTTCGTCCGTGTGGTTTACGGCGTTGTCGATGAAATTATAGATGACCCGCTTGATTTGCGCCTCGTCCGCCGCCGCCATAAGACCGTCGGTGACCTCTGCCTCGATTACAAAGCCATTCTGTTCGCAGAAGGGCGCAAATTGCCCTATCACCTCGCGGACAGCACGGCTGAGGTCGATTTTTTCGTACTCCTTCACCGAACTGTCTGCTTGCATAGCGGAAAAATCCAAAATTTCATTGACCAACGCTGTGAGCCTGTCCGCTTCACGGGTAATAATGTCCAGGTCCTTTTCTCGTTTTTCCTCATCGCTCCACGAAATTTCTTTGACCATCTCCGCATAGCCCTTAATCATGGTGAGGGGCGTCCTCAAATCGTGCGAGACATTGGCGAGAAATTCCCGTTGGGCATTCTGAGCCTTTTCCAAATGCGACGCTGTTTCTCCCAGCGTATCGGATAACTCGTCCAACTCCGCGCAGAAGCCCTTTGGAAACTCCGGGTGGAAGTTGCCCCTGGCTATCTCCTTGGCAGAAACTGCAATTTGCGCCACTGGCTTTTCAAAGCGTTTGGATATAATCCACGCAAGGACGAAACCTAAAATCAGAGACAGGACGGAAACCCACACAAGCTGCATCCGCAAAATTCCGACTGTCCCGCCCACCGTGCCGAGGGGAAGGCTGACCGACAGGAGTTTTCCGTTTCCCAATCGGACGCCCGTCACATAGGCCGTCTCGTCCTCGGTCATAAAACCGACCCGATCGGTTCCGGCTTCGTTCAGTTCGTTTACAAGTGTCTGATAGCTGTACGGCAGATTGCGCAGCGCGCCTTTTTCCCAATTCATCACGTTGCCTGCATGATACGGATTATCCGTCCCGTCATTCGCCTGCTTTGTGCCGTCGTAAAGGCGTTGATATTCGTCGGCGCTGTAAAGGACGTTCCCATCCGCGTCTGTCACGAATACGAGGAGCGAATTGGAAACGGCGATTTTGTCGATCACCTCGTAAAAGTCGGAATCGGAGGCGTGAACGGTCATCTTGCCAACTGCGCTTTCGACGTTTCGGATTGCCATATCGTTATAGAAGCTCTGTAAAAAAACTGTCTGCAAAAGCCAAAGTACAAGAAAAATGACGGCGGAAAACAACAGAAACCACAGCCACAGTTTCACGCCGAAGGATTTACGCTTTTTCATCGAACCGATACCCCGTTCCCCGTAAAGTCACGATACACTTCCGATAGGGCCCCAGCTTGCCGCGCAGGAGCTTGATCTGCCAATCCACTGTGCGGTCGTCTCCGTAATAGTCGTAGCCCCAAACGTTGTTCAATATGTTCTCCCGCGTCAAGGCGATGCCTTTGTTCTGTATGAGATAGACAAGCAGCTCATACTCTTTCGCGGTCAGCTCCGTCTTCACGCCGTTCACAAAGACCTCATGGGAGAGTGTGTCAATGCGAAGACCCTGTACCACGATTTCCTGTTTCGGCTTTCCCTTTGGCTGCCTTGCAAGCACCGCCTTAACCCGCGCCATCAGCTCCCGCGGGGAAAATGGCTTTACCACATAATCGTCGATACCCAATTCAAATCCCATCAGCTTGTCGTACTCGGTGCCAAGTGCCGACAGCATGATAACGGGCGTTTGTTTCTGTTTGCGGATCTCCTTGCAGGCGGTGAACCCGTCCATCTCCGGCATCATAATGTCGAGAATGATCAGGTCATAGTCGTTTTCACTGCATAAACGCACTGCTTCTTTGCCGCTCGCCGCAGTGTCGATTCTATGCCCCTCATGCTCCGCAAAACGGGAAATCAGTTCTACAATATCCCTTTCGTCATCGACAGCCAATAGGTAAGCCATGATTTTCCTCCTATACAGCGCAAAACGCAAACCGCCACTTGGACGGTCTGCCATTTTGCGCTTTTTGCGTTTTGTTACTTATGATAGCTCGCGCCGCGCTGCTGTCCGGTCAGATAGCTGTACGCACTTCCATCCTCGGCTTCTGGCGCATAGGATGCGCCGACTTCCTGCCCCGTGGTGTAGCTGTAGCCGGTCTTATTCTCGGTGTCATCCTCGTACAGAGAGCCGACCTGCTGCCCGGTCACATAGCTGTAGGACGCCGCCGCTTCTTCGGAGTAGGGGGTGTCCGCAATACCGTTCTCCGCAAGGAAAGCGTCCTGCTCGTCCTCTGGCAACTCGGCCGCCTGCGCATACAGTTCATTCCGTGAGGTACTGCGCTGCCTCCCGGTGAGATAGCTGAACGCATCGGATTCGGCGGCAAATGCGGTCACACATCCCACCGACAGTACAAGAGCTGCCACTACAGCAGTTGTAACAATTGTTTTCTTCTTCATGGTTTATACCACCTTTCATGATTCTGGCCTTCACCAGTGATTATAGGATAAATCATGAATGAGGAATGCGCGTGGTGGTTATTTGGAATCTGTGTGGAATATCAACTCTTGTCATTCAGATATACATCCATTCTTGTCCCATTAGCAAATCCTAAAGACCTGTTAATCCTCTCAAGCGTATTGGGCAGATTCTTCTTTAAAAGTTCACACTCCCAAATCCGTAGCACCGTCCATCCTCGGTTCTCAAATAGTACATTGATTTCCAGGTCGTGGCGCATATTGCCTTCAATCTTATTTTTCCAAAACTCCACATTTGATTTTGGCCAATGCCTGCAGGAATGGCCGTGCCATAAAAACCATCGACAAAAACCGCCACCTTCTTATCAAGAAATACGAAATCGGGATGGCCTTTAACGGGATACCCGCGTCACCATCCCTTTATCCCATTTTCTTTAAACAGTTTGATGAGCTTCAATTCTGTCGATTTATTGCCATTGGATTTTACGGCTCTCATGACTTCGGAGCGTTTAGTTTTATCAACAGAGTCGCTCATTTCACACCTCCACTACCTCAATAAAATAGAATTTATAGGCAAAATAAATTCTTACGCACAACTTTTACATAATTCAAATCCGCAATTTCAAAAAAGCCGTTTCTCTCATACATACCGGAAGTTCCATGATACTGATACTCAAATTTTTTATCTGAAAACGGATATGCCTCTATGCAGGAATATCCGTCCTGTGCCGCATCTTCACATACACGTTTAAGTAGACTTTGAGCAATTCCTTTACCTCGATATTCAGGAGCGATTAAAAAGCAATAAACCGACTTTACCTTTGCGTCTGCCTTATCATTTGTCTGATAACCGATTCTCTGAAACATTTCGGTAATGTATTTATATTTTTTTCGATCATTGGTGTTGCACCAACCGACAACCATATTATCTAAATAAGCAAGATACCCTTGCATTTCACCCGTTTCAATTAATTCAACAGCTTTTTTTCTGCGGTCTTTTAGCTCTGTCAATTTATCGTTAGTTTCCGGATCCAAATGCCCCTCCAGACAATAGCAAAACGCCCACTCCCCATGATCGACAAACGCAATTTTTTCAAAAAAACCAAGCCAATCTTCACATAGTTCCGGGCACAGCGGTTGAATTGTTACCATGTGCTTTTCCATTTAAAAATACTCCTTTATACTATGATTTGCTATAACTTAAGTATAATACAAGCACACGAATAAATCTATCGCTTTCTTTTACACCCCAATCGGAAAAGCGTACACCGCAAAGGCGCACTTTTCAATTATTCCTCGGCTTTGTATTAAACTCTGCAAGATGATATCTATGTTCCTGCTGATTTTGATACAAGCAGAAAAAGCCTTCTCCGGCACGGAAAAGCCGAAAAAGGCTTGAAACAAAGGGCTTCCGAGGTCAATCGCTGACTTCGTAAAGCCCTTAATTCGTATATTTTTGTCAGGCAAAAACACTGTATGACAGCTATACGCAGGCAATGTACACATCCATGGTATCCCCGTCCGTTTCAAAGCACGGGATCACATCTTTGTCCGTTTGCTCCAAACCATTGATACGCATATATTCCGTTAACGTCTTATACGCGTTGGGAATGACCACAAAAGGATTTTTGAAGGGTTCGGGGATGTGGATCGCGACATATTTGTGAGCCTTCTGCTCCTTGATCTCCACGCCTTCCGGTGTCACGCCTTCAGGCAGAATCCATGCAGCCTCATAGCCGTGCATATGGTAAACATTTATCTGCTCCAAAGAAACATATGGAAAGTCCCACCCGATCACCCTGGGGTGTTCCACACCGTTTTCGCGGGCAACGTTGAACACCCAGTTGATGGCGTCCCCCTCGGGATCGTTGCTGATCACTGCGTGCTTTACATACCAAAACCCCGGAACAGTTTCCACGCGAAGGTCCGTGTACGCGTCATCACAGACGCCCATCTCTTCGCGAAACAGATTGTCCAGAGAACAGTTGAACAGCCTGCAAAGCTCAATGGCTTTATCCATTTCGGGCGTTGATTCGTCAAGTTCCCATCTTGAAACGGTCTGTCGGCTGACTTTAAGCTTTTCCGCCAAAGCCTCCTGCGTAATTTCCCCGCACATACGCCTCAGGTGCTGTAAATTTTTGCCAAAACTCATAAACCTTCCTCCTTATCATTTGCACGGCCATGCATTGATAATAATATATCTCCATTCAGCCGAAAGGTCTACCACCCGGCATGTGCTTTTTTCTTTGTTCCCGCAATTACAGGTTGCGCTCCCGCCATAAAACTGATACCACAGATGAGATCATAAATAAATAATCCGAATGGTGGCAGATCTACCACTCATCCTTTTCAGGAATGATCTTGTACACGGCCGTGTTCTGATACGCCCGCGGTTCCGCATGGGCGAACAGGATCGTGCCGTCTGTGGGAGAACAAATTTCATCCGTCACGTTTCCCTCATAGCAGTCGGCGATACACGCCAGCACCTGCCCTTTTCGCACATGCTCTCCTGCTCTCGTTTTTCCCTCGAAAAATCCGGCGGTCCTATTGCGCACGGTCACCATCTCCTCCGTACAAACCACCTTGGACACATAGCCCTCAAATCCGTCATAGTCAATAGTGTCCGTTTTCCGCAGGAAATTCAGCACGGATTCTACCGCCTGCCTTGCGCTCGCTCTGTCGATCTCCTCCGTGGAGGTCGTGTAGACGGAGAAAGCCTTCGTTTCCCACACCTGCCAGTTATAATTCAGCGTAGTGGTATCGAAGGGTCTGGGCGTATGCAGGACAACATAGGGGAACCCGAACTTCTTCGCCAGTTCCACATCCTCAAACCCTGTCTTCATCACGCGTATGTGCGGCACGAATCTGCCGGGCATGTAGAAGGAGGCAAACTGCAATCCGTAAACGTAGTCCTTGATCGCCTCAAAGAGCCCACCCGCAATCCGCTGCGTTGTTTCCCCCTCGTCATACCCCGGAAACATTCTGTTGATGTCTGTGTTATCGATACTCCAAAACCTTTTCTTAATGTTCATGGAATAGGGATTGACGCAGGGTACGACCAAAATCTCTTTTCCCTCATGAATGCGGCCTTCGGCCTCCAGTTCCTTCAATTTTCTGATGAGCTGAGAGCAGCAGTACAACTGCTGATTTTCGTTGCCCCGCATACTGCCGACGATGCAGGCGGCCTTCTCCCCACGCCCAAAAGAAAAACCCGATACACGGAAGTCATCGCGGTATAGCGCCTTGATCTCAAAGAGAATTTTCTTTTCCATACAGTATCCTTCCTAACAGAGAGCCCTCGCTGACAACGGGATATTCTCTGATGGTAAAAAGCCAGCCATCCGCGGGAGATGTAATCTCGTCCGCCACCGTACCCGTCAAAGGATTTACGATTCTGCCGATCAGATCGCCCTTTCTCAGGACAGCTCCATGCTCGACGTTTTTAAGGAAAATGCCGGACGTGGAGGCGTTCAGAAAGCCGACGTCCTCACTGTCCGCGGAAATGATCGGCGTTCTCACGTCAAAATCCTCCCCTTTCCAGATGCCGAGGCGTTTCATTAGGTGGACGATTCCGGCAAACAACTGGTCACCGTACGCCTGCGTAATGCGCATACCGACGCCCATCTCCACCACCAGCGTCGGCGTACCCGCCGCATTCAGGCTGTGCGCAAAAGTGGATTCCAGCACGGTGCTGGCTCCGTGGATCCAGATAAAATCCACATTCGCCTCCTCAGCGTAGGGGATGAGTCTGTCCTCATGCAGTTCGTTGATGCGAATCTGTGGCACTTCCGTCAGGAAAATATTGCTGGCGTGAATATCAAACACCAGATCCGATCCCGCCGCGTCCCTCACAATCCGCGCCGCCAGGTACTCGTTCATATCCCCCTCCGTGTTCCCCGGAAAAATGCGGTTCATATCCAGATCGAAGGCCGGAATGCCCCTCGTGATGGAATCGATGCCGAAAGGGTTGAGCGCGGGATAGATATCTACTGTGCCAGTGAGATATTTCCTGTTTTGCTGTATGTAGTCGGACAGCTTATAACACACATACTGTCCCTCCAGTTCGTCCCCATGAATGCCGGTGACTATGCTGATTCTTCTGCCGTTTCCTCCATTCTCCGGCTGCAGCCGCATTTTGCGGATCTGCAGCGTTTCGTCCACCGGAAGATCGACCTGCACAACCGTTTTGATCATTGCCGTTTACCGTTCCTCTCTCAGGCGGATGTCCCGCCGTTTTCCGTCACCTCGACCAGAATGCTCTGCCTCTGCGCCGCCTGCCCTGTGAAGACGCCCCTGTTGATGGAACAGTCCCGATAGTCCCTGCCGTGGGATATCTTGATATGGGCGTCCTCCACGGGCACGTTGTTGGTCGGATCAAAGCCATACCAACGCGCTCCGTCATAAACTTCCACCCACGCATGACTCTCTCCATGGCCCGTCATCATACCCACCACGTATCTGGAAGGGATACTGTCCTCCCGGCACAGCGCAAGCAGAATATGCGCATAATCCTGGCATACGCCGCTTCCAAGCGCCAACGCATCTTCCGCAGTGGTATTGATGTCCGTCACGCCCCTGCCATACTGTATACTCCCGTGCACCGCCTCCATGTAGACGAGCGCTTTGTCACGCAAAGACATGTCCGCCGTCCGATCTCTACAGCGCCCGAGTAATTCCCGGATTCTTCTTCCCGGCCGGGTCAGCGGCGTCCCATAACGATAGACCGAAAAATCCGGAGTATTCTGCGGCATATCCGAATCCTGCACGTCAGTCACCGCGGTACCGGTTACATCCACTAAAAAAAGACTGTGCTCCTCCTCGGCCGTGCCATACAGCATTCTGTTGCCGAAAGAGTCTGTGCTCTCCTGCACCCTGCCGCCAGGCAGTATCTGATAAACGCACTTTTCTACGCGCTGCGTTCCGCCCGTCTGCGGCAGGCATTTCAGCGTATAAATATGACTGTGCACCGGTTCGGAAAAAGCGATCTCCATATGATAATGGAATTGTAATGTTTTCATGTTGTCAATCCTTGCGCAATGTGTCAACCAACGCTACAATCCTATCATAGTCTATCTGTTCTTCTTCCGCAAGTTTTTTCAGCTCTTCCAAATTTTTCTCGTCATAGTGCAGATTGGTGCGCGCGATCCGCCCCACAAGGCGGTGCACCTCCCTGACAATGCTTTCCCTGTTCATCTGCAGCCGCCCATACAGATCCAGACGCTCGATCCGTTTGCCAATCTTGATGACATTTCGTATGTTTTCATCCTCGATCATGTCATCCACGATACCCCAGAATGCCAGAATGTTGTCCTCCACCTTCTGCAGACCCACCAGCGGCGCTCTTGACACTTTGCTCTTCTTCATATCATAGACCGAGAGCTGTATATAAGTGATCGGCTCACTCCCGATCTCATTTCTGAGTACGATAGCGTTGTCATACGCCCGCATCAGGTTGGAGTAGATCGAGTTTGGATCGTTTTCGTCCGAGATATAACGGTCGCAGAAATCTTCCCGGGAACTGTAAATATTGGGAATATCCAACTGCCTGCAAAAAGCCGCATAGTTTTCCATATCCACGTCTATCATCCTGTCAAAGCTGTCCGCGAACAGCCTTGCCGACGTATATACCCGCTCGGAATATCTGCCGAGCCAGAACAGTCTGTCTAAATTTTCTACTGAGATAATACCCATGTGTCTTTAAATCCTCCTCCCTGCGACGAGTTGACGATGAAAGAATCCGGATCTCTGGAAAAACGCGTCAGTCCGCTCTTCCAGACGATGGGTTCGTCCGCCATGAGAACGAACGCCCTCAGATCCGCCTTACGCGGCACACGCTTCGCGTTCTCTACAATGTCGATGTCCTTGAAGTCGATGACCTCCTGCGCGATGAATCTTCTCGGCTCTCTCTTTAAAAGCGCGATAAAGTCCGCTTTCTGCCGCGCCGTCATCCTGTCCGCGAAGACAACTCCGTACCCTCCTGCCTCCGCCACATCTTTTAATACAAGATCGTCGAAATGCTCCAGCACATACCGCATATCCTCCTCATAGTAAGGCAGGTAAGTCGGCGCATTCTGTAAGATCGGCTCTTCTCCGAGATAATACCGCACCATCTTCGGCACGAAGTAATAGATACCTTTGTCATCTGCCACGCCATTGCCCGGCGCATTCAGGAGCGCCACATGCCCCTTCCGGTACACGTCATATATATGCGGAATACCGATGACCGACTCCTCGTTGAAGGTCATAGGATCGAGATACTCGTCGGAAATCCTTCTGTAAACGGCTCCCACTTTCTCCCGTCTGCCGGAGTAATCGACAAAGTACAGATAATCGTCCTCCACCATAAGTTCACTGCCCGTTGCCAGATGCGCGCCCGTCTTTTCCGCGAAGTAAGAATGCTCGAAGTACGCGGCGTTGTAGCGTCCCGGCGTAAGGATCACCGTATGTCCTCCCGTATTGACATAGTCCATCGTTCTGCGCAGCAGTTTTGCGTAGTATCTGTTATCTTCCACATGATATGTTTCAAAAGTGACAGGACTGCTCCTTCTGCAGATCTCTCTGGCGATCATCGGATAGGATGCCCCCGACGGCACCCGCAGATTATCCTCCAGCACATACCACTCATCGTTCCTGCCCTGCACCAGATCGATCCCCGCGATGTGGGTGTATACCCCTCTTGGCGGCAACACGCCGTCGCAGGGTGCCAGATACCCCGAAGAGATGTATACGAACTCTTCGGGCACGATTTTGTCCCGAATGATCTTCTTTTCACCGTAAATGTCACGAATAAAGCAGTTCAGCGCCATAACCCGCTGCTTCAATCCTCTTTCCAGATACGCGAACTCATCTTTCCTGATGATCCTTGGGATTGTGTCAAACGGGAAGAGCTGCTCCTTGAACTCATTGTTCTTGTATATTCCGAATTTAACGCCGTATCGCGCCAGCAGCTCGTTCACCGTTTCCGCCCGCTTGGTCAGTTCAATGTTTTGCATGTTTCATCCCTCGCTTTCCCGTTGACAATGCGGCATGTTTCTCACACGGCCGAACAAAAGAAAAAGACGTCGGAAATATTCCAAACGCCTTTGTCGCATGCCAATTATTATTTTTTAGAAACAACTCACAGTTTTTATATACCACGCGCCGGTTTTTTTGTCAATACCAATCTTACTGCGTATACTACGCGCATAGCCGTTATGCCCATTCCTATTTACTTAATTTCACCAAACAATTCCTCATAGCTATAGGTCACCTCTTCCATCTGTTCCTCCGCCCGGTCATAGGCGTCCCAATAAGGAGCCATCAGCTCTTCGGCCTGCTCTTTTGTTACCCTGAAGAACCAGCGTTCCCCGCTGCGCTCGTAAATTCCCTGTTCACGCATAAGGGCGGTAATTTCTATTTTCTTATCTTCCTCCCGGTATTCCGGCAGCATGACCACATACAAGCTCTCCTCTTCATTGTACTGGTTGGTGACTATCAAGGTACTGAGTTCGACTTTTCCCTCCGCGTCCAATTGTTCATAGGATAAATATTTTCCATCCCACGGCCAGGCAACCTTTCTGCTGCCCAGCAGAGAATACCAACTGCCCTCCATCGCGCGCCATAAAAAGCATTCTTCTTTTTCCATGTCATATCGAAAGATATATTGTGTAGCGTGATGATAAGGATTTCTGATACCCAGCTCCGGCGCTCCGTCCCCGTCCACGTCGAAAAAGTAGTACAGCTCTCGATTCGAGGCGGGAAGGGCCTCACCCCGAAACAGCCCCAGATCTTCCAAATCCCGAATATCCTTTAAATAACGCTGCTCCCCCATTTCCATGTCCGTAAAAGGGATTTCGTTATTTACCAATTTTAAGAAATACGCCTTATACTCATCATAGTATTCCGGATCTCCCTGTTCAAATGTCCCCTGAAAAGAGATCTTCCCATACTCCTCTTTGAGGATATCGACCATTGCCTGATTGGCATAGGGCAGGTCAAAGTCCTCGTGAAAACCCGTCCAGTGCTCATATTCCCTTGCGCTTTTCTCCGGGGCCTCAGACATAATATCCTGTAATTCGCTATAAGAAATGAGAAAATGATATTCTTTTCCCGTCCTCATATCCTCTACAAAAAAGACGTCCAGGCCTTCACCTGTCATACAATAATAAGTTCGGTATTCCGGATAGTTTCCCCTTCTGAAAAACAGATCATCTGGAAAGCAGTCAAATCCCTTCTCTGTTTTCCTGAGCAGGAAAGATAATCTTAAGAAAAGTCGTTGGAAATCTACCGAAAACAAATCTTCCAACTCCAGTTCTTCTCCCGTTTTTGAGGAATATAATTTAGTCACATATTCCCAGCCTCCTGAATAACCGGAATTTGCGGCAAGATATTTTTCATACACAAGGCTGATATAGTCCTCCCCTGCATAGGCAGAAACACAAATGTATTTCCCATATAGAACTTCTGACTCCGTATCTTCTTTTTTGACATCTGCCAGAAACAGATTCTGTTCCCGGTAAAATTGCTCCGCATCTTCTCTGATCTTCTGATTAATGAGCTCTGCGGCAGGAACATCAGCCGCTATTTTGGGCACTGTAATGACCATTACCACAGTATGTCCCTGTCCGTCATCACCCACATTTTCTGAATACTCAATGTCCGTATCCAAATACCCCTCCCGATAAAGCGAGCTTCGCTGGGCAAACCCCTCCAATGACGTATTCACCGCTACCGGAGCATCCATATTTTCAAAGAGTTCCGCTTTTCCCTCTGTTCCCCCAAGGCAATGCCAAAGCTGCCCTTTTCCGTCCTCAACAAATACCTTTGCGAATAATTCATCGTTTACAAAATAAACGGTATTGTCTATTTTAGGAAATAGTGCAGGTTCCCCTGCGATTTGCACGGGAAGATGCAATGCCGTAAAAGTACCGTTTCTTTCATCATATCGAAAAGCTGTATACTCCTGTGAAGAGCAGCACAGAACATAGATCCGGCCATGATGCACGGTATAATCACAGCCCGTCCAATCTCCTTCCGGTATCTGCACACAGGTTTCCTTTCCCGTTTCCTTATCCACACTGATAATTTGTCCAGGAATTTCTCCTTGCTCTGCAGCGTAATAATACAGCGCCTCCTGGGTCGGAATAAAACATTCATAATACGGATATTTCTGCAGCACTTTCCCTTCCGTGTCCATAGCCATGATCTGACGCTGTGCTTCATCTCCTGTCCGGTTTTCTGCATATATCAGATTCCCATCTGTGCAGATCCAATCACACTTCCCCTGATAAAGCTCTTTACATGTCCCTTCCAGGGTGCAGGAAAAAATTCTGCCAATTCCGTTTTCTGCTTCCGATAAGCAAAAGAACATTTCTCCAACAGGAAAAAATCTCTTAATTTCTTCACTGCACACCATTTCCGGCTCACCGCCGTCCGTTCTGACCCTGTAGAGTGCGGAGCCCTCAGAAAGATCCGTAAAATACACCCAGTTGTCCAATATGTAAAGCTCCTTTACCGCATCCTGGACCAGACATTCCGCTTCTCTGCCGTTTTCTTTTGCACGGTACAAATAAAAGTTATCTGCCTCGCTTTGAAAATAATAATAACCGTCCGCATAGGTAATCTGTGTGTAATCGGTGGGGCAGATATATGTTTCCAGCACACTTTTACTTGATTTCTGTCCTGCGCAACTAAAAATGAATCCACTTACACATATCAATAAAAGAATTCCCTCAAAAAGCTTAACCTCAATATGTCTTTTATTGATGTTCATAAAGCAGATCGACCCCCATATTTTCTAAATATTTACTCTTAATTCGTTGAATAATTGTTCTCATCCCGCGTCATTTTCCATAATCCGCAGAAATCGACATAAATTGTGTCCGTATCACTTGGATCCACATAAATATCATTGCAAAACAAACCTATTCCGCCATTTCCGTGAACAGCAGATATTCTGGGTAAAGAATACTGGACATGTACATAATCTTCCCAGCCCGGCATCCGCACTTCATAACGAAGATTCCATTCATATATATCATCAATAACAACCTTGTCCGTATCCATCTCGTTTATGCTGTATACAGGATCTTGGGTCCATGAAAAGCCGTTGTACATACCGAACAGATACATATCCTGCGCATAAGAAAAGGTATTCTGTCCTATGTCTACGGGGCACCAGAAACAGTCATCTTCATAGCATATGACAACAGTTCGTTTCAGTTCCTCGACCCCTACATCACTTATGTTTGAAATTCCGCCGTTATGAATATTGTTGTTTTGATCCAGCTCTACAATTCGGTCTGCAAAACGCCATTGTCCGTAGATGTGTTCTTCCAAAAATGCTCTATCCTCCTCTGACAAAGCATCCGTTTCCTCTTCCAGAACCGATTTCTCCTCCGAAGATTCTGCTCTGTATTCTGCAGGAATTTCCTTTTGCGCTGCACCGTTTTCCTGTCCGCTTCCGGTCATATGCCCGGAAGCGGTGAAAAGACAAAACATATAACCCAAGAAAAATGCCAGGCTCGCACATACTATAAAATTAATTATCCTGTTTCTTATCATTTTCTTATTCATGTTTACCCTTTCGTGCTAAACACTTCTCCCTCTGACAAGACAAATTCTCTCTGTGGCAAAAGTATCCATGCGTTGATCGGCTTTGCCTCGCCTCCCTCAAGCAGCACCGCGTTCAGCAGATAACTATAATCCGAAACATAATATAGGCTGAAGGTCAGCGTTTTACCATCTATCTCTTTGAACCACATATCTACCAGTCTAAGGGCAAGAGGGTGACTTCCTTCATCGATACTTAACTGTTCTAATTCCTGTAACATATTTGTTTTGGAATCCATAAGAGAAAACCTTATCTCATATCCGTTGGATTCCCTGCACCACTGTATATAAACAGGGAATCCCAGATTGGCGACATCGGCCTGATATACCTCGGCGGAAGGATATTTAAGATTATCTGTATCAATGTCCGTGACCTTTATTTCATCTCCCCTGATGCACGGTTGAAAATAGCGGCTTGCATAGCCGTCAGCAATATCCCAATATTCTGCCTTGCTCTGCAGCAGCTCTATATAATTTCCCAGCCCCGGGAATTCCGGAGAGGAGTCCTGCTCTTCCCATAGATACTCTTTCGGCAGATAATAGATGGAAAGATTATCAACAGCAGCATTTTCCCCGATTTTGTATATTCTCATCCCAATTGTTCCAACATCATCATGAAAGTCGGCTGAAATACTGTTGTCTAATAGAAGAATGTAATAAAAATCGTTTTCATATTTTATGAGCCTGCCTCCGGCATGACATATTTCAAACTCTATAAGGGTATGGAAACTACCATCCTGATACTCCGTGAGCCGTACAGACATCGCACCGTCAGAGCCCCCCGATTTCCATTCAAACAAATAACGATTCCCCTCCATATGAAATATGTCCCCAATATCACAGGGCGCATCTGTCTGTTCGGATAGTAATTCGATGGCAGCATGTCGGTCTTCCAATTGTTCTTTCGCCGCTTCTACTTCCGGAAAAGCTGTAATTAAATCCTCCAGGCTCATTTCATATTCATTTGCGCCCAGATCCGCCAGTACTTTTTGATATGCGCTGTCCGCTTTTCTGATATCGGGACCGACAGAATGATAAAATGCTTCCTCCAAAAGTATCACCAATCCGTCTGGGATAACACCATGCTCACTCACCATTGCCTCGAAGGATCCTTGTGCGGCTTCCGCCGAATCACAGATTTCTTCCCGTATCATGTCTTCTACCCACCGCGCAGAAGTAAAGGCTCTGATACTCAACAGATCATGGTCGAGAAGTGCTGTTGCCTGCTCTATATCCATCCGCGCAAGGTTGTCATCTTCTGCCAGCCCGCTTTCCGAAACAATCTCACTTGCAGTATCCTCTGTTTCATATGGTTCATTTTCGGCAATACCGCACGCACTTGGTATTAGGCATAGCAATAGCGGTATAACAAGTCGCTTACATTTTGTTTTTATTTTTTCACAGCGTTCCATATATTTATCCTTCTCCGAAAAGCAAAGCGCAGAAACACAATATTACATTTTCTTCATATATTTAAGACATTGGCAGCAGCCCCAGATAGGTCTGCGTAATTATGTTATCCTCAATAATAATCCGATAGTAACCGCCCTCACTGTCCACCGCGCAAAAGCAGTTTTCACCATTTGTCCAAATGCTTTGAATGTCCGTAAGCTCCAGCTTTTGAAAAGTCAGCTCCTTCAAGGCCATATCATAATATGTAGCCGTCTGTGGATCTCTGCCCGGATTGGCCACCTGCCATAGACCATATTCCACATCCGCGGTATCGTAAGTCACATATTTGCTGATAAATACCTGCCCGTCATCAGTCAAAAACATCGTATTCTCTTTTCCTGATTTAATGGAAATGATTTGGGGACAGCCGGACGCGGCATCGTCTATATCTAAAATGTCCGCCACACGGATTTCCACAAACTCCCCATTGCATTGTTCCCGCAGTGTATCCGGACGAGTCAGCACGAACTCTTTATCATGATATTTGATCCTGTCACTGTTCCAATAATATAAAGTGCCATTCTCTTCGCTCAGAAATACCGTATAGGGATCCGAACTCACAGTCTTCACACCCTCTACGCCTTTTAGATCATAATAAATCAAGCATTCATATTTTCCACCCTCACTCAGAACCGTAGTTTCCGGAATATCTTCCGGCAGAGGCGGCCAGGCGATAACATTATTTTTTCCGGGCTCAACTTCTCCTTCATGGGGAAAAATAAACGCGTAAGCATTGCTGTTATATCCCTCATAGAAAAAACTCATGAGCGAAAAGATACTGCCGTCCGTTCTGACAAAATAATCATAATTGCCGGCGCCTGCCTGCATACAGCCTATCTCTCCAAGCATTACATCCTCTTGTAACGGTGAAAAATTAGTGAAAGAACCATATGCCCACGGGTAATCTGATACATACAGACTTCCATCCTTGTTCAATGCATACAGTTTTCCGTTTTCTGCCGTGATATCAGCTATGTTTTTCAGATCCTGCATCATAAAGGGTGTATCAATATGGGCAGAACTGTCTACCGGCTTCATAGGAATCACATTCTCTTTCACTCCCCACGTATACACATCACCCTGCTCGGTGAGGGCAAAAACATTCTCTCCTCCATCCTCCAATTTTACGACATGCTCCAACCCTTCTATCCGCTGCGGCTCGGAAACAAAGCTTTTTGCGATCCCAAGCTTTCCCTCCTCATTATTTCCCCAGCTCCATACGCTCCCGTCATCATAAAGGACAAGGAAAAAGTCCTCTCCAACGACTATTTGATGAATACCATTCCTGATAATCTTGTCAATTTTAATACCGCCTATATTAGATGATATGATTTCCCATCCTCTGTCAGGGAAAAGTTCAAGATTATTCTCGTTGTACCTGCTCCAACAGCTTTCTTCATCAAACCATACCGCTCCTGTTTCACAATGGATCGGCGTTTCTTCCACTATATCTCCGGCCTCCGAGTAAATTCGTTCATAATAACCTAAGTACGGCGGGGATTCTGAAGCCGGATATTCATTCTCATCATAACAGGCCTGCATTCGCCTGACCCTTCTCCACTCTCCATTCAGAAAGCAGTACATGTCCATAATGAGCCGTCCATAACGATCTTTTCCTGTAAAAGATATAAGAGATGACAGTTCCTGATTCCAAAGCGGACACCTCCATTCGCCACTCGTTCCGTCCTGCTCCTGCCATAACCAGGGGAACTTCGTTTCCTCATATGTACACGTTTCCTGTTTCCATATTAATGTAAGCAGGCTTGTCCGTCCACTCAGCGCATCCATTCCCCAGTCATCGCTAAACGCAAAGACTATATCCGCTGAACCGTCCCCCGAAACATCAATCAGCCAATGTACTTCCTCATATACCACAGGATAATTGACCAGAACTTTTTCCGCGATCATATCATCCTCTTCGTCTTTTACAGTCAGACGGTAATCCGCATACAATCCGCCCGTAATCAATCCAATATCATAGACAGGTGAAATCCGCTCAAAAGTAATATCATACCTTTCTCCTCCAAGAAAAGCATTTTCTGTCCATACGGTACATGGTAATCCCATCCCGCCGGATTGCAAGCCTTCCTGCGAAGATATGATCAGCTTTCCGCGGCGATTGCCGAACGACATGACATCGACAGCTTCAGCATCCGGCCCACCCAAAAAGGTAAGCGGTATATGTACCTCCTCTGTTTCATCAGATTTGTAATCTGTATACTGGATATATAGTTCTCCCGCGCTTTCCATTTTAATCTCTGTAATATTTCCATACACATCAGGCAAATAGTAAATCTCATTTTGGTCTATATCATGAAGCGCAATATAATCACGCCCCGTAAAGTCATTTGCAAAATATCCATATAAGCCGCATATATTTTCATTATTCGGCATGTGATATGCAGTAACATGATTTCCCAGGTCAATTATATTACTATCCGCAAATACGGCTTCTGGTAAAATAGTTTCCCCTTGCGTCGGTTCCTGTGAAAGCAAAGCCCCTTTATATCGAAAGATTCTTCCCTGGATAAAGGCCGCAATACAAACGCAGGCAGCAATTACACAAACAATTTTAGCCTTTTTCATAAAATTACCCTTTATTTAATTTTGCTATTTGTTATCCCTTATTTTTCAATGTCAATTTATTGGGGGAAGTACCGTGATCATTTCCAAATGACAATTTCAAATGCCAAAAGATAGTAACATATTTTGTGGTATCGCGACCGCAGATGTAAAAAACAAGGGGGTTTTATGTAACTTTTTTTAATTCCTCAAATTGTTTCATAAAAGAGTGCATTTTAAAGGGCTGCCGCGCTATTTTAGCGCAACAGCCCTATCTCATTTTTCCCGCGAAGTTTTTATTGCCAGCCCAAACCATCAGTGAATAAAGTCATACAATAGCACCGCAACGTCAAACAGGCCATTTTCATCATGAATCTCTATCTGACCATTATATTTTTCCACGATCTGTCTTACAATGATCAACCCCAATCCATGATTACTACTGTCTGCCTTATGTGTCAGATATTTTCCTTTCTCCTTCCGCACGGTCCGATAAGGATTCACAATGTTGATAAATAAATTAGTTCCATCAGCTCTGATCTTAACATCAATCTTTTTTCCGGCCGAATGTCCCGCCAGCTCTTCAATGGCATTATCCAACAGATTTCCAAGACAGATACAGATATCCTCCGCATTCATTTCTCCGTCCTTGGGGATATTTTCTTTCACTTCGAACTCAATTCCCATTTGTGAGGCATACTCGGCTTTATAATTGATAATGCTGTCGATGTAGATATTTCCGGTATTGGACACAAGATTTCCGCGAGTGATCAGTTTCAGGTTCTCATTACAATAGCGTTCTAATTCAGAATATTTTCCTGAATCTATCAACATTTTTTCCAAAAGGTATCGTTGCTTGATATCATGTCTGAAATTCCTCAGTTCCTCCCACCACTTTTGGCTTTCCTTATTCTGCCGGATGTAGTATTCGCACTGCTTTTCAAGAACTTTCTCCCGTATGCGTTTTTCCTCCGCTTCTTTGGATCTTTCATACAGATAATATGTCACGATATTGATCAACAGTATAATCGCTGAAGCCACAAAGCTGCTTGCCTGTTCCGAAAACGGTTCCGCTTTCACTAATGTCAGCAAAATCCAAATACTGCCTGCCGGCACAACAAATACCTCCAGCCAATCCTGAAGATCAGGTTCTACATTCCTTTTTTTCTTAACTACTAATAAAACAATTTTGATCACACAAAAGCAAATAATACGTGAAATAATGGCATACACCGTTTCTGTATCCTCATTCAGCGGCCACTCTAAATACTGAACAAGAAAAAACAGCAGTACCTCCGTTCCCATACCGGTCAGATATATGAAAAAAGTTACGAACAGTACAGATTTCAGTGAATTGGAATAGAGAACTCTGACAACAAGAAAAAAGGCAGCCAAAGAAAACAGCATATTGAACCAAATATTATGTAACACATAGTATGTCATGATATTAATACAGACATAATACCCTCCCCATATTCCAATATCAACTGCCGGTTTATTGATTCGCCTTGTCAGCGTATTCTCGCAAAATATACGTTGTATAATGGTTGTAAAAAATTCTGCGGTCATCAGCAGCACAGTCAATCCCATATGGTGATTCCTCCGCATTGCGGTATTGCATGATCCTTCTGGCAATACCACCTCAGAAAATCCTTCTTTACATTATCATTATTTGGCGCCGTTTCACATACGATTTCTTAACGATTTCATATAATATTCACGAACTGCCGCTTTATAATGATCGCTGATCTCTATCACCGCGCCATCATCCATAACCACTCTGTCGGCGGTATATTCCATAATATAATTCGTATTTACAAGAAAAGATTTCCGAATTCTCAAAAACTTCAGTTTGTAATTACTTATATCTTCTTCTACGTCCTGCAATTTCCCGTAAAATGCGTACCGATCCATAGAAGTATCATTATGCGCTGTCCATACATAGATCAAACGTTTATCACTTTGGAAATATCTTATTTCAGATAGCGGAATATTAAATTGAATTTTTCTGTTGGAAAAACTAAAGCATTCTCTTTGATCCAGATATGTACGAACTACATGACCTAACACCTCTTTCAGTCTTTGAACCGAAATCGGTTTGTCAATAAAGGCATATGGCTGTACCTCTATTGCTTCCTTACAATACTGATCATGCGATGATATGAAAATGATAACCGCATTACCATCTTTTTCTCTAAGTCTGCGCGCGAATTCGACCCCGTTCATCCCAAGCAGCTCTATATCTAACAAGTAAATATCCATCTTGCCTGTAGCATCTATCTCTAACAACAGATCCTCACCACTCCGGGAACAATATACCATGACGTTCCGGGACATATCCGCCATGATCCCTTCAACAATTCTTTTGCAATAGACCAATTCCTCATATACATCTTCGCAGATGCCAATTCTTATCATTCCGTTTCCTCTCGCTTAGGGCGGGCAGCAGAGTTATCTTCACATTTCCTGTTTCGCATTTCTCTGCAGCCTTACCCGCCTGCCTATTGCTTATCTCCCGATTGTGATATGCCCACGCCGAAACCAACGCTTACAGCCAACCCCGTTTCACCGTTTAAGCCCCTTTCATCGGATATCCTCATCCGGAAACCGGAAAGACTTTCCCCGCCAGGGCTCCGGCTATATCCTCCCGCATATCCAGCACCGCCGCCCTTGCCGCGTCCGCGTAACCTTCCTCACCGTAGGAAGCGTACTTTTCCTGCTTATAGGCCGCGATGATCCCTCTGGAGGAATTGATGATGGCGCCCAGGCCGTCCTTGTTAAAGAAATGCGTCAGGTCCGCGCCTCTGCCGCCCTGCGCTCCGTATCCGGGCACCAGGATAAAGGCCTTTGGCATGATCCCGCGCAGTATCCTGCCCTGCTCCGGGTAGGTAGCGCCCACCACAGCGCCTACATAACTGTAATCCCTGCCCATGCATTCGCTTCCCCATTCCGCGACTTTCTCTCCCACCAGCTCATAGAGCGGCCTGCCGTCTATCAGGCGGTCCTGAAATTCTCCGCTGCTGGGATTGGATGTCTTTACCAGCACAAAAATCCCTTTTTTCTCTTCCCTGCACACTTTGATGAAGGGCTTTACGCCATCGGACCCCAGATAAGGATTGACCGTTACAAAATCTTCTCCAAAACCGTAAAAGGCGTTCTGTCCAACGGCCACTTTGCCCAGATGTCCCGCCGCGTAGGCCTCGGAGGTAGAACCGATATCGCCCCGTTTGATGTCACCGATGACCACCAGTCCCTTTTCCTTACAATAATCCACGGTCTTTTTAAATACCTTTAATCCTTCCAGTCCGAACTGCTCATACATGGCGATCTGTGGTTTCACCGCCGGGATCAGATCGCAGACCGCGTCCACGATCCCCTTATTGTACTGCCAGACGGCCTCCGCCGCGCCCTCCAGCGTTTCTCCGTATTCCGCGAAGGCCTTCTTCCGCAGCTGTTCCGGCACATAGCTCAGCATGGGATCCAGGCCCACTACCACAGGCGCTCCGGTCTTCTGAATTTTTTCGATCAATGTCTGAATCATGGCGTTCTCCTCTCTTTGCTAACGGGTGGACAGAAAACTATATTCCCTCGCCGCCTGCGCGTCATCGGGATATGTTTTTAAATAATTATCCAGCAGCACCGCGGCCTTGGTATATTCTCCCAGATATTCATAAGCCACTATCTCATTAAAACGCAGCACCTGCATCATACTGTTGTCCTCTATCTGCATGGCATTCTGAAAAGCCTCCAGCGCGGCCGCGTATTCCTCCTGTTTCAGGTAACAGAGCCCAAGCTGATTGTAAATCTCCGCGTTGCCCTCTCCTTTGTTCAGATAACTGGTATAGACATTGGTAATGGCGTAATTGTAATCGCCGGTGGCCTCATAGGCCAGCCCGAGATAAAGGCAGCTGTCCGCTCCGCCGCTGTCCTTGGCCTGTTCTAAGAGTACCTGCGCCTGCTCGTAATTGCCCAGGTAGTAGTAGATCCTTCCTTTGTCGTAAGGGGTCATTTTATCCGAGCGGTCAGCCAGCGCGGTTTCCAGATATTCCTGTCCTATCTGCTTGTACCCTTTGGCCGCCAGCACTTCGTATACCTGGATCAGGCGGTCGAAATTGGCCGGTTCCAGCTCTATCACTTTATCAAAATCCGCTCTGGCCGCCTGGTCATTGTCCTGGGCAAGTCTGGCGTTCCCCCGCAGATAATAGGCATCCGTTTCCGAAGGCCGCAGCGCCAGGATCGCGTCATACACCGCTTCCGCTTCCGCGTACCGGCCCATTTTCTGGTACGACGCCGCCAGGTAATAGTTGACATCGTAATCCATTGCCTCCACCATGCCGTCACTGAGCGCAAGACAATCGAGAAAATATCCGACGGCCGCCTCATAGTCCGTCAGCCCCATGGACGCGATCCCCATTCCTCTGGCGGTCAGTCTGGCATCTTCCCCGTCACGCGCCGCCGCGGCAAAACACTCCATCGCCGCGTTATAGTCCATGGCCTCTATGTATCGCATTCCCTCCGACACCGAGGAAACGCTTTTGCCGCCGCAGCCTGACAGTCCCAGAATCAGCAGCATTTCCACCCATATAACCCGCAGTCCCCATCGTTTTATCTTCATTGGCTCCGCTCCCAAATACCCTTATTTCCTATATGCCATTATACTGTATTCCTAAGAAAAAGAAAAGGGACAAATTATTCTTTGTCCCTCTGTTTCATCCCCGTTAAGAATAGCTTTCCTGAAAAGTGCCGCAGGCGGTTTCCCTGCATTCACACGCGCCGCATCCCATGATGTCCACATGCTCGGCCCTGCATTTGTAGTGCTCGTTATAAATACAGTTCGCGGCCTCGCAGTCTATGCTGATGGTACGGCTGGGATGTTCCAGCGAGCTGCGGTAGCTCACTTCCCTCCTCTGCAGAAAGCTCTCGCAGCAGGTATCTTCCTCTCTCTGGGCATGCTCGCCTCCCACATTGATATCGCCCTTGCAGCACAGGCATTCGTTGTTATAGGCACAATTTTCCACAGTACAGCATAATTCAGCCATAATCAGTCCTCCTTTTGATTGGTATGGCACTTATTATGGCTGAAAATACCTGCTTTATGCGTTTTTGGCGTTTTTTCTATCGGTTTTCTTCTCCGGCCTGTTCCCTGCGGATGGCTTTGGCGCGGATCTCCTCCAGGATGTCTTTTATAAAGACGCTCAGCTGCTTCTGCCCTTCATCGCCCAGGAAACGGCTCCTGACGGAAACCACATTTTCCTCTTCCTCTTTCTGGCCTACCACCAGCATATACGGTACCTTGGCCAGTCGGGTTTCCCTGATCTTAAAACCGATCTTTTCGGAGCGGTTGTCTATGGTGGCCAGAATGCCGTTCTTTTTCAGCTCCGCCAGCACTTTTTCTCCGTATTCCGTATATTTTTCGGAAATGGGCAGCACTCTCACCTGCTCGGGGCAGAGCCATGTGGGGAATTTCCCCTCGTATTTTTCGATCAGCCACGCCAGCGTCCTCTCATAGCAGCCCATGGAAGTACGATGGATGATATAGGGCCGCACTTTGTCCCCGTTCTGGTCGATATAATACATGTCAAACTGCTCCGCTAAAAGCGCGTCCCACTGAATGGTGATCATCGTATCTTCCTTGCCGTATACGTTCTTAGCGTTGATATCCACCTTGGGCCCGTAAAAAGCCGCCTCGCCCACGTCTTCCGTAAAAGGCAGTCCCAGCTCGGTCAGAATGCCGCGGATATGCGCTTCCGTTTCGTTCCAGACATCCGGCTCGCCGATATATTTTTCCCGGTTCTCGGGATCCCACTTGGAAAGGTGCCAGGTAATGTCATCCAGCAGTCCCAGCGTTTCCATACAGTATTTCGCCAGCGCGATACAGCCCTTGAACTCCTCCACCATCTGGTCGGGACGCACGATCAGATGTCCCTCGGAAATGGTGAACTGGCGTACTCTGGTCAGGCCGTGCATCTCGCCGGAATCCTCGTTTCTAAAAAGCGTGGAAGTTTCTCCGTAGCGGATGGGCAGATCCCGATAGGAATGCTGGGTGGCCTTATACACATAGTACTGGAAAGGACAGGTCATGGGCCTTAAGGCGTAAACTTCCTTGTCCTTTTCTTCATCGCCCAGCACGAACATCCCCTCTTTATAGTGATCCCAGTGTCCGGAGATCTTATACAGGTCGCTCTTTGCC
The DNA here is from genome assembly GCA_947632555.1 of uncultured Lachnospiraceae bacterium. Taxonomy (GTDB): domain Bacteria; phylum Bacillota; class Clostridia; order Lachnospirales; family Lachnospiraceae; genus Acetatifactor. The sequence goes on from CANRPU010000014.1 coordinate 25,264, forward strand.
ATAAGCGGGGTCTTGGTCCTCACATATCCCCATTCGTTATCCTCCAGATCCTCTATCCACCGCTGCAGAGTCTGGATGATCTTGGTTCCCTTGGGCATAAGCAGGGGCAGTCCCTGGCCGATGACGTCCACCGTGGTAAACAGTTCCATCTCCCTGCCCAGCCGGTTATGATCCCGGTTTTTGATATTCTCCAGATAGGAAAGGTATTCCTCCAGCTCTTCTTTTTTGTTAAAGGCCGTTCCGTAAATCCTCTGCAGCATGGCGTTTTCGGATTTTCCCCGCCAGTAAGCGCCGGAAGAAGAAGTCAGCTTAAATGCCTTGATCCCTTTGGTGCTCATCAGGTGAGGTCCCGCGCATAAATCCACAAAATCTCCCTGGCTGTAGAAAGAGATCACCGCATCCTCCGGCAGATCCCTGATCAGCTCCACCTTATAAGGTTCGCCTTTTTCTTCCATAAAATGAATGGCTTCTTCCCGGGGAAGGGTAAATTTCTCCAGCCGGTTCCCCTCTTTGATGATCTTCTTCATTTCCGCTTCCAGTTTATCCAGATCCTCCCTGGAAAAGGGTTCATGCTCGAAATCATAGTAATAGCCTGTGTCAATGGCCGGCCCGATCGCCAGCTTGGCATCGGGAAATACCCTTTTTACCGCCTCCGCCAGCACGTGGGAGCAGGTATGCCTTACCACCCGCAGTCCCTCTTTATCATTGGCGGTCAGGATATTCAGGGCGCAGTCCTTTTCCACCCGGGTGCGCAGATCCACTACCTTCCCGTCGATTTCAGCGGCACAGGCCGCTCTTGCCAGCTCCTCGCTGATATCCAGCGCGATCTCGTAGGCGCTCATGGCCTGCGCGTACTCTTTTACGGAGCCGTCCTTTAATGTAATCTTCATAACTGCCTCTCTTTCCGCCGCTCTGCGGCAATCGAAACTGTTTGCGAATCCCGGATACCTCCGGTACAAAAAAATCCCCTGCACTACCGAAGTAATGCAAGGGACGTAATATACGCGGTTCCACCCTGCTTGCCCTGCCCGCGTTCAGAAGAACCGGCGCAGGACCGCTCATTTGCCTGTAACGTAGGCGCACGGACCTGATTGGGGCCGCTCGGAGGTGGTCTTCAAAGGAACTTCGCGAAAGCGCTCACACCAACGGTTTCCCGTGCGCTCTTCTCTGACGCTTCCCTTCCTTCTACTCTTCTCGTCAAAGCGTTTTCTTTTTTATCTGTCTGTATTCTAACCTATTTCCCGAAAACTGTAAAGCGGTTTTTTTAGTTATTTTGCTCTGCCGCAGCACTTTTTATACTTTTTCCCGCTGCCGCAGGGACAGGGATCATTGGGATAAACCCTGGGCGCCTTCCGTATGGTGGTGGAAGATTTCTGCTCTTTGTAAAGGGCTTTCCTGGTATCTTCGTCAAAAATATCGTTCCACTCTTCCAGGTTATAAAGCCAGTCCGCTTCCGCTGCCACCATGTTCTTATACAGCTTTTCCTTGTCAAATCCCAGGCTTACCGCCGTATCCTCTTCCATTTCCTCAATGGGATTTGGTTCCTTCAGGCTGTCATTGATGCCGTCCAGGAAACCGGTCATGGTCATAATGTCCACGCCGAACTTTTCGGCCAGCTCTTTTACGCTTCCTTTTACTTCTTTGTCGGGAGTTTTCAGCAGCTCGGCGTATATGTTCTTCTCTTTCTCAAAATAGACCGCCCACATCTTCTGCAGAGCCTGTCTGTCCATATTCTCGTCGTAAGCCTTGCTTCTCCACTGTTCCAATAATGCCATATTTCTACCGTCCTTCGTTCCATGTTTAATAAATTCCGGAAACAGTATTATCTTATCCCCGTTTCCGAAAATATGCAAGTCCTAATTATGCTTCAGGGAAAACTCCGTAAACACCGCCGTCCTCCCGGCCCTGTCCACCGCGTAAAGTCCTGCCATCACTCCGGTAAATCCGCAGGCTACTTCGGAAGAAAGATACCGTGTTTCACCTTTTCCCACGGGTAAAAACCCTTTTTCGCCGTTCTGTCCTTCTCTGCCGCGCTCCTGCCCCGCGGCCGCGAAAAAGCGGTACTCCAAAGGCGTGGCCTCCACTTTCAGCACGGCCTGTTTTCCCACAAAGATCCTCTTTTCCACCGCGGACAGACTGCCGATGGTCCGGCGCAGCACCACGCTGCCCTCCCCGTCCAGAAACAGATCATAGTGATGGGATTCGTCCATGAACAGGGTCAGTCCCGCTTCCTCGCATTCACTGCGCAGGGAAGCCGTGATCTCCATCCGCAGCTCGCTCTGGCGGATCCCCGCGAAAGTAGGGAGCCCCAGCCCGAACAGGGTATCCGCCGTTCCCGTTAACCGTATCTCCTCCCCGGTAAAACGGTAATTGGCGGGAATGTAATTTCTTAAAAAGCACCATTCCCCGCTTCCCGTCAGCGTATCCATATTTTTTTCAAAACACAGTTCCTGGGGCGCGGCGTTTCTGTCCGGCAGATCGTACTCCAGCCGGGATGTGCCGTCACCTATATAAAACCAGCCGTCCTTCCATGTCACGGGCACCAGACAGGTTTCCCGTCCCAGATGATGGAAAGGCAGCCACCTGTCGATCTGCCGGAAAGCCAGATGCGCGAACCACCAGTTTCCGTCCTTATCCTCCACAATATCCCCATGTCCCGCGGCCTGCAGGGTATAACCCCCCAGGTTCCGGTTCGTCAGCGCGGGATTCCCGGGAAAGGGCTCAAAAGGGCCGAAAAGGCTTTCGCTGCGGGCGTAATTTACCATATGCCCGTATTCCGTGCCGCCCTCCGCGTCCAGGATATAGTAATACCCGCCGAATTTGTACAGATGGGGAGCCTCCAGGTAACGTCCTCCCGTACCGTACCAGAGCGGCCGCGTTTCACTCAGCTTCTTTCCCGTAGCCGGATCCAGCTCGCAGATCTGAATGCAGGGCCTGCCCGTCAGGGGATCGTTTCCGTTGCTGATAAAATAGGCGTGTTCCCCCTCAAAGAATAAAGAGGGATCGATACCGTCCTGTTCCACCCACACCGGATCCGACCATTCTCCGTAAATATCGTCGGTATACACATAAAAATTGCCCTTATCCGTGGTATTGGTAGTCACCATATAAAAGCGCCCTTCATGAAAACGGATGGTGGGCGCGTAAATGCCGCCGCTGCTGCCGGCGCCTTCCAGGTTCACCTGCTCCGCCCTGGTCAGACAGTGCCCTATCTGTTTCCAGTTTACCATATCCTCACTCTCAAAAAGCGGCACCCCCGGAAAATACTGAAACGTACTGCAGACCATATAGTATTTATCCCCCGCCCTGCATACGCTGGGGTCGGGATACATACCTCTCAGCACAGGATTTTCATATTTCACGCCGTCTTCCCTCCTTTTTACGCCGGTTTATTTCAAAGCCTTTTCCAGTTCCTCCACCACGATCCTCAACGCCTTGATGCGGGCATACTTCTTGTCCACGGATTCCAGGATATGCCAGGGAGCGAAGGCCGTACTGGTCTTCTGCAGCATTTCGTCCACCGCTTCCTCATAGGCATCCCATTTTTCTCTGTTGCGCCAGTCCTCCTCCGTGATCTTCCATTGCTTGGACGGCGTGTTCTGCCTTTCCTCAAAACGCTCCAGCTGGGTATCCTTGTCGATCTGCACCCAGAATTTAATGATGACGGCTCCCCAGTCCGACAGTTCTTTTTCAAATTCATTGATCTCATTGTAGGCCCTCTGCCAGTCGTTGGTGCTGCAGAAACCCTCCAGGCGTTCCACCATCACCCTGCCGTACCAGGTGCGGTCAAACACGGCGATGTGGCCGGTCTTGGGAAGTCTGTTCCAAAATCTCCAAAGATAGTGCCGGGCCTTCTCATGAGGTTCCGGGCTGGCAATGGGATGCACCTCGTATCCTCTGGGGTCCAGCGCCTCCGTAATGCGCTTGATGTTGCCGCCTTTGCCTGCCGCGTCCCAGCCCTCGTAAGCGATGATCACAGGCACCTTCTTGCGGTAAAGCCTGTAATGCAGCTCGCCCAGCTTATGCTGGAGCCCCCGCAGCTGTTCCTTGTATTCCTCTTCCGTCAGGCACTTGTCCAGCGCGATCTCCGAAAGCTTCGGCTGCTTTACCAGCGGGAACACGTTCTGCAGCAGGGGAACCGCCAGGCTTTCGTTCTGCATCGCCACTTCTATCCCGCTGCAGATCCGTTCCAGCACCTGCAGCTCCGCCCATTTTCTATCCTTGGCATCCACGATATACCAGGGAGCCCCGGACGAATCCGTATCCGAAAGATATTCGTCAAATACCTCTTTGCATCTGTCATAATGCCTGTTCTGCCATTTATCGTATCCGCTTACCCGCCACGCGGTATCCTTATCCGCTTCCAGCTCCTCCAGGCGCTTTTTCTGTTCTTTATGGGAAATCTGGAAGAAGAATTTCAGCACCAGGCAGCCGTTGTCCGTCAGCTGCCGCTCAAAGCGCTTGACACTCTCGATCCGATGGGCATACTGCCCTTCCTTCAATTCCCCGCTCACCCGCTGTCTGGTCACTTCGTCTGCCCAGCCGGAGTCCAGAAACACAAATTTCCCTGCTTCCGGGATGCGGACAAAATACCGGTATAAAAAAGGCTTCCTCTTTTCTTCCTCTGTGGGCGCGGACATGGAGGCCACTTTGAAAAAGCGGGGATCGATGTTTTTAATGATACTGCCGATGGCGCTTCCCTTGCCCGCGGCGCCCCAGCCTTCAATCAGCACCAGTACGGGCAGCCCGTGTCCCTTGATCTGTAATTGCAGCGCGGCCAGTTTCTTCCGCGCCGCTTTCAGGCGTTCCTTCAATTCATCTTCCTGCGGCTGTTCTTCCGGAATCCATTTTTTGATCATAGCATCCTCCTTTTGGCATCCTGAGATGCCCTAAATAAAGTATATCCCAACAGGTCCTTCTATACAATACCCGGAAAACGCTTCTTCAACTGACGTATTTTGATAAAATAAGAAACCAGGAGGATCACATCCGCCCCGATCCACGCGGAAACCTCCACAAAATACAGGCCTTCCCGGCCAAAAAAGAAAGGAAGCAGAAACGCCGTTCCCGTTCTTACGGCAAATTCCGCCAGTCCGGAAACCATGGGCAGGAGCGTATCTCCTAACCCCTGTATGGCGGAACGTATCACATAGAGCACATACAGGATAAACAGGAAAACGCTCATGACCGTCAGGTCGCGGTAGGCGATCTCCATGGCGGCCTCCACCTCCCGCGGCGTACCCTGGATAAAAAGCCGCAGGATCCCCTTCCCGAACAGCAGCATACAAGCAGTGATCAGCGCGGAAGTCACGATGGCCACCAGCAGGGCCGCGCGCACACCCTCCCTGATCCTCTTCGGCCTGCCGGCTCCAAGGTTCTGCCCCGTATAGGTCACCACCGCGTAACCGTAGGATGTGGCCGCGATCTCCAGCAGGCCGTACAGCTTGCCGGTAGCGGTCATGCCCGCCAGGAAGATCACGCCGAAAGTATTGACCACGCTCTGCACGATCATGCCGCCCACCGCGATGATCGCGTTCATAAACGCCATAGGCGTCCCCAGCCACATCAGCTTCCCGCAAAGGTCCGCGTTCATCCTGAAATCCTCTTTTTCCGGTTTCAGCAGGGACAGTTTTCCCACCGCGTACAGACAGAACAGCGCGGAACATAACTGGGCCGTCAGGGTGGCGGCCGCGGCGCCGGCAATACCGAAACCTAAGTATTTCACAAACAGAATATCCAGCCCGATATTGATCACGCAGGCTATGAGAACGGCATACAAGGGCGTCTTTCCATCTCCCAGAGCCCGAAGCAGGGAGGAGAGCAAATTATAGGCCATGACAATAGGAATCCCGCCAAACAATATCCGCAGATACAACAGGGAATCCGGCAGGATCTCCGCCGGTGTCCGCTGCAGCCGCAGAATCGGCTCCGCCACAAGCTGTCCGGCCGCCAGCAGGATGCAGGCCAGCAGCAGGGAAAGTATGGCGGATACCGCCGTATCCTTCTTTAACTGCCCGGTATTCCCCGCGCCGAAATTCTGCGCGATACGGATGGAAAATCCCTGGGTGAAACCCTGAATGATCCCTAACATCATCCAGTTGGTCCACTCGTCCGCTCCCAGAGCCGCCAGGGCTTTTACGCCCAGCACCTGCCCCACCACCATGGTATCCACCACAGTATAGAGCTGCTGAAATACATTTCCCAGCATCAGGGGAAACGCGAACAGCATGAGCAGTTTCAGAGGATTCCCCGTTGTCATATCTCTGGTCTTCATATCGGATTCCTTTCTTACGCCGGCAAAATAACAGGAGCCCCGCGCAACGGAGCCCCTCACTGCTTCTTTCTGTATCAGCTGCTTAAGGTCTTCAATTTTTCCTTGATGCCGTTGACCGTATCCAGGATCACCGCCACGGACGCGGAAATCTCCTCGGTCGCGGCAGCCAGAGTGTGGGTTCTGCCGTTGACTGTATCCACAATACTCTGCAGCCTGTGGCTGTCATCAATGATCCCTTTGACGGAATTCATGATCTTTTCCTGGCTGGCGTTGCTGCGGTTGGCCGTATTTCTGGACTCCATGGCCAGCTTGTTGATCTCATCCGCCACTACCGCGAATCCTCTGCCGGCCTCGCCCGCTCTGGCAGCCTCGATATTGGCGTTCAGCGCCAGCAGATTGGTCTGGGAAGCGATGCTTACCACTTCGTCGTTGTTCTGTACCAGTTCGGTCAGGAAATTCCCGATCGTGTCCATGGAGGCTGTCAGATTATCACAGAACTCCGTGATATTGCCGATGTCGGAGGAAATGGACGCGGTTTCCGCCGCGTTGTTCTCATTGCCCTGCGCCATATCGTCCATGGAATGATACAGGACCTCAAACTCCTCATTGATCTGCTGAAGAGTGTTCAGGATCAACTCCTTCTGGTCCGCTATCATCTGCTTGTCATCTTCCAGCTGTGCGGCAAATTTTTCCGCTTTGACCTTCTGCTCTTCCACTTCTTTCTTTATGTAATAGATACAGTTCTCTTTCTTGTTGAAACCGTTGTATATGGCATCGGTCATCTGCCGGCAGGACTCGTAGCCGCAGCAGGAACAGTTGATGGCTCTCTCCTCGTCGGTATGTTTGCCCATGGACTCAAATATTTCGTTCCTCTCCGCGTCGCTGGGTATCCGGTATACGCAGGAAGCGGACCGGTCGGTATAACCGCGGAGATAGTCTTCCAGGCGCAGCTTGGAGAACTGGCTGTTCAGCTTCTTTAAACGCTGCTCGGGAGAAAGCTTTTTCCCCCAGGCGCCGCCGTTTTTCTTCGAGCTCTCGCGGATCCGCAGCAGAGATTCCAGCACGGTATCGTCATGGGATTTTTCCGGCTCGCAGCCCGTACCGTAAATACAGCCGGACTGGCAGTTCAGCGCGTCCACAAACAGATAGGAGGTTTTTCCCTGCGCGATCCTGTCCTTATTTTCCTCCAGATAATGGTACATATGCTTTTCGCCTTCCATCTGGCGGATAAAAACGCTTTCGCCCAGGAACCAGTATACGTTTTCCTTCAGGCCGCCGGGCATGGGATAGATGGAACCCAGTCCGTACTCGATCTCATCGGTCTGCATCTGTCCTGAGATATGGTGCTCCCGCACATATTTCATCAGATGGTTAAAGGTCACATTGTAATTGACATATCCCTTGTTGTTGGGATCCTCGATCTCCATTTTCTTGGCAATACAGGGACTGATAAAAGCCAGCTTATCCTGCACGCCCATCTCTTTTCTCGCGTAAATGGCCGCGCACATCAAAGGGCTCTGCACCGGGAACAGCTTCGGCAGAAGCTGGGGTATATGTCTTTCAATATAACCCACCACAGCCGGACAGGGCTGGGAAATACCGCCCATAAAATTGTATTTCTTCACATAATTCAGATATCCCCATGTGGTAATGTCCGCGCCGAAGGACACGCTGATAATACGGTTGACACCCAGCGCTTTCAACCCTCCCAGAACGCTTTCATATTCGCCGGGATAGTTGGCCTTAAACGCGGGAGCCACCAGTATGGAGATCTTCTCTCCCCTGCTCAGATCTTCAAAAAATCTTTCCGTATCGTCGCAGTATTCTCTTGCCCCATGCTCGCACACATCGAAGCAGGCGCCGCATCCCACGCATTTATCCCCATCCACATCTATACGGTTCTTGCCGTCCACTTCCCGTGAAACACAGGCCCCCGTACTGGCGCAGACACTGATACACTTATTGCAGCCAATACATTTTTCATTTGTATAAACCAGTGATTTCGCCCCTGTTTCCATACCCCATGTACCCTCCTTGCTTTCGTAAACTTTCTTTTCTGTATCGGATTGTTATTATTGTATCATACCACGATATATTATGACAAGAATAACTTTGCGCTCTTCCGCTACACGCGGAAAGCCGCCGAGCACTCCTTTAACCGCTCTATGGCAGGGATCTGCTGGGGGCAGGCTCTCTCGCACTGACCGCAGGCAATACAATCCGCGGCGCTGCCAGCTCCTTTTACCGCCTCTTCGTAAGCCCTTCTTCCTTCCTCCAGCTGTCCCCAGATCAGCTGTTTGTTTCTGGCCGCGAAGATCTCCGGAATGGGAATCTTTTTCGGGCAGCCGGCCGTACAATAGTGGCAGGCGGTACAGGGAATGCTCTTCACGCCGTTTATCGCCTCCTGCGCCCTGCGGACAGCCTCCTGCTGCGCCGCGTCCAGGGGCTGGAAATGTTTCATGTAAGAAAGATTATCCGCCATCTGCCCGATATCGGACATGCCGGAAAGCACCGTTATGATGCCTTCCAAAGAAGCCGCGTAACGGATCGCCCAGGAAGCGCAGGAAGCCGACGGGTCCGCCTTTTTGAAAATGTCCCGCACAGCCTCCGGCGGGTTAGCGAGGGCGCCGCCCTTGACCGGTTCCATCACCACAATGGACTTACCGTGTTTTCTGGCTACTTCATAGTTGCCTCTGGCGGCCACGTCGGGATTTTCCCAGTCCGCGTAATTTAACTGCAGCTGCACAAACTCCACGTCCGGATGTTCCCGCAGCAGGCTGTCCAGTATCTCGGGAGAAGCATGGAACGAAAATCCCCAGTGCCGGATCAGGCCCTTCGCCTTCTGCTCCTTTACAAAATCCCAGATATGATATTTGTCATAGAGCTTATAATTGCTTTCCTGCAGGGCATGAAGGAGATAGTAGTCAAAATATCCCGCTCCGGTGCGCTCCAGGCTGGTGTAAAACTGCTGCTTCGCCGCTTCCTCACTGTGATTTCCCATCCACGCGCAAAGCTTGGTCGCCAGCGTAAAACTGTCCCTGGGATACCTTTCCACCAGCGCTTCCCTGGCAGCGCGTTCAGAGGCTCCGTCATCGTAAACATAGGCGGTGTCAAAATAGGTCTGCCCGGCTTCCATAAACATATCCACCATCTGTTTGGTCTGCTCTATGTCGATCCTGTTCCCCTGTTTCGGCAGCCGCATCAGGCCAAATCCCAGTTTCGGCGTGCTTTCTCCAAAATACTTTTCCATTTTCCATCTCCTTTTTTTCACCAATTTACGATCATTTTCCTGTTCTGTTTTCCATTTTACCTGAAAGCGGTTCAAAAATCCATTACATTTTTATTTGTAGGAAACCGAAGGGAGAGAACTTCCTTACGAAGCCTCTCCCTTCCGGAGTTCTGTTCCGTTTGCCGCGCCGGCGCCTTTTCTCAGCGGCGCTTGATATCCTCTTCCAGATCGCCCGCCAATACTACCGTATCCTTCAGGATTTCCTGTATGGTGCCGATGCTCCCTCTGTATTCCCCGGCGAAGTGACTGGCATCCTTAATGGAAGCAATGATCACGTTCAAATGCTCCATAATGGTGTTGAGCGTCACCTTGATCTCCGAAGCGGAACGGCCGCTGTCGTTGGCCAGTTTGCCCATTTCGGTGGCAACCACCGCAAAGCCTCTTCCGTATTCGCCGCTGCGCGCCGCTTCTATGGACGCGTTCAGCGCCAGAATATTGGAACGGGAAGCGTTTCCGTTGATCTTATTGACCACGTCCACCGCGTTGTGCACGTCGCTTTCCACATTATTGGCCAGCCCGTCCATGTCCGTAAGCAGTTTAAACAGATTCTCGATACCGCCCATCAGATTCTGCAGAGAATCCTGAATGGTGCCTACGGACTCCTGAAACTTCTGGGTGATCTTCGCCATTTCCTCTTTAATGCCTACCGAATAGGTGCAGATAACGCAGCCCACTACTGTCCCGTTGTCCTTGACCGGTACCAGTTCGCCTTCAAACGCCTCTCCCATCACTTCCTTGGGCAGATAGTTATGCTTGCTGCGTCCTGTCCTGATCACCTCGTCAAAGGCGCCGCTGGGATCATGAAAAGTTTCTCCCACGTTGAGCTGGGGCTCCGTGCCGTCCGGGATCGAATAGGCCTGCACTACGCCTCCGGTATCCATCACCGTAATAAATACATCGTGGGAAAACATCTGCTTTATCACAGGCAGCGCTTTCACCATATTTTCCAACTGCGCGTTCTTTTCCACACCCATAACGTTACCTCCTGCCGGCTTTTAACCGGGTTCCGGCTCTTTGCGCCGGAAGACATTCTGCAACAGCCATCATGATCTTTTGCATAGGACTATTATACCAATTTTCGGAAACAAAGTATAGTGAAATTTATGATAATTAAAACTATTTTAAAATTTAGGCAAAAGCAGAAGTTATGTGGTATAATGATTCTGCTGACGCAGAATCCATGCCGGATACCCCGGCATGACATTACGTGTTCTTAATTTTTTGTTTGGGAGGACAATTTCATGATCGCACAGACTCCGCCCATGGGCTGGAACAGCTGGGACTGCTACGGCGCCGCCGTTACGGAAGACATCGTCAGGCAGAACGCGGCATACATGGCACAGAACCTGAAGCAGTACGGATACGAGTATATTGTAGTGGATATCCAGTGGTATGAACCTCATGCCTCCAGCCACGCCTATCATCCGTTTACGGAATTGTGCATGGATGAATTTTCAAGGCTCATCCCCGCCCCGGAACGTTTTCCTTCCGCGGCTTCCGGCAAAGGCTTTAAGCCTCTGGCCGACTATGTGCATTCCCTCGGTCTGAAGTTCGGCATCCATATCATGCGGGGGATCCCCCGTCAGGCAGTACACCGGAATACCGGCATACTGGGCACGGACATAACCGCAAGACAGATCGCCAAGACCGACAGCATCTGCGCCTGGAATACCGATATGTACGGCGTGGACCCGCAAAAGGACGGCGCCAAAGCCTACTACGACAGCCTGTTCGCGCTGTACGCTTCCTGGGGCGTGGACTACATTAAATGTGATGATATCGCACGGGAGCTTCCGCAGGCAGAAGCAGAACTGCTGCTCCTTTCCGATTCTCTCCGCCGCTGCGGCCGCGATATGGTCCTCAGCCTCTCCCCCGGCGCTTCCCTTTTGGAGAAAGCGGAGCTTTATAAACAGGTCTGCAATATGTGGAGGATCACCGATGACTTCTGGGATAACTGGAAGGCCCTCTATGATATGTTCGAACGTTGCGAGAAATGGTGCACCCACAGCGGTGCCGGGCACTGGCCGGATGCCGATATGCTGCCCGTAGGCGCGCTCCGCCAGGACTACGGGCCCGACAACCACACGGATTTTACGGAAGATGAGCAGATCACCCTGCTCAGCCTCTTCTGCATCTTCCGTTCTCCCCTGATGATCGGAGGAGAATTGACCAAACTGGATCCTTTTACCCGAAAGCTCCTGACCAACGAGGCCATACTTGCCATGCATAAAAACGCCCGCCATTCTCACCAGGTATGGCGTCGTGAGATCCAAGGGATCGAATACGCGCTGTGGACCGCGGCAGACCGCGCGGGCGGGCAGTATATTGCCCTCTTTAATCTTGGCGATGACCAGGGCGAGATCCTGCTGCCGCTTTCGGAAGCGGAGCTTTTTTCTCCCGTGTCGGTCACCGAGCTGTGGAGCGGCAGTCATACGGATTCATGCAGCCAATTGCGCGTAACACTGCCGGCACATGGGGCAAAGGTGTTTTATTGTGTGTAAGCGTTCATCTTTTATGATATCATACCAGAGAGGAGTTATTATGGCTCAGGACAAAAAACAATGGCATCCAAAATTTTTAAATTATATGGAACGGATCATAAAGGATCCCAGCTACCGCGGGCTACCCATTCCGAAAAAAGCGGACGGCTCTTATGCCTGGATCGTCACCGCGCAATCAAAGACCGGACAGCAGAGAATTGATTGGTGTATCCGGAAAGCGCGGGAATTAGGCCTGATCACAGGATATGAAACCTATCCGGGCATGTACGCTGACGTGATGCTTCAGATCCATCCGACCAAATGGAAAGTATGTCAGATCTGCGGCAAAGAAATGTCCCTCTATTATCACTATCCAAGCGCGAACTTTCTTAAATCCTTGAACAGAAAATTCGGGACGGACTTTTCCGGATGCGATCACATCAGTGATATCTGGGACGAACTCATCCACCGCGGGGTATGTGAAGGCGACATTGCCGCATTTCTCATTCATGCGGGCAGTCTGAACCTGAACGCGCGGACCTCCTCAAAAGAGGAAATCATCGCCGCTCTGGAATATGCCTGCCGTAAAGGCGGCAGGAAATGTTTAGGCCCGGGCGCGATGTCAAATTTTCCCGATCGCTATGACGGTTTTCATACCTACAACCGCTGCTGCAGAGCCGCTCAGGATAAAGGACGTTCCAAAGAAAATCTGAAGTCCTATACGAAAGACAGACGCGCGTATGAATATTGGAGTGACGGAAACATCCACGCTGCCAACCAGTTTATGGGAAGCCGTTTCTTCCATGGCACCTCTGCCGACCATATTGGACCGATCTCTTTAGGTTTTGTCCACGATCCGCGCTACCTTCAGCCCATGCCGGGCGGAGATAACTCTTCAAAGCGTGACCGCCTGCAGACAGCAGATATTGAACGCATCCTCGAAACGGAACGCAGAACGGGCGTATATCCCATGTCCTGGCAGTCAAAACTGATCTGGGAATTTATACGGGAAAATTACGCTTCCCACCCCGACAAAGTACCTACTCTTTACCGCGACGCGCTGAAACAGAATATGGCTGATTACATGTTCATTCTGCTGACCATACTGAAAAAATGTCCTGAAAACGGCACCTCATTTCTGGTTTCCGCCTTTTTGGAACCAAACTATGATTATTTCCGGTACTCCTATCAATTTAACGCTAAAGGCGAAATCACCGCCAGAACAGCCCGGCATTACACGGCCCGCGGTCAGTATGAAACCGAACGATACAAACGCATCGCCATCGAAGCCGTCTATGATTACAGCGAAAAGAATAACCGCAACTGCAGAAACGACCTTAACTCCACTGAACTGGCGGCTTTGAGCTCTATCTGTTCCAGTATTGAATCCGGCGCCCCGCTGAATGAGAATAAACAGCTTATTAAGGACCTGGTGGAAACCATTGAAGAGAGAATTATCCGCTCCCTGTAAAGCATTCAGAGGAATCAAGGAATAGAGGAGATCGGTATGAACAATACACAATACACGGATTTATGGTATTCCTTAAGCGAAAAAAGTAAATGCGTAGAAGCGGAAATGGATGCTTTCACACAAAAGCGAACAGGGAGTTACTATACCCATTTAGAGCTTACAGACGTCATGATGCGTGAATTGGTTGAACGCCTTAAAGCGCAAAATCCCGCGAAGAAACTATATGAGTATCGTTTCCTGGAACCATGCGTCGGTACCGGAAATTTCGTTTTTTCCTACATCAAGGCTGTCAGAAGCACCGGGATCGACAAAGCCGCCGCTCAAATGATGCTTGATAATATTTATGTGGCGGATGTCAATACAGAAGCCCTTCATGGCTACAAAGAGTCTTTAAAGACCATGGCGGCGCTATTCTGGGGCATTGAGCTGGGGGATGCGTATTTTGAGCGGCATACAGGAACCGGTCTGCTGGTTGACGTGACAGCGTCCGAACCGTGTTATATCAGCCTCAGCCAGGTTTTTCCCAAGGAAACGATCGGAAAAGGATTTGATATCGTCGCTACGAATCCGCCCTATAAAAATCTGAAAGCAGAACGCGGACATTACGCCAGCGAGGAAGAATACAACCGGGATAAGACCAAGTATTCGGCAATCTCCAAAATCTTTTCCAGGCGTTTTACCTATTCCACAGACGGTATTTTGAACTTATATAAACTGTTTGTGGAAGAAATCATCGACCGGTATGCCGGCGAAACAGCGTTTGTCAGTTTATTGATCCCCGCGTCAATCATGTCTGACAAGACATGTAAAAAACTCAGAACACATATGCTTAAAGACCATAAAATGATCTCGGTGAAAGTGATCAGGGAAGACAACAGTTTCATCCATACACGGCAGGCCTTGAGCGCGATCCTTTTGCAAAAGGGAAAAAGCACGGACAAGATCGCCGTCAGCAAAGATTATCCCGGCAAGCCGGAAGACATCGCGGAAGTGGCCATTCAGGATATTATGAATGAAAACACCGGGAACGCGATCGTCGCGGTTTCTTCCAGGGAATATCAGGTTTTAAAACAATTAAGGCAGTTTCCGGTTGTCAAGGAGCTTTCTTTTGTGACAAATCTGAGAGGGGAACTGGACTTGACCGCCGGCAGGCACCATATTGTTTCTGCCGATACCGGCTATCCGCTGGTACGGGGAAGAAATATCGGTTATTATCATTTACTTTCCGCTTCGGAAAAGGAATTTGTGGCAGAAAAATTTGTCAACACCACAAAAAAGAAACGCTACATTGAACAGGAAAGAATCATATGCCAGCAGATCGCGAACATGAATAAGGAAAGGCGCGTCACCTTCGCTTTGATACCAAAGAATTTTGTATTGGGAAATTCGTGTAATTTTATATCTGTAAGCGAAAATCCGTATGGAATCGACATCTATACCCTGCTGGGCTTATTTAATACCAGGCTCATAAACTGGTTATTCAAATTAACCAGCAGCAATAATCATGTCAACAATTATGAAATTGACTGTTTTCCTATTCCGGTAGAAGCCCCGGAGCTGAAAAAAATATCCGCTCTCGCCAAAATGGCCCTGGAGAAACCGGACGATGCGGTCCTTGCGGAAATAGAACAGCTGGCTTATCAGGCATACGGGATCACCACATCCACAGGGAAGCAGGAAACGGCTCAAAATCCATATGTCAATGATTATACCCTCGCCATAAAACATCTCATTCCAAAGATCACAGGGGACGAAGCAGACCGCATCCTTTCCGGGCAGCTTCCCATAGACGGTTTCCTTGTGGAGTTCAATAAATTTGACAGCAGCGTCGCGCGGGGTATCACATCGAAATACGCGGCCCTGCTTCAGAAGCAGCTGCTGAACCATACCACTTTCAAGCTAAGCGCTCTGGATCTGGAAATGATAAAGGCCGTACCTCCCGGAGGCAGCTGGAAAGACATTCCGGTAGAAACCGTGGCAAAATCCGAAAGATTAAAGCAGATCACGCGGACGGGCGGCCGGACTACTTTGTACGGTCGGATTGATTACAATAAGCCAAGCTACACGATCACCACTTACTTTAACAGGCCCGGTAACGGCACCTATGTACATCCCGTCCATGAAAGGGTGCTGACAGTAAGAGAAGCCGCGAGATTTCAGACATTCCCGGATGCTTATTACTTTTTCGGCAACAAAACACAGCTTCTGAAACAGGTCGGAAACGCGGTACCCACATTACTGGCATATCAGATCGCGCGTGAGATCAGAACAAAAACAGGATGCTCCCGATCCATAGATCTGTTCTGCGGCGCAGGCGGCATGACAACCGGTTTTAAAGCGGCGGGAATCCGGTCTTTGTTGAGCAATGATATAGAAATAAGCGCCTGTACTACCTTGAAGATCAATCATCCTGAGATCCCCGTTTTATGCGGGGATATTACGAAAGCCGAAACAAAAGCCGCCATTGAAGCAGCGGCACGGAACGGCGGAGCGGACATTATATGCGGCGGTCCGCCCTGCCAGGGATTTTCCATGGCCGGTTTCCGTGCGAAGGATGATCCGAGGAATCAATTGTTCCGGGAATTTGCCGATATCGTTAAGAGAGTGAATCCCAAAGTCATTGTCTTTGAGAATGTGGAGGGTCTTTTGAGCTATCAGGGCGGAAAGACCTATCATGAAGTACACTCTCTTTTTGCCGAACTGGGATACCATACAGAAGGACGGACCCTGACCGCAAGTGATTACGCCGTTCCGCAAAAAAGAAAAAGGGTCATCCTTATCTGTACCAAAAAAGGGCTGCCGGTTTCTCCGGGAGAATTATTTCCCGCGCCGATCACACCGCAAGAAGCCTGTCAGGTTACCGCCAGGGAAGCGATCGCGGATCTGGAAAATGTTCCCTGCGGCGCTGCCACGCAGTATGTTGACTGCGACAAAGAATCCGATATCCTTAAATTTTTCAAAGGCAGGATCACTTATGAAGAATATGTAAACGCAGCAGCATCCCGCGGCCTGTGTGGCATGCCGTAAATTTTGTTCATCTGGCTATAGGAATATTTTTCCTTAATTTTTCAATAAAAATTGAGTAGAAATTAAGGGAGTGAACATATTGATAAGATTAAGCATCTGTCAGAAGCGGAGGTATCATTGCCGCAGCGGATCGCCCGGTCGAGCGCCATTACTGTCACCACGGCTCTGTCAATTTTCTCAGTTGATTTTTCCTTGTCCGACTTGATGTTCCCGGCCGGGTCTGTACGGATGAAAATGTTGTCCATCATTCATCCAAGGGCGGGGGTCCGCCGTGGTCTGGATATATTCCTGGCGCTCCCACAGGTCGTAAAGCACATGGTCACGCCGGACACGCAGGTCAGGCGTTTCTTCGAATATCCAGAAATATGAAAGGTGATATACACCTTAAATCCTGAGATCGTATTGTTCTGCCGCAGTTTTTTGTACAGCCATTAAGATTCAACTATTTCTCCACAGCGCCATTCATCAAGGACATCATGCAAAACATCTAAAAATGTTCAAAATTCAGCATTTTCAGGCACTTCCACAATGCACATATCCAGCTACTTTTTCTGCTCTGCATACCATTTTCAATCAGTCGGATAATTTTATTATCATTCATGTTCTCCCTGCTCTATCAGCTGTAATGAAACGATACAGCATAAGTGGTGCTGCCTATTTTCTTGGTAAATCCTTTGCGCTTTTCCTGCGCCCTCTTAGTGTTATCACTTTTTCCCATTTTACAATTCTTCCTCTCTCCTTTACAAAAAATAGAGCATATAGATTGATTTCTATACACTCTAACGCTGTGTTACTTATTCAGTTGTGATTGTGGTAATAGTTGTTTAGGTAAACCGGATTTTTAGTTATCCTTTTTGAAATATTCAACCAGCATTATAACAATACCCAAAACAACAAATACAATAGAAATTACAAACAGGAAGGTCATATTTAATTCAGATATAGTAGTTAAAAATCTCCCAGGGGGCGTTGACCAGCCATCAGTCAAATTGTTTGATGCCAACACAATGATAGCCAATGTCCAAATACTACCAATCAAAGAAATAAAACCACCAATTAAAGCTCTTTTCATAAAATCGTCCTCCGTTAACACATCAATTGAGAATTACTTCTTTTTTAACTTGTAGTTACAAACAACTCTGGCGATTGTGCATATGCAAGAACCCAGTACCCCAACACCACAAACACTTGCTGCTACTATTATGATGTCAGTGTTCATGTGTCCAAATATCTCTACTGTTAGCGGGATAATTGCAATAACCGCAATAACGATAAAAATAATACTCCATAAATGCAATTTACTCATTAAAATTCCTCCCGCCAAATACTGATTTGTACCGCTAATAGGATACCACAATCACAATCACATTTCTATCACTTTTTCATTAAATTTCTTCCTCCCTCCGTTTCACTTTGCCCTGCGGGCTGGTGGCTGTCTTTGACTGCTCCTTTCCGATACTGCCATACTTCATCGTGGCCATTCCTTTGAGTGCTCGGCCCTCCTTGTAGGTGGTGCGGTATGGCTCATAGCGACAAAATAATTATAGTAATACTTGGATTGCTGACCGTTTCATCTCCATAATCAGTATTATCTTCCGTAATAATGACATCAAGAGAAATACAGCCTTTCTTTTTACCTCTTGTTATAAATAGCTCTTCGCCCAATAAAAAAAGACTGAGGTTAGTCAGTCTAATAAAAAGCAGTGCTTTTTAATTTTTATAATTTCTTACTTCCTACCAGTATTGGTGTTTCATTCAGATTTATATAACATTCAACCCGATTGTTTTCCGTATCTTTTTCATAGTAGGACTTACCGAAGCATGGCTTATACTTGAAACAATTATATGTTATGTTCATCTGTGAAATGCTCAGTCCTTTTTTCCTCTTATTTTTTGTATACACACTATACATTCCACATGCTCCGTCCACGGGAACATATCCACTCCCACGCCCTTCTCCACGCGGTATCCGCGGCCTGTTAGAAAGCGCAGATCTCTGGCCAGCGTTTTCGGATTGCAGGAAATATATACGATCCGTTTCGGAGAAAGCTTCGCCAGCGCGCTTAAGAACGCCTCGTCGCTGCCGGCGCGCGGCGGATCCAGAAAGACCACATCCACCCTGACCTGCTGCCGGGCCAGCAGCGTCATAAAGTGGCCCGCGTCGTTTTCATAAAACGAAATATTCCGCGTTCCGTTTAACCTGGCGTTGACTCTGGCATCGCGGACCGCGGCGCCGTTTTTTTCCACTCCGATAACCTCCGCCGCCCGGCCGCTTGCTACAAGTCCGATGGTACCTGTCCCGCAATAGGCATCCAGGACCGTTTCCTTTCCCGTCAGCGCCGCGAATTCCACGGCTTTTTGATACAGTTTTTCCGTCTGAACCGGATTTACCTGATAAAAGGAACGGGCGGAAATCCGGAAACGCTTTTCGCACAGTATATCTTCAATATATCCTTTTCCGTACAGCACGCTTTCCTTTTCTCCCAGCACCATACTGGTATTCCTGTCGTTGACATTGAGCACCACCGTAGTGATCTCCGGATGTTCTTTTACAAGCGCTTTGATAAAATTATTTTTAGAAGGCAGAATGGGAGATGCCAGCACCAGCACCACCATGACCTGCCCGGTCTGCTTTGCCGTTCTCACCAGTACATGGCGCAGCAGACCGTATCCCGTATCCTCGTTATACGGTCGGATCTGAAAGGACTTCAAAAGCCTGCGCACGGAAAGGATCACCGCATCCGCCCTTTCATCGTCCAGCAGACAGTTGTCCACCGGCACAATCCTGTGGGAATTTTCCTCGTAAGTGCCGGATATCACGTTATGATGTTTATCCTCTCCGAATACGGCATGTACCTTATTGCGGTAATGATAGGGGTTTTCCATGCCTATTATGGGAGCGAAACGTCCAAATTCCCTGCAGTTGTCCAGAATCATTTTTTCTTTCTTCTTAAGCTGCGCTTCATAGGATTCCCGAAATCCCTGACAGCCTCCGCACCTACCTGCCGCCTGACACTCCGCTTTCTTCTTTTCCAATGCCTTCTCCATAGTCCTTCACCTGCTCGATCATATGTCCGATATTTCCCTCTCCGGCATACTTTTCCGTATCAAAAAAATTTTCGCCGGCCAGCCGCAGAAACAGCAGAGGATGCTTTTCTTCTCTCAACCGCACGTCTTCCCGCAGCCTTCCTACATAGATTTCCACATAGCAGCCCTAGTTGTAATAGGTAAAATCCATCATATGGCGCAGGGATACCTGTCTTCCCGTGATACCGGTTTCTTCCTCCAGTTCCCTGTACGCCGCGGCGAAGCCGTCTTCTCCGGCTTCGATCTTTCCTCCTACCAAATTGTATTTTCCCAGGTAAGGAGCCTTCGTCCTTTTACAGAAAAGCAGGCTTTCTCCGCTCCTGTCATATATCATGATACAATTGTAACCCTGCATATTTTCCCGCTCCATATGGTTAGAATTTTTCCGGCCGCGGATCTCTCAGACCGCCAGACCGTTTCCCTGCCGGAAACAACAGAAGAGCTCAGCCGCGCCAAGCTCTTCCCGCAATCCTCCGTCATTTCTGTCCGCTATTTCTCCAAATCCACATCTTTCAGACGCTCCTGAATCTGTTCTACTGACAGCCAATCGGTATTGCTGCCGGAGCTGTAACAAAATCCTTCCTCCACTTTTTTCCCCGTCGGTACCGCTCTGTGCTGTTCGCTCCAGACCATCTGAGGATACACAATATAGTGTTTCTCATATTCATAAGTGGTAAAGGAATCCTCCACCGTCACCATGATCTCATGCAGCTTTTCCCCTTCCCTGATGCCGATCTCGGGCATCGCGCACCCCGGGCACATGGCCTGGGCCAGATCCGTGATCTTAAAGGAAGGTATCTTAGAAATAAATGTTTCTCCGCCCTTTGCTTCTTCCAGAGCTTTGATCACCAGCTCCACTCCCTGCCGCAGACTGATCCAGAAACGCGTCATCCGGTAATCGGTCACGGGCAGTTCCTTCTTTCCCTGCTTCAAGAGATTGTAAAAGAAAGGGATCACGGAGCCTCTGCTGCCTGCTACATTTCCGTATCGGACAATGGAAAAACAGATATCCTTGCTGCCCGCGTAGGCGTTCGCGGCAATAAAAAGCTTGTCCGATACCAGCTTGGTGCCGCCGTAGAGATTGACCGGGTTGACGGCCTTATCCGTGGAAAGAGCCACCACTTTTCTAATCCCGCAGTCCAGCGCCGCGTCGATCACGTTCTGCGCGCCGTTTATATTGGTCTTAATCGCTTCCGCCGGATTATACTCACAGGCAGGAACCTGCTTCAGCGCGGCCGCGTGGATCACATAGTCGATGCCTTCAAATGCCCTTTTCAGTCTTTCTTTATCCCTGACATCTCCGATAAAAAAACGAAGTTTATCGGCATACTGCTTAAATTCGTTCTGCATGATAAACTGTTTAAATTCGTCCCTGGAATAAATCACGATTTTCTTTGGTTCATAATGCTCCAGCACATACTTCGTAAACGCCTTGCCGAAGGAACCGGTGCCGCCGGTCACCAGAATCGCTTTATTATTTAACATAAGTACCTCCCGTTATGAGTCCTCGCCGTAATACAGGTTTTATTATACCATTTTCCGTTTTAAAAGTCACTACGGAATTACCCGGACCGTTTCTTAAACGCGGCGTGCAGCTGCCGGATACCCCTCGGCGCCGCGGCAAACAGCGTCAGATAGCATTTATTCTTTGGCGTCAGATAGGGATTCAGAAGCATCTTTCCCCAGTTTTTTCTGATATTCGCCACCACATTCCGGTAAAACGGATTTTCCCTGTTCATCTGCGCGATCGGTACGTGCAGAAGATAATCCAGCCGCTGAAACAGCCCGAACCGGACAGCCTCTTTTTGCAGGGCAGGATATTCCTTTTCCACCAGTCTGTATACCATATCCGCATTGTCCACAATGTCCGTATAAACTCTGGAAAACTGGTCTTTGTCCGTTTTTCGGGTATTGCTGTCCGGTCTGTAAACCACGTGATAGCCATAATCCGGCAGGCTGTAGATCTTCTCCGTCTTCGGCAGCAGCCTGACCAAAAGATAAAAATCTTCGTTGAGCACACCCGGCGGAAAACTTTCTCCTTCCAGCAGCTTTCTGTCCAACAGCTTGGTACAGAAAGAACAGTCCCCCTTATGCAGCAGCAGTTCCCGCAGGAAGTCCTGGGGTCCATACGCGGTCAGCGTCCGGGGCGGCGTACAGACATCCGGCAGCAGCCTGCCGCCCGCATCCGTTTCATCCCGTCCTATCTGGGCGATCTGCGCCTTCTGTTCCGTCATGACACGCAAAAGCTTTTCATACATATCCGGCTCAATATAATCGTCGCTGTCCACAAACCCCAGATAACCGCCGGCCGCGTTTCGGATCCCCAGATTACGGGCCGAAGAAGAGCCGCCGTTTTCTTGATGAAACACCCGTATACGGCTGTCCTTTTCAGCCAATTCCTCACAGAGCCTGCCCGTGCCGTCCGTAGAGCCGTCATCCACCAGCAAAAGCTCCAGATTACGGTAAGTCTGGGCACAGATAGAATCCACGCATCTGACCAGATAATCCTTTGTGTTATAAACCGGCACGATGACGCTTATCAGTGGTTCCATTTTCCTTTTCTCCTGTCTTCCCCGCCTTCAGCATTTGGCGGTACATCCGTATCGGCGCTATAACGGGAGCTCTGCTCAAAATACCGCTTCCGTAAAAATTCACCTCACCCTGTAAAAGCCCATCCAGTACATGCAGCAGCCTTTCTGCCGCCGTCTTCGCGTTCCACTCTTCCGTAATGGTAACATAGGCCGCTGCTCCCAGTCTGTCCGCCTCTTCTGGATTTTCTACCAGCTCTTTCAGCTGTCTGTAAAACATGTGCCATTTTCCGTTTGGATAGATCCGTCCGTTGCTTCCGGGTTTGATCAGAAAAGGCACCGCCCCCGCGGCGCTGTTCGCCACCACCGCGCATCCGCTGTTCATGGCCTCATTTAACACGGCTCCCCAGCCCTCCCGGTAATCGCTGGTAAACAGATAAATGTCCGCCTCTTCCATACAGCGGCGTACTTCCTCCGGCTTTTGAAAGCCGGTAAATAGGATCTCTTCACCCAATCCGCAGTCCTCTGCCATTTTCTTTAGATCCGCTTCCAGTTCCCCTCCGCCTACCATTGTCAAGGAAAACGCCAGCCCTTCCTTTTTCAGCCGGGCCGCCGCCCTGATAGCGTAATCCGGATGCTTGAGTTTCAAAAAACGGCCTGCCCAGAGCAGGGATACTTTTCCGGTCCGCTGCCGCGCTTCCCTTTTCTTCGCGCGCAGTGCTTCCATGCCCGGCTGCCTGCTTTCGGGAAAATATCCCCACTTAAACATCTTATCGGGATACGCGCGGACAATATGGAAATCACTTGCCACATAGCCTCCGTTGCAAAGCAGATAGACCGGCTTTTTCCGATACCTTGTATGGTCAATATATTTTTTCCGCAGACCCTTTGGAGAAACGGCTTTCCACTGTCCCTTCCTGTAGATCCGCTCACTGATCCGCAGGGTCAGCTTTTCCTCCCGCAGCCTGTCCGCGATATAACTTTCATCCTCCACGCCGCCGAAAAGCACCACCTCGCTGTCCGCGATCAACGACCTGCACGCCTTCTCCTGCTCATAGTACAGGCGCAGATACGGAAGTTTCTCCAATTCGGCGCCCCAGCCCATCCGGACGCGCTCCTCTTCCATGGGCTCCGTCTGCACAAAGCAGAAATCCTCACCCAGTCTTTCGTACATGGCATCGCAAAACGGGATCTGATGGTGGTTGATATAGTTGGATACAAACGTAACTCTCATACTATCTCTCCGTAAATCTCCAGAAGCCGTCTGTAATTTGTTTCCGGATCGTGGACGCGCAGAGCGCGCTCTCTGGCTCTGCTCCCCAGCGCCACCGCCCTGTCATCCTCATCGAATATCCGAATTACCGCGGCGGCAAGGGCACTCGTATCCCCGCGCGTGTACAAAATACCCTCTTCGCCGTCCCGCAGCAGGCTTGGCACCCCGCCCACCGCGGAGCTTATTACCGGCATTCCCAGGATCATGGCCTCACACACAGAATTCGGGGAATTTTCTAAGGCGGAGGGCGAAAGGAACACATGACTTCTGAGATACCTCTCTTTCATCCGGACGCCGCTCATCCTGCCCAGAAAGCATACCTTTTCCGTTATTTTATACTGCCTCATCAGATCCAGACAGTATTTTCCGTAAGAGCCGATCTTAAGCTTTTCTTTCAGCGTACGATACCGGGTAATCTGATCTCCCGCTACATATACCCTGGTATCCGGGTACCGCTCCAAGATTTCCGGCAGCGCCCAGAGAAGGTAATGGAGCCCCTTTAACGGATAATTTCCCTGGCTCAGAAAAACTGTATGCTTCTCACAGTTTTCCAGGCTCCAGCGGCCGTCGTAAAACTCGGGTCTGAGCGTTTCGTTCATAAAATGATACTCCGCTTTCGGATTGATCCGCGCTGCCGCCTCCCGGTCCCAGTCCGTCCTCCCTGTAACATGGGCCGCGTTTCGCAGCGCTTCCGTTTCAAACTGTCCCCGTCGGGCGAATTTCCGCTGCTGGCGCATCAGATTGTCCCTTTTCAAAAGGTCCCGCGGTAAATACCGTTTCTGGATATTTTCCGGCAGATCCGCCATATAGGCATCCGCGATCCTGGAACACAGCCCCTGTATGCCTATCAAAAGCTTCGTGTTTTCCCCGCATACCCTGCTCATCGCCAGCGTATGAGGGTACTCGGTGCCGAAACAATGCACGATGTCCGGCTGAAATTCCCGCAGGATATCCGCCAGCTGACTTTCCAGCGCGCTGTCATACCTCTCGCAGTGTACGGTATCCTCATAAAATCCAAAATAAGAAAAATCCTCTGTCTTTCCTCTGACAGGACCGCTGTCTGCCGCGACGGGAAAACAGATCCCCAGCTCCAGGTCCTTTTTCTCTGTATCCGCGGTATCGTCAGAAGAGGGGCCTCCATGGCGCACCACCTGTTCCAGCAGTCCCGTCAGCCATCCCTCTTTATTGCCGGCTTCCCTTCCCAGGATTTGAGCGGCCATGGGAGGCATTTGATTACTCAGCCATAAAACCTTCATTTTTCCTCTCCGCTTTCCCGCGTTTTCTGTTCCTCTTTCAAAGCGGTGATCTGATTGCTCTCCACGCCCTCCGTACTGTCCGGCCACAGCAATACTTTCACCGTCAGAAGCATCAATTTCAGATCCAGCCAGACAGAATAATTTTCAATATAAGCCAGGTCCAGCTTCAGCTTATCATAGGGAGTGGTATTATATTTGCCGTATACCTGCGCGTAGCCCGCCAGGCCCGCTTTTACCTTCATGCGATAAACAAATTCCGGCATGATCTCCTCATACTGCGCAATGATCTCCGGCCTCTCCGGCCTGGGGCCGATAAAAGACATATCCCCCTTTATAATGTTAAAAAGCTGCGGCAGCTCGTCCAGCCGCACCTTCCGAATAAATTTTCCCACCGGCGTAATACGGGAATCCCCCTTGGATGCCAGCCTTGCCACTCCATCCTTTTCCGCGTCCACTCTCATACTGCGGAATTTTAAGATCTGAAATTCTTTTCTGCCCACAGTGCATCTTACCTGCCTGTATAAAACAGGCCCGCCGTCATAAAGCTTTACCGCCAGTGCCGTCAGCAGCATAAAAGGCGAGGACACCGCGAAGAGAAGCAGCGAACATATCAGATCAATGCAGCGTTTTAAAAATCGCTGCTCCACAGTGAGCGAATATTCCCTTGTGAGAAACAGGGGCGTATCAAACAAATGCAGCTCTTCCGCCCCCTTCATGATCACATCCGGGATCTTGGGCATGATATAGATCCGTATGGAATGCCCGTAGCAGAACTTCATGATCCGGTTTCTCTGCTCCATGGAAATATCCCAGAGGACCACCGCGTCATAACGTTCCAAAGACTCTTTACAGATCGCGTCCACGCCTTCTCTGATATGCATGCACTTGCTGACTTCAAACTTATCCTTCCTGCTTCTGAATTTTTCCAGAATATCCTCGATGGGTCTGTCCCCGTGCACCAGCAGCAGCCGCCTGGGCGGAAAGATGTTTTTATACAGAAGGCTGGAAATATAGATCCACACTATCACCCAGGCCGCCTGCAGCGCCATCATGCCGATATAAACCGGCACATGAAACAGCCGCAGCGTCATCAGGGAGATCTGTCCGTAAGTGATCAGATTGGCAATGAAGGTTGCCAGCAGCTGAGAAAAAATGATCTCCGCATTTTTCAGATAGCCTATCCGCATACCCCCATACATATTGGAAAAGAAAAAAAGCAGCACGCCGTAAATGGCGATCATCAGCAGATGCCCTCTTTCCCAGAATCTCAGATATACTCTCACGCTGGGATAGTAAACCGTATACCAGTAATACGCGTATATGCCAATCTGCCCTGCCAGACAGATCCCTGATAAACACAGTAAAATCAGTCGCTTAAAGGATTCCAATTTGCGCAATTTTCCAACCTCATCCTTCTGTTAATTTGTGCCGTCCATTACTTTAGTATAGCACAAGCCCCTATATCCAGCAATGCCGAATCATTTTTTCCGGATGTCTTTTGATCCGCTCAGTCATGCCTTTCCTCCGTGTTTTCAAAGCACTCGCAAAAGCGGGCGGCAAAGGCGGGCGGTTCCCCCTTCACGTAGAGATGGGAAATATCCCCGAAAGCGCTCATACGGAAAGACGCGATTCCCTTTCTCCTTTCCTCCGTCACCACGGTAGTCACAGAAGTGGGCGCCGCGCAGCAGCCGTGCCAGAGCGCCATGGGAGAAATATGCAAAAGATGTCCAAGCAGCGCGCATTCTACGCCAAAATGGCAGAAAAAAACCAAAGTATCGCGATTGCCCTTTTCCACGTGGTAAACGCGCCCCTCTCTTCTGTACCCATGTTCCGCCAGCAGTCCGTCAAAGCAGGAAGTAACCCATTCGTATTCTTCCTGCACTTTAGCTTCTTTGAAGATCCCGGGCTCATACCAGTGCCCTTCCTCCAGAAACCGTTCCTCAGCAAGCCAGTCCTGAGGAAGCCAGTCCCAGATTATTTTCTTCTCTCCCTTCGCGTCCGGTCTTTCGATCACCGGCGCGAATTCCCGCAGCCATTCACATTCCACCGCGCGTTTCCCCAGCCTTTTCATAGTACAGGCCGCTGTATCCCTGGCACGGCCCAGCGGAGAAACATAATAGGCCGCCGCTTCCACCCCGACCAGCCTTTCCGCCAGATACTCCGCCTCCCTGCGCCCTTTTTCCGTCAGGGAATCCACGCTGTAATCAGGATCCCCATGTCTGACAAACAACAGTTTCATCGCAGCTTTCCCTCTCTTTCCAGGCAGGCCAGGAAGGCCTCGCAGCCCTCCACAATATCATTCCACGCGGCGGTAAAATCCCCCGTATACCACGGGTCCGCAATATCCCGGGGCCGTTTTGAAAAATCCAGCAGTCTGTGTATTTTGCCGTCCGCGTCACCGCCCGTGATATTTAACATGTTACGTATGTTATATTGTTCCGCCGCCAGCAGATAGTCATACTCTTCATAATCTTTCTTTGTCATTTTGCGCGCGGTCTTCCCTGCCGGGTCTATTCCATGTTCCCGCAGTTTCCGGACTGCCGGCGGATACACCGGATTCCCCAGTTCTTCGCTGCTGGTCGCGGCGGAGGCAATGTAAAACTGTCCGGCAAGGCCCCGCTTTGCCACCATGTCTTTTAATATAAATTCCGCCATAGGGGAACGACAGATGTTGCCGTGGCAGATGAAAAGTATTTTTATCATAGTTTTATATCCCTTCATAAGCCTGTAAACCTTGATTTTTCAATGGGTTTGGCGTTTTACTCTGATTTTGGTTTTTGCCCTAATTTCATGTAAATCTTCATAAATCTACGCAAATTTACGGGCAAATGGTGTAGTGAACTTAATAATTATGTCCTAACAAATCTCTAAAATCTAAATTCTCAATCACACCATAAAAATCTTAATTGATTCTCTCAAGAAAGAAGCTTCCATTTTTATATAAATATCGTAACAGTTTTATAGGTTTATTTTCTATAATTTTACGCTTATTTACATAATCTATCACTTCCTCAGAAAACCTTCCTGCGATTGCCGTTGTTCTAAGCATGTTCATATCACCGGAAATTTTTTTCTGCAAAAACCAAGATTCATACCCAATGAGCTGCGTTAAAGCTTTTACATCAAATTCCTCTCTTTTCACCTCAATAATATCATAAGATACAATTTCGTGATTATTAGGATTTTCGTAAAACAAAAGAGCATCCATTTCTTTTCCCAAATTTGTCGGCACATAGCAAAGAAAATCTATATAATTTCCAAAAATATCTACAAATTTCTTTTGTGAAAATGCAGCACTAAGAAAAGCCATAACCGTATATTCATACTTAAGTTTATCACCTTCTGTATGTAACATATCAATTACATTATTCTCATGGAACGGTGACGGATTTGGTATAATTCCCTTTTGTAATGAAAATGGATTTATTTTTATATATTCATTTAACAAAATACTAAACTCATAGTCAGATATTGAAAACATGGAATTTGCTCCACTTGCACGCTGCAATGACCATGTCCAAATTTTCCCACTATTTCTTAAATCATTAATATCATTTAAACTCAAATAATTAGAAAAATTATATATTGAACACTTTATTTTACACCGAAACGGATAAAGTCTATCTGCCCATACTTTACTTTCTTCATAATATGGTTCTCCATCTGCCTGCCATACTCCCCTCAACTCTTTCTTACTTATAATATACATCAAAATATAATCGTCATCCTTGATGCAAGCAAGTCTTGATAATAGACCGTCAAATATGTTATCATGCATACTTGAATCTTTTGCTTCAGGGATTCCAACGATACCTCTTTTCACGCAAATTTCGTAATTGCTTTCACTCAAAGTAAAAATATGTACTGCCATATTTAAGTTTCCTTTCATACTAAAATATAGTTAAAATTACAGTCCTTAGATGGTTTCATACTGTAACCTTTATAACACTCTCCAATACCCTGTCTTCTTTGTCCCTCCACACTCTATCCGTTTTCTTTTATAAACGATAAGGTCTTCTCTCCCTCCGTTTCACTCACGCCCAGTATGGCATGAAACTCTGCCGTTGTCATGTTCGGATTGTTCCTCATTTCCAAAATATTTTTTTGTTTTCTTGAATTTAAAGCTTCTTTATTCCCAACCTTATCTACTCTTTCAAGCAGAACTGTTGCAACAATAGAATTTTCTCTGAGGGAAATAGCTTCTTTCCCATACATTTCTGTGATCTTGGTCGCTCCCCATCCGAACTTCTCACTGATATGTAGCTGAGGGAAAATTTCAGACAGTTTTTCATTTACGGGAACAGATTCTCCCTAAGAAAACCTCCATTATCTATGTCGATGCAAGTGTTCCTCTTTGCAGAATCTCAGTCCTATTGGAGTTTTGTGTTTCCCCGCAGTTTCCCTCTTTAATACCTATTGGAATCTATACTGTGTAAATATTGTCATATCTCCTTTAACAAACCTTTCTGCAAGTGCTTCATCCTGCTCCGTCGAAATATCATTCAAAAGTTTTATGCTGTCAAATGCGCCCTTTTTGATAATATTGCATATTTCTCCTTGTAATTCATTATACAACTCATATGAGCTGAGTTGATCCAATGTCTTTGGAGGTATTTCATTTACCACAAAATTTGTATACATTCTTAATAATTGTTGTATGGCTGCACATATAATATTATCTTTCCGAGCTTCAATAATGAAATTAATAATCGTTTCTGAATCTATATTCCAAAAATTACTCGAGTAAAATATTGCCTTATTATAATTTTGAACATCTTTACTCAAATCATAGATTTTTGAAATTCTTTGAAACAACTCATAACACATACCCATAAAGTTCATTGATATCTCTCCTTGTTCACAGAATCACATTTTACTAATGTAAGCGCCTGCATTATGCCATGCAATTCATTATAACACTTATCATCATTTCTTTTTCTTTCGGATCAGACTCCGCAATCATAATCGTAAGCGCAACAAGCGTATGATCATCGATCAGTTTTTCTCCGTTTCTAAACAAAACTCCGTTTCTATCCAGAAAGTAGAGAAAAATTGTTGCGGCTATTCTTTTATTTCCATCCGAAAAGCTATAATTCTTTGTTATAAAATACAATAGGTTTGCTGCTTTTTCCTCCAATGTCGGATATACATCTTCCCCGTCAAAGCTCTGATAAATTGCTCCTATGCTTCCCTTAAAGGATTCGTCCTTTTCATTGCCAAACAGGGAACTCTTGTCCATATATTTCACGGAATCAATAATCTTTCTGCATTCTTCATATGTTAAGACATATATCGCCTTGTTCCCCTTTGGTCGTTTCATATTCTGGTGATCATACGCATCCAACAGTTCCAGTGCCTGACTATATCTTTCCACCACAGACAAAACCTGTTTTGTATCTAGCTTTTCCGATACTCTTTTCATGATCCGTATTACCTCATTTAGCTGATTCATACGGTTATAATTCACAGAATATCCTTTGATTATGTATTCTTTCAATACAGAATTAGCCCAGCGCCTGAACTCAACGCCTCGCCTTGATTTTACCCGATAACCAACAGAAATAATGACATCCAGGGTATAAAACGGCACCTGTTGTTTTACTCCATCAACACGCATTTTTTGCGTGTTGTTCTCTCTTTCCACTTCTCCCTCCGAAAATACATTGTTAATGTGCTTTCGGATTGTTTTTTCATCTCTCTCAAACAGTTCTGCCATTTGATTTGCACTGAGCCACACTGTATCGTGCCTAACTGAAACAGGTAATGTTATACTTTTATCCTCTGTTTCAAATATCACAATTTCATCTTCCGGCATATGTAGCACATCTCCTCGTAACTTATTCCCCCACTTTTATCCCCCACATACATTATAGCACAGGGGATAAATCGGGGATAAAATGCAAGTAGTATCATATCAAAGCTCTTTCATAGATGGTGTAGTAAGTGCCAACTCTCGCCATGAAAGCATTGATTTTACAGGCTTTTCGGAACTTTTCAATATCCTGCCGTGGCAGATGAAAAGTATTTTTATCATAAGGGTTTCTCCTTTTGAAATGCCGTGATATGCCCCATTTTGCGTTGATTTTTCTGGGTTTCCGGCACTCAAATCATTTTATTTATTTTCTACACGTTATGCCCTATCTTGGTATATCGTGGCACATCATATTCCTGTGTAGTAGTCAAATCGTAGTCAAAAAGGGGTGTTTAGACTACTCCGATTTTGCTCTATGGGTGTTCACTTTTTAACAATACTCTGGTTTGCAATTAGGATTATATCATAATAAAATCTATTTTCCCATCTTTTGAAATCCAAACAATCATTTTACATCATTGTATCGTCCCTAAGCACCTCTGCCAAAAATACGCCAGCCTCCATATAACTTGTGTGTGTCAGGCTATTTGCTTTTTTGACCATGAAAATCACCTTTCTTTTCGTTATAAATTGGCTTGAACAACCTCATTATAACAGAAAGGTGATTTTTTGTGTATAATGACCGCTGCGCACCTACATAGCAGGTGGTTTATATCTCGCACGCTTTGCGCACTCGACCGAGTCTATCCGACCCATAAGAAAAGGCAGATGACATTTAATTTGCCATCTGCCATAGCTTGATTCATGAAAATTTTAAGTTATCGCTCTATCAGATTGAGCAATTATGCTAAAATTCATTTCTTCTTATGTATAATTACGATTCCGATTATGGAAGTAAGAAAAACAATCGGTGCAAGTCTGACAAAGCCAAATTCAAATCCATGCATTATTGTTCCTGCTACTGCTAATTCTGGATTATTATAATCCCAACCTAAATAGGAACTCTGCATAGCTGCAAGAACAATAAATGTAATAACTATAAACGCACATACCGAGATAAGTATCCAGCGAATAGTTTTCACTTTAGCCATGCTTCTCTTTGCCAACTGCAAATTAATTACCTCTAACTTTTCAGAAATTGCTTTTAGGTCATCTGGTATCGATTCCGTTACAGGTTCTCCAAGCAATACACCTACAGATATATCCAATTCTTCTGCCAATGCGATCAGCATAGTGGAATCAGGAACTGATAATCCGGTATCACATAGTTAAAGATATTGGTGTCATTTAATCAATTTTGCCGATAAAGCGGTAGAAGATTTCTACCTCCTGTTCCCGGCTTCCGTCCTCACCTTTGACCGCTTCATGGACAACGATTTTTTCAATCAGCGTATTCAAAAGTTCGGCGGTCAGTTCTGTTGGATTGACGCACTCTTTCATCAAGGCAATCCATTTTTCTGCGTCTGCGGCGTTCTGGCTTTCAGTGGCGATAGCGGATTGAAGCTGTTCAATCTTTGTGTCCAGTTCAGCCTGTTCGCTCTGGTACTTCCCGGACAGCATAGAGAAGTTGTATTCTGTGATACGCCCCGCCGCCCAGTCCTCATACATCCGGGCAAACAGGGTATCGACTTCGGCTTTCCGCTTCTCCGCTTTGTTCAACTCTGCGGCTTGCTTCTTTCTTGCGGCGGCCTGTCCCTTGTCATTGGCATTTAACAGCCGCTTCAAAAGCCGTTCTTCATCATGCTGTACCAGCCTCGACCAGTATTGCAGACGGGAGAGGACATAGGCGTAAAGCACATCATAGCGGATATAATGCATGGAGCATTGGCGTGTGCCCTGTCCGTACTTGCTACAATGATAATGGCCGTAAGGCTTGCTGTTCTGCCTGTTCTCCCCGTAGGACAGCGACCAGCCGCAATCCGCACATTTTACCAATCCGGAAAAAATCTGCGTCGTACCATCCTTGCACTTTCTGCGGCGGTTTGCTATCTGCTCCTGTACCTGCCGGAAAACCTGTTCGCTGATAATCGGCTCCTGCGTGTTCTCTACCCGCACCCATTCACTTTGGGGCTTGCGTATCCTCCGCTTGTTCTTAAAGGAAATGTTTGTTTCCCGGTAGTGGATGGTATGGCCGATATAGGTTTCGTCTTTCATAATGCTCTTGACCTGGGCTATCGTCCATGCGTAGCTTTTTTCCTCTGGCGCACCCGCATAGATGTTTGCAAAAGTCCCGTCACGCTGGAAATTGATAAATCCCGGTGTGGGAACCTTTTCCATAATCAGTATTCTTGTGATACTGGCCGCCCCTCTGCCATGAATGGCAAGGTCAAAAATCTTCTCCACTATCCAGCGGGTTTCCTCGTCGATTATCAGCTTGTTTTTGATTTCCGGGTGTTTCCTGTACCCGATGGGAGCATAGGCACCGATACGCTGTCCTGTGGCAAACTTCGCTTTGAAAGCGGCCTTTACCTTGCGGCTCGTATCTTTCGCAAACCATTCATTAAACAGGTTTTTGAACGGGACAAAATCGGAAAGCCCTTTCTCTGTGTCCTCATTCTCCGCAACGGCGATGTAGCGCACCCGTTTTTCCGGGAACAGAAATTCCAGATAGTAGTCCATCATCACATGTTCCCGCCCGAAACGGGAAAGGTCTTTCGTGACAATGCAGTTTACTTTTCCGGCTTCCACATCGTCCATCATGCGCTGAAAATCCGGGCGTTCAAAATTGGTGCCGGACCATCCGTCATCAATGTATTCACCCACCACGTTCAGACCGTGTTCGTGGGCGTATTCCCGGAGCATCATCCGTTGGGTGCGGATACTTCCGCTTTCTCCCTGAAGCTCATCGTCCCGGCTCAGACGAAGGTAAAGTGCCGTGTTATAAATGGTTGTATTGTTTGGTTGTTTCATCAAAATCCTCCTTTTTGAAACAACCCACGCTTACAATACTGCCTGTAAAAATATTATAGCGTAAGCATGGGTGATAATCAATGTATTTAAGCAGAAATCTTACCTTCCGCAGTGTATAGCATTACATCCGTAAGCAGGGCATCCAGCTTCTTACCGTTTGTGGCAAAGTGTTCGGATATCTCAATGTGGTTTTTCCCATACACAAAATACTGTTTTCCGTCCTCAGCCATAAGGACCTTTCCTGCCGGCGATTCCGTACCGTTTCGGTTCTTACCCATAGGCATCCTCCTTTCCTTGGTTCCCGGCATCCAAAGATGCCGGCTATCGGTTTCTGTCTTCCTTTTTTGCTTCCTGTTTGAGCTCTGCTAAAAGCTCCGGTGGTATCCGGTCCATGAGCCGGTGTAGCTCCCTTAATTCGCTTTCCTGCTTCGCCCGTTCCATTGCATTCTTTAGTTTTCCGCTTTCCCCGGCTTTTGCCCGGGCTTCCAGTTCCCTGTTTTGGGAAATCAAATCGTCGATGGTAACCTGATACTTCTTTAGCTGCCCGAGGAAATTCTCCATCTGGGGAAACCACTTCCGTAAAAGCTGTAACGCTTCCTCCTTCTGTTTTCCGGCGTTAAACACGGTGATGTTATCCAATGTCTGCACGATTTTCTTTCCCTGTTTGGTAAGGCTGACCGCCTGCTTAAAGAGCCTTGTGGGGATATGCTTTCTTCCCGTGACTTGGGCACTTTCTCCACGTTCCAAGTCAGGATACTTCTCTGCCATGTAAGCATGGAAATCATCCTGCCATTTGGTAAGGCTTGCCCGGTTTCCGATAACCTCCTTGGCACAAAGCCGGTTATCCTTGGTTAGCGGAACAAAGGTCAGGTGCAGATGGGGTGTTTTCTCGTCCATGTGTACCACCGCAGAAATGATGTTTTCCCTGCCGACCCGGTCCGCAAGAAACTCCGTAGCCCGTTTAAAATAGGCTGCCGTTTCCTGTGTGGATTTCCCTTTGAAAAACTCCGGGCTTGCGGTAATTAACGTATCCACAAACCTTGTGCTGTCCTTTCTTGTACGACAGCCGGATTCCTCGATTCGGTGCTTGATAAATCGTGAATACCGCTCCTTCGGTTTGATGGTGTGGAAGTTGTATTTACTGCGTTCCGTATCAATGTCGGGATTACTGGCATACCGTTCTTTTTTCCGTTCGTGGTGGGCTTCCAGAGCCCCGGATGGGGCTCCCTTGTGCTTTGCAAATCGTAAAATAGCGTATTGTGGCATGTAACTCCTTCCCGTCCACAAAAGAGTGGACATTTCTTTATTTTCAAGGTACGGCTCATCGATGAACTAAGAAAAGTCTACACTTATTTTTCATGCTGTGCCGTATATCCGAAAGGCAGGAAATATAGGACATTTGGCAGGACTTTCCGCTTTTACGGAAATGTGGTAGAATGGAGAAGAAAATGATTATGAGGAGATGATACTGTGGCATTAACCATACAGGAACGATTAAAAGACCTACGGGTAGAGCGGGGACTGACCTTGGAACAGCTTGCCGGTGAAACCGGGCTGTCAAAATCTGCCCTCGGAAGCTATGAATCGGAGGATTACAAGGATATCAGCCATCACGCCATCAACCGTCTGGCTGACTTTTACGGTGTGACTGCCGATTATCTGCTTGCCCGGACAGAAACAAAACGTCACCCGAATGCAGAGCTTTCTGACCTGCATCTGAGTGACGAAATGATAGAGCTATTAAAGAGTAAACGGGTGGATACGGCACTGCTCTGTGAACTGGCAACCCACCCGGATTTCACAAAGCTTCTTGCCGACATACAAATCTATGTGGAAGGGATTGCATCCATGCAGATACAGAACCTGAATACATGGGTGGATGTGGCAAGGGCTGAAATCATGGAAAAGTATCAGACAACGGAACAGGACAAAACCATGTATCTGTTGCAGTCAGCCCATGTGGAAGAAGGCGACTATTTCCGTAGCCGGGTACATAAGGACATGGACGGCATTTTAGAAGATATCAGAAACGCCCACGTTGGAAGAAATGACGGAGCACCGAAGACCTCTGTGGCAGAAGAACTGCGACAGGATTTGGAGGAAGTGGCAGCCTTTGAAGGAAGCCGGGCAGAACAGCTTCTGTTGGTTTTCTGTAAGCAGACCAAGCTCCGTTACAATAAGCTGACAGAGGAAGAAAAACAGGCACTGATGCGGATAATGCAGAAGTCGGAGTTGATGAAAAGCCCTATTTCACAGAGGGGCAGGAAGAAATAAAATATGTATACTTAAAGATGCTTTGAGAGGTAACATTTATGGGATTTCGTACACTTGAAATTAGTCATGCAGCAGAAATACACATAAAAGAAGGGCAATTGGAAATCACAACAGACGATGGAATTGCAGTTGTGCCGATAGAGGACTTGAATCAGATTATGGTACATGGTGCTAATATACGACTTTCTACAATGGATTTATCTATCTTAAGTCAAAATAAAGTGGCACTGATGACGCTGGATGACAGATATTTACCGACAGCCATTGTGTTGCCATTTGAAGGTCATGCAAGGCAGTCTAAATTAATGCATGCACAAATAAATACTACACATGAAAAATATATGGAATTATGGATTGATATTATAAAACAAAAGATAAGTAATCAATCCAGAGCTTTGTCTATTATGGGTTTGGATGGTGCGGAAAGAATTGCAGAGCATGTGGCAACTGTAGATGAGGAAAATGTGGATTACTGTGAATCATTAGCTGCTAAAGAATATTTTGCATATTATCATGAGGGATTTAACAGAAGAAGTGAGAACCCTATCAATAGCAGACTGAATTATGGCTATGCTGTTGTAAGAAGTGCAATTGCAAGAAAACTGGTGGCAACGGGTTTTCATCCAACTTTTGGAATACATCATGACAATCAATTGAATGCATTTAATCTGGCTGATGATTTGATAGAACCGTATCGTGCAATAGTTGATTTAGTAGCACACAACAATATAGCGTCAAACATTCAGTTGACAAAATCAGAAAGAAGAGAATTGGCGCATGTATTACATAATGCCTGTATTGTCGATGGAGTCAAGGTTAATGTAATGTCGGCGATTGATATTATGGTGGAAAGTTTGAAGAGGATTATTTTAGATGCTTCGACGGAAAAATTAAAGGTACCAATGATTCTGCCGATTGAAAGTATGGAGGGAATTACGGAATGAGATTACTTGTTATTCTTAGTCCAACAGATAGATGGGGAACTAAAACAGAGTATACGAGGCTTCGAAAGTTTTTACATAAAGATGGCTATTTGCGAATAGCACCGGAAGCGTATATGCGGATAGTGCAAAATAGGAAAGCATCCGAAAAACATTACAGACGAATTGAAGAGTACGCACCTAAAACCGGAACAGTAAGACTTTTACGTTTGACAGAGAAGCAATATAATAACATATATTTGGTGACAGGAGAAGCAGATTATCAGGAAAAAGTAGTTGACATAAACAGTCATATTATGTTATAATGAGACTTGTAACAGACTAATTATCTATATTTGGGAAGTTAATAAAACTTTGTACTAAATATAGTGGTTGAATGACCCGCCAAAAATGGTGCATCGTTCAACAAAACAAGGAGGAGAACCGCATATGTTTCGTGAAATGAGAAGAAACCGGCAGGCATTGTCTCCGGAAGAATGCACAGCCATATTGGAGAAAGGGACTTCCGGCGTACTGGCGCTGGCAGGGGATGACGGCTATCCCTACGCGGTCCCCATGAGCTATGTATTCCACAAGGGAGCCATCTATATGCACAGCGCCGGAGAAGGTCATAAAATCGACGCCATCCGCCGGGAGAAAAAAGCCTCTTTCTGCGTGATCGGCCAGGACCAGGTGGTCCC
Organism: uncultured Lachnospiraceae bacterium; assembly: GCA_947632555.1. GTDB lineage: Bacteria > Bacillota > Clostridia > Lachnospirales > Lachnospiraceae > Acetatifactor. The sequence continues at coordinate 62,566 of CANRPU010000014.1, forward strand.
GGAACAATACACCAGCTATTTCCGCAGCGTAATCGCCTTCGGCACGGTCCGGATCCTGGAGGATCCCCGGGAAAAGAAGGAGGCCCTGGAAGCGCTGGCCTTGAAATACGCCCCCATGGACAGCCCCGAAAACCGCCGCAGAGCCATGGAGGGAAGCGGAGCCTCCCTCTGCATGCTGGAGCTTTCCGTTGCACACATGACGGGAAAAGAAGCCATTGAGCTGGCGCGAAACAAGAAATCGGAATGAGATCCGGGGCGGCTACGGAAGTGCGTCCAGCTTGGCCTGCAGATCATTGATAAACCGGCACACATGGAATCCGTCGCAGACAGCGTGATGCACCTGCACCGCAAGGGGCAGCCAGATTCCGCCTCCTTCTTCGTAATATTTTCCCATGGTGAAAATCGGAAGCAGATATGTGAATCCATTTATATGCAGATTGAACCCGTCAAACGAGGTCCAGGGCAGCATGGAAACCGTAAAGCTGTTTTCCGGCACATTGGGTTTTCCCAGAAATCCCTCCGTATTTCCAAATTTCCGGAGATCTTCTTCATAGCGGGAGCAGAAGGTCTCGTAATCTTCGGAATATTCGGTCCAAAGATTGGAAAAGGTCTCCGTGTCCTTATGAAACACCGTATAGCTGGGGACCATATCTGCAAACAGGGCAATCTTCCCATCGTCCCGGAGAGCCATTCGGAATTCTTCATACCGGTTGACGGTTTTTGTCAGCAGATACAGCATGGTGGGGTAGAGCTTCCGCCCCTTTTCGTTGAATGACCCGCCAAAAATGGTGCATCGTTCAACAAAATGGGGTCGTATGTTGCAGCAGGGAGGAAAAGACATGAAAAAGAAAGCTTTACAGGAAGAATTAGGTTGAATGACCCGCCAAAAATGGTGCATCGTTCAACCAAGGAACAGTGAATTGGAGTTCGTCTTGTTATAATTAGCT
>CANRPU010000015.1 GCA_947632555.1 uncultured Lachnospiraceae bacterium
TGGAGGGGACCACCATCATGGGAGAAAGATTTGAGGAGTTTTACCCCGACTATGAAGCGCTGAAAGATCTGATGATCGAGGTATTCTACCGGGAGGTGGATCCGGACGGAGCAGAAAATTAATTATGATATTAGGCGGCTTAGCCGTTTAATATATGTCACATGCAACTTTTTATGAAAGGAGGAGATCGACATGAAGAAAAGATTATTGGCACTGGTCTGCGCAGCGGCTATGACATTTGGCATGAGCCTGACTGTGTGCGCGGCAGGAAGCACTGACGCGACGCAGGCGGCAGAAAATACGCCTGTCATATCCAACAACACCCAGACGCTGACCGCCGCGACCATCGCGAACTTCGCGAAAGAAACCACTGCCAGCGGAAACGCGACTGTTAGCGCGGTAAGCAACGATGTTGCTGTATCCGCGGTGACGGAAGCTAACGCTGTGTACGGAACGGGCTCGTTCGTGGCGACTGTTGTGGAGGTTTCGCTGCCCGCGGGTACTGTGTACCCCTATGAGCTGACGCTCAGCAACCCCAATGTGTGGGCAGGGCAGACCGTGACCATTCTGCACTACGTGAATAACGCTTGGGAGAAGATCTCTCCCAGCAAGGTAGCCGATGGCTCCGTTACTTTTACCATTACTTCCTGTTCTCCTTTTGCTGTCGTGATCGATTCCCAGGCATCACCTAAGACCATGGATCCTTCTCTGGCAGTGAGCGGCCTTGCAGGCCTGTTCGCAGCGGGCGCTGTATTGACCGGCAAAAAGAAAGAGCAGTAGATCTACGCCGTAAGGCAACTAGTTTTGAATGATCGATTGAGATAAGCATGTGACAGGACAACACTCATCCGGCCGTATGCCCGCAAGGGCATGCGGTTCGGAAAAGATTCTTCCGGGGGGGTATTCAAAACTCTCCCTGGCGGTTTTGTTGGAGAGAAAATATAACATTCGCAAGATAGACATTGTGTCCGGGCGGGTGGAAAAGATCAACTGGAAGTAAAAAACAAAATCCGCTTCTCTTTTTGGGGGGGTACAAACTTACTTTCTTCAATGAAAGCAGAAAGTATTTTACAGGAGAGAAGAAATAGCATGAATATCAAAGAGCAGTCTGTTGGATTAGACATGAGAAATGAAGCAGTTGATTTGATAACGAAGTTGAATGTAAAAGAAGAGAATATAGCAACGGCTGTAAGAGGAGCCATCGACGTACCGTTTGAAACGAGCGGCGGAAATGCGCGTTATTCGGATGTTGTGATCCCGTTCAGAAGAAAAGAGGAACGTGCAGAAAATTATGAGAAAGTTCAACCAAAGCCCGTATATGAATTTTTCAAACGTTTTTTCGATATTGTGCTCTCAATGCTTGCGAGTATCGTGATGCTGATTCCGGTGCTGATAATAGCAGTCATTATCATGATAAAGGATCCCGGAAATCCGTTTTACATACACACGCGCGTTGGAAAGGATCACAAGCCGATCAAAATCCTGAAGCTGCGGTCAATGAAAATAGGAGCCGACAGGCTCGAAGATATGCTCACGCCGGAGCAGCTGGAGGAATACAGGAGGGAGTACAAGCTGCGCGATGACCCGCGTCTGATCGGTTGGAAAAAGCCGGGTGACGGCAGCAAATGTTTTGGAGCCCGAATACGGCAATGGAGCCTCGATGAGTTATTACAGATCCCCTATAATATCTTGATAAAAAATGATCTCCGGTTGGTTGGTCCCAGGCCCATTATGGAAGACGAACTTTTGGAAAACTATACACCCGAACAGCAGGAAATTTTGCTCTCGATCAAGCCGGGATTGACAGGCTATTGGCAGGCATACGCGCGCAATGACGCTACATATGTAGACGGCAAGCGGCAACAGATGGAGCTTTGGTATGCGCAGAATCGGTCCCTATGGCTGGATACGAAGATCATCTTTGCGACAGTCGCGGCGGTGCTGAGAAAGAGCGGGGTGTGAAGTTTTTGCGATTGATCAAAGCCGGAGCTTGGCAGAGGATCGGCGCGGTAGGAGAGATTTATGGCAGAATTATCACAGTTAGTTGGAAATAGAATCCGAGAATTTCGGAAAATGCAGCATCTCAGCCAGGAGGAACTGGCTGAGAAATGCGGTATGCATCGTGCACACATAGGACAGCTGGAGCGCGGGGAGAAGAATGCATCGCTGATATCCATCCAAAGTATCTGCCATGGGCTTCAGATTACCATGGATGAGCTCCTTTACGGCATCATGCCGGATGATGATGCTACAACTGGCAGTTCCCGTGTCACGGATCAGGTCAATCAGCTGCTGAAAGGTCTTGACGAAGCAGATCAACTGGTCATTTATCACATGCTCGTAGAGGTATTGAAGTTGAAGTCATGACTGGAAAGCAGGTGACTATTCAAGGTGCAGCATTTCACTGCGGTTAGGCCGCTGATTGACACATGAACAGCTTGAAGAAATAAGCTACATGATGATCCGAGATTGATTGCATGGAAGAAAGCCGGTGATGGAAAAGTATTTTGGAAGGATGCTTCACCAGTTCAGTTTGGAGGAGATCATGTAAATCCCTTATAACATCTTGTTCAGAGGGAATATGTCGTTTGTCGGCTCTAGGTCGATTTTGGAAAAGGAGTTTCATGATTACTATACGCCGGAAGACCAGGAAATACGACCCTTTGTTAAATCTGGGATGACTTGGTTACTGGCAGCACAGAATGATGCTAAATGTGCAAACGGTAAGCGACGGCATATTTAGTTGTATTATGTGCAAAATCGGTCGCTGTGGTTGGATATAAAGATTATTTTGCAACTGTCGCGGCGGTGCTGAGAAAGAGCGGGGTGTGAACAATGACAGAATATTCAACGATGGTTTCGATTATTGTACCTGTATATAAAGTTGCTGCTTATTTACCCAAAATGATCGACAGCGTTCTTGCTCAAACCTATACCGATTTTGAATTTTGGCTTATAGATGATGGCTCACCAGACGATTGTGGCGAAATATGTGATCAAGCGGCAGCAAAAGATGGCAGAGTTAAGGTCATCCATAAAGAAAACGGAGGAGCGGCGAGCGCACGTAACGCCGCAATGAAAGTCGCAAAAGGCAAATACTTCCATTTCATTGATTCTGATGACTGGATTGAACCCCATATGCTTGAACTTTTGGTCACGGCAGCAGAAAAAACAAACAGTTGCCTTGCAATCACAGGCATTTGCATGGAGTATTATGAACAAGGAAAAAACCGGTCTTACGATATATCTCCCGAAGCCGTTACTTATTCGACTGCGGATGAAGTGTATGCCAACGCAGACAAATATTTTAGCGGTAGATTGTTGTTTCAACCTGTCAGTAAGCTTTATTTAGCGGATATTATTCGGGACAAGCATATTACGTTTCCAAAAACCATGTGGGATGATGCGCATTTCAATTTGGAATATTTGAAGTATGTTACTTCAATTACATTTGTTCCCGGCGCTCCTTATCATTATTTTCGTTCCCGTCCGGGATCGGAAACCGCGATTATTTTTTCTGATGTGGACTATCTACTGCAAAAGCGAAAAGAAATTTTTGATTTGATTCTTGAACTTTATGCGTATTGGGGCGTGACAGATTCTGATCGCCTTGCGAGAGTTCATGTTTATTATATGTCCCGATTGCTAGAGGGAATTGTAGAGATTGCTCGAAATCCGAACTTGGTTTATCGTGCAAAAAGAGAAAAGATTAAAAATGCGCTACATCTTTCACAGACATTAGAAAGCATTAAAATTGCAAAACCGGATTCAATAACGATGAAGATTGCCTTTTTACCGATAAAAATGAGAAATGTCACATTGTGTTTTATGATGGGAAAAATCATCGGTTTTTTGAAAAATAACATGAGCGGCATATTTTTAAGGATGTTTTCTAAGGTTGTACATCAGGGAAAGGAAAGAAAGGCATGAAAGTAAACTATATTGTAGTAGGTTCCGGTATTGCCGGTTCCGTATTAGCCCGCCGTTTGGCAGATGAAAAGAATCAACAGGTTTTGGTCGTTGAAAAGCGAAATTACCTAGGAGGATATTGCTATGATTATCGTGACGAAAACGGCATCCTGATTCAGAAACACGGACCACACATTTTCCGCACCGAATCGGAGAAGGTGTGGCGGTTTTTGTCACGCTTCACCGAGTGGGAGGATTATCAACACAAGGTTCTGACAAACGTGAATGGTCATTACTATCCAATGCCAATTAATCTCGATACTGTTAACCAATTCCTCGGGACAAGCTATACCGCTGAAACAGTGGATGATTATTTCGCGTCTAATCGGACGAATCCGACGGAGATTAACTGCGTGAAAGATGTAATCGAAAGTCAGATCGGTCCGGAGTTTTATCACGCATTCTTTGAAAAGTATACAGAAAAACAGTGGGGACTTTCGTGCGAGCAGCTTCCACCGGAGATTGTTGCGCGTGTTCCGATCAGGAAGAATCGCGATGACCGCTATTTTACTCACCGCTATCAAGCACTCCCAAAAGATGGGTACACAAGGATGATACAAAACATTCTGGATCATCTGAATATCCATATTCTTCTTAATACGGATTACCAAGACATCAAAGACAGCATCGAATGTGACCACATTTATTACAGTGGCTCAATTGACGAATATTATAACTACTGCTACGGAAAGTTGCCATATCGAAGTGTAACATTTCAATTTGAAACATATCCCATCGAGCAGTACCAACCTGTGTCGGTCGTCAATTATCCAAATAATTACGACTATACAAGAATTACGGAATTTAAGCATTTTTATAGGAAAAAAACCGCAAATACGGTGATTGCGAAAGAGATTCCTGGTTCGGACGGTGATCCGTCTTATCCGATTCCGACGAATGAGAATAAGGAACTTTATAATAAATATGCAGCAATTCCAAACGAAAAAGTGACGTTTATTGGACGACTTGGCGAGTATAAGTATTACAGTATAGGTCAGATTGTTGAAAGTTTGTTAAAAGGTGATTTACCATATTAATTTTATGTGAGTTAAGGAGGCCATTTATTAATAATGGGCGGTTTGCAAAAATTACAACTATGTGGACTTGAAATTTTGAAGAAATTCAGAGAAATTTGCTCAAATAGTAATCTAACTTATTATTTGAGTGGAGGCACTCTGCTTGGTACAGTGAGGAAGGAGAGCGTATTGACCTTGAACGGTTTAAACCGCTTTTAAGAAAAAACGATGTTATTCTCCCACGAAAAAGAAAATATTATATCGAAACAGTGTACAGTAATTACAGGCACATCTTTGGCGGAAAGCAGTTCGACGAGGTGCGAAAAATTATAGAATCCAATATCCAGTGTATCTTGACAGCTTTGACCAACTAATGCATTCCTATTAAGCACGCATATTCGATATGTTCATAATGCAGAAAGAACTGTCAGGTCGATATTACAAATGGCTGTTTGATGCTTTGTTTGAACTTGAAACAATGTGTAGTATATACACTGAATGTGTCTGTTTTTGATGCTCGATTGTTTGAAAGGATATGTGAACGATTATTAAATGTATGGGTCATGAAGAACCACATTGGCCATAAGAAAATCGGCTATGTTTATATGGAGTCGGTGAATTGAAGAAAGAACATTGGTGGGGTCGTAAAAAATTTGGCGAAAAAATATAGCGTAAAGATTTATAAAGATGTGCCTCTAGGATAGCATTGAGAAATTGAATTTAAAACTATACATTTTGGAAGATGAAGAAATGTGCGATAGTCTAATTAGTGTAATTGTTCCAGTTTATAACGTTGAAAAATATCTTGATCGTTGTATCAAATCTATAGTTTGCCAAACTTATAGTGATTTTGAACTGATTTTAGTTGATGATGGCTCCTCAGATAATTGCCCGAAGATGTGTGACAAGTGGGCAGAAAAGGATAAGCGTGTTAAGGTAATTCATCAAGTGAATCAGGGGCCGAGCACGGCAAGAAATGCGGGAATTCGCGAAGCGCAAGGAAGGTATATAGCATTTGTAGATAGTGACGATTGGATTGAAAAAACAATGTTGAAGGATTTGATTAACATTATTAAAAAGTATAGTGCGGATATTGCTATATGCAATTTTGCTACAGTCAGTGATGAATTCTCAGAAAAGAGCAAATGCACTGTACCGCAGCGGGAAATCTGTTACAATTCTGATGAATTCATGAGAATAGTTTTAAAAATAGGTACCAACAGAACGGTTTTTTATCCTTGGGCAAAGCTATATACTCGTGAAACGTTAGATATGGTAGAGCATTTCCCGGCTGTGATAAATTGTGGAGAAGATATTGAAGGTATGTTCAAGGCGGTTCTTCGTTCACATAAAATTGTAGAAACGACTAAGATTGGCTATTATTATTGCGATAATTCAGATGGTATTACAAGAACAAAATTTAGTGAAAATTTTTTATCACTCCATCAAGTATGGATAAGAGTGTCAGAACTATGCAAACATTATGCACCTCAATATCAGGAATATGTCGACTATAATTTGATTCGATCTGATTTTACTATTTTGACAGACATGATATTGTTGGGAGATAAAGAAACAGACCACAAGTATCGTGCAAATAGAAAAGAGATACAATCAAGATTAAAGACCAACATTCAGGAATTGATGAAAGGCCCTATGGTAAGGGAAAGAAAGATTCTTGCTTGGATTGTATGTTACTTTTATACATTAATTCGAATTATTTATAGGGCATTACCTATACAAAGGCGGTAAATAAAATGAATAAGGAACAATTGACAGCAAAAATAAGGAGTAACCAGCTAATAAGGGGATTAATATATCCATTTTATAACATTTATATGTGTCATTTATTAAGGAGCTACGCAAAAAGCAAAGATTCCCAATATATAAAGGAAGAATATCGTAAATATACGGGAAAGCGTTGCTTTGTAATAGGAAATGGTCCGAGTTTAATCCCAGCAGATTTAGAAAAAGTAAGAAATGAGATAACTTTTGCATCCAATCGGATCTATAATATTTTTGATCAGACTGATTGGCGTCCGACTTTTTATTTAAGTTTAGATGTTAACGCTATGCCATTTATGATTAAGAATATACGAAATATAGGTGATTTTCCGAAATTTATAAATTATCGGGCTAAGAAACTTGGCAGATGTCCCGAGGATAATATTCATTACCTTTTTTGTTACGGTCATTTTCGTATAAATTCGTATCAACCTCAAGCAACAGTACTGCATGATGATGCATCAGAATACATTACAAAAGTTTCGACAGTAACTGTGAATGCGATTGAATTAGCCATGTATATGGGATTTTCAGAAATCTATTTACTTGGCGTGGATAATGACTATGCAAAGAAAATTGATAAACATGGGAAGATATACGATGATCCATCTGTGAAATCAAGTTATTTTGTTGGGATGAAGGATTCACAAGGTCAACTTGGGGATGGGGTGTCGGTTCAAAACGTTGAAGCAATGAACTATTCCTACCAGCTTGCAAAAAAATTTGCCAATGAACACGGCGTTCATATCTACAACGCCACCCGCGGTGGTAAGCTGGAAGTCTTTCCACGTGTCAATTTTGATAGCCTATTCCTGCCGTAGAATATATAGAGGTATCACCCATGCCAAACATACTCGCCATTATTCCCGCTAGAAGCGGCTCAAAATCTGTCAAAGATAAAAATATTCGTATCATGAATGGCAAGCCTATGCTGGCTTACAGCATCGAACATGCTCTTCGCTCCAAATTGATCGACCGTGTCATCGTCAGCACAGACAGTCTGGTGTATCAGGAGATTGCCTGTCGATTTGGTGCAGAAATCCCGTTTTTACGTCCCACCGAGATTTCAATGGACGCCTCTCTTGATATAGAAGTGTTTGATCATGCGTTGCGGTGGCTTGCGAAAAACGAAAACTATCATGCCGACATTTGCGTTCACCTGCGCCCAACGCATCCGATTCGTGACCCACAGGATATTGACAACATGATTGCACAATTGCTGGCCGATCCTTCGCTTGACGCGGTGCGTAGCGTTTCTCCAGCCAAGCAGACCCCATACAAAATGTGGCTTTTTCAGGAGCAGGATTCGTGCCTTATGACACCGCTTGTGAGCTGCGATATACCGGATGCGTATAATGCGCCGCGTCAAAAGCTGCCGCAGGCATATATGCAGAACGCCTGCATTGATGTCATACGTACTTCTACAATCCTAGAAAAACATTCCATGACTGGAAAACGAATTGCCGGATACAAAATGCAGTATGACTTCGATATTGATACGGAAGAAGAGTTTCTTCGCACGGAGCGGGTTATGCTCCTTCAACAAGCCATTCACGAAGGGAGAAAGCTGAAAATTTGTTGTGACATTGACGGCGTAATTGCTGCCAAAACGTTGGGAAACAGCTATGACAAAGCTACTCCGATGAAAAATAATATCCGTCTACTCAACGCACTTTATGATAGGGGTTTTTACATTGTTCTGTTCACAGCGCGTGGGTACAAAACAGGGATTGACTGGAAGGGTGTGACCGTACGGCAGATGGAGGAATGGCACGTCCACTACCATGAACTGCTGTTCGGTAAGCCCGACGCGGATATCTATATAGATGACAAATTTTTCGAAATCAGCGATCTAAGCGCAATTCTGTGAGTGTAAAAAGGAGAAGTAAAAGATGAATTCCTTATTTGAAAACCTGTTTATTTTTGAAATGGCAAACAATCACCAGGGTAGCGTGCAGCATGGACTGGACATCATCCATGTACTGGGCGAAGTCAGTCGTAAATATCAAATTAATGCGGCAGTAAAACTACAATACCGAGATTTAGATACGATAATCCATCCGGATTACATTGACCGCACAGACGTGAAGCATATCCCACGATTCCTCTCTACCCGCCTGACTAAGGATGAATTTTACGCATTGGTGCAGGCCATTCGCGACGAGGGAATGCACACAATGTGTACGCCGTTTGACGAGATTTCTGTGGACACCTGCATGGATCATGGAATAGAGATCCTTAAAGTTGCAAGTTGCAGTGCAAAGGATTGGCCGCTTTTAGAGGCGGTCGCGAAAACCAAACGTCCGGTGATCCTTTCGACTGGCGGAAAGACTTTTTCCGATATGGATAAAATCTATAACTTCATGGTACACCGTGACGTGGACTTCGCCATGCTCCATTGTGTCGGGCTTTATCCGGTAGGCTATGACTACGTGCAGCTTAATTGCATGGATAAGATAAAGAATCGTTATCCGGGGATTGCGGTTGGTTATTCCGGTCATGAGAACCCAAAAGATTATACAGTTGCGCAGATGGCGGTGGCCAAGGGCGCAAATATTTTGGAACGTCATGTCGGACTGGCAACAGAAACTATCAATCTCAATAGCTACTCAACAGATGTACGTGACGTGGCCGGTTGGATCGAAGCAATCCTGGATGCCCGAAAAATCTGCGGGACAGATAAGAAATTCATCAGCAACGAAGAATTGCAATCCATGAATGAACTTGCACGTGGTTGTTATGCGGCAAAGGCAATCAAGGCTGGCGAGGCAATCAAGCGGGAGGATGTATTCTTTGCCATGCCGTGTACCAACGGACAAATGACAAGCGGTGAATTTCAGGAGGGAACGATTGCAAGCCGGGATTATAGAATGAACGAGGGGATTTTTGAAACGAGGAAGGTTTCGGTCACGTCCGATATGCGCAGTATTATCCATGACATCAAAGGGATGCTTTACGAAGCAAAAATTGTCGTCGGGTCGGAGTTTGAACTGGAACTGTCCCACCATTACGGTATTGAACACTTCCGTCATTACGGGGCGACACTCATTAGCATCATCAACCGTGAATATTGCAAAAAGCTGATGATCATTCTTCCGGGACAGCAGCACCCGACGCATTACCATAAGGTTAAAGAAGAAACGTTCCAGGTCCTTTCCGGCACATTGACCCTGACGCTCGACGGTGTAACGAAAGATATCCATACTGGAGAGATCGTGACGGTCGAACGTGGTGTACCGCATTCGTTTACATCGAAAGATGGCTGCATCTTTGAAGAAGTATCGACGACGCATGTGAAGAACGACTCGTATTATGAGGACAAGCGTGTTGCCGAGATGGACTTGATGGAGAGGAAAACAATTCTGCGGGATTGGTAAGTTTATACTATAACACACGAGTAAAATATTATGGGGGATAGTTATTATGAATAAACCTGTTCCAAAGAAAATATTGCTTGTTATCGGTGGGAATATGGTCAACAGGGGCGTGGAATCATTTTTGATCAAATGGGTCAGGTGTGCTCCCAAGAATGCCTATCAATTTGACTTGTATATTCCTGGGCAGATAAAAAGCCAAAGCACAGCAGATAAATTGACTTCCGAAGATGTACGGCTGATTTCTGAGGGAGATATAAATTCGGTGGGTAAGATTGTAAAATATAGACAGATTGCAAAACATCTATCTGACATTTTGCATAGTACACACTATGATTTTGTACATATCAACACAGGAAGCATAACCATCATTGCCCTCACAGTGGCTGTAGCATATCGTCTTGGATATGATGACTGTTGTATAGTACACTCTCATAACGCGGTTGCAGAAAAAATCTGGTTAAAAAAAGCAATATATGATTTTCTAAGAATATATATTGTTCGGAACGTCAATATATACGCGGCGTGTTCAAAAAAAGCTGCTAAATATTTATTTGGGAAAAAAAGCGCGGATAAAGCTATAATTGTAAACAATTGTATTGATACGGATGTATTTCGCTTTTCACAACAGGATAGAGAAGATTATAGAAAAAAACTTGGGGTTGAGAATAATGTGTTAATAGGTCATGTCGGAGCCTTTGATATACAAAAAAATCATAGTTTTTTGCTTAAGGCATTTTACAGTGCAAATCAAAGCAATCAGAATGTACGCCTTCTTTTGATTGGGAATGGTGACTTAGAAAAAATTATTCAGGATAAAATACAGGAATATAACCTGACATCTCAGGTGATTCACATCGAGGCAACAGATGAAGTGCAAAAATATATGTGTGCCATGGATATTTTTGTACTTCCCAGCTTGTTTGAAGGTCTGCCAATCGTGGGAGTAGAAGCGCAGGCTAATGGGTTGCCATGTATCTTTTCCGATACCATTACGAGAGAAATTGGTTTATGCGATAATGTTGACTTTTTACCAATAACAGATTCTGAACTGTGGGGAAAACGTATGATAGAACAAGGAATGGAAAAGCATAATAGAGAAAACGCATGGCTGACAGTAAAAGAAAAAGGATATGATATTTCGCACTTGAAAGAACAGCTTATACAGCTTTATGAGGATAAGTAAACTATTAAAGGGAACAAATATGGACATACTTTCGAAAACGTATATCATTTTATTTTTAATATTTCTTTGCATAAAAAAACGGATTCGTTTGTCCCGGCGATTAATGCTTTTACTTTGGGGATTTTTTACGGTTTCATTAGCAACAGTGGCATATAACATTGATTTGAAACCCGTATGGGATGCAGTGCGACATTTTTCCATCATCGACCGAATAAGAGCGTCAGGGTCTTCGTTTTGGAAGTTCATGAATCCAATGACTCAAGCTATACAAGGAAATAGTGAGTATACATCACAGATCACTTTTAAGGTGATTCAATGGGTTGTCGCTCGTTTTACAGATGATAATTATCTACTACTCTTTTTTACTACTTTTATTGTATATGGAATTATCGGGTATATCAATTATGATTGGTCAAAAGATCATAATGCTTTTAGTATATTATCGATAGCGTTATGTTTTCTCTTTCTCCCCTATCTTTATGTCGTAACTGGGATCAGAAACGGCTTGGCTGCTACCATTGCGGGTTTGTCAATTTATCTTTATTTATATAAAAAGAAATCGCTATGGCTGTACATTGCTCTTATGCTGTTTGGGAGTACAATACATCCGGCAATTTTGCTGACAGTGCCTTTTGTCATTTTAGCTCGATTAAAGGTTGGCCTGAAAGGTGTATTGGGTGTGCTTATCATACTATTTGTTTCACCCTGGATTGCTCGGTGGATGGCTGCATCAAATGTTTTATTTTTTAGACTAATTGGAGGAAAATATTTATCCTATACTTCAGATACTCAATATCGAAACGCACGTTTTGCATTGTATAGTGTTCTTGTGTTAACGGCGATTTTTTCGTTCATATACTTAAAATCATATAATAAAATCAATCATGATTCTTTATATTCAAAAGAACAAGATTTACTTAACTTTTTGGGATTATACTCAATTTATATTTTCTCAAATATCGGGAATTATGATATGGTTTTAAGACCAGCTTATGTCTTAGGTTCACTGTCACCAGTGATGACATTTATTTTATTGGACAGTCACTTATGGAGTAGTGTCAAGAATCAAAAAATATTTGTTCTTATACGAATAGCAGTTATAGTTGTTTGTGCTGTTCTTTGTGTATATGTGAACGGGCGTTACGTCATAGATCTTAGTAGTTACCTGTAAGTGGAAAGAAAATTGTTTATTTTTGATAATTTTATATAGTCTGCAAAAACACCATCAAATGCATTGTGATATTGTTCATGAAAATTAATATGGAGGAAAAATGACAACTGTACAGGAAAAAGAACTTGGCGTTCTCAAGGAAATAACAAAAGTTTTAGAAAAAAATGGATTGCATTATTGCGCCATAGGTGGGACCTGCCTCGGTGCAGTGCGGCACAAAGGGTTCATTCCGTGGGATGATGATGTTGATATTGTGTTGCCACGACAGGAGTATGAACTATTTAGAACAAAAATATATACCCAATTGCCGAAGCATCTTTTGAAATTGGATTATGAAGATTCTGAACCATATGATCATCTATATATGAAAATACATGATTCAACTACTTCATTGATTCAAAAAGATTCATATCCCGGAAAAATCACTGGAGCGTTCGTTGACGTGTATCCGTTGGACGGTAGACCGGATCAATTATGGCGCAGAAGACTGTGGTTTACAAAGTATTATTTTCTCATGATGTCCAACAAAAGAAGGCGTGCAGTAAAGGCAAAAATCACCAGCCCTCGTGAATTGGCAAAGGAAGTCTATGGCGAAATTTTAAAAAATTTGTTTCGCTACAACTATTTTACGGACAAGTTACAAGTTTTGTTAAGCAAATACGATGTTTCTCAGTGTAGAACCGCTATTTGGAACGGCGCAGGAAGACATGTGGCAAAACGGTATGATTATGACTTGCTGTTTCTCAGTGAATGGTTCACCGACACCATTCCTGTACCGTTTGAGGATACGACGATACAAATTCCAAGACAGTATCACGAATATCTTACAACGCATTATGGCGATTATATGCAACTACCACCTGAAAATGAACGTGGTAGCTGGCACAATATTGTGATTAGTGATATGGAAACGCCTTGCAAGTATTATGCAAATTTAATTGCTGAAGGCAAGATCGATATGAAAGCTCAACTTATAAAGGAGAAAAAACAGTAATGACCATTGGATACACTACAGGAGTATATGACTTATTCCACATAGGTCACTTAAACCTATTTAAGAATGCAAAAGGTCTTTGCGACAAACTTGTTGTGGGTGTTACAGTTGACGAACTTGTGTCCTACAAGGGGAAACAGGCGATGATTCCCTTTGAAGACCGGATCGAACTCGTGCGTAGCTGCAAGTATGTGGATGCGGCTGTGCCTCAATACGATATGGACAAGCTTACAGCGTGCAAAAAGCTTGGTGCGGCAATTCTTTTTGTTGGCGATGATTGGTACGCCACCGAAAAGTGGCAGGAGTATGAAAAGCAATTTGCAGCCGAAGGAATAAAAATCATATATTTTCCGTATACAAAGGGAACGTCATCGACCAAGATAAGGAAAGCGTTGGAGTCTGTTAGAATACATAACTTAGAGGATCTGAAATGATACTCAACGATTGGAGGAAAAGATGAGATGGACGAAAACAGTTTTATCAATGAATATCTATTGGATTTAAGACCATATAAGGCAGCCTCACAGGAAATATGGTCAATGTCGCGGGATATGAAAGAAAGCGCTTTAAAGCTTGATTGGAATGAAGCGACTATTGAACCATCTCCCAAAGTAAAACAGGAAATAACGGACTTTATCTCCTCGGAGGATTTTTTCAGATTATATCCCGCTATATATAATGATGAATTGATAAAGCTGTTGTCTTTATATGCTAATGTTCCGAAATTGAATGTTCAATACTTTGCCAGCTCGGATGCATTGCATGAATATATTGGGAAGTTATATCTTTCTGTTGGGGACAAGGTCATGATTTTGCAGCCGTCATATGACAATTTTCGCTCGACTGCTGCGGCAAACGGAGCAAATATATTTTTTTCTGACATGACAGAGGATTTTAGATTTGATTTTGAAAAAATAAAAAGAGATATCAAAAATGAATCCCCCAAGTTTGTTTATATATGCAATCCAAATAATCCGTCCGGCGATATATTAACACCTGATCAAATTGAACAACTGTTGAATGAATATCCAGGGGTTTTGTTTTTGATAGACGAAGCGTATTCCGAATTTGCCTATCAGACAGTTAATCAGTTGGCGTTAAAGCATAATAATATTCTTATCACACATACCATGTCCAAGGCATTTGCATTGGCTAATATGAGATTTGGCTATTTAGTTGCTTCCGTTGATAATATAGATGCTGTCAATCGAATACGAAATCCCAAGAATATCTCTACTATTTCACAAATTGCGGTCAGATCGGCATTAAACAATATTGACTATATGTGGGAATACGTAAAGGAAGTGAACATAGCAAGGGAATGGTTCTATGATAGATTGATCCATACTGATTTTTCACAAAAAATACAAGTTTTTCCGAGCAAGGCAAATTTCATGTTAATAAAATGTCATGACATGAATGTAAAAAGTAAGATTTTTTATCACTTAAGAAATAAGAGGATCTTCGTTCGTCAGCTCCAACAATGTGAATCGGTTCTTGATTGTATAAGAATCACTATAGGAACGCAGGAGCAGATGGAAAGAGTTTACAATGAAATCTGCGAGGCGTTAAAACAGTAAAATACAAGTAGCTTTGTTGTGACTCAAAATTAAACAGTGTATTGATAGTTTATCAATATATAAAATCATATCGGAGGTAATTAAAATGGTAGACAAGAATTTTTGCATGAGTTCGTATCTTACGTTTAGGTGCATCGTCAAAGATGACATGGAATTTGCGGAAGGGCTGCATCATTCTAAGGATATTTCGTATCCCGATGAAAAAAAGATTTTCGTACGTACTGCAGATGATATTGCAAAAGCATATAAAAAGCTGTTTGAGGAAAAAGAGAATGATGTGAAATTAGGCATAATGCTTTCCGGCGGAATGGATTCGGCGTGTTTGGCTGCATTTATGAAGCCGGGAACGGATGCATATACATTTCGTTTCCTTGGGGGCAAATTCAGAAATGATGACATGAGAAGGGCGGAAAAATTCGCAGAGAAATACAAGTTGAAACTTCATTATGTTGATATAGACTGGAATGTCTGCGAAAAGAATGTCGATACGCTTATGAAGATGAAAGGAGCTCCTGTACACCCGATCGAACCGCAGGTAATGGAAGCGGCTTTGCAAGCACAGCAGGACGGCGTTGAGATGATGGTTGTAGCCGACGGAAGCGATCTGGTTTTTGGCGGTATGGATAAAATGCTGTCGAGGGACTGGGATTATGACGAATGGATCAAATTCTTTACGTTCCTTGACCCCAAAGAAGTTTTAAATGAACCTGTTTCCATGGACTTTGTATTTGCCCCGTATAAACTCGAAAATAACAAAATTGATTACATGAGATTTATGGACGAAGTTTTTGCGCATGAGTCAAACGGTGTCTTCTGCAACGCATTTATCACTGCCGGAATGAAATACACACCATACTATGATCCGTCGGGAATGGTAAAAATGGCCGAACCGTTAGATCTGCAAAGAGTACGGAACGGCGAATCAAAGTATTTAATCAGAGAGCTCTTTAAGATGTGCTATCCCGAATTTGACATTCCTGAAAAGGTACCCATGCCGAGGCCTGTCGATTACTATTTTGAAAATTATACTGGTCCCACACGGCCCGAATTTAAGAAGAATCTTGATATGTCAAAATTCACTGGCAACCAGAAATGGCAGATGTGGTGTCTTGAAAGATTTTTGAACAATTTAGATAAATAAGGAAGGAAGTTCTCCCAATGCTGCAGAAATGGATAGGAAAATATAAAGCCTTGCCTGTTCAAGTCAAAGCCTCGTTTTGGTTTCTTTTCTGTTCATTTCTGCAAAAAGGAATATCCACCATAACGACGCCGATATTTACTCGTTTATTGAGTACATCGGAATACGGTAATTATAACGTATTTAATTCATGGCTTAACATCATTACGATCTTTGTTTCCATGAACCTTTCCGCAGGAGTTTATACTCAAGGCTTGGTGAAGTTTGACAAGGAAAGAAATTTATTTTCCTCCGCCTTACAAGGACTGACTTTTTCATTGACGGTATTATGGACGGCAATCTACTTGCTTTTTCGGGATTTTTGGAATAATGCTTTTTCCCTAACTACCGTTCAGATGCTTGCCATGTTTATCATGATTTGGATGTCTGCTGTTTTTGACTTTTGGGCATCGGAGCAGCGAGTAAGATTAAGTTATATAAAACTTGTTGTAATAACGCTGCTCATCTCGCTTGCCAAGCCTATTATGGGAATTGTTTTTGTTCTTTATGCCGATGACAAGGTGACGGCGCGCATATTAGGGTTAGCTCTTGTGGAGTTGATAGGTTATTCCGGCTTGTTTATTTCGCAGATGGTGCGAGGAAAGAAATTTTTTTCCACACGGTTTTGGAAGTACGCAATTATGTTTAATCTTCCGCTCATTCCGCACTATCTGTCACAAATTGTATTGAGTAGTGCCGATAGGATCATGATTAGCCGTATGGTAGGAGAATCAGAAGCAGGGATATATAGTCTTGCTTATTCTGTTTCCATGATTATGACTTTGTTCAGCAACGCACTTGGGCAAACTATTTCACCGTGGATGTATCAGAAGATCAAAAATAAGCAAATCGCAGACATTTCGTCAATAGCGTATACTTCAATGATACTTATTGCAGGGGTCAATATTCTGTTAATTTTGTTTGCACCGGAAGTTATCCGCATTTTTGCTCCGTCGCAGTATTATGATGCCATTTGGGTAATTCCGCCGGTTGCGATGAGCGTGTATTTCATGTATGTATATGATATGTTTGCAAAATTTGCTTTCTACTATGAAAAAACAGGATATATCACGTTGGCCAGTGTGGCAGGTGCTACACTGAATATTCTCTTAAACTGGATATTTATCGGCAAATATGGTTATACTGCGGCAGGGTATACAACACTTATCTGCTATATGATTTATGCCATCGCGCACTATGTTATGATGCGAATTGTGTGCAGAAAATATATTGGTAAAGTGATGGTCTATGATTTACGGATTTTACTGGGGCTTACTGGCGGATTTCTTTCGGTGGGTTTTATCGGCCTTGCTTTATATCATTCTCCCGTTTTACGCTATTGTTTTGCAGGAATCATTTTTGTTGCGGTTATATTAAAAAGAAAGGCGATAATTAAATTCGTCAATGAGATGCTTAAAAGTAAAAAATCCATAAATACGTGATAGCGATAGCCTTTACCGGTAGCGAGTAGAAGCCAGGGGATTGGCAATACCAAGAATTTTATAGTAATATAGGTTATCAGGCTTCCAAAATTCAAAAAAAATTTGTGCGGATAGGGAATGTACATTTAGTATATATTTATTTAATAGAAGATATAATCAGAAATAAGGGACAGCGTTTTCCTCCCTCTGCGAGCGCTTTTTGCAGGGGGATAAGTTTTGCATGGATAAACGTTGTCTTATCCATGTAATCATTTATGTTATTAGAAAATCCCTATCATCAACCTTTTCCACGCATTAACTTAACAGTAGCTTTTCCTAAAACGCGCAGATGTGGTATAATAATTCTGCTGACGCAGAATACATGCCGGCTGCACCGGCATGATACCGCTGCGCGGCGTATTATACCTGTGAGCCACCGCTTGAAAAGTAAACCGCTTACGCGGCGATTCCTTTTCTGCGCTTGTGGTATAATAAAGAGCAAAGAACAATAATTAGCGGAAAAGAGGTCAGAAATATGCGAAAGGAAACAGCGATCACAAGGATTTTTTGGCTGATTTCAATTATATGGATGGGAGTATGCCTGTTTCTGTCTTGGCAGAAGGGAGATAATACGGTAGAACTTAGTGAACCGATTGCGGTTGCTGTGAAACGTGTCATATATGTATTTGGAATTGAGATCGATCTGAATATCTTTCATCTATGGCTGCGCAAAGCTGCACATGTGTTTGTGTTCTTTATTGCCGGCAGCTTATTCTTCTGCTCTTTCTGGCGAGGTATGCCGAAGAGTGATCGTAGAGGTCTGTATTCATTTTTCGCCACCATTCTCTTGTGCATGCTATTTGCTGTAATTGCTGAGGTGGGGAAGATTTGGATACCGGGACGGCACCTGCAGTGGAGCGAAACCCTGCTGAATGTGATCGGTATTGTGTGCGGGGCAGGAGTTACAGGATTGATTCACATGGCGAAATATCATATTTGAATTTGAAATAGAAGAGAGCACCGTTCCGGATTGTTATCGGATCGGTGCTTTGTAGCCTGGCAGCGATGATAGCTCGATGGCATCGGCATAAGGAAGTGCCTTGCCACCGAGAAAATCGGTCCGCTTGCCGCGGGTTTTCAAGGTTCGATAGGATCTGTTGACCGTGGATATAGAAAGACCGGTTTCTTTAGAAATCCTGATGCTAATGAAGATTTACATAATGGTGATAGCGTATTTAATGAATTTGAGATAGAAAATATTAAATTGTTATCAAATCTGGATGCTTACTAGAAAAACAGATTATGATTTATGTAAATATGTTCCTTCTTAAAGAAGGGATTGCGGGAAAATACTGAAACGAAAAGCGGGAAGTCGGCCTGTGCCAAATTCCAAGGGGTGGAAAATGAAGTCCGTTAAAAAAATCTTTATAATATGCGCGGTAACTGTCATCGGCATTCCACTGATGCTCTATATGCTGGTATATTGTGTGTTCTGGACGGACCAGCATACTTACTACGAGATGGATAAATGCTCTCCGCAGCAGAGTCAAGATATATTTGAAATTATGAACTTGACATTATATGACGGGATTACAGTTGCGCATGTTTCCTATCACTTGGCTGATGGAAGTGATTATTCAAGATATTTTTATTTTGAATTGTTTGGGAATATAGATATTTTATCCCAATACATGACCTATTTAGAGCAAAACGGTACGAAAGAGTTGAAGAGTGAAAGCAATGAGAATTATTCGTACAGAATATATTTGCTGGAATTGGATGACTCAAAAAGTATACTTGCCTTTCATTATGCTCTTGAGGGGCATAGTCCGATGGATCTGCCAGGTTTTATCTGTCAGTATGGTACACGGCATATCAGAATATTTGACAATTTCTATTAGGTCAAAGCCGAATATTGTCTGGTCCGTCTGTTTATGAACTCTGAAATGATCGAAAAACTACAAAAAATAATCGCAAAAACTACAACCCCCTTGCAATAAGCGGTATTTCAGTGTAAAATCTTGTAAGTATCAAAGGACTTGGTGTATGCTTATGAAACGGCCGTTCACGCGGCAGAATGAGAGGAAATATGGCATTGAACAAGAAACCGGCAACCGGTATGAAGGATATCCTGCCCGCGGAGATGCAGATACGGGATTATGTGATCGGAGTGATCAAAGACACTTACGGCAGGTTCGGATTTACTTCCATTGAAACGCCTGCTGTGGAAAATATTGAAAATCTGACCAGCAGACAGGGCGGCGAGAATGAGAAACTGATCTTTAAGATCTTAAAGAGGGGAGAAAAGCTGGATCTGGAAACGGCGCGGACGGAAAGCGACCTGGTGGACGGCGGACTGCGCTATGACCTGACGGTGCCTCTGGTGCGGTTTTATTCCAACAACGCGGCGCAGCTGCCTTCTCCTTTTAAGGCACTGCAGATGGGAAATGTCTGGAGAGCGGAGAGGCCGCAGCGGGGCAGGTACCGCCAGTTCATGCAGTGTGATATTGATATCCTGGGAGAGGCTTCCAATCTGGCGGAGATTGAGTTGATCCTGGCTACCACCACTACCATAAGCAGGCTGGGGTTCAAAAATTTTCAGATCCGTATCAACGACAGGAGGATCCTGAAGGCTATGGCGGCCTATGCGGGATTTGCCGCGGAAGATTACGACAGTGTCTTTATTACGCTGGATAAAATGGACAAGATCGGCAGAGATGGCGTCCGCGCGGAACTGGAAGCCGCTGGATACGCGTCGGAGGTCTGCGAAAAATACATGGCGCTGTTTGAAGCGGTGGAGCAGGCCGACAACGGAGTGGCTTATCTGCGGGAGAAACTCGCGGATCTTCTGGACGGGGAAGTCATGGATTCCTTTACGGAGATCCTGGACAGCGTGGAGGCCACCAAAGCGGATACGTTTGAACTGGTATTCGATCCCGCTCTGGTACGGGGCATGAGCTATTATACGGGACCCATTTTTGAGATCGTTATGCCGGAGTTCGGGAGCAGCTGCGGAGGCGGCGGAAGATATGACGGCATGGTGGAAAAATTTACGGGCAGCAGCGTGCCGGCCTGCGGATTTTCCATTGGCTTCGAGCGGATCGTGATGCTTTTAATGGAGAGCGGTTTTCAGGTGCCGGACCGGCCGGAAAAGACGGCTTTTCTCATTGAGAAGGGCGTGTCCGGACAGGCGCTCCGCGATGTGATCGCCAGGGCGCAGGAGGAAAGGGCAAAAGGACGTCAGGTGCTGGTGGTCCGTATGAATAAGAACAAAAAATTCCAGAAAGAGCAGCTGACTGCGGAAGGCTATACGGAATTTCAGGAATTTTACAAGGATCCGCTGAAAGCGTAACGGAGAGAATGGAGGATATTATGGCAGAAACAATGAAAGGATTGAAGCGCACCCATCGCTGCGGAGAGCTTTCCGCGGCCAATCTGGGAGAAACCGTTACCGTTATGGGCTGGGTGCAGAAGCAGAGAAATAAAGGCGGCATCATTTTTGTGGATCTGCGGGACAGGGCAGGGATCCTGCAGGTGATTTTTGAGGAGAGCGAGTGCGGCAGCGATAATTTCGCGAAGGCGGAGAGGCTGCGGAGCGAATATGTGGTCGCTGTAGTGGGACGCGTGGAGAAGAGAGCCGCGGCCGCCAATGAAAATCTGGCTACCGGCGAGATCGAGGTACGGGCGGAGCAGCTTCGGATCCTGTCCGAGGCGGAAACCCCGCCTTTTCCCATAGAAGCGGACAGCAAGACGAAAGAGGAACTGCGTTTAAAGTACCGGTATCTGGATCTGCGCAGGCCGAATCTGCAGCGGAATCTGATGCTGCGCAGCAGGATCACCACCACGATCCGGCAGCAGATGACCGAAGCGGGATTTCTGGAGATTGAAACCCCCATGCTGACCAAATCCACTCCCGAAGGGGCGCGGGACTATCTGGTGCCCAGCCGCGTGCATCCCGGCAGTTTTTACGCGCTGCCGCAGTCCCCGCAGATCTTCAAGCAGCTGTTGATGTGCTCCGGCTATGACCGGTATTTCCAGATAGCCAGATGTTTTCGGGACGAGGATCTGCGCGCGGACAGGCAGCCGGAATTTACGCAGGTGGATATGGAAATGTCCTTTGTGGACGTGGAGGACGTTATCGACGCCACGGAAAAGATGGTAGAGCGGGTGTGCAGGGAGGCGGTCGGCCTGAACATTACCCTGCCGCTGCCCCGTATGACATGGCGGGAGGCCATGGAAAGATTCGGCTCGGATAAGCCGGATACCCGTTTCGGGATGGAGCTGGTCAATGTTTCCGAGGTCGTGAGAAACTGCGGCTTCGGCGTTTTTACCGGCGCGCTGGAGAACGGAGGTTCCGTTCGCGGGATCAACATAAAAGGACAGGCGGAAATGCCCAGAAAGAAGATAGATGCCCTGACGGAGTTCGCCAGGGGATACGGCGCGAAGGGCTTGGCCTACCTTTCCGTTCAGCAGGACGGCAGCTATAAATCTTCCTTCGCGAAATTTATGACGGAGGAGGAACTGCAGGCGTTGACAGCGGCCATGGGCGGTGAGAAGGGGGACCTGCTGCTCTTTGCCGCGGATAAGACGGATCTGGTTTACAGCGTGCTGGGCGCGCTGCGGGTAGAGATAGCCAGACAGCTGGACATGATCGACAATAACAAGTTCAACTTCCTCTGGGTAACGGAGTTCCCTCTGCTGGAGTGGAGTGAAGAGGAAAACCGCTATGTGGCCATGCATCATCCTTTTACCATGCCCATGGATGAGGATCTGGCGCTTCTGGATACGGAGCCGGGGAAAGTCAGGGCCAAAGCCTATGACATCGTGCTCAACGGCGTGGAGCTGGGAGGCGGCAGCGTGAGGATCTTCCAGCCGGAGGTGCAGGAAAAGATGTTTGAGGTGCTGGGCTTTACCAGGGAAGCTGCCTATGAGCGTTTTGGATTCCTGATCAACGCATTTAAGTACGGTGTGCCTCCTCACGCGGGACTGGCTATCGGATTGGACCGTTTTGTCATGCTTCTGGTAAAAGCGGACAATATCAGAGAGGTAATCGCCTTCCCCAAGGTAAAGGACGCTTCCTGCCTGATGAGTGAGGCTCCCAACGCGGTAGACGAGGCGCAGTTAAAAGAACTGCGGATCAAACCGGATCTGTCTGACGGCGATGATTAAGCTGTATCTGATGGAGGTTTCTCCGCTGGAGGAGGAATCGTATTTTACCCAATGCCTTGCGCTGGTGGAGCCGGAGAGAAGGGAGCGCCTGCAGGCGGCGAAAGGATACAGGGCCAGCCGGGCCCTGCGGCTGGCGGCGGGTATGCTGGCGGCCTATGCCGCGGGTGACGCGGACGCGCTGCGGGCAGAAGCGGCCGACGGCGGACAGGCCGTACCGGCGGTATTGACAGTGGCGGCGGAGGAAGCGGCGGAAAGGCTGCGGGGTATGCCGCCCGTGAAGATCAAAAGACTGCCTACGGGAAAGCCGTTTTATCCGGATATGCGGGAGATTTTCTTCAATTTGTCGCATTCCGGCCAATACGCGGTCTGCGCTCTTTCCGACAGGCCTGTGGGAGTGGATATCCAGCAGCGTAAAAACGCCGGAGCGCGTTTGCGGGAACGGATCCTGTGCCAGGGAGCGGGAAGAGCAAAAGAAGAAACAGAGGAGTTTTTCCGCCTCTGGAGCGTCAAGGAAGCCTGTGTCAAATGTACCGGAGCCGGGCTTTCCAAGGATTTCAGGGAATTGGCAGTGGACCCGGAAACAAGAGTGGTAAGGGACCTGGTTACGGGAGGGATCTTTTCCTGGTATACGCCGGAAACTCCGAAAGATTATTCTCTTGCGGTATGTTCCGCCTGCGGTGGAATACAATAAACCGACAGGGAGGAAGATACATGAGATTGCTGATCAAACAGAGGGTATTTTCGTGGACGGATACCTATGATATTTACGATGAATATGAAAAGCCGAAATATTTTGTGAAAGCGGAACCTTTTTCCTGGGGACATATTCTTCATGTGTACGAGCACAGTACGGGAAATGAAGTGGGACTGATACGGGAACAGCTTTTGACCTTTCTGCCGAGATTCGATATGGAGATCGGCGGGCGTCCGGTCGGCACCATACAGAAGCAGGCGGGATTTTTTCGGCCGCGCTATGAAGTGGACTGCAGGAACTGGCGTGTGGTGGGAGATTTTCCCGGGTGGCAGTACGATGTGTATCAGGACTGCAGTTCCGTGATCCGGATCCGCAGGGAACCCTTGCACTGGGGCGATACGTATACGATCGATTATGAAGATCCGAAGGACGAGATGGAGGGACTGCTGCTGGTTCTGGCCATAGATGCGGCAAACTGCCGCAGTTAGGAAAAGGGAAGCGGATTCAGGCGATTTACGCGCGGGAGAAGAGAGGATAAGAGGATGGATTTTTTTAGTCTGTTGACTATGATTGGCGGTCTGGCGCTGTTTTTGTACGGTATGCATATGATGGGCGAGGGACTGTCCAAGGCATCCGGAGGCCGGCTGGAAAGCATTCTGGAAAAGCTGACCAGCAAACCTCTGACAGCGGTGCTGGTGGGAACAGGGGTAACGGCTGTCATTCAGTCTTCGTCGGCTACGACGGTCATGGTAGTGGGATTTGTCAACTCCGGGATTATGAGGCTGGAGCAGGCGGTCAATGTCATCATCGGCGCCAATGTGGGCACGACCATTACCGCGTGGCTTTTGAGCCTTTCCGAAATCGACGGGGGCAGCTTTTTCATCCGGCTGCTGAAGCCTTCTTCCTTCTCTCCGGTCCTGGCGATCGTGGGAGTGTGTCTGATCAGTTTTTCCAAAAAAGACAGGCGCAAGGACATCGGCTCCATTATGGCGGGGTTCGGCATTCTTATGATCGGTATGAATACCATGGGGGATGCGGTAAAACCTTTGGCCGAGGTGCCGGAGTTCGGAAATGTGCTGACCATGTTTTCCAATCCGGTGCTGGGTATGCTGGTGGGACTTATCATAACGGCTGTTGTGCAAAGCTCTTCCGTGTCCATAGGTATCTTGCAGGCTCTCTGTAAGACCGGGGCTGTGGGATACGCTACCGCAATCCCCGTGATCATGGGCGAAAACATAGGCGCCTGTATGCCTACGCTGATCTCCAGCGTGGGGGGCAGCAAGAACGCGAAGCGCGCGGCCCTGCTGCATCTGTTTTATAATTTCGCGAAAACCTTTCTGTTCATGGCGGTTTTTTACAGTATTCACGCCATTGTGCATTTCCCTTTTATGGACGGGCCCATTTCCGCTGTGGGAGTGGCAGTGGTGCATTCGGCCTTCAATATCGCGGCGTGTATTGTTTTAATGCCGTTTTCGGGGCTTCTGGTGAAGCTGGTGCGTTTTGTGCTGCCGGATAAGGCAGGCGCGGAAGAGCTTTCTCCCGAAGAGGAGGCTATCCGAACCCTGGATGCCCGTTTCCTGGATACGCCGGGACTGGCTGTGGAACGCAGCCGGAGAGTAGCGGTGGCCATGGCCTACTGCGCCAAGCGGTCTATTGAATATTCCCTGGATCTGCTGAGGGAATATGACGCCGAAAAGGCGGAAGCCGTAGTGCGGATGGAAAACCAGGTGGATAAATTCGAGGATGAACTGGGTACCTATCTGGTGAGGCTGAGCAGCAGGAATCTGTCGGAACGGGAAAGCCATGTGCTGTCCATACTGCTCCACTGTATCGGAGATTTTGAGAGGATTTCCGACCATGCGCTCAATATTAAGGAAGCGGCGGATGAGATGGAAAGCAAAAAGCTGGAATTTTCCGATAAGGCCAAGGAAGAGGTGGCTATTTTTTCCAGCGCGGTCCGGGATATTCTGGCGCTGGCGGTAGAAGCGTTTGAAAATGAGAACCTGACCAAGGCAAGTATGGTAGAACCGCTGGAAGAGGTGATCGACCAGCTCAATATAGAGATCAAGAAGCGGCATGTGAAACGGCTGAGAAAAGGGAAATGTACCATTGAGATGGGCTTTGTCCTGTCGGATATCACCACCAATTTTGAACGGGTGGCGGACCATTGCTCCAATATAGCTGTCTGCCTGCTCCAGGTGCGGGAAGACAGCTTTGAAACCCATGAATACCTGGATACGCTGCGGGAAGAAAACAATCTGGAATTTAAGGGAAAAGTGCTGGCGTACAGGGAAAAGTACAGGCTGCCGTAAGGTTACGGTTGTGAAGCGGGCTCCTTGGGAGGCAGAGTGAGCAGCACCTGGGCGATACGGTTCTGTTCCAGGCCGCGTACCTGCAGGGTGGAGCCGTCCGGCAGAACCACGGTTTCTCCGTCGTTTGGCAGACGGTTCAGCTGGCCGATGACAATACCGCCGATGGAGTCATAATCCTCGGAATCCAGCCGGGTGCCCAGCGCATCGTTGACGTCGGAAAGGTTCATGCTGCCTTCTATCAGATAACGGCCGTCCCCCAGATCCTGGATCAGTTCTTTCTCGTCTTCATCGTATTCATCCCGGATCTCCCCTACCAGTTCCTCCAGCAGATCTTCCAGGGTGATCATGCCCACAGTGGAGCCGTATTCGTTCAGAACAAAGGCCACATTCATGGATTTTTCCCGCATTTCCAACAGCAGATCCGCCGTTTTCTTGTATTCGTAGGTATAGTAGGCCTGCCGGATCAGGGGCTGCAGGGAAAAATCTTCCGGTTTCTTTTCCGCCAGCAGAAAGTCCTTTATATTGATAAAGCCCGCCATGCTGTCCTTTTCTTCCTGATATACGGGCAGACGGGTATACATTGTCTTCCGGAAAGTTTCCACGATCTCGTCATATTCCGCGTCATCGGCCACCGTGACCATATTGATGCGGGGGATCATAATATCCCTGGCGCAGGTATCTGAAAATTCAAACACATTGTAGATCAGTTCCCGTTCTTCCGTTTCGATCTCGCCGTCTTCATGGCTGACGTCCACGTAGGTCTTCAGCTCGTTTTCCGTAATGGTATCGCCGCGTCTGGAGGGGTCGATATGTATCAGCCGGAGAATACCGTTGGAAATGGCGTCCACAATAAAAATAACAGGTGTCATTACTTTCATCATGAAATAGATGATCCAGGCGTAGGAGAGAGAAATCTTCTCCGCGTTCAGGCTGGCCCATGTTTTGGGGACGATCTCTCCCACAAGGAGGATCACGAAAGTCAGGACACCGGTCGCGAGCCCTACGTAGGCGTTGCCCCAGATGTCGATCACAAGCGTTGTGGAAAGAGAAGAAGCGCTTAGATTCACGATATTGTTGCCGATCAGAATGGCGTTCAGCATTTTACTGTAGCGATCCAGGATCTTTTCCACGATTCCCGCACGTTTGTTTCCTTCTTCTACAAGGGTACGTATTTTCACACGGTTGACCGTGGTCAGGGCCGTTTCGGCCGAGGAAAAGAAGCCGGATAAAAAAATAAGCAGAAACAGCACCAGGATCCCTATGACACCGGCGGTATCCAAAAAAATCACTCCTTTGACACAATTTTGGCGATATGTAGTAATAATAGGCAATATTACTATAAATGCGGTTTGGTTGTCAAGTTTGGAAACGGAAATACATATATATGAAACAGAAATCCGGAAATATCCGGGATCGCTTTGGGAAGGAGAAGATAGGTGGAAAAAAGGAATCATCTGGAAACAGGTCTGTTTCTGCTAAAATGCCTTTCGCTGGCATACATACTGACGGCGGCGCTGCTGGCGCTTCTGGCTCTTTTGGTATACCGCTTTTCGTTATCGGAAAAGCTGGTGGAACTGGTCATTATCGTAATTTATGTGGGAACCACCTTTTTTGGCGGTTTTCTGGCGGGAAAACGGCTGCAGAGGAGAAAATTTTTGTGGGGGCTTTTGGTGGGAAGCCTGTACTTTCTGATACTGGCCGCGATCTCACTGATCGTCAACCATTCCTTCCAGGACGTGGCCGCGGGATTTCTTTCGGTGCTGGCGCTCTGCGCCGCGGGAGGTATGCTGGGCGGCATGTTCAGTTAGGATTTTCTGGTTTGAAACGCCCCTTTACAAAATTTGAAAAAAACTCTTTTACAAATGGGAATTTTATGATATACTACACAGGTACCAAGAGTACGGAAAGGTATGGTATTCATATGAAGCATATTAAGACGTTAAGTACCAGAGATCTGAAGGAATCCATGAAGAAGGGCGGCTGCGGCGAATGCCAGACCTCCTGCCAGTCAGCCTGCAAGACTTCCTGTACCGTAGGCAACCAGAGCTGCGAAAAGCTCAAATAAGGCCGGTATACAAGAGGCGGTAGTAAAAAGCAGCGATGCATGTCGCTGCTTCATTTATGTAAGGAAGAAAGAGGATTGTAGAGTGATACATCAGTATAAAAATAACGGATACAACATCGTTATGGACGTAAACAGCGGTTCCGTGCATGTTGTGGACGATATCGTATATGATATCATCCCTATGATAGAACCTTTTGTGGAGGAAGGCATCCGGGATACGGAGCTGATCAAGGCGGCTGTGGCCAGCTGCGTGAATTTTCCTTACCCCGCGGAGGAGATCGGGGAAGCCGTAGAGGAAGTAATGGAGCTGGAAAAGCAGGGACAGCTTTTCGCGAAGGATATTTACGAAAACTATATTTTTGATTTCAAAAACCGGGAAACTGTGGTGAAGGCGCTCTGCCTGCATATTGCCCACGACTGTAACCTGTCCTGCCGCTACTGCTTCGCGCAGGAAGGGGAATACCACGGGGAAAGGGCCCTGATGAGCTTTGAGGTGGGAAAGAAGGCTCTGGATTTCCTGGTGGCCAATTCCGGCAGCCGGGTGAATCTGGAGGTGGATTTCTTCGGAGGGGAACCCACCATGAACTGGCAGGTGGTAAAGGAACTGGTACGGTACGGAAGAAGCCTGGAAGGGCCCTGCAATAAGAAATTCCGTTTCACCCTGACTACCAACGGCGTGCTTTTAAATGATGAAATGCTGGAATTTGTCAATCAGGAAATGTCCAATGTGGTCTTAAGCATTGACGGACGAAAAGAGGTCAACGACAAAATGCGGCCCTTCAGGGGCGGGCAGGGCAGTTACGATACGATAGTCCCGAAGTTCCTGAAAGTGGCGGAAAGCAGGGATCAGACCAATTATTACGTGAGAGGCACCTATACCCACAATAATACGGACTTTTCCAAAGATGTGCTGCACCTAGCGGATCTGGGGTTTCGGCAGATCTCGGTGGAGCCGGTGGTGGCGGGACCGGAGAACTGGTATGCCATTAAAGAAGAAGATATCCCCGTACTGAAAGAGGAATATGACAAGCTGGCGGCGGAAATGTTAAAGCGCGGAAAAGAAGGACGGGGTTTTCAGTTCTTTCATTTTATGATAGACTTGGAGGGCGGGCCCTGTGTGGCCAAAAGGCTTTCCGGCTGCGGCTCCGGAACGGAGTACCTGGCGGTGACGCCCTGGGGAGATCTGTATCCCTGTCATCAGTTCGTGGGACAGGAAGAGTTCCTGATGGGAAATGTGGACGAGGGGATTACCAATACGGCGCTTCGGGACGAGTTTAAAGGCTGTAATGTTTACGCCAAGGAAAAGTGCAGGAAATGTTTTGCCAAATTTTACTGCAGCGGAGGCTGCGCGGCCAATTCCTACCACTTCCACGGCAATATCAACGATGCCTATGAAGCGGGCTGTGAACTGCAGCGCAAGCGGATAGAATGCGCGATCATGATAAAGGCCGCACTGGCCGAAACGGAGGAATGTAACGATGAAAAAGAATAGGGCGGTAATAATCCTGCTGGTATTTTTCCTGGCTCTGGCGGGGGTTATCTATGTGGATGTAAAAGGCGTGGACGGTATGGGAACCGCGTCCGCCGAGGAGATCACCCTGGGACTGGATCTGGCGGGAGGCGTCAGCATTACCTATCAGGTAGTGGGGGACGAAGAACCCAGCCGGACGGATATGAGCGATACGGTGGAAAAACTGAAAAACCGTGTGTACAATTACAGTACGGAAGCGCTGGTATACCAGGAAGGCAGCAACAGGATCAATATCGAGATCCCCGGCGTAAACGATGCCAACGCGATCCTGGAAGAGCTGGGACGTCCCGGCGCGCTGTATTTTATTTATCAGAAAGGCCCGGACGGAACGGACAACTATTCCCAGTCCTATGAAACCGATGAGAACGGCAATTATTATATCAGCTATACGCTGAACAGGACGATCGAGGAACTGGAGGCGGACGGCTCCATTCCTCTCTACGGTACGGATGTGGCGGATGCGGAGGCAGGAAGCTATCAGGATCAGCTGACCGGTACTTCCCAGTTCTGCGTGAGTCTGACCATGACGGAGGAAGGAAAACAGAAATTCGCGGATGCCACCACCAGGGCGTCACAGACGGGAGAAACGCTGGCTATCTATTATGACGGGGTATTTTTGAGCGTGCCTACCGTTTCTCAGCCCCTGACTACCGGACAGGCCCAGATCGAGGGAAACTTTACCTATGACAGCGCGTCCAGGCTGGCTTCTCAGATCCGTATCGGCGGTCTGAAGCTGGAACTGGAGGAACTGCATTCCAAAGTGGTAGGAGCCCAGATGGGTTCGGAAGCGATTTCCACCAGCTTAAAGGCGGGCGCGATCGGTCTGGCGGTGGTGGCGGTGTTCATGGCGGCGGTATATTTTATTGCCGGTCTGGCCGCGGCGTTAGCCCTGCTGCTTTATACCGCGCTGGTGGTGCTGCTCATCAACGGCTTTGGCCTGACGCTGACTCTGCCGGGCATCGCGGGTATCATCCTTTCCATCGGTATGGCGGTGGATGCCAATGTTATTATCTTCGCGCGTATCAGAGAAGAACTGGCCGAGGGCAGAACGGTAAAATCAGCCGTGAAGATAGGTTTTGACAAGGCGCTGTCCGCGATCATCGACGGCAACGTGACTACGCTGATCGCCGCGGCGGTGCTCTGGGTCCTGGGTTCCGGTTCCGTGGAAGGATTTGCCAAGACGCTGGTACTGGGCATCGTGCTTTCCATGTTTACGGCGCTTTTTGTGACCAGATGGCTGATCCAGGCCCTGTACGCTCTGGGCTTTTCCGGTGAAAAGTGGTTTGGCGTGGCAAAACCCCGCAAGGATATTGATTTTGTAGGCAGGAAAGCGATCTATATGGCCATTTCCCTGGTATTGATCCTGGGCGGCTTTGCTGCCATGGGAATCTATCACGCGAAAGAGGGAGCGGCCCTGAATTACAGCCTGGATTTTGTGGGCGGTACTTCCACTACCGTGACTTTCCGGGAAGAAATGAGCCTGGAAGAGATAGAGGCCAGCGTCATTCCCAAACTGGAGGAGATTACCGGCAGCGCCGTGCAGCCTCAGCCTGTGCAGGGAAGCGGGGAAGTAGTCTTTAAGAGCAACGCGCTGAATACCGAGCAGAGAAGTGCCATAGAGCAGATGCTGCTGTCCGATTTTGGCGTTTCACCGGAATCCATCCAGACGGAAACGATCAGTTCCACCATTTCCAACGAAATGAAGCGGGATACGGTGCTGGCGGTGTGCGTGGCGATCCTCTGTATGCTGGTCTATATCAGAGTCAGGTTCAAGGATCTTCGTTTCGGCGCGGGCAGCGTGATCGCCCTGGCCCACGATGTCCTGGTGGTGCTGGCCTTTTACGCCGTGGCAAGAGTTTCGGTGGGCAGTACTTTCATTGCCTGCATGCTGACCATCGTGGGATATTCCATTAACGCTACCATTGTGATCTTTGACCGGGTGCGTGAAAATCAGAGGACCATGGGAAAGAGCCTGGAGGTATTGAAGGACGTGGTAAACAGAAGCGTTACGCAGACGCTTTCCAGAAGTATCTTTACTTCTCTCACGACCTTTGTCATGGTAGCGGCGCTGTATTTTCTGGGAGTTACCGCTATGAAGGAGTTCGCGCTGCCGCTGATGGTGGGCATCGTATGCGGTACTTATTCTTCCATTTTCCTGGCGGGAAGCCTGTACTATGTGCTGCGGAAAAGATTTCCCGAAAAGGGGCAGGATAGATCCGACGGGAAAGCGCAAAAGTAATGGAAAAATGGTTTGTAGCGGCCAAAAAGGCGGATTTTGAGGAGTGGGGGAAGCGTTTTGGCATCAGCCCCATTACCGCCAGGCTCATTCGCAACAGGGATATTCTGACACCTGAAGAAGCGGAAAAATATTTAAACGGTTCTTTTCTGGATCTGTATCCGCCGGAACTCATGACGGATATGGAGGATGCGACGGCCATTCTGGAAGAGCAGATCCGGCTGGGCAGTCAGATCAGAGTGATCGGAGATTATGATGTGGACGGCGTAACAGCCGCCCACATTTTAACAAAAGGATTAAGAGAACTGGGAGCGCGGGTGGATACGGTGATCCCGCACCGTGTCAGGGACGGATACGGGCTCAGTGAACAGTTGATCGAGGATGCCGCGAAGCAGGGGGTCAGGACGATACTGACCTGTGACAACGGCATCGCGGCGGCGCAGCAGACGGAGATGGCGCGGCAGCTTGGCATGACGGTGATAGTCACCGACCACCATGAGGTGCCGTTTCTGGAAAAAAACGGAGTGAGGGAAGAGATCCTGCCTGACGCGGCGGCCGTGGTGGATCCAAAGCGGAAAGACTGCGCCTATCCCTGCAGGAATATCTGCGGCGCCGCGGTGGCCTATAAGCTGACGGAGCTTTTGCTGCGCCGTTTTCGGACGGAACCGGAAAAGAAACAGCGGCTGCTGGATGAATTTCTGCAGCTGACCGCTATGGCTACAGTGTGCGACGTCTGCGATCTGCTGGATGAAAACCGGATCCTGGTGAAAGAAGGCCTGAAACGGCTCCGCCATGATCCCTGCGTGGGGATGAAAGCGCTGATGGATGTCAATCAGATCAGACCGGAAAATCTCAACGCCTATCATCTTGGATTTGTGCTGGGACCCTGCTTAAACGCCACAGGAAGGCTGGATACCGCCGCAAGGGCTCTGGAACTGCTGGAGGCGGAAGATACGCGGACCGCGGTGACGGCGGCGGAAGCCTTAAAAGAGATGAATGAAAGCCGCAAGACCATGACGCTGGCGGGAGTGGAAGAGGCGGTGGCCTGTGTGGAACGGGAAGGGCTCAGCCGGGATAAGGTACTGGTGGTCTTTCTTCCCGAATGTCATGAAAGTCTGGCGGGCATCATAGCGGGCAGAGTTCGGGAACGGTACGGGAAACCTGTTTTTGTGCTCACAAGGGGAGAAGAGGGCATAAAGGGAAGCGGCCGTTCCATAGAAGGCTACCACATGTATGAAGCCATGAGCGCGTGCGGAGAACTGTTCACCAAATTCGGCGGGCACAAGATGGCGGCGGGCTTTTCCATGAAAGAAGAAGATATTCCCCGCCTGCGGAGAAAACTGAATGAGCAGTGCGCTTTGACGGAGGAGGATCTGATCCCCAAAGTACATATTGATATGGTCCTGCCGCTTTGCCGCGCGGACAGAAAACTGGCGGAGGAAATGGCTCTTTTGGAACCCTTCGGAACGGCTAACCCAAGGCCGCTGTTTGTCTGCAGGGATCTGCTTTTTCAGGGAGGCGTAAGGATGGGCAGCGGCGGAAGCTGCGCCAGATACCGGGTGCTGCAGGACGGTAAAAGCTATCAGATGGTCTATTTTGGAGATCTGGACGGGTTCCATACCTTTCTGGATCAAAAATTCGGACAGGGGGCGGCGGAAAGGCTCTATGAGGGCCGGGGAGAGTTTCCCGTTTCCGTGGCCTATCAGCTGAACCTGCGTACCTATATGGGAAAAACGGAAGCCCAGCTGGTGATGCGGAATTTCTGTTAGGCTTAAGTGATCTTTAATGGGGATTTCATATTTTTATTATATTTTGGACACAAAATGAACACAATTTCTCAGTAAGATAAAAGTCAGATAGTTGATGAATTCACTATCTCCCCCCTCATAAAAAAACAGGAAAAGTCCGGATTCCCCTCCGGGCTTTTCTGTATGCCCGTTTTTTTGCTCTTTTAGGGTGGTAAATACCGGTAAATTGGAGTAAAATAGAAATAGGCCGCAAGGAGGGAACATATGAAACTGGAAGCGTTATTACAGGGCTTTGCCTATACCTGTGAAAGAGGAAGTCTGGATAAGGAAATACCGGAAGTGGTATATGACTCCAGAAAAATATCGCGGGGCTGTTTGTTTATCTGCGTGCGGGGGATGAATTACGACAGTCATGAGCACGCGGCGGAAATTGCCGCGGCGGGCGCGGGCGTACTGGTCGTGGAAAAGGACACGCGGCTGCCCGAAGAAGCGGATATCACGGTAATCCGGGTAAATAACACCCGTTACGCTATGGCCTTCATTTCGGCGGCCTGGTTCGGTCATCCCGCGGAAAAGCTGAAAGTAATAGGCATTACCGGTACCAAGGGCAAGACCACCACCACCTATCTGATCAAGTCCATTCTGGAAAACGCGGGACACAGGACGGGACTGGTGGGGACCGTGGAGATCATTATCGGGGATACCCATATCCACGCGGGGAATACTACGCCGGAATCCTATCTTCTGCAGTCCTATTTTCGGCAGATGGTGGATGCCGGCTGCGATACCGTGGTCATGGAGGTTTCTTCCCAGGGGCTGAAGCTGCACCGCACGCAGGGATTTTTGTTTGACTACGGCGTATTTACCAATCTGGAGCCGGACCATATCGGCACGGGAGAGCATGAGAGTTTTGAGGAATATATGGCCTGTAAGAGCCTTTTGTTCAGACAGTGCGGGATCGGGATCGTGAACGGGGACGATGCCCACTGGAAAGCCGTGACAGACGGGCATACCTGCAGCCTGGAAACGTTTGGGCTGGGGGAAGGCTGCGATCTGCGGGCGGAAGATCTGCGCCTGGTGAAAAAACCGGGGGAACTGGGGGTGGCGTTTCACGCGGAAGGTCTGCTTTCCATGGACGCGGAGGTGGCTTCTCCCGGACGTTTCAGCGTGTATAACGCGCTGGCGGCCATGGCGGTCTGCAGACATTTCGGCGTGACGCAAGAGGATATGCGGGAAGCGCTGTCCAAAGCCAGGGTAAAGGGCCGGATCGAGATGGTAAAGGTGTCCGATCAGTTTACGCTGTTAATTGATTATGCCCATAATGCCATGAGCCTGGAAAGCCTGCTGAAGTCCCTGCGGGAATATGAGCCTGGCAGGTTGATCTGTCTGTTCGGCTGCGGAGGAAACCGTTCCAAGCTCAGGCGCTATGAGATGGGAGAGGTCAGCGGCAGACTGGCGGATTTTACCATTATCACTTCGGATAACCCCCGCTTTGAGGAACCGGCGGATATCATTGCGGATATCCGGATGGGAATCGAGAAGACTAACGGAAAATTTGTGGAGATCCAGGACAGAAAAGAAGCTATCGCCTATGCCATTGACCATGGAAAAGCGGGTGATATCATCGTATTGGCCGGCAAAGGGCATGAGGATTACCAGGAGATCAAGGGAGTAAAGTACCCCATGGATGAGAGGACGCTTATCGCGGAGATCCTGCGGGAGAGGCGGATGGCCTGAACATGCGGGGATATGGGGAAAGGAGGGGCGGACTTGGAAAAACTATACGCGGACGTTATCATAGACATCTCCCATGAAAAGCTGGACCGCCCTTTTCAGTACCGGATACCGGAGGAAATGCGGAGCATTCTGGAAGAAGGCCAGTGTGTCAGCGTGCCCTTCGGGTCGGGCAACCGGCTCCGAAAAGGGTATGTGGTGGCCGTAAAGGATACGCCGGACTGGGACGTGGAAAAGATCAAGGAGATTGCGGGGATAGTGCCCCAGGGAGTTTCCATCGAGGAAAATCAGATCCGGCTGGCGGCTTTTCTCAAAAAAAATTACGGCTCCACCATGATCCAGGCCATGAAGACCGTGCTGCCGGCCAGACAGTCGGTACGGCCTCTGGAAAACAGGAGTATAAAGCTTTTAGCGGATGAGGTGCAGGGGCGTGAACTCTTGGAAACCTGCCGGAAAAAACACCAGCCGGCCAGGGCGAGGCTTCTGGAAGAACTGCTGCGGTTTCAAAGTCTGCCGTATCCGCTGGTGACGGGCAAGCTGCACATCAGCCCTTCCACGATCAAAGCGTTGGAAAAGCAGGGCGTCCTGGCGGTGGAAAAAGAAAGCCGTTACCGTAACCCGGTCAGGCTGCAGGCGCACCGGGATGAAAGGAAAACACTGAGCGGGGAACAGGCCCGGATCGTGGATACGGTGCTGAAGGATTTTGATGACGGCAGGACCGGCGTTTATCTGATACACGGCATTACCGGGAGCGGCAAGACAGAAGTGTATATGCGGCTCATAGAAGAAATACTGCGAAGAGGCCGTCAGGCCATTGTGCTGATCCCCGAGATCGCGCTGACCTACCAGACGCTGGTCCGTTTTTACAGCCGTTTCGGAGAACAGGTTTCCGTCTTGAATTCTTCTCTTTCTCTCGGGGAAAAATATGACCAGTGCCAGCGGGCCAGAAAAGGGGAGATCCAGATCATCATCGGTCCCCGTTCCGCCCTGTTTACGCCTTTTCCCCATATCGGGCTGATCGTCATGGATGAGGAGCATGAAAGCAGTTATAAAAGCGAGAGTTCTCCCAAATATCACGCCAGGGAAACGGCGCAGGAGATAGCCCGCATGCACGGCGCCAGTCTGGTGCTGGGTTCCGCCACTCCTTCTCTGGAGTCATACTATCGGGCCAGGAAAGGGGAATACCGGCTTTTTACGTTGAAACAGCGTCTGACAGGGGGAAGTCTGCCAGACGTTTCCGTGGTGGATCTGCGGGAGGAACTGAGGCAGGGAAATCACTCCGTTTTCAGCAGAAAACTGCAGGGACTGATAGAGGACAGGCTTCAGAAAAAACAGCAGATCATGTTGTTTTTAAACCGCAGGGGCTATGCCGGATTCATTTCCTGCCGTGCCTGCGGCCATGTGATGAAATGTCCCAATTGCGACGTGGCTCTTTCGGAGCACAAGGGCGGCCGGCTGATCTGCCATTACTGCGGGCATGTGGAACCGGCGGTGCGTACCTGCCCCCAGTGCGGCTCCGGGTATATTTCCGGCTTCCGGGCCGGCACCCAGCAGATAGAGGACAGGCTGAAGGAATTGTACCCGGAAGCGGTCGTGCTTCGTATGGATGCGGACACTACCAGAAACAAGGACAGCTACGAGCGGATCCTTTCCGCTTTCGCGGCGGGAGAAGCGGATATCCTGATAGGGACCCAGATGATCGTAAAAGGGCACGATTTTCCGAATGTGACCCTGGTGGGAGTGCTGGCCGCGGATCTTTCCCTTTCCGCCGGGGATTATCGAGCCGGCGAAAGGACCTTTGCCCTGCTGACGCAGGCCGTTGGCCGGGCCGGACGGGGAAATCTGCCCGGAGAGGCGGTGATCCAGACCTATCAGCCGGAACACTACAGCGTGACCCACGCGGCGGCGCAGGATTATGAGGGATTTTACGAGGAAGAGATCCTGTATCGGGAGCTGCTGCGATACCCTCCCGTCTGTCACATGATGGCGGTACAGATCTTTGCCGCGGAAGAAGCCAGAGGGGCAGAGCTGGCGGGAGAGCTGGCGGCCCTGGCCGGGGATTACGCGGATATGGCCGAGGATCTGACGAAACGGCTGCTTGTCATCGGCCCGGCGCCGGCGGCCATAGGAAAGCTTTATAATATTTTCAGATTTGTTTTCTATGTAAAATATGAAAAATATGATAAACTGGTAGAGATAAAAGACGCGCTGGAAGAAAAAGCGGCGGTTCTTTTCTCTTCCAAAGAAACGCTGCAGATAGATTTTAATCCGGTCAACGCTTTTTAATGTTTAGGAAAGGACGGATCGTTATGGCATTGCGGAACATCAGGGAGATCGGCGAGGAGTGCCTGACCAAGCCCTGCAAGGAGATCAAGGAAATGACGCCAAGGCTGCGGGAACTGATAGAGGATATGTTCGATACCATGTATGAAGCGGGCGGCGTGGGACTGGCGGCTCCGCAGGTGGGCGTGTTAAAGCGGGTTGTGGTCATCGACGTGACGGGAGAGGATCCTTACGTGTTGATCAACCCGCAGATCCTGGCTGAGGAAGGAGAGCAGACAGGACAGGAGGGCTGCCTGAGCGTACCGGGCAAGTGCGGCATCGTCACCCGGCCTAATTATGTCAAAGCGCAGGCGCTGGATATTGAGATGAAGCCCTATGAACTGGAAGGAACGGAACTTCTGGCGAGAGCCATCGTGCATGAACTGGAGCATCTGGACGGGCATCTCTATGTGGAAAAAGTGGAGGGCGGCCTGAAAAACGTGGAGGCCGCGGAGGAAGAATGAAGATCATATTTATGGGGACTCCCGATTTCGCGGTGGGAGCGCTGGACGCTCTTTACCTGGCGGGACATGATATCACGGCGGTGGTGACACAGCCGGACAAGGCGAAAGGACGCGGCGGCAGGCCGGCTTATTCCCCCGTGAAGGCCTGGGCGCTGGAAAAGAAGATCCCGGTACTGCAGCCGGAGCGCATCCGGCGTCCGGAAGCCGTGGCGGAACTGAAGCGCTATCCGGCGGATGTGTTTGTGGTGGCGGCTTTTGGACAGATACTTTCCAAAGAAATCCTGGAGATGCCGGCTTTCGGCTGCCTGAATATCCATGCCTCCCTGCTTCCGAAATACCGAGGTTCCAGTCCTATACAGTGGGCTGTCATCAATGGGGAGCGGAAGAGCGGCATAACCATTATGCAGATGAATGAAGGCGTGGATACGGGAGATATCCTGTATCAGAAAGAGCTCATCCTGGATGAGAAGGAAACGGGCGCTTCGCTGTTTCACAGGCTTTCCGCTCTGGGAGCGGAAGCGATAGTGGAGGCGCTCACGCTGCTGCAGGCGGGAAAACTGCATCCAGTGCCCCAGAAGGAAGAAGAGGCAAGCCATACGGTGATGCTGAACAAGGCTATGGGCCGGCTGGATTTTTCCAGACCCGCGGCGGAACTGGAACGGCTGGTAAGAGGATTGGATCCGTGGCCCAGCGCCTATACTTTTCTGGAGGGAAAGCAGCTGAAGATCTGGGATTGCGCCCCGGAAGAAACTCAAACCGGCGGCACACAGGCTTTCGGCAGCGTGCTGTATACGAACCAAGAGGGCTTTGCCGTAAAATGCGGTGACGGCGCCCTGCTGATAAAAGAAGTGCAGCTGGAGGGAAAGAGGCGTATGAGCGCCCACGATTTCCTGCTGGGAAAAAATCTGCCGTCCGGGACGGTATTGGGATAAAAGGAGGAAAGGATATGCCATATTACGGATATTATTTTTATGACCCCACCTATCTGCTGGTGATCCTCGGCGCCGTGCTCTGCATAGCAGCCAGCATCTGGGTAAACAGCGCCATGAAAAAATACAACGGCGTACAGAATATGCGGGGGATTACGGGAGCGCAGGCCGCGGAAAGGATCCTGCTGGACGCCGGCATCTATGACGTACGCGTGGAATGCCTGCGGCGGGGAGCCGGAGATCACTACGATCCCCGGACCAGGACCGTGCGGCTTTCCTATGAGAACTATCACTACGCCACGGTGACCGCGGTGGCGGTAGCGGCGCATGAGTGCGGCCACGCCAGGCAGCATCAGGAAAATTACGCGCCGCTGTCCATTCGTTCCGCCATGGTACCGGTGGTCAATATCGCGGAAAGGATCGGGATGCCGTTAATCATCATCGGCGTGATCTTCAGCTTTAGCAACGTGCTGATACAGGTGGGCATCTGGGCTTTCCTGCTGGCGGTATTGTTCCAGTTTGTTACGCTTCCGGTGGAATTTAACGCATCCAGCCGGGCGCTTTCCAGCCTGGAGAGAGAGGGGCTTTTGGGAACGCAGGAAATGGCAGGCGCGAAAAAAGTCCTGACCGCAGCGGCCATGACCTATGTGGCGGCCACGGTTTCTTCCGTTCTGCAGGTGCTGCGTCTGATCGTGCTGTTCGGCGGAAGAAAGCGGGACTAGAGGATGGCGTCGGAAAATATCAGGGAAATCGTATTGGATATGCTGCTGGCCGTGGAAAGGGAGGAAGCGTATTCCCATATACTGGTGTCGCAGGTATTGAACCGGTATGCCTATCTGGCGGCCAGGGACAGGGCGTTTCTCAAAAGGCTCTTTGAGGGCACGCTGGAGAGAAGGATAGAGCTGGATTACAGGCTGGATCGTATCGCCAGTCTGCCCGTAAGGAAGATGAAGCCGCTTATCCGTAATCTGCTGCGGATGAGCGCTTATCAGATATTCTATATGGACGGCGTACCGGATGCGGCGGCAGTCAACGAAGCCGTCAGGCTGGCCGGAAAGAGAGGATTTTCCGGCTTAAAGGGCTTTGTCAACGGCACCCTGCGGAGAATGTCTTCCGAAAAGGGCGCGGGAGGACTGCCCTCCGAGAAGGAAGAACCGGAGCGCTTTTTGTCCGTAGCTTATTCCGTTCCGGAATGGATGGTGGAACACTTCCGGCAGAGCTATTCCTACGAAGAAACCAAAGCTCTTTTAGAGAGCTTTTTAAAGGTGCGGCCTGTGATGATCCGGTTCGCGTCGGGGCTTTCCGAAAAAGACAGGGAAGCCTGTATCCGGGATATGGAGCGGGCGGGCGTAACGGCGCGCCGTCATTTCCTGGTAAAGAACGGATGGTATCTTTATGGCTGTGAAGACATTGCCCTCCTGAAAGGCTTTTCGGAAGGGCTTTTTACGGTACAGGATGCCAGTTCCATACTGGCGGTTGCCGCGGCCGGTATACGTCCGGGGGACCGGGTGCTGGATATCTGCGCGGCGCCGGGAGGAAAGACCCTGCTGGCGGCAGAGTACGCGGGCGCCTCGGGGCAGGTGGAGGCGCGGGACATATCGCCGGCAAGACTGGAGAAGCTGGAAGAAAATATCGCCAGAATGCGGCTTTCCAATGTGTCCGTAAAGGTTTGGGACGCGGCGGCGCCGGATGCCGCCCTGCGGGAAAGCGCCGATGTGGTGCTGGCGGACGTGCCCTGCTCCGGTCTGGGGGTTATGGGCAGAAAGCGAGATATCAAATACCGGCAGACACCGGAGAGCATACGGTCCCTGGTAAAGCTGCAGCGGGAAATCCTGCGGCAGGCGGCCGATTATGTCAAGCCGGGCGGCGTCCTTTTATACAGTACCTGTACCATAAACCGGAAAGAAAACGAAGAGCAGGTAAAATGGCTGTGCGGAGAAAAAGGCTTTACAGCGGAAAATATGGAGGGCTTTCTGCCGGAAGGCCTTCCCGGGGCAGATACGGCGAAGGAGGGCAGGCTGCAGCTGTTACCCCACCTGCACGATACGGACGGCTTCTTTTTCGCCCGGCTGAAAAAGCCGGTATAAACGCGGAAGCCCTATGACAGAACGGGAGAAGAATGGAAAAGAAAGATATTAAGTCGATGACCCTGGAGGAACTCACGGAAGAACTGCTGGCGCAGGGAGAAAAGAGCTTCCGGGCAAAGCAGTGTTATGAGTGGATGCACGGGAAGCTGGCGCGGAGCTTCGCGGAAATGACCAACCTTTCCAAGGATTTTCGGGAAAAATGCGGGAATACTTATGAATATACGGCCCTGCGGACGGCGGAACTGCAGGAGTCCAGAGCGGACGGCACCAAAAAGTTTTTATTTGTCCTGCCTGACGGAAATATGGTGGAAAGCGTCCTGATGCCTTATCAGTACGGAAATTCCGTATGTATTTCCTCCCAGGTGGGCTGCCGTATGGGCTGCCGGTTCTGCGCTTCCACGCTGGACGGGCTGGAGAGGAACCTGCGGGCCTCCGAAATGCTGGAACAGGTTTATGAAATTTCCCGGCAGACCGGGGTGAGAGTGTCCAACGTAGTGGTGATGGGAACGGGAGAACCTCTGGACAATTACGAAAATCTGCTGCGCTTTATCCGGCTTTTAAACGATGAGGCCGGGCTGCGTATCAGCCAGCGGAACATTACGGTTTCCACCTGCGGCCTTGTGCCGGAGATGTACCGGCTGGCGGAGGAGAAGCTGCAGATCACGCTGGCGCTGTCCCTGCACGGGGCCACGGATGAAAAAAGGCGGCTCCTGATGCCGGTTGCCAATCAATACAGCATAGAAGAGCTGATGAAGGCCTGTCGTTATTATTTTACGAAAACGGGCAGGAGGATCACCTTCGAGTACAGTCTGGTGGAAGGGATCAACGATACGGACGAGGACGCGGCCGCTCTGGCCCGTCTGGCAGGTTCCCTTGGCTGTCATGTGAATCTCATTCCCGTCAACCCGGTAAAAGAGCGGAATTTCGCGCAGCCGTCGGGCTCCCGGATACTTTCCTTTAAAAATAAGCTTGCAAAAAATAAGATAAATGTTACTATTAGAAGAGAAATGGGACGGGATATCGACGGGGCCTGCGGGCAGCTCAGAAGACGGCATAAAGGAGATCGACAGTGTTAAAGACGTTTTCCATAACTGATATTGGCAGAAAGAGAAAACTGAATCAGGACTATGTATATACCTCGGAAATGCCGGTAGGACCGCTGCCCAATCTCTTTATCGTGGCGGACGGCATGGGAGGGCATAACGCGGGAGATTACGCGTCAAAATACACGGTGGAAACCATTGTAAAGGAGATCAGCG
Source organism: uncultured Lachnospiraceae bacterium (assembly GCA_947632555.1). GTDB lineage: Bacteria > Bacillota > Clostridia > Lachnospirales > Lachnospiraceae > Acetatifactor. Next base: position 42,224 of record CANRPU010000015.1, read on the forward strand.
CCTCTGCGGAGAAACGTCCCGAAAAGGTATTGGAGGCGGCCATTCAGAAAGCCAACGGGCTCTTAAGAAAGCAGGCCAGTGAAAACCTGGATCTGAGAGGAATGGGCACTACCGTGGTAGCCGCCACCTGCGATAACGGAAGTCTTCTGGTAGCTAATGTGGGTGACTCCAGGCTCTACGTGGTAGGCAGGAAGATCCGCCAGATCACGGTGGATCACTCTCTGGTGGAGGAAATGGTCCGCATGGGCGGCATAGACCGGGAAGCGGCCAGGAATCATCCCGATAAAAATATCATTACCAGGGCAGTCGGTGCCGATGAACAAGTGGACATCGACTTTTTTGAGGTACCACTCGCGCCCGGTGAACTGGTGCTGATGTGCTCGGACGGGCTGACCAATATGCTGGAAGATGAAGAGATCCGCATGATCCTGAACGGACAGAGGGATATTGTGGAAAAGGCGGAAGAACTGGTAAAGGCCGCCAACCGCAACGGCGGGAAAGATAATATAGCGGTAGTACTGATCGAGCCGTTTGCAGAATAGTCGAGGAGTTTAGTATGATCAAGATTGGAATGATAATAGGAGAGCGCTACGAAATACTGGAAAAGATCGGTACGGGCGGTATGTCGGATGTCTATAAGGCAAAATGTCATAAGCTCAACCGTTTTGTGGCGGTCAAAGTACTGAAGCAGGAATTTTCGGAGAACGCGAATTTTGTATCCAAATTCCGGGTAGAGGCGCAGGCGGCCGCGGGCCTTATGCATCCCAATATCGTAAATGTGTATGATGTAGGAGAGGAAAACGGCATCTACTACATTGTAATGGAATTGGTAGAGGGGATCACTCTTAAAAAATATATAGAGAAAAAGGCCAGGCTTTCCTACAAGGAAGCTGTCAGCATTGCAATCCAGGTCTGTCTTGGGATCGAGGCGGCTCATAACAATCATATCATCCACAGGGATATCAAACCGCAGAATATCATTATCTCCAAAGAGGGCAAGGTCAAGGTGACGGATTTCGGCATTGCCAAAGCGGCTACCAGCAATACCATTACCTCCAACGTGATGGGATCCGTGCACTATACTTCTCCCGAGCAGGCCAGAGGCGGCTACAGTGACGAGAAGAGCGATATCTATTCCCTGGGCATCACCCTGTTTGAGATGCTCACCGGCAGAGTGCCTTTTAACGGAGAAACCACCGTGGCCATCGCCATCAAGCATATACAGGAGGAAATGCCTTCTCCGGCGGAGTTCGTACCGGAAATCCCCAGCAGTGTGGAGCAGATCGTGCTCAAATGCTGTCAGAAGAGCCCGGACAGGCGCTATCAGTCCATGGGAGAACTGATAGAGGACCTGAAACAGTCCCTGATCAATCCGGAAGAGTCCTTTGTGGTATTCCAGGATCCGGACGAGGAGGCGGCCACCCGGTTTATTTCCGACAATGAAATGGTCCAGATCAAGAGGCAGTCCGAGCACAGGGACTCCATGGACGAGGCCATGCGCCTGAAATCGGATGTGGAATCGGAAGAGGAAGAAGAATACGGAGAGGATTACGAGGATGATTATGATCCCCGTATGGAGCATATTACTACGGTACTTACCGTGATAGCCGGCATCGTCATCTGCTGTGTGATCATATTTTTCGTAGGCAAGATCACCGGTATCTTCGGCGCGGGACTGGGACATAACGAAACCACCGTGGAACAGACTACGGAAGTTTCCCGGGATACCGTGGCTATGATCGACCTGAAGGATATGTCCGCGGTGGAGGCGCAGGAAGCGCTGAAGAAACTGGGACTGATCCCGCAGCTCACTTATGTGGAATCGGAAGCCTATGAGCAGAACATGGTGATCGAGGCGGATATTACGCCCGGTACGGAAATTAAGGTCGGCACCACCGTTACCCTTACGGTCAGCGCCGGTATGGAAGGCAGGGAAGTGCCCAATGTGGTGGGGTATTCTTTTGAAGAAGCTTCCCAGCAGCTGGTGAAGGCAGGTTTCACCGTAAACAGGGCGGAAAGCTATTCCGCGGATGTGGAGAAGGGCAACGTAATCTCCCAGAATCCTGTCAGCGGGCAGAAGGCGCCCATAGGTTCTGCCGTTACCATAACAGTCAGCGCGGGCCAGGAGGACAACAAGGTCATGGTGCCCAATCTGATGGGAAGAACGGAGGACGAAGCGGTGGCGGTCCTCATAGAACAGGGCCTGACCATAGGCTCCGTGGGTGAGATGGCCTCCGAAGAGTATCCGGCGGATCAGATCTGCTATCAAAGCTATTCCTACGGTTCCTTTGTAGAACCGGGGACCGCTGTGGATGTTAAGGTCAGCACAGGACCCACCGCGGTGACGTATCGGTATAACGGCAGTATCGAAGCCCCTTCACCGGAAGAGGCGCCGGAATATATTGCCGGTACGCCGGTCAATATTACCATCGTGGCGGAAGACGGAAAGATCCTGATGGAAAGTACTCCGGTCACGACCTTCCCCTATTCTACCAATTATTACGGTATCAAGAGCCCGAGAGGTACGATCACCTTTACCTATACCGTTACCACGGGAAGCATTACGAGCACGGATGAAAACGGCAACCAGCAGGTGGTGCCCGGTACTACGGAAAACCGGAGTTTTACAAGGGACGTGGAGTTTGTACAGGAATAGCGTGTTATGCAGGGAAAAATCATCAAGGGTATCGCCGGATTTTATTATGTGCATGTAGAAGATCTGGGGATATATGAATGTAAAGCCAAAGGGGCGTTCCGCAGAGAAGGCATAAAGCCTCTGGTGGGGGATAACGCCGAGATAGAAATTCTGGACGAGGAAGGCAGAAAGGGCAGTATGGTGGCCCTCCTGCCCAGGAAAAACGCGCTGCTGAGGCCGGCCGTAGCCAATGTGGACCAGTCGCTGGTGATCTTTGCCATGGCCAGACCTGCACCCAGCCTGAATCTTCTGGACCGCTTTCTGATCATGATGAAGCAGAACGGGCTTCCCTGCATTATCTGTTTTAACAAGCAGGATATCGCGGACGAGGCGGAACGCAGCCTCCTGGCGCGGACTTATGAAAAATGCGGCTGTAAAGTGCTTTTTCTAAGCGCGTTAAAAGAAGAGGGCGTAGAAGAATTAAAAGAACTGTTAAGGCACAGGACCACCACCGTGGCGGGGCCAAGCGGCGTGGGGAAATCCTCTTTGGTCAACCTGCTGCAGAACGGCACTGTGATGGAAACCGGAGATATCAGTAAAAAAGCCGGGCGCGGCAGACATACTACCAGGCACTCCGAGCTGCTGGCCATGGGAAACGGCACATATATCATGGACACGCCGGGCTTCAGCTCTCTTGGAGTATTTGAACTGGAGAAAGAAGAGCTGGCGGCGTTTTATCCGGAATTTCAACCGTATGAACCGGATTGCCGCTTTCAGGGCTGTTCCCACATAAGTGAGCCGGACTGCGGAGTAAAGACGGCCCTGGAGCAGGGACTGATCAGCGCGAAGCGATATGAAAATTACAGACTGCTCTACGAAGAATTAAAACAGAGGAAACGCGAGTATCGTAAAGCGGTCACGAAGGATCCTGTTCCGCGTTGAACAGCTCCCGCAGGAGGGACATCATTCTGTCAAGGTCAATGGGTTTGGACAAATGTCCGTTCATTCCGGCGGCCAGCGCCTGTTCTCTGTCCTCGGCAAAGGCATTGGCGGTCATGGCGATGATAGGGATGCCTGCCAGCTGAGGATCTTCCATGGCGCGGATGGCGCGGGCGGCGGCGTAGCCGTCCATGACAGGCATCTGGATATCCATCAGGATCAGATTGTAATAGCCCGGCGCGGACTGAAGCAGCATATCGCAGGTCTGCCGGCCGTCTTCGGCGCATTCTACCAGGAAGCCGGCCTCTTCCAGAAGTTCGGAAGCAATTTCCCGGTTAAGTTCATTATCTTCCGCCAAGAGAATACGTTTGCCCGCGAAGCTTTCTTCCCGGTGGGGAGCAGGCTCTTTTTTATTGTTTTCTTCCTCGGATCTGCCCAGACTGCGTTCCAGGGTGTGGTGGAGATCGGAAGCGAAGAGCGGCTTGCTGACAAAGCCGGTGACCCCGGCCTGACGGGCTTCCGATTCAATATCCGACCAGTCGTAGGCGGACATGAGGATAATAGGAGAGTCCTGGCCTATGATCCTGCGGATTTCCCGGACGGTTTCGATGCCGCTCAGTTCCGGCATGGACCAGTCCACGATATAGACTTCAAAAGGATCCGTAAGCTCCACGGCTTCCGCGGTGCGGGCAATGGCTTCCGGACCGGAGAGAGCCCATTCGGCGCGCATGCCGATCTGACGGAGCATTTTGGATACGCTTTGACAGCAGACCATATCGTCATCCACCACCAGACCGCGGAAATCTTTCAGCTCTTCAATAGGAGCCATCTCTTTATGTACGGCGGAAAAGCGCAGTTCCAGACTGACGGTAAATACGGTGCCCTTACCGTGTTCACTTTCCACACGGATGGTGCCGCCCATCATATCCACAATATTTTTGGTGATCGCCATGCCCAGACCGGTACCCTGGATCCCGCTGACGGTAGAGGTCTGTTCCCTGGTGAAGGGATCAAATACGGTTTTCGCGAATTCGGGGCTCATGCCGATGCCGGTATCGCTGACCTGAAATTCATAAAGGCCGCGGTCCGCGCGGCCGGAAGCCTTCTGCGTGACGCGAACGGATATGGTACCGCCGACAGGAGTAAATTTGATGGCGTTGGAGGTCAGGTTCAGCAATATTTGATTCAGCCGCAGTTTGTCGCAGCAGATTTCCTCGTCTGACACATCGACGGTATCAATGAAAAGTTCCAAATGCTTGGCGTGGATATCCGACTGAATGATGTTGCGCAGTTCCTGGAGGATCTTGGCCAGATTTTCCGGCCGTTCGGTGATCGTGACTTTGCCGGACTCGATGCGGCTCATATCCAGTACGTCATTGATCAGCGAAAGGAGATGGCTGGATGCCTGAGTGATCTTGGAGAGGTAATCCCGCGCGCGTTCTTTGTTCTCCAGGTGGGCGGTGGTCAGAGCGGTATAACCGATAATGGCGTTCATAGGCGTCCGGATGTCATGGGACATATTGTTCAGAAAAGTGGTTTTCGCTCTGTTGGCGGCATCCGCTGCCTGAAGGGCCTGGGTCAGTTCCCGCGTCTTTTGTTCCAGCTCGCCGGTGGCCAGCGTGATCTTCTTCTGCAGCAGTTTCTGGTTGCGCGTTCTTACCGCCAGCATGGCCAGCGCGAAGAGCAGCAGAAAGAGAACACCGACGCCCAGTACACTGTAGAGAGGATTCCTGTAGAGAAAGGCCGTCAGGCTGAGATCCTTTTCGATTCCCGCATCGATCTCCCTGGCCATAACGGCATCCAGTTCCGCGTCGGTAAAACTGTCCGCGCCTTTATCCAGAAGAGAGAGCAGATAACGGCCTCCCTGCACGTTGTTGCCCACGGCGTAGGAAAGAGAAGTATCTCCGAAGACAACAACGGAGAGCCGGTTGCGGACATCCTGCCGCGCGTATTTTTCGGCAGTGTAGGAATAGAGGATGGCGGCGTCGGCCTCCCCGTCCAGTACCGCCTGTACGCAGTCCGATGTGGAAGGGTACCGGGTGACGGCATCTTCGGGATAACGCGCGGCGATCAGGCTGTCAAGGGCATCGGAGCGTTCCATTACCGCAAGCCGGTTTACCGTTCCGCTGAAGCCGTCCAAAGTCAGACGGCCAAAATTGGTATGGAAATAAGGAACTGTGATCTTATAGCCTTCTTCCTCCGCCAGGTAATAGTCACCGGCGAAGTCCAGTACGATATCCGCGGCGCCGGTCGCGCGCAGAGCATAATATTCACTCTGATCCCGCACCGGAATATACTCGTAGTTCAGACCCAGGCGCTGGGCAAGAATGTCGAAAAGGGAAGGGAGAATGCCCTGTGCCTGGCCGTCCTGAAAATAGCAGTAGGGGGCCTGGTCAGGGTTGACGAGCAGCCGCAGGGGAACGCCGGAAGCGTGATGCTCTTCCAGAAAAGCCCGCTCGCCGGCGTTCAGGATAACGGAACCGCTCTGATCGGTGGCGTAATAGGTTTCATGCAGGACTTCCCGCCAGTTTGGATCGTGGAGATCCATTTCGTTGATGGCCGCGTTGATCCTGTCCATCAGGTCGGCGCGGTCTTTACGGGTGCAGATGTAAAAGGGACTGGCATCGAAGGAATCCAGCAGCCATTCGTTCTCCAGCAGCCGAAGACTGCCGGTCACCGCGGCGTCCACGCTGCCGTCCTGAAGGGCGGCGCTGAGCTCGTCCTGTCCGGCGAAGTAGACCGGCTGGAAGGAAAAAGCATGTTCCCGCGCGAAGCGTTCAAAGTTGGCGTTTTTGGAGTTGCCCTCCAGCATGCCCACCGTGATGCCGTCATAGGTAGCGTAATCGCCTTCCACAATGGCCTGATTTCCGGCTTTTACGGTAAAGATAGTAGAGTTGACGCCAATGTCCTGGTTCGAAAAGAGAAATTCTTCCTCCCGATCCGGCGTTTTGGAAACGGAAGTGACGATATCCACTTCCCCGTTTTGGAGCATGGTCAGGGCATCCGCGTAAGAGTCATCATACCCCACATATTCATAGGACCAGCCGCCGTGGATAGCCAGCCGCTGGAGAAATTCATAACCATAGCCGCTCCGGCGGCCTTCCTCATCTATGGTGTGATAACCGGAAAAAGCAAAAAAACCTACTTTCAGAATCTCAGGCTGTTCCGTTTCCGGCCGCGCGGCATATACGGGGAAGCAGGAAGCCGCGTACAGCAGCGCTGCCAGTATAAGGCATATCGGGCGTATCTTTCTCATAATCTTACTCCTTCGCGCAGAATAAAACCAAATTTATTATACGGGAAACGAAAAGCAGATTCAAGACCAATGATGTTGCATCTTGACAAGCATGGAAAACTGTAGTAGTCTTAAATAAGGCAGCGCGATCAAAGTATAACATATTAAGAAAAGAACCGCCAATATTGTGGTGGATGAACCGTATAATATATTCAGAATACGCGCGCTTTGTGCCAATTACCCCACAGTTGTGGGGAAGATGCCGCTTTGAGAGAACAAAAGTAAATGAAAAACGGATCGGAGAAAGATTGGAAAATACGGATTTAGGTATTTTAAAAAAAATATGGGCCAAGTCTGCGCCTTTTCAGTCTATAATAGCGCATTCGTTCAATACGGCGGCTGTTGCCCGGGGACTGTTGACAGAGGGAACACTTCACCCTGTCTTATCGGACTTATCCTTATGGATTTTTAGAGATCAGTCTGAAGAACATAAGGATGCGGCACGCAGTCTGATGGAATATCTGGCTGCTTTACACGATATAGGAAAAATTCACCCTGCCTTTTTGATCACGGAAGATAAAAAAGGCGTGTGCGAATTACTGGAGAGCACACAGTTAGTGGAGGATTATCACGATGAAATTAAAAGTTTCCGGCATGAGAAATATTCCAAAACCATATTAGAGCGTATTTGGAAAGCTAAAAAACGATTTGAAAATGAGGATAAGAACGATAGTACCGTTCGGTATTTTTCTGATCTGGAATCATTGCATCACCAGGGAAAAAGCGGACAAGGAAGGGAAATACCGGATGAAAAGGTAAGGGGGCTCTGGCAGCGGCAGCAGGATGTTTTGGAAGAGGTGGTATTTGAACTCTTTCGGCCTCCCAGCGTTACGGTAAACAGCAAAGTGACCGGTCATGTTTCAGCCATATGTATGCAGATGCTCGGTACGATCATTTTATCGGATTGGCTGGCGTCAAGCGCTGCCTTTTCGGAAGAAGAACTGAAAGACGGAGAAGATCTCAGTGAATATTATTTCAGGCTTACCGAAAAATCCTTCAGCCTGATAAAGGGATCACGAGTATTACGGACGGAACTTCCGGCGGGAACTTTTTTCCCTGAAATATGGACGGGCATCCCACGGGAAAAGATGCGCTCCCTGCAGAAGGTCACAGAGGAGCTGATGGCGGATGAGAAAAAACCCCTTCTTTTTATCATAGAGGCGCCTATGGGGGAGGGAAAAACAGAAGCCGGAACCTATGCCGCGTTTCAGATGGGGCGGTACTACAGAAAAGAAGGATTTTATATCGCCATGCCCACATCCGCTACCGCGGATCAGATGTATCATAGGATGCGTGATCTGATGAAATCTTTGTTTCCGGATAAGGAAGTAAGATTGCTTCATTCGCTTGCCTGGCTGACTGACAGGGATACGCGGGAAGAAGGAGAATTTGATCTGGAAGACAGGGAGTGCGCGATGAAATGGACACAGCCACTCCGCAGGGGGCTGCTGGAGGGATATTCGGTAGGGACGATCGACCAGGCCCTGATGGCGGCGTTGTATGTGAAATATGGTGCTGTCAGACTTCTGGGGATCGGGTGTAAAACATTAATTTTAGATGAGGTGCATGCCTATGACGCGTACATGGAGGATATCCTTATAAAATTATTGGCGTGGTGCCGGGAATTGAGAGTGCCGGTGGTCATACTTTCCGCCACGCTGCCAAATGTGACGAAAAAGGAAATATTAAAAGTGTATGGGATCGAATACCAAAAGGAGGAGAAAGAATATCCTGCAGTCACTTCCGTGTTTGAGGACGGGAAGTATGCCACAACGCGAATCCCCGATGTATCAAGCAAAAAAACCGTACAGATCGAGCTCGCGCGGGAATTGAACATAATGGAAGCGGTTAGTCTGCGCGCGGTCCGCATGGTGGAGAAGGGTGGCTGTGTCTGCGTTCTGGTCAATACGGTGGGAACGGCTCAGAAATTGTATGAAACAATAAAAAGAAACAAGCCTGAAGAACTGCGGCTCTATTTGTTCCATGCCGCGTATGCCGTAAGAAGGCGTCAGCAAATCGAAGAAGAGATCGTAAGATTATTTGGAAAAGATAAAACAGAACGCCCCGCGAAGGCCATTTTGATCGCCACGCAGGTAGTGGAACAATCGATTGACGTGGATTTTGATAGCATTATAACGGAGATCGCCCCCATCGATCTGTTGCTGCAGCGTATGGGACGTATTTTCCGTCATGATGATACGCCGCGGCCCAGTTCCTGTATGTTTCCCAGAATGACAGTTCTGATACCGGAAGAGGGAGCGGATTATGGATTGAGCGGGATCGTATATCCCAGAATACTGCTGGATATGACATGGCAGTATTTGACTTTGCATTCTCAAATACACTGCCCGGAATCCATTCAGGAGGCGGTAGAGAGCGTGTATGCGGAAAACGCGGGCGTGAGGATAAACCTGGAAGAATGGATGGCGTACCGGATGGATGTGGGAATGAAACATTCTCAAGCAAAAATTCAGGAATTGCCAGCTCCGAGTAATAAATTTAAGATATACAAAACGGTCAACCGGATAGAAGATCTGTTTGATGACGGAGAAAGTAATAGCTTTCTTTCCGCGAAAACCCGGCTGATCGAACCAACCCTGCAGATCGCGATCGTTCCTCCGGAAATATATGATAAGGCGGTGAAGGCTCTGCAGCCGTCAAAGGAGCTCGCGAAAGAAGTGTATCGGTATTCCGTGTCGGTGGCGGAGCGGAGGGTGAAAAAATTTTATCCTGAATTTCAGAAGGCCAAAGTACTGCAGGGGAACGGACTGCTGAAAAATATCTTGATCTTTCCGGGAGAAGCGGGAAGCGTGAAGATAAGGGAAGATGTTGTTTTTGAATTAGGAGATGAACTGGGATTTATAATTCGGGAGGATGAGAATATTGATACATTTTGATGTGCTGACAGAACCCTGGATTTCTGTGATCGACCTTCAGGGCAATAAAAGGGAACTGGGCGTTCTGGAATTGCTGGAGCAGGCGCCGCGGCTGAAAGAGATAGCGGATCCGGTCATTACATATGAATATGGGATCTTCCGCTTTTTATGTACATTCCTGATGGATGCGTATCGTCCAAGAGAATGGAGCGACCTGGAGGAAGTTTATCAGTCCGGAAAGTTCGATATGCGGCTTATCCGGGATTATGTGGCAGTCTGTAAAGAGGAGGGAGCTTCTTTTGACTTGTTTGATAAGGAACGTCCCTTTTTGCAGGCAGGATTTGACGAGAAATATGATAAAAAGCTGGTTTCGGTAGCGGCGCTTAATATTGCGCTGCCAAGTGGAAATAATCATGTGCATTTTGATCATCGTCTGGAAGAGGAGCAGGTGATGACCTGCGCCGAAGCTGCCAAAGGGCTTTGCGCGATCAATTTATTCTGCACCGCGGGAGTACGGGGTTATCCGTCTACCGTCAACGGGGCGCCGCCCATTTACTTTATACTGGACGATAAGACACTGTTTGGCAGTCTGGTATATTCCATGATCGCCGAAGATGAAGCGGGGAATATGTCATACAGTGATCCGCCGCCCGTCTGGAGATGTAAAGCGGAAATTGTACCTCAGGAAAAGGAAACGGATACTTCGGTCTTGTATGGAATGATGTATCCCTGCAGAAGGATCCTGCTGAAACCAGAAGAAGATGGAAATATTGTCAAAATGTTTCTGAGCCAGGGAAAAAATTATGTGGCCTATGATGCCTGGCGTGATCCGCATGTGTCCTATTTGCTTGGAGAGAAAGGAAGAGTGTCCCTGAAATCCAGCATGGAAAAAGAACCATGGAGAAATATCATATCCATCATGGCCCAAAAAGATACGGCGCTGACTTTTGTAAGGAGGATCGTGGAAGAAAATCTGCTGGATGACATCGCGTTAAAAGCATACTGTGTCACTACGAGTCAGGCAAATTACCTGGACATGCAGAAGAGCCGGCTGCGGATGCCCCGCAGCATCGCGGAAAGCGAGATAAAGAGCGCGCGTATACAGGAGTTGATCCAGGAAATAGAAAAAATGAGCAGGATCCTGGGAAGATCGTTAAATGAATGCTATGAATATTCTAAGAAAGAAATCAGGAACATGATCCAGTCGGTACAGGCAGACTTTTTTGATCAGTGCAGAGATTATCTGCTGCGGGATATATTTGCCGAAATGGCCGGAATCCCGGACAAAGAAGCTTCACGCTGTAAGGAGGCCCATGTGAGAACACTGAGAAAGAGTTGTCTGAAGACCTTTGATCACGCGGTTGGAGCAATGATGTCCACTGGCTCTGAACTGGTGAGAATACAGAAAAAGAGAAAAGCGCTACTGGAAATGTTATACGCGGAAAACAGAAAGGAGTGAGGGATACGTGAGTAAAAGCGAGGAACGAAGAGAGCGTATTGCCGCTTTTTTGAAAAGAGTGGATGCGCTTTCGGATTCAGAGAGGACTGTTCTCAGGAAAAGCGGAGGAAGGCTTTTAAAAGATGCTGATGCCGCGGCGCTGATGGTGTTTTATAAGGCGTTGGGAAATTTTGAAGAGCCTGCTTTTCAGGACAGAATGTTTCCGATTGCCTGCATGTATTGTATGTGGGATAAAGAAACTGCGCAGGAAGATCAGACGCCGCTGGCGGCTGCCATGGGGCAGTACGCGTCAGAAAAAAGACGGAGGGAGGGTTCGGTGAAATGGAATGAAAGCGAGAAGACCGATCCTATGGAGAGAAGACTGATCAAACTATTAGATCAACGCTGGGATACAGATGGAATGCTTTGCCTCAGTGTATGGCGAATGGTGAAAATGCTGAAAAATGAAGGCAAAGTAATAAATATGGTATTTCTGGGAGAAGATTTCTGCCTGTGGAACGCCGGCAGTAAAAGTGTGCAGTGCCGCTGGGCAGAGGAATTTTATAGAGCCAATAAGGAGGAAGAAAAAAATGTTGATTGAGATTCATATGCTGAAAAACTATCCACCGACCAACCTGAACCGGGATGATCTGGGAACTCCCAAAACCTGTTTTTTCGGAGGGACCAACCGAAGCAGGATATCAAGTCAGTGTCTGAAGCGGAGCTGGCGTAAAAGCATGGCTTTTGAGGAAAGCGTAGGAAGAGAGAATCTCGGAGTACGAACGAGAAAAATGCCATTGCTCGTGAAAGAAAAGCTGATGGAAATGGGAGTGGCGGAAGAGATCGCCCAAAAGATCCTCCCGCAGCTGTCCGCTATTGGGAATACTTCTGAAAAACCTTATAAGGATCCGACCAAAACGGCGCAGATCGCTATATATTCCCGCAGGGACATAGAGGATATCGCGAAGGTGGTAAAGCAGGAGATTGATGCATGCGGTGAAAGCAAAGATGTGGAAAAGATCAAGGCCAAAATGATCCAGGAAAAGATTTCTGATGCGAAGATAAGACCTATTTCACTGGATATCGCTCTGTTTGGAAGAATGGTCACCACGGATGCGTTCCGTGACGTTGAGGCCGCCGTACAGGTGGCGCACGCTCTGTCCACCAACAGGGTGATAATGGAATCAGATTATTTTACGGCAATGGATGACCTGGTATCAGGAAAAAGTCAGGATGACGCGGGAGCGGCTATGATCGACAATACGGAGTATAACTCTTCCTGCTATTATATATATGCATCCATTGATACGGATATTTTGGAGGAAAATTTAAGAGGCCTGGATAACGCGCGGGAACTGAAATCTATGGCTGTCACCGGAATGCTGGAGGCAATGGCGTATTCAGATCCCAGCGGCAAGCAGCACGCGTTTGCCGGACATATTCTTCCCTCCGCGGTCATTGTTGAGTGTAAGGACAAAAAAGTGCCGGTTAGTTATACTAATGCTTTTGCCAGTGCTGTTTATCCTGATGAAAAAGGAGATATTATACGCAAAAGTATTATGGCGCTGCTGGAAGAGCAAAAGACGATAAAGAAAGATTTCTCTCTTCCTGTAAAAGCGACACTGACTTTTTGTTCCTCGAGATACAGTGATATCCTGGAACAGGAAGATATCCAGGTATGTCATAACTATGAAGAATTAGTCAAAAATACAGTCGCGTTATTATAGGGGGCGGACCCATGGCAGAGGTATGTATTATTCTTTTACAACTGGAAGGAGCATTGCAGAGTTGGGGAGAACATTCCCGGTTTGACTATCGGGACAGCGCGGCGCTTCCAACGAAATCCGCTATTGTGGGCATGATCGGATGCGCGATGGGACTGCGGCGTGGAGATGAGGACTTGGAGCGGATATCCCAAAATATCCGATTGGCAGTACGCTGTGACAGGCCCGGGAAAATGTACATAGACTATCATACGGTTACAGCGGAGAAAAAAATATTGAACGCCGCGGGAAATCCCAGGTGTGATACGATCGTGACGCATAGGACTTATCTGCAGGATGCCGCTTTTCTGGCGGCAGTTCAGACAGATCCGGAATTGGCTGAAAAAATAGTCCGCGCGTTTCAGGCACCCCGCTGGCCGATATATCTGGGGCGTAAGTGCTGTATACCGAGCGTTCCGGTATTTAAAAGGATGGCGGAAGAGTATCATTCCCTGGAAGAGGCGATGATATCGGAACCTTTATTGGATTCTTGCCAAAAACGCGGCTTAGGACCGGAAAAGGTGTTCTATGAAATGGACAGTATGGATGGAAGTGGATATGACCGAACGGATGAATTGGTCAATGCCCAAAAACGTTGTTTCGCTCCCAGAAAAGTGAGATTGGTATGCAAGGAGGAACCCCATGTATCTGAGTAAGTTTGTGATAAACAGAGAGAATCCTTCCGCGCGGCAGGCTATGTGTAATGTTCAGGATTTCCATAGAAATCTTATGGCGAGATTTCAAACAACACGCCAACAGTCCGGCGTTTTATATCGGATAGACTGGTCAAAGCAGAATCCTTTTGTATATGTTTTATCCAGTGTGATGCCAAAAGAGATAACGCGGAAGGATATGAAATTGATAGGATGCCGGCAGATTGATTTCATGCTGCGGGATATACATGAAAACCAGCGATTCGGTTTTGATATCTGCGCGATACCTTCTAAAAAAATGCCGCAGGAGGGAAAAAAGAATGGATCGCGTATTACCCTGCGCTCAGAACCCGAAAGACTGGAATGGATGCGGAAAAAAGCAGCGCGGGGCGGCTTTCAGATCATAACGATACAGGAAGTCAACGCGGTAAAGACGTTTGGAAGTCATGGAAATAACGTCATGAAACTATGCGGTTATCATTATCAAGGTCAGCTTGTGGTAGAAGATCCTGAAAAGTTTCGCAAGACTTTCTGCGAAGGGATAGGACCGGATAAGGCATATGGGTTTGGAATGTTATTGCTGATATAGCGGAGGCTTAAATTTGAAAAAGGATTTGAAAGAACTTCCCAAACTGCGGGACAGTATCAGTTATATCTACATCGAGCATGCCCGGATTGAACAGGATGCCGCCGCGGTGATCTTTGAAGTGGATGATGGAAGGATACCGGTCCCGGTAGCTTCTTTGACCTGTCTTATGCTGGGACCGGGAACAACAATTACGCATGCGGCGATCAAAACCATAGCGGAAAATGGCTGTCTGGTCGTATGGTGTGGTGAAAACGCGGCGCGATTTTACGCGAGCGGAATGGGAGAAACCAGAAGCGCCCGGAATATTCTGCTGCAGGCGGAACTGTGTATGGACCCGGATAAGCATCTTAATGTTGTCAGAAAAATGTATGAGATACGGTTTCCTGATATGTCAACGCAGGGCATGACTTTAGAGCAGATCAGGGGTATGGAGGGGATACGTGTGCGTCAGGCATATCAGACGGCCTCCAGACAGTATGGGATACGGTGGCGCGCACGGGACTATAAACAAAATGACTGGAGCCAGGCGGATCCTGTTAATCGCGCATTGTCAGAAGCAAATGCCATTTTATATAGTTTATGCCAGGCTGCGATTATTTCTTTGGGGTATTCAACGGCGCTCGGTTTTATTCATACGGGGAAAATATTGTCTTTTGTGTATGATATTGCCGATCTTTATAAAGTAGAAACTACCATTCCCGCGGCATTTGAAGCTGCAAGAGGGAACGAGCGGGAATTGTCCAAAAATGTGCGGCTGTATTGCCGCAGGTATTTTGCGGCCGCGGATATTTTAAAAAGAATCGCAAAGGATATTGAAATGATATTTTCATTAAAAGGGTCAGAAAAAGATTTTTCAAAAGCAACCGGAGATATCTGGACGGCTGACGGAGATACGATAAGTGGAGGGGTTAATTATGGAAGGAGTGAATAAAACATCGTAATCTACATTATTGAATCGGCGCCGGAAAGTTTATATGGGGAACTGTCCCGTTGGATGATAGAACCAAAACATGGGGTATTTGTGGGAAATCTGAACGCGATGATCAGAGATAAATTGTGGGACAAGATTCAAAATGCCGGGGAAGAAATAAACGCGGTCATGGTATTTAATTCTGATTCAGAGCAGGGATATTCCTTGAAAATGTATGGAAATCCGAGGAGGAAAGTGGTAGACATAGAAGGTGTCGAACTGATAAAACTCCAGTAAAATAAGCTTTTATGTTAGTATTTACCCCACGCGAGTGGGGATGAACCGAAAACTTCAATACGGGTATTGAAAAAAACTGCATTTACCCCACGCGAGTGGGGATGAACCGAAAGTAATTTTGACTACCCGTACAAACTAGGAATTTACCCCACGCGAGTGGGGATGAACCGAAAAGGCCAGATGTTCAATGTGGACAATATGAAATTTACCCCACGCGAGTGGGGATGAACCGAATCAGAGGACGGCTTCGATTGGCTGGACGATTCATTTACCCCACGCGAGTGGGGATGAACCGAAAAAATCAATCATAATGTTTTCCTCCTCAAAATTTACCCCACGCGAGTGGGGATGAACCGAACACTAACCGGCCATCTTTCCGGGAATTAATATTTACCCCACGCGAGTGGGGATGAACCGAACTAAATACCTCAATGAATGCGCTAGAAAAGGATTTACCCCACGCGAGTGGGGATGAACCGGCTTCCGGCAAAAATAACTGGTGTAGATACGATATTTACCCCACGCGAGTGGGGATGAACCGAGCTTCCTTTTGCTACGCTTTTTGATGTTCATCATTTACCCCACGCGAGTGGGGATGAACCGATAAATATTACACCTTACATTGGTAAATTGCAATTTACCCCACGCGAGTGGGGATGAACCGATCCTCAGATAGACTATTACAAACACAATCAATATTTACCCCACGCGAGTGGGGATGAACCGTGCCGATTTTGTAATACACTTTGGAGGTGATGATATTTACCCCACGCGAGTGGGGATGAACCGTAACTTTTCAGCCGTATTACCAGCATTTATAGAATTTACCCCACGCGAGTGGGGATGAACCGAACAGCACCAAAATGACTGGATTGGTTGTAATAATTTACCCCACGCGAGTGGGGATGAACCGGAGAAGAATCACCAGAAGAAGCGTCTATCGAAACATTTACCCCACGCGAGTGGGGATGAACCGAAAAAATGTAATACATTTTACGGAAAGAAGCATTTACCCCACGCGAGTGGGGATGAACCGGTTTGAAATCCTAAATCTTAATGAGATTGTAAAATTTACCCCACGCGAGTGGGGATGAACCGTTGACGGAGATATGGACACTCTTGCCACAATTCATTTACCCCACGCGAGTGGGGATGAACCGTCATCCGGGATCCCCAGGCTTCATGCGCACCTGATTTACCCCACGCGAGTGGGGATGAACCGGAAGGAGGCCTGGCGTGCCGGTATTCCTTGAATTTACCCCACGCGAGTGGGGCTGAACCGTTGCTGGAAATAGTTCTCCATGGCTTCCAAGCATTTACCCCACGCAAGTGGGGCTGAACCGACCGGATCTGATTTTTTTGTTGGGAAAAATAATTTACCCCACGCGAGTGGGGCTGAACCGACCAGGATTATCATGGACCAGTTTGGTGATGAATTTACCCCACGTGAGTGGGGCTGAACCGACTTTGAAAAGATGGCCGATGAACTGAAAGTGAATTTACCCCACACAAGTGGGGATGAATCCTTGGCCGTATGCTTGTATGTGGTAAAAAACGACAAACAAAGCTGATACGGATAGCCACCCATTGCCATTCCAAGCAGGGCAGCCGGGCCAGGACCCTCTGTGGAGGAAAAATCGTCATATAGGAGGATACAGAGCATTATGGCAACTGTTTATCTTATCTGCGGTAAATTGTGCTGTGGCAAAAGCACTTACGCGAAGAAACTGAAAAGGAATCATAAGGCTGTCGTATTGTCGGTAGATGAAATCATGCTTGCGGTATTCGGACTGTATGCAGGCGAAAAGCACGATGAATATGCCGCAAACGTGCGGACATATCTGTTTGAGAAATCATTGGAACTGATCCAAACGGGTGTCAGTGTGATCCTCGACTGGGGATTTTGGACGAAAGCCGCGAGATACGAGGCAAAGGCGTTTTATCGAAGCCGGAATATAGAATGTGAGCTGTACTATCTGGATATCAGCGATGAGGTTTGGCAGGCGCGTATAAATCAAAGAAATCGGTCCATCATGGCAGGCGAAACGACGGCTTATATCGTTGACAGCGCTCTTGCCGCAAAATTTGAAGCGAAATTTGAGCCGCCTGCCAAAGAAGAAGTGGACGTATGGGTCAGTGGTGGATAACTTCCCGTTTATCGCGCTGTCCGGATCCGTAGAGCCATGCGATGGGCATGGCTCTTTTTTTGCCGTTTTTTCCACCGGTTGAATTAAAAACTAATTTCACGGGAAAAGTAACTTCACGTTTCCAAAAGAAAAGTAACCTTTTTGTGAAATCA
>CANRPU010000016.1 GCA_947632555.1 uncultured Lachnospiraceae bacterium
GCTGTTTGTTTGTCAAGGTGCTTTCCCTTTCGGGCTCTTCCGGCCTTCATCGGCCGCAACTCATTTAGAATAGCATGCGTTTTGTCTGTTGTCAATACATATTTTCGATTTTTTTAAATTTTCCCGCATGGTACTCTTCACCGCCATATTGGGTGGTGGATTTTTATTATATCATTTTCCACAAATATTTGTCAATCAGAAACAGCAGATTTTTCCTTGACTTTTTATATAGAAAAGCGGTTACAAACTTTTACGTTCATAACCGTTTACAAGTGGGGATTTCCTTTCAGTTTGTATTTACTTGCGCAGCAAAAATCTCGCTGGATAATTCTAAATATTCATCATAAGTTATTTCAGTTCCATTTAAGTAATATTTTTCTGGACCCTCTACATTATTTTCATCAATAAGTTCTTCATTGAAATTCATTTCCGCGGCTAAATTATCTGCCCCTTCAAATAATTCCATATGGTATGACTCATATCCTTGATGCATTCTGTTGCTATACAAGATCCATATAGCTCCCTTAAAATAGGTATAAGAAAGAGTAAGCGCATCACCTTCTCCGGCCGCAAATTTATATACCTGATGATTACGTGCGTCAAGATACATTCCGCCATAGGGGCCATTCAGAATCAGCTCATTTTCACCGTCATTGTCAAGATCCACCTTCTCACCGATAGAGTAGGAATCCCATTCCTCTGCGTCCATATTCAAATCCGTAATATAAAACGCTGATGTCGAATCTGCAGCGTCAACCGCGTTGATCGATCCATTGATAAAAGAATCCAGCAGCTCATCTGCTGTCATTTCCGATCCTGAGGTCCCGACTGCCTGTGTGGGCGGAATCTCTGCGACAGAATGTCCTGAAAGGGCCTCTTCGGTCTGTTCTTCCACCGCTGCCGTTTCTTTTTCTGCTGCGTTACTTTCCGGCAAGGTCGTTTCCTGCGTCTGGTTTATTTCTTCTATCTGGGTTGGTTCCGCTGTCCGGGCTGCCTCCTGCGTCTGCGACGGCGGCTCTCCGTTTCCACCGGACGAACAGGCAGTAAGTGAAAACACGAAACAGCCTATCAGCATAACCGCTGATCTCGTTTTCATCATAACCTATATACTCTCTTTCCTATTTTATTTGATAAGTTCCAGACAATCCGTCAAATGTCGCTGCAGGCGTCCCGGGATTTAATCAGCTTCATAAATATTGGGATTGTCAGATGTCTTCTGAAACAGATAGGTAGTTACCTTAGCATTCTCAAAATAACCAATCTGTTCAAACCGGATGACCGCAAGGTCATTGTCAAGAGTTATACTGCCGCTTACGCCGCCTCTCTCATCGGATGTAAAAAACATTTTTCCTTCGTCCAGACTGCCGATACACCCATCGTATCCTATTTCACGGAAAAGACTGATCTGTATGAGATAAGAGCCATCCTCATTCTGCCGGATCTCAAGACTTGGATCATTGTTGGTATCGCAGTATTCCCCTGTGAAAGAACTATAGTCAGGGTGCGCGTCAGGGCCGCTTTCCAGATTGGGAGTATCGGATGTTTTATGATATTGATAGGAATTTTCCGTAGTGGCTGTCTGATACCATCCGGAAGTAAATGTCACTGTGGCCGAATCCTCATCAAAGGAAATACTTCCTTCCACCTTTTTGTCCGTGCCCCATTCAACTGTGGAAAACAAAATTCCATTTTCTGACTGGCAGCCTGCGCATTCATACAGTTGGGTTAAAAACGGTATCTTAACCTGTATCGCATAAGTACCATCCCCATTTTTCTGAATCTCCAGGCTGTCATAAGCAGGGTCGCTTATAGTATTACCCGTATATTCCCCTTCATAAATTTCCGGGATCCGCTTAATTTCCAATGGCGGCTCATCGGCATCATAATCGTGGTATTCATCCCCATATAAGTCGGTTTTGCTTTCGTCAGTTATTGATCCTCCGCCTTCATCATGATCCTCAGTCAAAGTCTTATCATCATTTTCTGTTTCCGAAAACTCACCTATTACTGGTGCCGGTGTATTTTCAAGATCTTTTGTCTGACTGCATGCCGAAAGCATAATGCTCATCGCCGCAGCCAAAAATATCCGGGCTTTTTTCATTTTTATCCTCCTCGTGATATCATTTTCATTTTTCGCGCTTTCTTTATATCACAATGAGAAAAATAATAAAATACCATCTGCGCAAACGACATCTTTTTTGCGCGAACAACACAAATCAGTTGTCAAACCGCATTCTCCACATAAAAAAATCCTTCTTGAACGCATCCCTGTGGGCTCTCCCGATCATTACCTTTAATCCATTACAAAGTGTAACCTCGTGGCTGTGCGCTTTTTCCATATATTTTAGATTGACGATATACGACCGATGTATCCGAGAAAAGCCAAATGGAGATAAACTGCTTGCGGCCTCCGATATTTTCCCTTCGCAAAAATACTCTTTCCCGTCAAGCATAAGGTATCTTAGTTTTCTTCCATATGTTTCAACCAGAAGAAGCTCATTCAGATTTATCCCGATGCGTCCCCCGGAAGTATCCTTACAAAAAACGACCCGGTCCTGGATCTTTGTTTTCAGAAAAGAATCCAGCGCCTCTCCCACTTCTTCCAAATGCCTTTTATCAATATACCGGAACGCGTTCACCTTATACCCTGATCTCGCCAGCTCCGTATGGGAAGTCAGAAAACATATTTTACATTTATTTCCATACCGCATCAGCTGTTCCGCTATTTGAAAACCATCTTCATCCTCCGTAAGCTCAATATCCAGAAACAGCAGGTCCGCATCTGAATGTTCCATAAAATCTTTTCCATTGCCATAAGAGTTGATCTGAAATGAAATATTTTTATCTCTGCAATAGTTTTCGATCACAGCCTGTATCTTATCCCTCCATACCGCTTCATCCTCTACAATACCTATTTTCATGCCTTTTCCTCCCTGGGTATGGCAATGCTGATCTTAAACAGCGTTTCTCCGTTTTCCGCCACAGACTCCATATAGTATTCACCATGATACTTTTTCACTGCCGCAGCAATATTCTTCAGACCAAATCCGTGATTTATTTTGTCCTTTTTTGAAGTTGCAAAAAACTTTTTATCCTTTAATATTTCATCGGTGCTGTTGATGACAACTATAAATATTTCTTTCGCGTGTTCTATGAGTTCAACGTATATTTTGGGAACATCCGCTTTTAACGCCGCCTCAAAAGCATTTTGCAGTATATTGCCAGCCAATGTGGTGAGGTCAAACATATCGAGAGGGAGTTTTTCGGTCAGCCTGCCTGATACTGTAAATTCTATTTTTTCCTTTTCAGCCAGATAGGAATAATAATTTACGATAATATCCAGAAAACTGTCCCCTGTATGGATCTTTAGATCAAACTCATTCTGCATATTCCAGATCGTATCTATATATGCTTTGGCTTCTTTTGTCTTTTTCTCATTTAACAGTTCTCTCAGGACGCCAATATGATTGGCCAGATCATGTTTAAAGCGCCGCGCTGCCACAGATTGCCTCATCTGATAGTCGTACTGCTGTTTTTGCATATCCATAAAAGATTGAAGTTCCCTGTTCTGCCGGTCTGACAATATATTTTTCACGGCCAGGCTGAGCGTGAGAAAAACAGAATAGATCGCGCCTGTTATACTGATAAAAAATACTGCATACGCATCCCAGCCATACATGGCATGATTCTCATGAAAGAAAGCAAAGACAAAGTTGTAAAACATTTGAAAGATACTTCCCTGGATCAAAAGCGCGAATTTGTATTTGAACTCTATATCACATAAATAGACCTCATGTTTTTTTAAGATCTTCCAATAAACTAAAAAATATATGAAAAATGAAAGAAAATAGGCAGGCTCCATCCACCACGCGATATCCGCGCCTGCAGTCCCTCTGCCTATCATGACAACCTGTATCAGCATAACACTGAAGGTATCTATGATCCCGGTAAAATACATGAGAGAAGCGCTCAATATCATTAAATGGCCTAAGCTGTCCTCAAAAAACAAAATAATAGCAAACACGCTCCAAAGAATGTAAACCAGCGGAGAGTTCACATCATAATACGCGTTGAAAGCGCCAGCGAACAGTACGACCGCCACAGAAGCGCCAGTAAAAAGTCTATTTTTTCTGGGACGGATCCTAAACCCAAAGTATATTATGAATAAATATATCAGATAATTTAATATGTTATCTACAATGTAAATCACACTTTGCGTGCTCCTTCCAGTTCCAAACCTGATCTTCTATCTGTACTCACAGTATTCGCAGTGATCATTGATCATCCCGATGCCCTGAAGATAGGAATAAATGATCGTCGCGCCCACAAACTTAAAGCCCCGCTTTTTCAGGTCTTTGCTGATCTGCTCGGAAAGTTCATTTTTAGCGGGCATATCCTTTTCATCCGACAAGTGGTGGTCAATGATTTCGCCATCTGTAAATCCCCATATATATTTATCAAAGCTCCCGAACTCTTCCTGAACCTTTAAGAACGCCCGCGCATTGATGACCGCGGCTTTGATCTTATTGCGATTGCGGATAATGCCGCTATCCCCCATCAATTCTTCTATCTTCCCATCGTCATAAGCCGCGACGATCTTCGGATCAAAGCCGTTAAACGCTTTCCTGAAATGATCTTCTTTATTGAGGATCAAATTCCAGCTTACCCCGGCCTGCATTCCTTCCAGAACAAGCATGGCATAGAGTTCCTGGTCCCGATGCTCCGGCTTGCACCATCGCGTATCGTGATAAAGGAGAAATTTTTCCGAAACAGGATGTCCCTTTGTTCCAAAAACAAAACCGCATCTTCTCTTTTCCATACGTAAACCTCCCGATCTGTACAAACCCTTCCAAAGGACAACCAACGGACACACGAAAAATTCCGGGAAACCTCCCGGAATTTCTGTCATACTTTTATATCCGCAGAAAGCCTGCTTTTGCCGCCAGCGTATCTACCAGAAGCTGCAGGTAATTATACTTGTATAAGAAACTTAATACCGGATTCTGCGCCGCGTACTCCAATAACTGCTGTCCTGCCATTCCCAGGCCAAAGGTCCTGATCAGGGTATAGACCGTCCACAGCAATAAGACCGTTTCCAGTACCCCCATGAGCGCTCCCAGCAATTTGTCGCAGGAATGCACGACCGGCAGTTTGGAGATCAGTTTGGCGGAAAACAAAACCAAACTCAGCAGCCGGTGTGCCACGCACAAGATCAAAAGCAGCAGGATCGCCACGATCATGCTGAGGATATCTTTTTCAAAATACTTGCTCAGCGCCGTCCCCAGAAGCCCTATCACCAGGCAGAGCACCACCAGGGAGATGAAAGAAATGATCTCCTTCACCATGCCCCTGTGAATCCCTTCTGCAACTCTCCATATCAGGATCACCGCCATGATTATCAATAACCAGTTCATACGTACTCCTTTGATGTCTGTTTTATCGCATCTGTATCATATCCAGAGAATCGTCCGTCATCAGATAGTAGCGGTACCTGCTGCCGCTGGGGAGCAGAAGATGTACTGTTTCCCGAAAGATCCCGTCATACTTTACTCTGCCCTGTATGGTAGAGATCATGCATTCCTCTTCTCCATACACAATATAGGTATCACCGTCAAACACGATATCCGTGTAGTCCATGGAAATGTCCTGCGTCCTGATGCGGTTTCCTCTCTGGTCATAGATCTCCAGCTTATAACGGCTCGCGCCGCTGCTGTTATAAAACACCACGCCCACATAATTCTGGCTGTAATACACGCCGCGTATTTCGGCGTCAAAATAGTAGGTGGCCTGATGCTCCGGCTTCTGCGTTCCGCTGTAGAACATCAGGCAGTCATCTCCCACAGCGAAAATATGGCTGTTATCCATAAACTGCACATAGGGCACCACGGTGTCACTGCAGTCATATCCCCCCACCAGATTGCCTATCTGGTTCTTTCCGTACTCATCAAAATTATAAAAAGCCACGCTGGATTTGATCATACCGGCATCCACATACACATAGGACACCGCGCACAGCAGCGCATTCGGGGAAAGGCTGACCGACACGGGATAGCCGCTGTCTTTCATAGTGGTGCGGAAACGCAGAAGCTCCGTCCCGGCGCTGTCATATATATAGATCCACGTTACAGCGCTGTCCTCCAGTACCGCCGCCACCACGCCGTTTTCCGCCACGGCCAGATCGCGGAGCGGCAGATTGGTGGTGATACTGCCCAGCTGTTTTTCGGAGCTGAGCAGATAAATATTCCGTCCGTTATAATCTCCCACCGCCGCTACGGAACCGCAGACGGTTACGATGGGATTCTGCATTTCATACGTCTGGTCCCACAGGACGTTCCCCTTGCTGTCCGTACAATGCGCGCCGTCCTTACTGTATGTGAGCAGGTTGTTTCCCAGTCTGATCACTGTTGTTCCCCCCGCCCATTCCAGGCCCGCGCTGGAAACCACGTCATAGCTTTCGTAAGTCTTGTTTTTGTATTGGAGCGCCACCAGTGCGACCACCGTTCCGCAGATGATCAGGGACAACAGGACACGGTAAAAAAAATCCATCCGGTGTCTGTGGATCTTATCCCGGAAGCTTTCTTCGTTCTCGGACTTTACCAGCCGGAGCCTGCTGTTTTGGAACGCCGCCGTATGCTCTCTTTTCTTTTTTTCTTTTGTATAGCTTCTGATATCAGCCATTGTATTTCCTCATACCGTTGATCGATGCCACAAGTATAGCACAAATCCATCACGGAAGTAAAATAATTTGTCCGATCTGTATGCTGTCCGCATTTTTTATATTATTCAGCTCGCATATCTCCGCCACTCTGTCCGGAGAGCCGTATCGTTCCCTGCAAATACTGTTCAGGGTATCCCCCCGCTGTACCGTGTAGGTAACGGTCATCACGGAAGATTCCACCGCCGGTTCTTCAGAAGGCTCCGGCTCTTCGGAAGGTTCCGGTTCGTCGGAAGGCTCCGGCTCCACTGAAGGCTGGGGGGAGGATTCCGCAGTGTCTTCCCCGTCCGCAGGCTGCGCGGAAGGTTCCGCCGATTCCGTTTGCGTCAAAGCCGCCGATCCGTCCGCGGGCCGCGGGGAATCGGCCGGCTCCGTATTTTCTCTTTCCTCCAGCAGGGAGCTGGTATTTCCCTGCAGCACATTGCCGGAAGTCACGCTGTCCACAGGGGGTATCTCCCTTTCATCCGGCAGTTTCTGCTCCGACATGCCCGCGATCACCTGCCTGGCCGCCACCTGCAGTTCTTCCATGGTTTCCTTATTATTGAGGGTTCTCACCGCAAGCACCAGGATCGCGAGGCAGGCCGCGGCCAGGACCGCCTTATTATATTCCGGTTTCCACAGACCCTGCCGGACCGCCTTTCCACGCTCACGGGTATCTTTTTTCTCTCTTTCCGGCCGGCCAAAATCCCGCTTCCGCGGCCCGCTCTCTTTTTCGCTCCAGAGCGGCGCTTTTTCTTCCTGATCCGTTTCCCGGGCATTTCCTTTTACCGCCTGTTTTATGTACGCGGAAGCAGTCCAGGTTCCTCTTACCCGTTCCGGGGACGCCTCTTTGCCGCTGTTGGTTTTGCCCTCTTTTTCTCCCGAAAGCAGCATATAATTCAGCATACTTTCATTCTTTTCATAGAAGCAGGCATATCCTTTGATCTCCACGCCCTTTCCGTTTATCTTCAGGAAAAAGCTTTCCACGGGTTCTTCCGTTACAGAACACCAGGCCAGAAATTTATAATCTTCAAAATACCGTCTGCCGATATCCTCTATCTCTTCCTTCTCCACCTGGGAGAGATAAGCGCCGCGATGCTCCAGCCCGTCTATTTTGGCCGCTCCATAAAGGAAATAGTAGTTTATCCCGTTTTCCTCCATGCGCTTTCCATACAGGGCCAGCCCCACCGGAACGCCCGACGCGTTCCTGCCCAGCTGCTTCATATAAGACACGACATAATCTTCTACAAAAATCTTATGTAATTTATCCGGCTCTCCAATTTGTACAATATTTTTTGGCAGTTCCATGTGCATCCCCCGCTTCCTGTTTTGCGGACAGTATACACCCTGAAAACTGCATATTCCCTCGAAATATGGTTGTCCCAAAAAATTTTTTTCGACAAACCGCCTGACAGCGCTTACGGCTGCGTTCCAAACTCAAAAACGGCAGTATAGTCATAGAACCGGTCCGGTCCGAACACCGAAGAGGGGAATCCCGGTTTATTCGGGGTATCCGGATAAAACTGGGTTTCCAGGCAGAGTCCGCTCCGCTTTCCATACACTTTGCCGCCCTTTCCCGTCTGGGTATCAATAAAATTACCCGCGTAGAACTGCACGCCGGGCAGGTTGGTATAGACCTTCATGGTTCTCCCGCTGCGCGGCGCCGTGACCTTCGCGAAATATTTCACGCTGCCGTCAAAATCGTCGATCACCCAGTTATGGTCATACCCGCCGGTCACTTTTAACTGGTCAAAATCTTCACGGATCCTCTCCCCTACTCTCACCGGCTTTGTAAAGTCCATGGGAGTTCCCGCTACCGGCGCGATCTCCCCCGTGGGAATCGGCGTGTTGCCCACGGGAGTATAGTGAGAGGCCCGCATACACAGCACATGGTCCTCGATGGTCCCGTTTCCTTCTCCTTCCAGATTGAAATAGGAGTGATTGGTCAGGTTCAAAATGGTTTTCCGGTCGCTTTCAGCGTGATAATGCAGCTCCAGACGGTTTTCCTCCGTGAGCGTATAACCCACGCTCACCACCCGGTTGCCCGGCAGTCCCAGACTGCCGTCCGGCTCCGTCAGGGAAAAAAGCACGCCGTTTTCTCCTTCCTGCGCGTGCCATATCCGCTTGTGGAACGCGCCTTCCATATGCGTATGCAGATTGTTCCCGCTGTCGTTGTTATCCAGCCGGTAGACCTTCCCGTCAAGGGAAAAAGCGGCGCCGCCGATACGGTTGGCGTTCGGTCCTACCGTGGCGCCGAAAAAGCTGGGATTTTTCCGATAGTCCTCCAGCGTATCAAACCCCAGCACGATATCTTCTATTTTTCCTGTTTTGTCAGGCGTCTTTACGCTCACCAGAACAGCGCCGAAATTGGTGACCTGCGCGCTCACTCCCTTTTCATTGGAAAGCGTATAAAGATAGATCTGCTCTCCCGTTTCACAAGTGCCAAACAGTTTTTTTGAAACCGCCATATCCAAACCTCCCGTTATAATTCCACTCTTCCTTCCAGCGCCCGCAGCAGCGTTACTTCGTCAATGTATTCCAGATCCCCTCCCACAGGCACCCCGCTGGCAATTCTGGTAACCTTTACTCCCGCCGGCTTGATCAGCTTACTGATATACATGGCCGTAGTTTCCCCCTCCAGGCTGGAGTTGGTGGCGATGATAACCTCTTCCACATCTCCCTCCAGGCGGTTTACCAGTTCCTTGAGCTTAATATCTCCCGGCCCTATCCCCAGCATGGGAGAAATGGCGCCGTGGAGCACATGATAAACGCCCTCATACTTGCCTGTCTTTTCGTAGGCCGCCATATCTCTGGTATTTTCCACCACCATGATCATCCTGTGATCGCGGCCGGGATTGGCGCATACGGGACAGATTTCTTTGTCCGTCAGAGTAAAGCATTCCTGACAGTAGTGTACATTGGCCTTGGCCTCCACAATGGAAGAAGCCAGGCGCTCCACCTTATCCTGCGGCATATTGATAAGATAAAAGGCCAGCCGCTGCGCCGATTTGCTGCCTATGCCCGGAAGCGCCGCCAATTCCTCTATTAATTTGTTAATATGTCCGCTGTAGAGTTCCATCAGAAGGGAAATCCTCCCCCGAGGCCGCCCGTCATCTTATTCATAATGGCCGCGCCCGCCTCTTCCGCCTGATGCATCGCTTCATTGACCGCCGCCACGATCATATCCTGGAGCATTTCAATATCCTCCGGATCTACCGCTTCTTCCGCCAGCTTCACACGCAGCACCTCCCTGCTGCCTGAAACCGTCACCTCCACGGCGCCTCCCCCCGCTGCCGCCGTAAACTCCTTGGTTTCCAGTTCCTTCTGGCTTTCTTCCATCTGGCGCTGCATCCTCTGCGCCTGCTTCATCAGGTTGTTCATGTTTCCGGGCATTCCGCCCCCGGGAAATCCTCCACGTTTTGCCATTGTTTTCCTCCTGTTTATTCTTCCTCTTCTATTTCCATATGGATAACCTTGGAAAGGTCCACATAAGACGCTTCAAACTCCTCGCCGCTTTCTACCGCCTGAAAGTCCACCTCCACTTTTCCGCCGGCAAATTCCGCCAGCAGCAGTTCCAGCTGTTCCTTATTGTCCTCATGCCGTATAAAATAATCCGAAGCCGGTCCGTCCTCCAGCACGATCACAAGCCGGTTGTCCCCTCCCAGGCTCAGTTTGGCGGATTTTAAATACATTTTCATGGGATTGTCCGTATTCCCCACAATGGAAGGCCACTTTCCCACGATCCGCTTCACGTCATCGGGGATCGCCCTGGGCAGCTCTGGCCTGGGCAGCTCCGGTCTGGCCGGTCTTCCCGCCGGCATGGTCCCCGGCGCCGCTGCCTCCCGCTCAGGCGGCTGGAAAACACCGTTCTCCAGTTTGTCCTCGATCTGACGCACTCGGTCCAGAAGCGCGTCCTGCGTGGTTTCCATCGCCGGCCGGCACACCTTGATCAGCGTCATCTCGATCAGAATACGTTTTTGGGCGGCGTACCGGATCTGTCCCGAAAGCTCTGAGAAAATACGGATATACCGCATAATGGTGTCCAGGTCCGCCAGCTCCGCTTCTTCCTTCAGGCGGAGCAGATTCTCCGCGGAAACATCGATCACGTCCTCTATGTTGTCCGTGGACTTTGCCAGCATCAGGTTCCTGAGATACCAGGCCATATCGCCGATAAACTGCGTCAGTTCCCGCCCCTGCATGACGATCTCCTCCAGCAGGGAAACGCAGCCCTGTACATCGCCCTGCAGCATACAGCGAAAAAGCCTGCCGAACACTTCCGTATCCACGGCGCCCAGTACATCCAGCACCTTTTCATAGGTCAGCTCCTGTCCCAGATGAAACGCTATGCACTGGTCCAAAAGGCTCAGGCCGTCGCGCATGGAACCGTCCGCCATTTTGGCTATATAACGAAGCGCCCTGTCCTCGATCCGGATCTGTTCCTCCTCCATCAGCGCTTTCATACGGTCCGCGATGGTGTCAATGGTGATCCTGCGGAAATCATAACGCTGGCACCGTGACAGAATGGTGATCGGTATTTTATGCACCTCCGTGGTGGCTAAAATAAAGATAACATACGAGGGCGGTTCCTCCAGCGTCTTTAACAGCGCGTTGAAGGCGCCTATGGAGAGCATATGCACCTCGTCAATGATATAAACCTTATACTTTCCTGTTGCCGGCGAAAAGGAAACCTCATCCACGATCTCCCTGATATTGTCCACGCCGTTATTGGATGCCGCATCGATCTCTATCACATTCATGCTGGCGCCCCCCGCGATGGCTCTGCAAAGAGAGCACTCCCCGCAGGGGCTCCCGTCTACGGGATGCTCACAGTTGACCGCCCTGGCAAAGATTTTCGCCACGCTGGTCTTGCCTGTGCCCCGCGTGCCGGTAAAAAGATACGCGTGTCCGATCCGATTGGCCTTTATCTGGTTTTTCAGGGTAGTCACAATATGCTCCTGTCCCTTCACATCCTCGAATTTATCCGGGCGGAACTTTCTGTAAAGCGCCGTATATGACATACCGTACTCTCCTTGTTTTCATTTCATCAGTCACCGAAGCAGATACCCAGAAGTTTGGCCTCCTTTACAATCGCCGCATCGGGGGAAAGCATCTTCAGCTTGCCGGCCACATCCGCCAGCGGAACCTTTACGATCTCACGGTTCTTGTAGCCTACCATAAAGCCGTAATCGTCCTCCAGGATCAGCCTGCCCGCTTCGGAACCCAGTCTGCTGGCGAACACACGGTCATAAGGACACGGGCTGCCGCCCCGCTGCACATGTCCGGGTACGGTAACACGCACTTCCCTTCCGCTCTTTTCCTGGATCTGTGCCGCCACTTCATAGGAAACGGAAGGATAGGGACGGTTCTTCAGTTTCTCTTTGTACTCCTTCTTGGAAAGTTTGGCGTCCGCTTTGGAAATGGCGCCCTCCGCTACCGCGATAATGGTAAACCGGCTGCCGTTTTTATCTCTCGCCTCCACAGCCTCCACCACTTTGTCAATATCATAAGGGATCTCCGGCAGCAGAATGATATCCGCGCCGCCTGCCATGCCGGCGTTTAAAGTCAGCCATCCTACCTTGTGACCCATGACTTCCACAATAAATACCCGTCCGTGGGAAGCGGCCGTGGTATGAATACAGTCGATGGCGTTGGTGGCTATATCCACCGCGCTCTGGAAACCGAAGGTCATATCCGTGCCCCAAAGGTCATTGTCTATGGTCTTGGGAAGCGTAATGATATTCAGCCCTTCCTCACGCAGCAGGTTGGCCGTTTTGTGAGTGCCGTTGCCTCCCAGGATCACCAGGCAGTCCAGTTTCAGCTTCCTGTAATTTTTTTTCATGGCATCCACCTTGTCGAGGCCGTTCTCGTCCGGCTCCCGGATCAGCTTAAACGGAGTACGGGAGGTGCCCAGGATAGTACCGCCCACAGTCAGGATGCCGGAAAAATCTTTGGATCCCAGCATACGGTAGTTGCCGTAGATCAGTCCTCTGTAGCCGTCTAAAAATCCATATATCTCCGTTTTCTCACCGCTGTTGCTCAACGTTTTCACAACGCCTCTCATAGCCGCGTTCAGCGCCTGACAATCGCCGCCGCTTGTCAGCATACCGATTCTTTTCATCTGCCATCCTCCTGTATTCCTGTATTTTAAAGCCTTTTTACATTTTACCACATTTCCCCGCGTATCTCAATTCATTTTCTCTTACAGTACAGTTTTATAGAAGAATGATATTTATATCTTATTGAAAGAATAATTTTTTCTTTTTTGTATCTAACACAGCCCCTCTTCCAACAGGGAATATCGCATGATTAGAGCCATGGCCGAAGTCATCACAATAAGCCACAGGAATACAGTATTTTTCACCAAATCTTTCCAGAATTTCAAACAGCAGCGAAGGAGCGTCTGAATAATGTCCAAACAGCAAGCCTGTTACTTGTTCCATTAACCGGCTTTGTCCTATACAAGTTAAAAACATATTGACATTTTGAAGGGATTGGAATTGGTCTGATTCTTCAATAAACAATATATATTTCCTGTCCGTTTGATAGGGAAAATAACTGTTTCCTAAAGTTAAAACAAAATTAAGTAAATATCCGCCAACAAGGGTTCCTTCGCAGCATCCCTCTGTTATAGTATACCAATCACTATTGCTAATAAAATCAGTCACATTTCCATTGACCAAATGTGAAATAAATTGTTTTCTATCATATTCACTGATCTTATCAAATAATCCCGGAGTCTGCCCATAGTACGTCATTATACCGGTTTGGGCATAGATAGCATTCAATATAGACGTTCCATCACTATAGCTCAGAAAAAGCTTTGGATTCTCTTTTATTTTATTATAATCTATATGAGGAAGCAGATCAACACTGCCATATCCCCCGCCAAAGAACACCATTTTTATGTCATCATCATATATCATCCCGTTCAAATCATCCGCTCGCTCTTCTGTGCTTGCAGTATATCTATAGGTATCCTTATAAATATTCCTGCCGAATTTTACTCGAAATCCCAAGCTTTCAATGCCTTTTGCATACTTTTCATAATCATTTCGATTTGCCACCCAGCTCGGCGATATGATGCCAATGACATCTCCGTATTTTAACAAATTCACAGGCTGCACATTGAATCTCCCCTTTCAAGCACCAATTATATAATTTCATGATCATTTATATTTTCATCCCTGGTTTTTCATAAAAGGAACAGCATTTTCGTTTGTAATAAGATAGACAGCTATACGTTTGAGAATCATTCCATGCTTTTTACATATACTCTTGAAGCTTCTCCGTTCATATCTTTCATTTGTGTAAGATACTCGCAGCCATATTTCTCATATAAGCCAATGTGATTCGTCGATATATATACTTTTGCAATATGTTCTTGTTTTGCAAGCCGTTCGATTTCCTCAAACAGCAATCCCACATAGCGATGCCCGCGATGTTTTGGGAATGTATAGACAAAGCCCATCCAAGGTGTCAGTTCTGTTGGCTGAATATCGTCTTTTTGCGCGTATGTACAAAAAGAAATCAGCTCATCTCCATCCGTCAGCAGCAGTACTCTGGAGCCTTCGCCAACAGCATCAAAAAAAGTTCCTTTGCTGAGCAGCTCATGCAGAAAAGCGCTCGCTCCCCAATCACTTTTCGCTATTTCTTGAAGCCAGTGTTCCTTCCTGTCACTTTCAAAAAAGTTGATAACATTCATATAAGTTCATCTCCTTCAATAATCCAGATTTAACGGAATTTCTACCCCTTAACGATGCACCCACCTTACGCAACCAGGTGGGCGCAAGGGCTGTTGTTTCCAGGCCCGGAAAATTCCAGTTCATTTGACTTACAAGTGCTTGCAAAATCCGCCGGAATGCTATAAAATAAAAAAGCGGTCGGATAATGGGCCGCCTTTTGCAAAATTCGGAGATGTATCGAAGCGGTCATAACGGGGCGCACTCGAAATGCGTTTGCCCTCCGGGGCACGAGGGTTCGAATCCCTCCATCTCCGCTGAACGGAGCAATTCCGGTTCAAAGCTGTCCGGCTCGCCTGCCGCGCAGCTTTTTTAATTGTCTGCGGAGTTCCTCGCAGTCCTTTTCATCCGCGCTCTCGGCAAAATACGCTTGATACAGCGTCTTTTCCTGTTCTTCTCCTATGCCGGGAAATCCATGGTCCTTCATCCAATCCAGCTGCTCCCGCAGGGTTCGCAGTTTTCGGTACTCCGGATGCTTCCTGCCCAGATAAGATTGCAGCCTGCCGTATTCCAGACGCGCTCTCTCCCGTCCGGGGAGTTTTCTTTCCCTGACCGCGCGCGCTCCGTTCACTATGCCGAATCCCGCCAGAAGCAGCACCGCCGCCGTAAGCAGTCCATAGCTAATGCCTCCCAGCGCGCTCTCCAGGTACTCTCCCAGATCATTCTGGGCCATTTCCGGTCCCCTTTCTCCGTTCCCGTTCATAAATGCCTCCCAGAACGATGTGGTATCGTCCTCAGCGGTCTGAGCCGGCGTGGGATCCACTACAAGCCATCCTTTCCCTTCCACATAAATTTCCACCCACGCGTGGGCGTAGGCATCCGGAATATCCAGCTCGATCAGCGCGGTTTCCCCCATGGGCGCGTATCCGTCATAATAATCCTCATACGCCGCCCCTTCCACCAGGGTGCCGCTGTCCACCACATTCTGATAAGAGAACGCGTAACCCTCCACATAGCGCGCGGGCACTCCCATCTGGCGCAGCAGCATAACAGCCGCGGAAGCGAAGTGAACGCAGTAGCCGCGTTTGCTTTCCAGCAGGAAATGAGAGATATAATCCGGGTTCCCGATATAAAATCCCGGCCGCATGGTATAGGAATAGTTTTCGTCAAAATAGGCGGTGATCTGCGCCGCGATCTCCTCTTCTGTTCCTGTAAATCCCGCTTCCTCGCATACCTTCCGCACCGCGCTCCCGCAGGATGACGGCACCTCCAGGTAGGCATCGCTTATCTCCCCAAAAACCGGCCCCGTCACTCTGCCCGCCGGATAATAGGTATAAACAGCCGTATTCCCCTGCTGCCGGGTTTCCGTTTCATCCGTATAGTAGGGTATGTATTCGTATTCGTCAGAGGCATCCGCTTTCTCCACTTCCATAATGCCCCTGCCCTGGAGTGCGCCCGCCGCGTCATCTCCGTTTCCGTCATCGCCGTTATAACTGTCAACGCGGCTCTGCACGCTCCCTGCCATTTTACCGTCATCCGGCGGAATGTCACCGGCCCTGGACCATCTGTCCCCCAGATAATCCTTTCCCGTGAAAGCCTTCAGGTAAACAGGCTGGAGATCATAAGGCGTATAGCGCACCGTCAGTACCGTTTCATAACTCGGCATAACATAAGAGGCCCGGCTGAGCATTCCCCCGCCGATACCTGTGCCCGCGCCTTCCCGCCAGAACAGGGCCATCATGCCGTACTGGGCCAGCCGGGCCATATCCTGCCTGGTGTCCTCCTTGGCCTCGCTTGCGGGTACCAGCATTCCATAACGCGCCTCCGGCAGGAGGAAAGCCGTTCCCCTCACCACCAAAGCCGTCAGCGCTATCGCAAAGGGCAGCGCGTATCGTATCCGGCGCGTCATCTTATCCCGCGTACCGCTGCTCAGGGCAGCCGCCGCCATATAGGCGCTGAATAGCAGTATCACATAGAGCAGCTCCGGCGGCCGTTCCAGATAAAGCGGCAGGACATACGGGGGCAGCGTCAGGGCCGCGACCCTCAGCAGGCCGCATTTATTGTGCAGCAGGATATTGAACAAAATAACCCCTACCATCCCGAAAAAGATAACGAACATGGTAACGGTCGCGTAGGTTTCCTCCACGGCGAGAGTATATTCCACGCCGCCTGCCACGCGCAGATATTCTCTGGCCGATTCGTAAATACGGTTCAATATGGCGTAATAGCCGCTGTTGATCACCCAGTAATTGGAAACGGCAGCATACAGGTAGACCATAAAAAGCAGAATACTGACCAGATTCGTAAGCCACTTTTTCTCTGCCTCGTAGACCGCGCTCAAAAGCAGCGCCAGCCCAAACAGGACCAGCATGCACAGACCTTTGTTATACTCCAGCCCAAACGCGGACAAAAGGCCTCCCAGCGCTCCGTATACCAGCAGAAAAAGCATCAGTGCCTTTGCCAAAGCCGCGAACAGGTCATACTGTCTGCTCTCCCGCGCCTGCGCGAGCGTCAAACCGGAATCTTCTTCTTTTTTTCTTTTTTTACCGAATATACGCACCCTTATACGCCCCTGTCCGAATCACGATACAGCTCTCTTCCGGATGCTGAACCGCCATCTGCGCTTTTACCTCTTCCGGATGAAAGGATCCCCGGCTGCTCAGGATCTCATCGAACGCTTTTTCCAGTTCCCCCTGCTCCGTCATAAACTGATCCCGCAGGTTTCCTCCCTGTCCGGGCCAGCAGAGCAGCAGCGGATATTCCCGGCGCAGCAGAAGCCTGCAGAGAGCATAGGCCGCATCCACAAGCTCGTCATTCTGCTGTTTCTCCTCACCCAGAGGCAGCAGGACGTTGATCTTTTCCCGTCCGGCGGCCAGCCGCTCCCTCACCATCAGTTTTTCCTGTCTGGCCGACAGTTTCCAATGGATGGTCTTGGGCGCGTCCCCCGGAATATACTCCCTTACCTCATAGTCCGGGTTGTCTGCCATTCCCCGCTTCCGGATTTCGCTCTCCTGAGGGAAGTCCTCCACGCAGCTGCTGATCTCTTCCTCGTTTTCTTCCGTAAAACCGGGCCACACCACCGTACAGGCGCCCGTTCTGTCGCACCCCCGCAGGCAGAAAAGATGAAACAGATCAAAAACCACAAATTCTTCTATCCTGATCTCCAGCCGTCCCGCGTATCTGCTGCTCACAGTCTGCCTGATCCCGCCGCCGTTTCGGGGAGCAAGCCACAGCCGCTCCTTTTTTCGTTCCGCGCAGCCGGTAAAGAGGTTGGTTACGGAATAAACCACCTCGGCGGTAAATGCCGAAAATTTCCGCGGGTTATACGCGAGAACGGCAAAAGGGATCTCCGTATTCCTGCCCGTCCGGTTCTCCGGGAGTACCGCCCGCACCCCGAGTGCGCCGCGCGCGGACCACAGAAGCAGGAAAGACACCGCCGGAGCGCACAGCATGATGATCAGTGCCAGGAACAAAAAGTAACCGCGGAAGAAATTCCACAGGTACAGAGTAAGCGCCAGCAATATGCCAAACCGTAAGATCCCCTTGGGACTCAGCCGCAGTTTTCTCTCCATCAGACCGCATGTATCCTTTCCGTAAGCTCTGAAATCATATCCGATACGTCCATACCTTCCGCGCGGGCCTTGGCATTCAGATGGATCCGGCACCTCCACACATCCTCAATACACCAAAGCACATCCTCTGGGATCACATACTCCCCGCCCCGGAGCATCGCCGCGGCTCTTGCCATCTTTAAGAGCGCGATCCCGCCTCTGGGGCTGACGCCCAGTTCAACGCGAGGATCCTCCCTGGTAGCTTCCGTAAGCCGCGCCAGATATTCAAACATATTGTCCGCCACGTAGAGAGCCTCCGTCTGCCCGCGCAGCTCCATCAGCCTTTCCGCGGTAATGACACTCTGCACTTTTTCCAGATTTTTTTCCGAACTTCCCTTTAAGATATCCACTGCCGCCTCATGGGAAGGGTATCCCATGTTTAAGCAGATCAGAAAGCGGTCTATCTGGGATTCCGGCAGACGCTGGGTACCGGAGGAGCCGAAGGGATTCTCCGTGGCAATAACCGTAAAAGGCTGAGGTAACGGATAGGTCACGCCATCCACCGTCGCGCTGCCCTCCTCCATGACTTCCAGAAGCGCCGACTGGGTTTTGGAGGAAGTGCGGTTCAGTTCGTCCGCCAGAAACAGATTGCAGAATACGGCCCCCTGTCTGTACTCAAACTCACCGGTGCCGCTGTTATACATAGTAAATCCCACAATATCGCTGGGAAGCACGTCGGGCGTAAACTGCATCCTCCTGTATTGCAGTTCCATGGCTTTTCCCAACGCCATGGCCAGTGTGGTCTTGCCCACTCCCGGAATATCCTCCAGCAGCACATGTCCTCCCGCGAGCACCGCCGCCAGCACCTTGCGGATCACCTCGTCCTTGCCTTTTACCGCTCTGCCCACCTGCGCGACAATCTCTTCCAGTTCCGTATGCATATTTTTACTTCCTTTCCGCTATGACGATACAGCCGTCCTTCGCTGATCTTTTCAGTTTTGGGAAAATCCCAGCGCGTTCCATGCCTCCAGGGTTTCCTCATCGTTTCCGCCGCTCATATAATATATGGTCCCGCCGTATTCAAAACGTATGAATACCGTATTCTGCGGATTTAAAAACAGCTGGCAGCGTCCCTCCTCCGGTACGCGGAAGGTTCCCCGCAGCAGCGTGTCCATACCCGTACCGGATACTTTGGAAAAAGACGGCAGCTCTTTCAAAAGCGCCGGTTCCTGAACACTCACCAGCGGAATGGCGTAATCCTGCTTCAGCTGGCTGGCGATCAGCCGCTCCTCCCTGACCTCCAGCCGTATGGGCGTAAACTCCGTGAGCATCACCCACACGCAGCTAAACAGCGCGAGAAGCACGCACATTCCGCAGAACACCATCAGTATCTTTCCGCCGGGCCGGGCCAGATTACAGGTACTGCCCGATCCGTCCCTTGACTGCACAAAAGTATGCCGGTCCCGCGGATTGTAATAAAACATACCCCCTGCCCATTTATCATCGTCATCCCCCGGCTCCATATCCATATGTCCGGCATACAGAACGTCCAGATCTTTTTTCTTTTTCAGCAGCCGGACCAGCAGTATCAGCTGCGCCGCCAGATACAGTGCGCTGGCAGGAAGGAAGATCCCCCAAAGCCCGCCCGCTCTGCCGAAGGCAGGGATCATGCATACCGTGTAGAGCGCGTTGAGCCATGCGCCGCGCTGCCAAAAATTTTTCCAAAGCTGTTTCTGCGCTCTGGCATAATTGACGTTGATCTCACTTTCCGTACTGATCACCCGGACAGGCAGCCTGTCCAACCAGACCGCGGCGGCATAAAACAGGACTGTACAGCAGGCAAAACTGCCTATCGCCACACTCATATCCCGCAGTCTTTCCCCGAAAAGACCGGCAAAGGACCCGGCCGGCGCCGCGGCGCTCACCAGGATGGGCAGCGCGAACTGCCGGAAGTTTACTTTTCGGATCATTCCCGCGCTCTTTAATTCCACCGCCAGATATCGTTCTTCTTCCCTTCTCCAGCCCTTTTCTCTCTTTATCTGTTTCAGCTTTCCGTTGGCTGACACGAACGCCAGCAGATATCCGGCGATAACCGCAAACATCCAGAGCATCTGAAAAGTAAAGTAAACGGAAAACCAGGGGATAAACAGCGCCGGCAAGGGCAGCACCGCGAAAACCGCCAGCAAGATTCCCAGCAGCCTGTTGTAATCACCGGAAACCTTCCGCACCTCTGGCGCGGCGGCCTGTTCCGCCGTCAGTTTCACGCCAAAATAGATCCTGCGGGCGCGCGCGGAGGAATCCGCCTGGTATTTCAGGGCAAAATGAAGAATGAACAATACAGGGTAAATACATATCATCAAAATGATCTTTATTCCCATCTCCTACTCCTCCCCCTCAAAACAGCGGCTGCACTCCCGGAAGAAATCTTCCCTGGACATTCCGCTGAGCTTGGCCTCGGAAATGATCCGCCGCAGTTCCTCTCTGGCGCGGGAGGAAAGTTCTTCCCGCCTGGGAAAACTCTCCCTTACTCTGGCGCCGTTCCGCGTGTCCGTCAGGATATATCCCTCCTGCTTCAGCATCTGGTAGGCTTTGTTCACCGTCATGGAATTGATGCCAATCTCATCCGCCAAAGCCCGTACCGTGGGAAGCCTTTCCCCCGCCTTCAGTTTTCCGTCCGAAATCCCCATCACGATCTGGTTCCTGATCTGCAGATATACGGGAACATCCGAATCGTCGTTCAATATGATCACCATTTTTCTCATCCGCCTCTTCTGCCGGCATCCTGCTTCTGTTCCTATATTTGTATTATTTATATTAATACAAATAATACTATATGTCAACTCCCACACGGACCAGAATTTACAAATTGCCCATTTCGGTTTCTGCCGGTATGATATATAATAAAAGAAAAATCGTGCCAGAGGTCATTATGGAGAAAACCATACAGGAAAAATACATGCGGGAAGCCTTAAAGCAGGCAGAGAAAGCGTATAAGCTGGGGGAAGTTCCCATCGGCTGCGTGATCGTATACCGGGACAGGATCATCGGCAGAGGCTATAACCGCCGCAACACCGATAAGAGCACTCTCTCCCACGCGGAGATCACCGCCATCCGAAAAGCCGGAAAGTTCATCGGGGACTGGCGTCTGGAGGACTGTACGCTCTATGTCACCCTGGAACCCTGTCAGATGTGCGCGGGCGCTATCGTACAGGCCCGCATTCCCAGAGTAGTGATCGGCTGCATGAATCCCAAGGCGGGCTGCGCCGGGTCGATCCTGAATATTCTGCAGATGCCGGCGTTCAATCATCAGGCGGAAGTTACCACCGGCGTACTGGAATCGGAATGCAGCAATATGCTGGTGGCCTTTTTTAAAGAACTGCGCGGCAGACTGAAGTCGGAAAAAAACACTCAATAACATTGCTTGACATCAATGGGGAAAAACGATATACTGAAACAGCCGCGTATGTGCCCTTGAGCGGGCACTTCTATGGCTGGCCTTTTATGCAGGTGATGAAGTCTGGTCTTGCGCAATGGACATCTACGAACCGTGTCAGGGTGGGAACACAGCAGCACTAAGAAGAATCGTCCATGTGCCGCAAGGAAGCCTGGCGGAGCCTGGGTGGAGGTATCGCGTAGGAGTGCTCTCTCAAAGACGGATGCGCGGCTTTTCTATTTCATCGGGGAGGATATGGAAATATGGGCTGCAGACTTTGTCCCAGAGAATGTGATGCCGACAGGGCAAACGGAGAAAAAGGTCGCTGCGGCGAAACCATGGAGATCAGAGCGGCCCGCGCCGCTCTGCATATGTGGGAGGAACCCTGTATCTCCGGTCCCTCCGGGTCCGGTACGGTCTTTTTTACCGGCTGTCCCTTAAAATGCGTATTCTGCCAAAACGCTTCCATCGCCGCTTCCCAAACAGGAAAAGCGGTTTCAACCGAACGGCTTTCCGAGATTTTTCTTACCCTGCAGTCCCAAAAAGCCTGTAATATCAATCTGGTAACGCCCACCCATTTTGCGCCGCGGATTGCCGAAGCGCTGCGGCTCGCGAAGAGCAGAGGCCTTACCGTTCCTATAGTTTATAATACCGGCGGTTACGAAAAACCGGAAATCCTGCGGCTGCTGGAGGGTCTGGTGGACATTTATCTGCCGGATCTCAAATATGTGTCTTCCCGCCTGTCCGCCCGCTATTCCGATGCGCCGGATTATTTTTCCGCCGCCAGCGCCGCCCTCGCGGAAATGTTCCGGCAGGTGGGCACACCTGTTTTTTCCGAAGACGGAAATCTTCTCCTGCGGGGTATTATCGTACGCCACCTTATGCTTCCCGGCCATTTGGCGGATTCCAGGCGGGTGGTGAAATATCTTTATGAAACTTATGGAAACAAGGTGTATCTCAGCCTGATGAACCAGTATACGCCCGTCCGCTTTTTCCCGGACCGACGGGAATTGAACCGGAGAGTTTCCCACAGGGAATACAGGGAACTGATCGATTACTGTCTGGCTCTGGGCGTGGAAAACGCGTACATCCAGGAGGGAGAAACCGCTTCCGAGAGCTTTATCCCTCCCTTTGACTGCGAAGGCATCTAGCGCATCAAATCTCCACCCGCTTCATATAATAGCCAAAACCGCCTTCTTCCATTTTGTCCGTTCCCGCTTCAAATCCCTCAAATCCGAACAGCAGCGCCGCCTGTTTTTCCCTGTCATAATACACGCCCGGCACTCCAAGATAATACCGTTCTTCCCTGTTATCCATGATTTTTGTCAGGATCAGGTGTCCGTAATTGTAATAGCCGTGCAGCATAAAACTGTTCTGCACCAGTTCCTGATACTGTCTGGCCAGAACAATAAAATCCCTGGGCGTTACGGAAAGGTACTCCCGCTCATCTCCAAAGGGATGGATTTTGGGATAGATCCGTTTCAGCTGCTCCCATTTGTCCTGCGACAGGGGAAATTCTTCCGTTTTGACCTCTCCCATGACGCGCCCGGATCTCTCTTTTCCGGCGGCTTTCTCCGGTTCCGTTTTTTCCGGTAACGGTTCCTCCCATACCGGTTCCCTGACGCCTGTTTCCAGGGTGGGCTCCAGCCGCGCTTCCGCCGGCCTCCTCTCTTCGACCGCTTCCAGGGTCCTCTCCGGCTTCTCTTTTTCGACCGGCTCCCACGCCTTTTCCGGTTCCTTTTCTTTAACCGGTTCCGCTGCCCTCTCCGGCCCCCTTTCTTCGGTCTGTTCCGACGCTTCTTTCAGCTTTCCTTCTTCGGCCGGCTCCGGCGCTTCTTTCGACTTCCCGCCTTCTACCGCTTCCGGCGCTTCTTTTCGTTTCCCGCCTTCGGCCGTTTCCACTGGTATCACCGATGCCCCCTCTTCGGCCATGTTCTGCTCCCGCTCTACTTCATTTCCCGTTTCTCCGGGCTTCCCGGGCACTCCCGCCCGTTTCCGCCACTGCGCCTTTAACATCCTGGTATCGGAAAGTTTGATCAGGATACCGTCGCATTCCCCGTAGGAAACACCGCTTCCCGCCAGATCATCTCGTTTCCAGCGGGAAGTATACTCTCCCGTACCGAACCGCAGCCCAATCCTGTCCGCCTGATAGGTTTCCTCTCCGGAAATAAGACGGATCTCACTCTGCAGAGTATCCGTGGTGTACAGACCACGGATCTGTATTTGTATCCGGCAGTCTTCGCCTCTGACTTCCCATTTGGCGAATCCGCCGTTTTTTATTTTTTCTCCCCTCTCCAGATAATCCAGATATACGATCTTTTTATCGTAAAAAGTCTTGTCCCCATTTCCCATATGTACATGCCCCCGCTTCTTACTGTTTCTACAGTATATTCGCCTGGCAGCCGGGATATTCCTTGTAATTTTCCTTAGTGTTTTTAGGCGATGAGAAGAGTGGAATCGCGATCCCTCCCAAAACCATGTTTTCGCAGCCGGGGTGAATATTTATCCAACGGTGTGTATAAAAAACTTCCCCATCAGCATATTTGCCGGTGGGGAAATGCCCGACAGTTATCATTGTACTTCTTACGTCAGAATATTATGACACATCGAAGGCTCATAAGGGCAAAAATAAGGAAAAGAAAAAACCTCTAACAAATTATAACATAGAATAAATTGGGCAGAAAGAACGGATGGAAATGCTTTCTTAAGATGCAGAAGACAGTCTTAAAATTACTTCACATCCCATTTACCGTTCTCAATCACATCTTGAAACCATTCTCTATGAGAAATTGCTTGATCCCACATAATCTTGGATTCTGAATAGCAAGTGCCGTTTCCTCTTTCATTTCCCGAATGACAGCATCATTATAGATTCATTTTTTCAATATGTCCTCCATATACCGCTCTATTTCACTCCAAGTTTTTGCTGTCATAATATTTTTATCTTCTGCATAAGGTAGATCAATCGCCCCTATGTACCATATCGGCAGCAGACCGGCATTTAAGGAGCCTTTCACATCGCATTCATACTGATCCCCAATATACCAGACTTCATCCGACTGTAATTCCGCTTTTTCCAAAGCCAAATCAAATATTCTTTTGTTTGGTTTGCGAAACATATAATTACTTGAAGTAATGATAAATTCAAAGGTATTTTCCGGAAGCAGTCTGTTGATACGCTCTGCAACCACAGAAGGAGCATAAGAAATATTACTGATCACTCCTGTGCGAATACCTTTGTTTTTCAAATATCTTAAAAAATCTTTTATACCCTCTGTCGGCACTCCCGGAGCAGCAGCATTCCAGAATACTGTATCAATTTCAGAGTTGCTTAATGAAATCTCTATTCCCTGCGATTCATAAAGATAAGGCGTAAACATTGTATTGGGT
Source organism: uncultured Lachnospiraceae bacterium (assembly GCA_947632555.1). Taxonomy (GTDB): domain Bacteria; phylum Bacillota; class Clostridia; order Lachnospirales; family Lachnospiraceae; genus Acetatifactor. The sequence continues at coordinate 24,748 of CANRPU010000016.1, forward strand.
ATTTCTATCTGAAATAAGTACCTATTCTCAGGATCAAATCTTCCGAATTCCCGATTGATTTCATTTGCTTTGACCTGCACCTGCTCTGCCAACAAATGATACTTATTTCTTGTAGCATATTGTAAGACAGCCTCTGTTCCCTTTACCCCGTCAAATTTCTGTTCTGCAATAAGTGTCTGACCATAATCAAACAATATCATTTTGGGTATTTTCATGTAATTTACCTCCACCCGGGAATTTATAATAATTATATTTTTTACTATATACCGCTTTGGGGACACTCGAACGTAAGCACTACCATGAATGTCTATGCACACGCTGCAAGAGAGGCTAAGCGGGAATCTGCAAAACTTTTGAATAAGGTTGTGGGAATGAATTAAATCTGAATAAGAAAAACAAGGGAAAGTTGGAGATATAAGTAGATAAACCGGAATTTAATTTACCAGCGCAGCTCCCTCTTGCCCATATTGCTGTTACAAGATTTTTGCTTTGAACGGCTTATCAGAATTCCGGCGTTAATCCATTTTCTTTTTGTGTACACCTGACCATCTACAGTGTATTCCATCTTGATGATATAAGGAAAATCAGCGCCATCCAGTGTGCGCATTCTCACAGGTTTCCTGTTGACCTTCATCCATCACTGTTTTGTTGCGGCAATCACGGTTCCTGTTGTTTGCTTATCCATTTGGGACTTTTTATTAAATGCCGGACAAATCACCGGTTTTATCGGCAGAAACGCGTCAGGCAGTCAAAAACTTTGAGCGGCTATGAACGCGTTACCGGTCATCTATCCCCTAATATTCCACAGAGTCCAGATACTTCATGTAATTGACCACCATCAGGGCGATCTTAAATGTGAGGGCATCATCAAAGGTTCGGATATCCAGGCCCGTGCTCTCCTGCAGCTTCTCGATCCGGTATACCAGGGTGTTGCGATGCACGAAAAGCTCTCTGGAGGTCGCGGACACATTCAGATTGTTCTCAAAGAACTGGTTTACCGTATTCAGCATTTCCCCATCCAGCTCTTCCGGCATGTGCTCCCCAAAAATCTCCTTGATGAAAATGCGGCAGAGGTTGACCGGCAGCTGATAGATCAAACGTCCGATACCCAGCGTGTTATACGCGATCACATTTCTTTCCGCGTAGAAGATCTTCCCCACATCCAATGCCATTTTGGCTTCTTTGTAGGATTTGGAAACATCCTTTAACTCCTGCACCACCGTGCCGAAAGCCACCTTTACGCTGAGCATGGCTTCCGTGTTCAGCATATCCACAATGGTATGAGCGGTCTGCTCCAGGATTTCCTGGCCCTCTCCCTCCTGAAGGGATTTTATCAGGATCACGCTGCTCTCATCTACGGCGGTAATATAATCCCCGTTCTGAGCGGAAAACATCTCCTTCAGCAATTCGCTGGCAATGCCGTCCTTTTCCATTTTGGTTTCGATCAAAAATACGGCTCTGGGCATAACAGCCTCAATATGCAGCTTCTTAGCCCGGTTATAAATATCTATCAACAGCAGATTATCTAACAGAAGGTTCTGGAAAAAATTATTCCTATCAAAACGTTCCTTATAGGCAACTATCAGATTCTGCAGCTGGCATACGGCAATTCTGCCGATGGTATAGGCCTCGTCACCATGGCCCTTCGCGACCAGCACGTACAGAAGCTCCCTTTCGTCCAGGATCTTTAAAAGATAATGAGAGCCTATCACCTGACTGTCCGCCGGAGAAGCGGCAAATCCCTCTACCAGTTCGGCTCCTATATCCGGCATATCCGATGTAGCCGCCACCGGGGCGCCGTTTACATCGTAAACGCACAGCTCCACCTTGGTAATGTTTTTCAGTTCCTCAATGCTGTTTTGAATGATCTGGCTTGATATCATGTTGAACTCCGTTTCTGTATATTTCGACTAAAAAGAGGGCATGGCGTTTGTACCATGCCCCCCTGAATATGTTCTTCTAGTTGGTGATGATCTGCTCGGTTTCTTTGTCGAATACGTGAATCTTCTCCACATCCAGAGCAAATCTTACGGTATCGCCCGGTCTTGCGGTAGTACGGGAATCTACTCTTGCCGTCACAGGGAACTCTTCCAGATCGAAGTATAAGTAAACTTCCGCGCCCAGCAGCTCGTATACCTTGATGGTAGATTCAAATACGCTGTTGGGAGATGCCTCGATATACATCTCGGAATCATATACATCTTCAGGGCGGATACCAAAGGTAACAACCTTTCCGTCATAGCCGCCGTCGATCAGCTTCTTGGATTTAGCGGGAGGAAGCGCGATGCTGTGTCCAGCGATCTTCAGGTTCGCTACATCTCCGCTCACTTCTACGGTAGCATCCAGGAAGTTCATCTGAGGAGAACCCATAAATCCGGCAACAAACAGATTCTGAGGCTTCTCATACAGATTCTGAGGAGTATCTACCTGCTGGATAACGCCGTCCTTCATAACGACGATCCTGGTACCCAGCGTCATAGCCTCGGTCTGGTCATGGGTAACGTAGATAATGGTGGTACCCAGCCTCTGGTGCAGCTTCGCGATCTCAATACGCATCTGTACACGCAGCTTAGCGTCCAGGTTGGAAAGAGGCTCATCCATCAGGAACACCTTAGGATTACGAACGATCGCACGGCCCATCGCCACACGCTGTCTTTGACCACCGGAAAGAGCCTTCGGCTTTCTGTCAAGCAGCTGTGTCAGATCCAGGATCTTAGCCGCGTCTTTTACCATTTTATCAATTTCATCTTTCGGTACTTTTCTTAACTTCAGACCGAAAGCCATATTGTCATATACGGACATATGCGGATACAGCGCGTAATTCTGGAATACCATCGCGATATCTCTGTCCTTGGGTTCCACGTCATTGACGATCCTGTCACCGATGCGCAGTTCACCGGAAGAAATATCCTCCAGACCCGCGATCATACGAAGAGTGGTAGATTTACCGCATCCGGAAGGACCTACGAAGATAATGAATTCCTGATCCGCGATCTCCAGATTAAAGTTCTTAACAGCTTCAAATCCGTTGGGGTAAACCTTGCAAATATTCTTTAAAGATAAGCTTGCCATTTTATGACTCCTTTCCGCTATAAAGATACTGTTTGTATCAATCAGCCTGCATTCAGTATACCGAAAAATCGCCTCAAGGGCTATACCACTATTTCACAAAGATTTTGGCCATGATTGTAAATTTTGCTTATATTTCAAAAAAAAATTCGTTTTTTATGACAACCTGCCCAATTTTACGGCTTCTCTATGTACACATTTACCAACAAACCGCTTCCGAATACGTCCGCGCCTTACGCCTCGTCCCCGTAAAACGCCAGCTGGTTCTTTCCCCGTTTTTTGGCCACATAGAGGGCCTTGTCCGCCGCTTTGTACAGCTCTTCAAAGTCTTCTCCATCTCTGGGGAACACTGCCGCTCCGATACTGGCCGTAACGGAATACTTGGTATAGGTGCCGGCCTGGAAATTCTTAAAGAAACGTTCTATCTTTTCCGCTTCCATTTTGATCACATTGTCATCTTTCATATTGCACAGAAAGAGCATAAATTCATCGCCGCCGGTCCTGCCGATGATATCGCTGGCGCGGAACTCGGAACGTATGGTAGTGCCCAGCGTCCGCAGAACTTCATCACCGAACGCGTGTCCCATGGTATCGTTTATCTTTTTAAAGTTGTCCACATCCAGCACAAACAGAAGCCCCTGTTCCTTGGGGTGCTCCGCCATATGCTCCTTGATCTTGCGTTCCGTGGATATCTTGTTGTAAAGTTCCGTGAGCAGATCCGTATCCGCTTTATTCTCCAGATCCCTCTGCTTATTCCGGTTCCTGATCAGATAAATGATGTTAATGACTATCACCGCCACCATAAAGAGGCCGAACGCGATGCTCATCCCTATCACCAGCGTATTGCCGATGCGCCACCCCTCCCATACCAGTCTGTCCAAATAGGTATGGCCCACGGACGCCATGATGGTAAACTCATTAAAATCTATGGGCGCATACACAAACACCCTTTCGTTCCGGTCCACGTCCAGATAAACCAGTCCGCCGCCCCGTCCTTCCACGCCGGTCCTCAGTTCTTTCACCACGGCGGCTTCCCCGCTCTCATCCTCCAGCAGTGCGAAATAATCCCCCGAAAGTACGCACAGCGGATTCTGCCTTAAAGTGGAATTCTGGACCGCGGAAAGCGTACGCCCGCTTTCATCCATCAAAATAAAGTATACGTCGCTTCCGAATACTCTGTCCGTCACCAGCCACTGCAGATCTATGACCTCAAAATAGCAGATCAGAAATTCCGAACCGGACCCGGCCCGCGTACAGGGCTCCACAATGATCACCGAAGCCTTCTCATGTATTTCATCCCGCAGAGTAAACAGAATATATTCTTTCTGGGTATAGGTGCTCATGGTATAGATGCCTTCCGGGATCTTTACGGCTTCCGGTTTCCCGTCCACCAGGCGCACGCCGTCACCGTTTCCGTCGCACAGGACCGCGTCAAACAGGTTCTGCTTCCGTCCGGCATCGAGCACCGTCCGCAGGATCTCCTGTTCATCGCCTTCCGCCCGCGAGGCGAAGATCGCCGCGGTTTCCGCGTAAGTCCGAGTCTGCGCGAACTCTCCCTCCATTCTCCGCGCGATTTCCTTTAACTCCAGCACCATGGCCTCTTCCGCTTCCTGTATTTCATGCGTTCTGCCCGCGTTCGCGAACCAGAGCAGCAGCGCCAGCACGACAGCCAGAAGCATACCCGCGGAGATCCACCACTGTATTAGATTGGAACTGTCCGGTTTTTTCTTCATCTCTGCACTCATTTACTGTTTATCCCCATCACTGAATATCCTGTCTTCTTCCTTCTCTTTCTTCTGCTCTCCGTTTCCGTTCTCTTCGGCCTTTTCCCTTTCTATTCTTTCCAGGATACCCGCTTCCAGCTTTTTGAACATCTTGTTATAGAGCATGGCGCTCACATAGACCGGCGCGGAAATCCCAAACAGCAGGACCAGAGGAAAGACCCGCATGGTAAAGCACAGGATAATATACGGCAGCAGATACAGCAGCAGCATCAAAATTGTTTTGGGAAACTGGATAATGCTCAGGGCAAACGCGTTTTTCAGCGTCCCCTTTAACGTATTGACAAATTTGGCCTGGACGGGAAATACCCACAGCACCGTAAAGATAAACAGACAGCAGATCGCCATGAGGATCACCCGCAGTACGTTGGAAAACACGATGCCGCCTTCTCTGATAATGTAAAAATCAGCGCTGAAGACAGCCGTCAGCAAAAGAATAATGAGCCAGATCAGTGTAGACTGTTTGAAATTCATCTTAAAGGCCTTAAAAAATTCCCGGCTGATATACCCTTCTTCATTCCGCTTCATTTTCAGGGCCACATAGTGGGCTGCCGTCAGCGCGGTGCCCGCGGTGATCACAGGGATACAGCATACTAACGTCAGGATATTCAGCCACATCAGATCGGCTACCTTATTCAATCCCTGTATGAAAGGACTTTCAATATCAAACAGCTTCCCCATTGGTTTTTAATTCCCTCTAATCACAAAAATTTTTCCATGGCAGTAACCCGTATGCCGGAATATTCCTTTTCCGGCGCACAGGTGTGAAATCCTACCCTTCTGTAAAACTCCAGAGCGTAAGGAGCGGCGCTCACGGACATAAAAAGCTCCTGTCTTTCCTTTTTCAGATAATCTCCCATGGCTTTTATCAGAGCCCTGCCGATCCCCCGGCGGTGATAGGCCTCCTCCACGAAAAGCAGGGAAATATGATTGCGGCTGCGCAGGGAGATCTCCCCCACTACCCTGGGTCCGTCCAGCGCTATCATCATCAGGTAAGTCCCTTCCTGAAACATATGATAGATCCTGCCGTCCGTCAGGAAGTCCCGAAAATTGGAAATGCCCTCTTCCGTATAATCCGGCGCCTCAAACCGCAGGAAAGTCCGCCACACCATATCCATCACATCCGGCCAGTCCTCCGTGGTAGCCCAGCGGATTTCATAGGGCGGCCTTTTCCATTTTCGTATCTCCATTTTCTTTACGGGTTCATAGGCCTTTCGTAGCATTCTACATATAATATAACAGACTTATCGGGAAATGACAAGGTGCTTTGTAAGCCATTCCGCGATATCCTCCATGATCTTCTGTCTGTCCGTTTCATTGAGCAGCTCGTGCCTGTCCCCGGGATAAAGCTTTAACGTGATCTCCTCCACGCCCGCGGCCTTTAAGGACTCATAGGCCCGTTTCACGCCTTTTCCGTAATCCCCTACAGGATCTTCCTCTCCGGAGGCCAGAAACAGCGGCAGCCCTTTCGGTATTTTTTCCAGATTCTTTCTGTCCCTTACGCGGGAGATCAAAGTAAAAAGCGTTCGGAAACCGTTCACGGTAAATACGAAACCGCAGTCTTCATCCTCCATATAAGCGCGCACTTTATCCGCATCCCGGCTCAGCCAGTCAAAAGGCGTAGCCGGATGGGGGATCCGCTTATTGTACGCGCCGAAAGCGCATTTGTTCAGAAAAGGGCTCACATGCTTCTCCCCTCTGAAAAGGCCGGTCAGCGCGGCCAGTCCCTTCGCCAGGGCCAGAAGCGGGCCGGACTGCATCCCGGTCCCCAGTATCAGCGCTCCGTCTATCCCCGTTCCGTAGCGGCAGATATAATTTCTTACCATAAAGGAGCCCATACTGTGCCCAAGGATAAAATAAGGCACGCCCGGGTACAGCTCCTGCGTCATTTTTTTAAGTCTGTGGGTATCCCGCACCACTACGGTAGCGGCATCCCTTTCACAGAAATACCCCCGCGTTCCGCCTTCCCCCACGCTCTGTCCGTGTCCAAGATGGTCTTCCCCAGTCACCACATAGCCTTTGTCCGTCAGATACGCGGCCAGTTCCTCATAGCGCCCCGCATATTCCGCCATGCCGTGCACAACCTGTAGGATCCCCACCACATTTTCGCCGTCCGGCGTCCACCTGACCGCGTGTACGCGGGATATATTATCTCTGGAATCAAAATAGAAATCTTCCCGTTTCATGGCACCCCTCCGTATCCCTTTCCGTATCAGCAGATTTCCGCTCCCGCTGGCATTTCCTTTTCAGGAACCATCAGCGACAGCCGGCCCTCCGCATCCTCCGCGCAGAGCAGCATACCTTCCGAAAGCACTCCAGCCAGTACGGCCGGCTTCAGGTTCACCAGCACCATCACCTTCTTACCCACCATCTCTTCCGGTGAATACTGGGTGCTGATCCCCGATACGATCTGTCTGACCTGACTTCCTATCCGTACCTTGGAACACAGAAGCTTTCTGGACTTGGGTACCGCTTCGCAGGCTATGATCTCTCCCACCTGAAACTGCAGCTTCCCGAAATCATCAAAGCTGATCTCCGGCTTGGCCTCGATATCCACCGCCTCAGACGTATGGGCACTGCCGGATCCTTCCGCTCCGGCTCCCGCGGCCGCTTCCCGCGCCGCCATGGATTCCGCCAGCTCCTCTTCCCGTTTCAGCACCTCTTTCATATCCAGTCTGGCGAACAGGATCTCCGGCTTTTCCGTCACTTTATTCCCGTTCGGATAAAGCCCGAATTCCTCCAGTCTGTCAAACGGCCTCAGAGAAGTATTCAGCTGCGCCGCGATACGTTCTGCCGTATCCGGCATATAAGGCTGCAGCAGGGAAGCGCCGATGACAATACTTTCCACCAGGTTGTAAAGCACCGTGGAAAGTCTGTCCGCCTTCGCTTCCTCCTTGGCCAAGATCCAGGGTTCCGTTTCGTCAATATATTTGTTGCAGCGTTTGAAAACGGCAAAGATCTCCGTCAGCGCATCCGCCACCCGCAGAGTGTCCATCTTCTGCGTCACTTTGGCGTAAGCCCCGGTGACGGTCTTCTTCAGGTCTTCGTCCACCGCGGCGTCCGCCGCGCCCTTATCCGCCACTACTCCGCCGAAATATTTGTTGCTCATGGAAATGGTACGGTTCACCAGATTGCCCAGGGTATTGGCCAGATCCGAATTGGTGCGCTCCGCCACCAGCTCCCATGTGATATTTCCGTCGTTTTCATAAGGCATCTCATGCAGTACATAGTAGCGCACCGCATCCACGCCGAAGAAGTCCACCAGATCGTCCGCGTAGATGACGTTGCCTCTGGACTTGCTCATCTTGCCGCTGTTCGTGATCAGCCAGGGATGACCGAACACCTGCCTGGGAAGCGGCTCTCCCAGCGCCATCAGGAAAATGGGCCAGTAGATCGTATGGAAACGGATAATATCTTTTCCGATCAGATGCAGATCCGCCGGCCAGAACTTCCGATACTGTTCGCTGCTCGCCCCGTCCGCATCATAGCCCACGCCGGTAATATAGTTGGTCAGCGCGTCCAGCCACACATATACCACATGTTTGTCATCAAAATCCACGGGGATCCCCCACTTGAACGACGTCCTGGAAACGCACAGATCCTGCAGGCCGGGCAGCAGGAAATTGTTCATCATCTCATTCTTGCGGGACACGGGCTGAATAAATTCGGGATGAGTATTGATATGTTCTATCAGTCTGTCCGCGTATTTGCTCATTTTAAAGAAATAGGCTTCCTCTTTGGCAGGCTTTACTTCCCTGCCACAGTCAGGACACTTTCCGTCCACCAGCTGGGATTCTGTCCAGAAAGCTTCGCAGGGCGTACAATAAAGCCCTTCATAGGAGCCTTTATAAATATCTCCCTGCTCGTAAAAGCGCTTGAATATTTTCTGTACCTGTTTCTCGTGGTAATCGTCCGTGGTACGGATAAATTTATCATAGGAAATATTCAGCAGGTCACAAAGTTCCCTGATAGAGCCCGCCACCCTGTCCACAAACTCCCTGGGGGTAGTGCCCTCTTCCTGCGCCTTCAGCTCGATCTTCTGTCCGTGCTCATCCGTACCCGTCTGAAAGAATACGTCGTAACCCATTGCTCTTTTATATCTCGCGATACTGTCCGCCAGTACGATCTCATAATTATTGCCTATATGAGGCTTGCCGGAGGTATAGGCGATCGCCGTTGTAATATAATATTTTTCTCCGCTCATATCCATCTCCTCGTCTTTTTTAAAAAAGTAGCATAATTCCGTATATTTGTCAATGCGGCCGGAACGCGCGCGCCCTCGCTTTTCTAGCGGGTGAACATCACTCTTTCGCTGTTAAACAGCTTAGTCAGCACACCGGCCAAAAGCCCCGTGCAGACCAGATTGACGAGCATGGTCACGACCACCTGCAGGGGTTCGTAAGTAAAGGAAAATATCCCGTGCATACACTGTACGCTGTTGTATACGGGGATCAGGAAAACGCCCAGACTTTTTTCCCCGTCACCGGCAAGCATGGGCGCCAGCCCCACAAGCATGACTAAGATCATCAGCGGCGAAATGGCCGTTCCGGCTTCCTTGATGCTTTTGGCGAACGCCGAAACCACCGCTATGACCGCCACTAGGACCAGTACGGTACTCAGGATGATGACCAGCAGGAGCGCGTAATCCACGAAGCCGTATACATTGGCGTTCATGCCGGTTTCTTCCCCGCCCAGCAGAGCGGGAAGAGAAAGCAGGGTGCCCGCGAAACTGGAAATGCCGGACAGCAGCGCGATACAGCTTAAGCTGATGATCTTTCCCAGGGCCAGCGAGCTCCGCTTCATGGGTGTCACCAGAAGGGTGGCAATGGTCCCCCTCTCTTTCTCACCCGCGATGGATTCGGGCGCCACAGCCACGCACCCGCTGTACATAAAGGTAATGAGCAGCATGGGAAGCAGCATGGCGAAAAGCTGTCCTGTCACATCCCGTTCCGTTGCCATATTATACTCGGTTTCTCCCGCGTTGATATCGAATTTGTTGATCATGGAATCTTCATAGGCGTTCAGCAGCCCGGACAGCGCGCTCATGGCGTGGGCAGATTCCGGCTCCGTGGAGTTATAGTATATTTCCACATTGGGGGCCGCTCCTCCCTGCCTCACATCATAGGCCTCCGCTTCCGCCACGAAATTTTCGGGAAACACGATGAGCACATCCGCTTCCTTGTCCCGGATCATGGATTTGATCTCTTCTATGTCCTCTTCATCCGCCCGCGTCCAGTCGGCGGATATCTCCTCCAGCACAGGAACGAGCTCCTCGGGCAGATTCCGCTCGTAAACTTTCAGGGCATAAGAATCGTCCGCGGTAAATACCTGCATCATGCCCTGTCCCATCAGGGTATATATCAGGTAGATCAGCAGGCCCGGCATCAGCATGGTGGTAAACACCATTCTTTTTTCACCGAAGAACCGGGCGAACTCTTTTCTGATAATGGTCAGCATATCCTTTTTCATACCGGCATCCCCGCTTTCTCCTCATACAGCTCAAAAAATCTGTCCTCCAGGCTTTTCCCGCGCCGGACCGCTTCCAGCGTATCGCAGAGAGCCATTTTCCCGTCTATGATAATGCCTACCCGGTCGCAGATCTTTTCTACCAGGCTGAAAATATGGGTGGACACAATGACGGTCTTCTCCTGCCTCTTTAAATCCAGCAGAAAATCCGTCACCACTTTGGCCGTCAGCACGTCCAGTCCGTTGGTGGGTTCGTCAAAGATGATGATATCCGGGTTATGCACCAGGGAAATGGCCAGGGAAACCTTCTGTTTCATTCCGGTCGAAAGATTTCCTACCTTCATCTCCGCGAAGGTATCGATGCCGAAGCGGGAAAACAGCTCTTCCTTGCGGCTTTTCCGCTCTGTTGCCCCTACGCCGTGCAGTTCCGAAAAGAAATCAAACAGATAGTTGGGCGTAAAAAAATCTTCCAGTTTCAGCTCGCTGGTCAGGAATCCGATCTTGGCCCGCACTTTTTCCGGTTCCTTTAAGATACTCGCCCCGTCCACCAGCGCATCTCCTTCGTCCGGCCTGATCAGGGTGGCTAACATCCGCAACGTCGTGGTCTTGCCCGCGCCGTTAGGCCCCAGAAGGCCGAACACTTCCCCTCTGTAGGCTGTAAAGGACAGATCGTCGACAGCCGTCTTGATCTTTGCTCCCGTCTTTTCTATCTTCCGCTGTCTGGCCGAAAGCTTAAAACTTTTTTTCAGCCCTTCCGCCCTTAATATCTCTTCCATCAATCCATCCCTTTCTTTCCGCCGTCAAAGATTTTCCCCGTGCGGTCCGCTTACGAAAAACGGAACCATTTAAAATCAAAGTCGCAGCCGGGCAGGAACAAAAATCCCACTTTGCTGACGCCTTCCACCGGCTCCAGCGAAAATACCTCTTCCGTATATTCTTCACTGTGGGGGAACTCTACCAGCTGGCTGACGCTTTCCCCATCCTCCCGCGTAAAACGGATGCGGATATCGTTTTTCGCCAGAGGCGTGCGTCCGCAGATCGTTATCCGGGAGAATCCCTTTTCCCCGAAATCCATCTCCTCGTATTCCAGAAAAACATTGTTGCCGATGTTTTCCACCGCATCTTCTGTTTTTACAAAGGTATCACCGTATATCTTACCGCATTCCGCGGCCTCCAGCCTGGCAAAGGCTTTCCGCGGCCTGGTAAAGGAAAATCCTTTGATAAAGTACCTCTGGTCCCGGATCACGAAGCAGAGCGTGGTGACCCCTTTGATGCGCCGCTTTAACTTATAGGTTTCAGGCTGATACACATCCCAGACGCTTGGTTTCTGATATACCACATCCGCCAGCATCTCGCTGCCTTCCTCCCCCGGTATGCCTTCCCATATCTGCAGATAATGAGGCGCCCCGGTCTGCGCGAAGATAGGCAGCGTGATCTCGTCGGAGCCGTATTCCCCGAAATCAATGCCCCGGTACCCGATCTCGCTGACGCCTTCCTGCGCGCTGGCCACGCTGTTCTGACTGAATCCGCCCACATCCCCCTTGGAATAGTTATAGAGGGAACCTGCCACAAACTCGTAGGGATTGATATAAGCCTCCCCCAGACCGCTGGCGGAAAATTCCAGAGAAGCGAACAGTCTGACCTGATCCGTACCGCTGCGGGAAGAAGCGCGCAGCCGGAAACTGCCGTCCCCTTTGGCCTTCACGCGGCAGATCCCGGGAGAAACCTCCTCCACTTCCGCCAGATTGGATCGGATACCCAGATCATTGACCGCGCTGAACAGGATCTCCCTGTCCGTCGCTTCCGCCGGGTACACCACAGCCCTTACCGTAACTTCACGCAGATCTTCCGATAAATGCTGTCCGCCTTCGCTGACCAGTTCTATTTTTCTGACGGGAATATCTCCTTCCTTCCCTGTCACAAGCGGCCGCGGCCTGTTTTCTTCTCTGGCGCTGACGCCTTCCCGAACAGCGGACCTTTCAGCCCGCAGACGCAGCTTTGCCGCCTCTGTCCGAGAGTTCCCGTTCGCGGGCCGCACCGTCACGGTAACATCGCCCGCTTCCGTCTTCGCGCCGATCACCGCCAGCAGCTTTCCGTTAAAAAGCTTCCGGCAGGTGCCTTTATACTGGTCATAGTCGGTGCTGTCACCGTTGTCCAGACCTAAGAGCCGGCCCGCGCCCCGCACCTCCACTTCCACATAGTCCATGGCGTTTTCCACAGGTCTGCCCTGCGCGTCCACGGTACCGATCTCCACGAAGACCATATCTTCCCCGTCCGCGCGCAGTACCTCTTTATCCGCGCGCAGTACCAGTTTCGCCGAATCTCCAAAGGACTCCCTGACTTCCCGCGCCACCACGCGTCCTGTTTCGTCATAGGCCACGGCCCGGATGGAACCGGGCTCGTAGGGCACCTGAAAAGCGGGAAACAGCGTTTCCCCATGGGCGTGGTCGATCTTCACCCGCCCCAGGGACCTCTCATTTACAAAAACCTCTACCTCCGGGGCGTTGCTGCATACCCGAATGTCGATCAGCTGGCCCGGCGAAAAGTCCCAGTACGGGAAAATATGGACCATGGGCGCTTTTTTATGATCCGTCCACTCCGCCTGATACATATAGAAAGCATCCTTGGGGAAACCGGCGGTATCAATCTGTCCGAAATAGGAATTTTTGGTTTTGTAGGGAGTGGGCTCCCCGATATAATCATGTCCCGTCCACAAAAACTGACCGGCGGCGTAGTCCCTGTCCCTGTCCACGCAGATACAGTATTCCGTGCTCTTGGCCGCCCAGCTGGGCCTGTTGTTGCCAAGAGAAGAACACTGTCCGTCTTCTTCCGTCAGCGCCGCCCCCGCCAGCGGGAAATGATATACGCCCCTGCTCTGCACAATGGACGAAGTTTCGCTGCCGTAAATGATCCAGTCAGGATACCTGGCGTGATGATCGTCATAGTGGATCTCCGCGTAATTGTAGCCCGCCAGTTTGATCACATCCGCGCATTTCTGCGCGCCCTCCCAGGGCATGTAATTGGAGCCGATCGTCACCATGGCATTCCGGGCGGGATCGTGCCTCTCCACATATTCCTTCAGCATCTTGGTAAGTTCCAGCCCTCTGGGTTCATTGGTGTCCGGGATCTCATTGCCGATGCTCCACATGATGACGGAAGGATGGTTCCTGTCCCTGCGCACCCAGCTCGCCACATCCCGCTCGGCCCATTCCGGGAAAAATCGGGCGTAATCATACTCCGTCATGGGTTTTTCCCACATGTCAAAGGCTTCCGAATCCACATAGAATCCCATTTCATCCGCCAGCTCCATCAATTCCTCCGCCGGCATATTGTGGGAGGTCCTTATGGCATTGACGCCCATCTTCCTCAACGTTTCCAGCTTTCTGCGCATAGCCGGTTTATGGAAAGCCGCGCCCAGGCAGCCCAGGTCATGATGCTCGCAGACGCCGCGCAGCTTTACCTGTCTGCCGTTCGCCAGAAATCCCCTGTCGGGGTCAAAAACGAAATCTCTGAACCCGAAGCGCGCTTCCTCCTGATCCCCGTTCTCCAGTTTCACCGTCATGGTATAAAGATCCGGGTGCTCCGCATCCCAGAGCAGAGGCGTTTCCACCTCAAACTCCGCTTTCAGCAGCCCGTCTTCCGCTTTTTTCATGGCACCCTGCTTTATGACAGCGCCGTCATGTTCTACCGTGACAAGAGCGCCGTCCACGGCTTCCACACTGCCGGCCAGTTCCGCCTGCGCCTTCAGGAGATAATTTCCGCCGGGCAGCTTTTGGGTTACAATGTAGATCCCGTCGGAAGCCAGGTAGGTTTCCGGCACACACTTCAGCCACACATTGCGGAAAATACCTGCCCCTGAATACCAGCGGGAATTCGGCTCATGGTGGTTTACCCGTACTTCGACCAAATTTTCTCCCTCTTTTAACAGATCCGTAATATCAAATTCAAAGGCGGAGTAACCGTATTTCCACTCGCCGGCCTGCTGCCCGTTGATATACACCGCAGAGTCCATGTACACCCCGTCAAAACGCAGCAGCACATGCCCCGCTCCGGCCGGCGCCGTAAAACGCCTGCGGTACCATCCGGTAGAGGTTTCATAGAGATTTTCCGTATCGTAGATCAGCCAGTCATGGGGAAGGTCCACCGGCGCAAACGCCTCCTCCCACGCGCCCAGATCCTCCCGTTCCGTTCCGTACGGGGTCTTCGCGAATTCCCAGTTGTCGTTAAAGAGCCGTTTTCTTTTCATGGTATTCTTTCCCTTTCCTGACTATAAAATAGACGATAACCGCGTCCGCCACGCCCAAAAGCAGGCCGCCCAGAATATCCGTAGGATAGTGCACAAACAGATACATTCGGGAAAAAGCGATGGCCCCCGCCAGCAGCAGTGCGGCAATGCCGGTCCGTTTAAAATAAAGGAACAGCACCGAAGCCGCGGTAAAGCCGTTCAGGGTATGCCCGGACGGGAAGGAATATTCTCCCGGCCTGGGCACCAGAAGGATCACGGAAGTATCCACCGTAAACGGTCTGGGCCTCGCTATCAGATTCTTGAGCAGAACATTTCCCAGAAGAAAAGACAGTGCCATGGCTCCCATCATGGTAAAGCCGCAGCACCTGGTTCTTTTGGGAATGGCGAGCACAATGCTGAGCAGGATCCAAAAAAGGCCGTGATTCCCCAATGCCGAAAGAAAGATCATCAGCGGATCCAGCCATTCTCTGCGCAGTCCCTGTATGGCGTGCAGGATCTCCAGTTCCATACGCTACACCTCCTGCCGGGACAGTTTTCCCAAAAAGTATTTTATATTTTTCTCAATATCGCCCTGAAATACCGCGGAACCCACCACAGCCACATTGGCGCCCGCATCCAGAACGGTGTCTATATTTTCCCTGCAGATCCCGCCATCTACCTGGACATCCGGCCTCCGGCCGCTCTCCTCCGCCATTTTCCTCGCGGCCCGTATCTTTCCGGTGCAGTCCTCCAGGTAGCTCTGTCCGCCGAAGCCCGGCTCCACCGTCATGACCAGCAGCATATCCGCGCTCCCCAGGTACGGGACGAAGGCTTCCACGGGAGTTTTCGGTTTCACGGCGATCCCCGCGCGCAGACCTCTCTCATGGATCTGCTCTATCACCGCCGCGGGCCTGTCCGTGGATTCCAGATGAAATGTGATGATATCCGCTCCGCAGTCCGCGAACGCTCCGATATAGCGCTCCGGCCTTTCGATCATCAGGTGAACGTCAAATGTCTTCTCCGTAATCTTCCTGACGGAACGCATCACAGGCATACCGTAGGAAATGGAAGGCACAAACAGCCCGTCCATCACGTCAATATGTATGTATTGCGCACCCGCCCGGTCCGCGATCCGTATCTGCTCACCTAGTCTTGTAAAATCCGCCGATAAGATGGAAGTGGATAGTATATTCATGATACGCGCCTTTCTCCTTTAAGCATTGTATCAGAAAAGGCGCGCTACGTCCAGTGGATACCGTCCTCTTTCAGTTTTTCTTCCACTTTTTCCTTCAGTTCTTCCCACTCCTCCTCATGTTCCACATAATAGACCGGACACAGCTTGCCCCCGCAGTCATAATGGCGCAGGATATCCTCCTTCTCCAGTCCGTACAGCCGCGTCAGATAGGCCAGCAGAGAGATCAGGGACTCTTCCGTTTCCGCGGAAAATCTCCCGTCCTCCGACCGATAGCAGCATTCTATGGAAACGGAATCATAATTTCTTCCCTTCACGGCATAAGCGATCTCTTCCAGCGGGATGCACTGTATGATCTCTCCGTCATAGCCGATGATAAAATGCGCGCTGGCTGAGGTTTCATGGGTATCTTTCAGGGATTCAAAATAACTTCTGTTCTGCGCCGCGCTGGTATCGCGGTTCGCGGTATAGTGCACAAAAATACTCGTCACCTCCGGCAGCGCCTCTCCCGGTCTGGAATACGGGTTTACAGTCAGATAATCCTCGGTCCATTCCGGCTTGATCTCTTCCGCCCCGGCCGCCGAGGCTTCCCTGATGCCTTTCACGTCGCTTTCCCCTCCCGTATCCTTCAGGAAAAGCCATACAAACCACAGAAGCAGCACGGCGCCTGCCAGCACCCAGCAGCCCCTTTTCAGCAGAGCGGACCGCCTTTTCTTTCTTTGCCGTTCCGCGCGCCGCCTCTGTCCCGCCGGGATCTGTTCCGGCCGCCCTGTCCTTCCCGTATTTTCCTGACCGCGCGTTCCCCGGGCCTGCCTGCGGCTAAATTCCTCCTCCAGATAGGGATTTCGCATTCGGGTCAGTTCTGTCCGCAGCTCTCGTTCCTCTTTCATCCTGATACCACTTTCCCGTTTTTTCATGAGTAAAAAAGTAAAAAGCCGGACGGAATCCGCTTTTCGGATCCTGTCCAGCTTTCAGTATATTCCTTTTCAGGAAAAATGGTCTTAAGAATTTCTTAGAATTTTATGAAATCAGTCCTCTTTCCAGCGCAGTCTGTGCAGACTGCCTTCCAGCCGCATACCGGAAAAGTGATTCTGCCTGAGCGCTTCGTAGAGCACAATGGCCACGGAATTGGAAAGATTTAAGGAACGGATGGCCGGCAGCATGGGGATCCGGATACAGCGTTCTTCATTTTCCACCAGGATCTCCTCCGGAATGCCCGCGCTCTCTTTGCCGAACATGATAAAATCATCCGGGGAAAAAGAAACCTCCGTATAGGAACGGCGGGCCTTGGTGGTTGCCATCCAGACCGTGGCTTTGGGATGCTTTTCCAGAAACTCCCGGTAATTGATATAGCGGGTCACGTCCAGCAGCGGCCAGTAATCCATTCCCGCCCGCTTTACCGATCTTTCATCCAGGTGAAAACCCAGCGGCTCTATAAGATGCAGGGAAGTTCCCGTAGCCACGCAGGTGCGTCCTATATTTCCCGTATTGGCCGGAATTTCCGGCTGATGAAGTATAATGTGCACGTTCTATCCGTCCGTTTCCGTCAGTGTTTTTCTTCCCGCAGTCTGGTAATAAAGCGGGAAAGCCTTTCCATTGCCACCTTCAGTTTTTCCAGAGAGTAGGCGTAGGAAATACGCAGATATCCCTCGCCGCTGTCACCGAACGCGTTGCCGGGCACCGCCGCCACCTGCTCCTCTTCCAGGAAACGGGACGCGAATTCCTCGCTGCTCATGCCAAATTCCTTGATGCAGGGAAATACGTAAAACGCCCCGTAGGGTTCAAAGCATTCCAGCCCCATCTCCTTGAAAGCATGCATCAGATACCGGCGCCTCTGGTTGTAGGCCGTCCGCATTTCCGCGATATCCTCATCTCCGTTTTTCAGAGCTTCCACTCCGGCGTATTGCGCGGTAGTGGGCGCGCACATAATGGCAAACTGATGTATCTTCGTCATCTGCTCAATCACAGGCTGCGGCCCGCAGGCATACCCCATTCTCCAGCCCGTCATGGCGTAAGCCTTGGAAAAACCGTTGATCAGAAGCGTGCGCTCCTGCATTCCGGGCAGCCCGGCAATGGAGGTATGCTTCCCCTTATAAGTCAGTTCCCCGTAGATCTCATCAGACATGACAAAAATGTCTTTTTCCCGTATGATCTCCGCGATCGCCGCCAGGTTCTCCCGTTCCATAATGGCACCGGTAGGATTGTTGGGGTAGGGCAGGATCAGAAGCTTGGTCTTATCCGTAATCGCCGCGGAAAGTTCTTCTGGCGTGAGCCGGAATTCATTTTCCGCCTTTAGATCAATGATAACGGGTTTTGCCCCCGCCAGAATGGCACAGGGCTCATAGGAAACATAGCTGGGCTGGGGTATCAGCACTTCTTCTCCCTGTCCAGGATTGATCATGGCGCGCATCCCAATGTCAATGGCCTCGGAGCCGCCTACGGTCACTACCACCTGCTTTGCCGGGTTATAGCGGACGCCCTGCGTCCTGTAAAGATAATGGCAGATCTCTTCACGCAAAGCCATCAGGCCCGCGTTGGAGGTATATTTGGTGTGTCCCTTTTCCAGGGAATAGATACCCTCGTCGCGTATATGCCAGGGGGTCGCGAAATCGGGTTCCCCTACTCCCAGGGAGATCGCGTCCTTTCTTTCGCTTACAATATCAAAAAATTTCCTTATGCCGGAAGGCTTCAGCCCTACGACCTGATCCGCAAGTAGATTTTTCATGGAGTAATCAGCTCTCTTTCGTCTTCATATTTTCTGGTCAGAATGGTTCCATGATCCTTATACTTTTTGAGCACAAAATGGGTGGCGGTGCTCAATACGCCGTCCAGGGTGGACAGCTTATCGGATACGAAATTGGATACTTCTTTTAAGCTCTTTCCCTCCAGGGACACCAGAAGGTCGTACCCTCCTGAGATCAGGTAAACGGAATTGACTTCCGCGTATTTATAGATCCGTTCCGCAATGGTATCGAAGCCCTGGCCCCTCTGCGGCGTGATGCGCACCTCGATCAGGGCGTTCACCTTTTCCATGCTGGTCATTTCCCAGTTGATCATGGTATGGTATCCGCAGATGATCCCCTCGTTTTCCAGCGCTTCCAGCTCCCTTACCACGTCCGTTTCTTCCACGCCTAAGATCACCGCCAGTTCCTTCAGATCCATACGGCTGTTTTTTTCGATAATCTTCAATAATTCTTCTCTCATATCCTATCTCCTTTATATTTTCATCATTTCGTCTGATCTCGGTTTCTCCAGAAAACGGCTCTCGTCCTCGTTTATGACGATCCTGTCGTTATTATCCGTCATCCTGCCGATCACCGCCGCGGGTATTCCCGCCTCTTCCAGTACCTGTGCCAGACGTTCTCCGTTGTCCGCTGTTATCAGCAGACAGCCTCCCGAAAGCAGTTCGTAAGGGCTGATGCCAAAAAATTCACATATCTCTACCGTTTCCTGTCTTACGGGTATTTTTTTCAGGTCTGCGGCCAGTCCAATGCCAGCGCCCTCCGCCAGCTCCCACAGGGCGGCGAAGATCCCGCCCGTTGAGGCATCGTGCATGGCGCTCACATTGGACTTGGCGGCGGTGGCGGCCTCCGGTATCACCGAAAGCCGCTTTTTAAAGGCCGCCGCCGTTTCTATCATACGCAGCGGATATCTCGTCCGCAGCTTCTCCCCGTACCTTTCGGCCAGAAGCGCGGTGCCTTCCAGCCCCGCCCACTTGGTCAGGACAATATCCTGCCCCGGCGCGGCCTTTCCCGAAAATCCGGGAAGGCGCTCTCCCGTTCCCGTCACGGTTATACAGGCCATTGGGCACTGTACCTCCCGGGACACCTGGGTGTGTCCGCCGGCCAGACTAAGCCCCAGTTCTTCCGCCGCCGCAGCGGCCTCCTTCATGATCTCCCGCAGGCCGCTCTCTTCCGCGGCTTCCGGCAGCAGCAGCGTCACAAGCGCCATGACCGGCACCGCTCCGCCGCAGGCCGCGTTATTGGCCGCTTTGACCATGGGATAGTAGATATCCGCGGGCCGGCGCAGGGCAAACAACGCGACCGCCTGCGCTCCGAAACCGTTTCCGCACGCAAAAATGGCGCAGTCCGAGCCTATGCCTGCACCATTTATTATCCTGTCGCTTCCTCTCTTTATGTACTTCAGCACAGAACGCTTCAAAACGCTTTCCGATACTTTTCCGGGTTTCATAGGCCAAGATCCTTCTCTGCCGCTACTGTACGGGTGCTGCCTGCTGCGCCGCCTGCTGTTCCGCCGCGGCCTGCGCGGCAGCCGCCTGGGCAGCCTGGGCAGCCAGAATGGACGCCGTATTTCTGACATGGTTAATATCGTTGGTGGCGATAGCTTCCATCAGCACGTTGTACGCGTTGGGATCCGGAGTGGAGATCCCCACCACCGCGCTCCTGGGCACCATCTTGTAGGTACTGGTATTGATGACCTCGCGGCTCACTTCCACACCGTTTTCCTTCACTACTTTCCAGAGCCTTGCCTTATAGCCGATATGGGCGCCGGTAATGTTGACCACGCCCACAGGCAGGGTAGCATCCGGGTAAAGCACCTCCGACTCCGGCCGGATGGTTTCCAGCACCTCGCTGACATACTGCACGGAATGACCTTCGTCCCTGGTTTCCACGCCGTATATGGTAAACGTGATCTTTTTGTCAGAGCTTGTATGTCCTTCTATATAAACAGGATAGTCCGTACTGTTTACAAATTTAAAATCCTTGCCGGAAGATTCCGCGATCGCCGCGTCCGCGGAAGGATCCACATAAGTCACGATCATGGAATGGTTGTGCCGCTCCGTTACATCCAGCTCCGCCAGCAGCACCGCGTTGTAAAGCGTGGTAGACACCTGACAGATACCGCCGCCCAGAGAATCCACGACCTTGCCGTTTAAATAGGAGCCCGCCATATAGTAACCGTTCCTCTCGGTAAAGGGTGACACCGCGTCATAGCAGGAGAACTCATCTCCCGGATAGAGCAGCGTTCCGTCGATCAGGCGGCAGCCGTTAGCCACGTTGGCGCTGCGGCTGGAATTGGAGGTGGAATAGGAAGTCGTAAAGGTCCCCAGCACATCTTTGACCTGCCTCAGTTCTTCCGCCGTGCCTCTGGGTTCGCTGACCTCTATGTTGAGCGTGATGGAACAGGGCTCCCGGTTCCAGTCACCGGTAAGAAGCTCATATATGGTGTCAATGGACTGCTCCACATCCAGAAGGTAGCCCTCCTGGCCCTCCTGTACCACAAACTCTCCGTTTTCCCGGCTCAGTCCCGCATCCACCGCTTCCCTGTCGTACTGGCTGCACTGCTCCGTCAGGATCCGGTTGATGGCGGTAATATCAAATTCCAGCTCTATGGGATAGACTTTGTTTTCATATTCCAGATCCTTCAGGACTTTATAGCGCTGCACGATGTTTCCCTTGGTGCCTAGGGCCAGCGCTTCCTGCAGGATCTCGGGGTTGCCCCAGCTGATGCCCAGCTCCCCGGCAGTGGTCAGTACCTCCTGGCCGCCCGCGGCCACCAGCGTGATCTCTATGGGCTCCAGAGAAGCGATATATGCTTCCACCGCTTCCTGCGCCTCCTGCGCCGTCATCCCTTCCAGCGAAATGTCTTCCACATAGACTCCCGCTTTCATAACCGTGTCGGCGCCTCTGGCCCACCCCTCCAGGGAAGGGAACGTCCACAGAAACAGCGCCATGACGGAAAGCAGTATCCCTCTGAAAACCGATTTTTTCATCTTGCTTTCGCACTCCTCTTACTCTCACGCAATTGTAATTGCGGCAAAAATGTGGTACGCTGATAACAGTTACATACCCAGCAGCATGGGGATCACCATCGCCAGCACCAGAAACAGCACGATGACTCCCGCTACGATCCGCTGTGTTTTTCTATTTCTCATGCGAAACATACATTTCACTCCTTGTCATCTGTTTGAAAGGATATTATATATGAAAACACTGCTTTTGTCCAGTTTAATCGTTTTCTGTGCCCTGATCGCCTATGAAAACCGGAAACACAGAAAAATGGAAGAAAAATTCAAACGGGACTTCTGGGAAAGGGAAGAGCGTGCCAACCATGTCCGCAAAAAATCCCTGGACAGGCTTCCCTATATCACTCTGCCCCTGGAAACGCTCCCCATGGATATCCTGCGCGAAGACGCCGCCGTGGCGGAATGCCAGAGGCAGATCCTTGCCCTTTCCACCCAGAAGATCGTCAATCTCACCGGTTATACCAACACGGATCTAAAGCTGGAATACGGCACCGCCAACATTACGCCCCTTTCAGAATACGATTACAACTATACCCTTCTGGCGCGCACGCTGCAGGAATGGGCGGAACTCCTCTATCAGGGCGGATTCTTAAAGGAAGCCGCCGCGGTTCTGGAATTTGCCGTTTCCACCGAAACGGACGTCAGCCACAGCTATTACCTGCTGGCGGATATCTACGACACCCTCGGCTGCCCCGAAAAAAAGGCTTCTCTCCTTACAGCGGCGGACAAGATCCGCGCTCCCATCAAAAACACTATCGTCCGTACTTTGCGAAGATCAGGTCCGTATAGCGGCTGGCTTCATTCTTCGTAAGCCCGTTCAGATCATAATCTGTAATCAGTTTATGCCGCTCCAGCAGCTTATATAACCTTTTTTTCTGCGCCTCCGTGGCAGGCGCTTCTTTTTTTACCTGAAAACGCAGCTCACGCGGCGCAAATACTTTCTCCGCGTCTTCCTCGTTTCCAAATTCTTCCCAGAGTTTATCGTAAAGCGCGCAGGCGGCTTTCGCGTCTTCTAAGGCCCTGTGGGCTCTGTGCGCGATCCCGTAATGCCCGCAGAGGAAATCCAGGCTGCGGCTTTCCAGTCCGGCCTGATACCGCCTGGCGATCCGCAGGGTGTCGATACCGGCTCTCTCAAAGGCCACCCCCTGGTTCACCGCCGCTTTTTTCAAAAAAGAGTAATCAAAAAGAACACTGTGTCCCAGCAGTATCCGCTCCCCCGCGAATTCCAGAAACCCGGGAAGCGCCGCGGAAATATCCGGAGCCGTTTTCAGTTCCCTGTCCGTCAGGCCCGTCAGCTCCGTAATCTTTTCTCCCAGAGGCCGCAGGGGATTCACCAGGCTTTCAAACATTCCCGTGACACGGCCCCGCTCCACCCTGACCGCGCCGATCTCAATGATCTTGTCCGTTTTGGGATTCAGGCCCGTGGTTTCCAGATCCACGCAGACATAGGTATCCGTTTTACGCAGACGCTCCATTTTTCTTCTTTTCCCTTTTCTGATAGTCCGGACACAAATGGGTCATAAAGCACTCTCCGCACTTGGGCGTGGGGGCCTTGCAGATCTCTCTTCCAAACGTGATCAGCTGAATATTGTATAAGATCCAGTGGTCCCTGGGCAGCGTCTTTTCCAGTTCCTTCTCCGCCTTTACCGGATCCTCCGACCGGGAAAGCCCCAGTTTCCTGGAAATCCGTTTCACATGCGTATCCACCACGATACTGGGTTCCTGAAATATATTCCCCCGTATCACATTGGCCGTCTTTCTGCCCACTCCCGCCAGAGCCGTCAGCTGATCGATGCCGGGAGGCACCTCCCCGCCGTATTTTTCCATCAGCTCTTTGCAGCAGGCTATGATATTTTTTGCCTTGTTATGATAGAAGCCGGTGGAATGGATATCCTGTTCCAGCTCCTTTAAATCCGCGTTGGCGAAAGCCTCCACCGAAGGATATTTTTGAAAAAGATCCTTCGTCACGATGTTGACCCGCGCGTCCGTACACTGCGCGCTCAGCATGGTGGCGATCAGAAGCTGCCACGCGTTTTCATGGTCCAGCGAGCAGCGATACTCCGTTCCATAGTGTTCGTCCAGCGCCTTCAAAATCTCCAACGTCCGTTTTGCCGCCATTCAGCCTATGCCTCCGTTTCCCTGAAAACCGTCTTTACGCGGAAAGCGCCGCGATAAAGCGCAGAAAAGCCGCCCGCCCTTCCGGCGTACACTTGTATACTCCCGCATCCTCCAGCACCTGCTTAAACACCTGCCCGATCTCGGTTTCTATGATCTTGTCGATATTGGAGGCGTCCAGCCTCCCGTACCGGCCGCTGAACTCTTCCGCCCAGTCCGCGTGCTTGGCCAGAACGGGATCTTCCCGCAGATCCTTTCCCGCCAGCAGCGCCGCTTTGAGCCGCTCCATTTCCCCTTTCAGGCGGGCGGGCAGCACGGCCAGCCCCATCACTTCGATCAGCCCGATGTTTTCTTTCTTGATATGGTGCAGACCGGCGTGGGGATGATACACTCCCAGAGGATGTTCCTCCGTAGTGATGTTGTTGCGCAGCACCAGATCCATCTGGTATTCTTCGTCCCTCTTTCTGGCGATAGGAGTGATCGTGTTATGGGGTACTCCGTCGGTTTCCGCGAAGATAAAAGCCTCCCTGTCGCTGTAGCCGCGCCACGCGGTCAGGATCTTATCCGCCAGCTCCACGATCCTGTCGGTGTCCTTCCCGCTCAGCCTGATCACGGACATGGGCCACTTTACAATTCCGGACTTCACATCCTCAAATCCTTTTATGACAAAGCTGTGGGAAACTGGCGCTTTCGCCATGGCGAACTCATAACGGCCGCCCTGAAAATGATCGTGGCTCAAAATAGATCCTCCCACAATGGGCAGATCCGCGTTGGAACCCACAAAATAGTGGGGAAACTGTTTCACAAAATCAAAGAGCTTGCAGAAGGTATCCCGCTCGATCTTCATGGGTACGTGCTCGCCGTTAAACACGATGCAGTGCTCGTTATAATACACATAGGGCGAATACTGAAATCCCCATCTGCCGCCCTGTATCGTCACGGGAATGATGCGGTGGTTCTGCCTGGCGGGATGGTCGATCCGCCCCGCGTATCCCTCATTTTCCCTGCAGAGAAGACATCTCGGATACCCGGCGGGCTTCGCCGCCCCCGCCGCCGCGATGGCTCTGGGATCTTTCTCCGGCTTGGAAAGATTGATGGTGATATCCAGATCCCCGTATTCCGTGGCCACGGTCCATTTTACATCTTTCCGGATACGATACCTTCTGATATAGTCCGAATCCTGGCTGAGCTTGTAATAATAATCCGTAGCCGCCTGCGGCCCGATCCTGTACAGCTCCCAAAAACGACGGATCACCTCGCCGGGCCTTGGCATCAGCACCGCCATGATCCTGGTGTCAAACAGATCCCGGTATACCGTACTGTTCTCCGGCAGAAGGCCCTTTTCGCAGGCGTAATCCAGCATCGGCCCCAAAATATCCTCCAGCGCTTCCTCCCGGACATGGCCCGCGCCTTCCTGTCCGTTCTCTTCCTTTTTGCCGACGGCCTCTTCCCCCGGTTCCTCCAGGCCGAACAGCTCCAGCAGACGGTTGGTGGTATAAATGACATCCTCCGGCCCCAGCAGGCCCGCGCGCAGGCCGTACCGGACCAGCTCATTTATCTTTTTCTCTATCATAATACCGTGGGTCCTCCTCCTATCTCCACAACATAGAAGTCGGCCTTATAGCCGATTTTTTTCTCATACGCGGCCCCCACCTGCTCAATAAAGGTGTCAATGGCCTTATCCTTTACGATGCTCACCGTACAGCCGCCAAAGCCGGCGCCCGTCATGCGGGATCCGATGACCCCGTCCACTTTCCAGGCCTCCTCTACCAGCGTATCCAGCTCAACTCCCGTCACCTCGTAATCATCCCGCAGGGAAATATGGGAATTGTTCATCAACTTTCCGAAAAATTCTATCCGGTTTTCTTTCAGGGCTTCCACCGCCTTGACAGCGCGGCGGTTCTCATATACGGCGTGTCTGGCCCGCCTGATCGCGACGGGATCCGAGATCACCCCTTCCAGCGTTTCAAATTCTTCTTCGCTCAGTTCGCCCAGACTTTTGATATCCACGATCCTCTGCAGATCCCGCAGAGCCTTTTCGCATTCCTGCCTCCGCTCGTTATATTTGGAATCCCCCAGTCCTCTCTTTTTGTTGGAACAGGCAATGACGATCTTCGCATCCTCCAGCCTGACCGGCGCGTACTCATAGGAGAGGTTGGACGTATCCAGAAAGATCGCGTGTCCGGCCTTTCCCATGGCAATGGCGAACTGATCCATAATGCCGCAGTTGACGCCGTTAAACCGGTTCTCCGAAAACTGTCCGATCAGCGCCAGTTCTTCATTGTCCACCGGGAATCCAAACATATCTCTCAGGATAAAACCCGTCAGCACCTCCACGGACGCGGAAGAAGAAAGGCCGGAGCCGTTGGGAATATTGCCGTACAAAAGCAGATCCATCCCGCCCGGCACCTCCATGCCCTTTTGCGCGAACGCCCAGATAACGCCCTTGGGGTAATTGGTCCAGTCCGCTTCCTTATATGGTTTCAGATCCTCCAGCGAAGATTCTATCACACCCAGCTCTTCAAAATTAACGGAGTAAAAGCGCAGCCTGTTATCCTGCCGCTTTCTCGCCGCCGCGTAAGTTCCGATGGTAAGCGCGCAGGGAAAAACATGCCCCCCGTTGTAATCGGTATGTTCCCCGATGAGATTGACGCGCCCCGGCGCGAAATACGCCTTTACGCCTTCCGTATCTCCGAACACCTCCGCGAATTTTCGCAACATCATTTCTTTCATTGTACCGCCCCTTTCTGTCATTATCCTGCCGTTCCTACGGTTCCTCATAGCAGCCGTCTTCCCCAAAACGCGTGGAAAACGGTTCGCTG
This sequence comes from uncultured Lachnospiraceae bacterium, assembly GCA_947632555.1. Taxonomy (GTDB): domain Bacteria; phylum Bacillota; class Clostridia; order Lachnospirales; family Lachnospiraceae; genus Acetatifactor. The sequence goes on from CANRPU010000016.1 coordinate 51,185, forward strand.
TAGACATTGATCCGATCCAAGATCCGGGTATATTCTTCTCCCTCCGCGGGAGTAGGCCTGAAATCATTCCTGCCCGAAACAGAGCTTACCGAACAGGGGATCACCCGTCCCGCCATATCCTCCTGCCTGACTCCGTCTATAAAAGTAAAAGTCTGGGAAAATATCATCGTATCCTTATCAGCCGGATTCCGATTTCCTCCAAAGCAGAAATTTGCCAGACTATATACAATGAAGCGCCCCTGATAGGCCTCTATTCCCTGCAGCACATGGGGATGGCTGCCCAGCACCAGATCCGCGCCCCAGTCAATACATTTCCTGCCCAGCTCCTGCTGACGGGTTTCCGGATAATTCTCAAGCTCCACTCCCCAGTGACAGCAGGCGATGATAATGTCCGCCTCGTCCTCCTGCAGAGCCGTAATCCCCTCCATCAGATACTTTTCCGCCAGAGCCCCCTGGCTGACCTGATCCACCGACACGATCCCGATGCGGATGCCTTTGGTTTCGTAGATCCCGGTAACGGCGTCAAACGCGTATACTATATCGTTTTCTTCAAAAAGCGCCACCGTATCCTCGCTGCCCGGCGCCAGATAATCCAGTCTGTGATTGTTGGCAAAGCTGACCGCTTCCACGCCGCCTTCCGTCAGTACGCCGATGTAAGCGGGATCTCCTTTCATATTGTAAGTCTTTTCCCGCTTCTCCTCCGCATAGGTCAGCACGCCTTCAAAATTGACGATGGTAAAATCGTCGTTGTCAAAGATATGCCGCACATTTTCCAGAAAATAAGCGTTCCCTTCCCGGTCATACATCTGCCGGAAGGAATACGCGTATTCCTGGTTCTGATGGTTTCCCAGTGTCACGTCCCCCGCCGCGGAGATCGTCACGGTGACGATATGGTCTGCCGGCTCTTCGTTGTCCGCTGTTTCCGCGGTGACAGTTTCTCCGCCGTCCGGCGCGGTTTCCCCATCCGCTTCTTCTGTTCCGGCCGGTACCTCTTCATATGTAAGGCCGCTTTCCGCGGCATCCGGGCCGTTTCCCGCGGGAACCAAAGTGGACAGATCCGTTCCACAGCCCGTCAGCAGACATATCAGCAGCCCCGCCGCGGCGCACTCCGTTTTTCTACGCTTTCTGGTTTCCACTTTATTCCCACCTTCATTTACCACAGGCTCCTATCTCCTGCGCCTGTCCCCGGCCGCCCGCGATCACGGCGCCAATGGCCGTCGCGAAATCCGAATGCTCCGGTATACCGATATTGACGTCCCACAGGCTCTTAAACGCCTCTGTGATCTGCCTGCACTCGAAAAATTTCGTCAGTCCGCCGATCAGGATATAATCCTTAATCCCCATATGCAGGGAAGCCAGGATACCGGTCTGACAGATGTTCTCCAGCACCATATGCACAATGCCCGCCGCCAGGTCCTCCAAAGAAACCTGCGCGTCCGCTTTCGCGAAATTGGAAGCCGTCACGTCCAGCGCCAGGCCGGGCAGTTTCTCTTTGGAAAGGTCCGCGATCCGCAGGTCGGTTTCGGATACTTTCCCCTTTCGCGACAGAGCCGCGATCTCCCTAAAATCCCCGGTGTTCAGCATCACGCGGGAAAGGCCGCAGATGGTTCCTCCGCCCAGCCCCACGCCGCCCAGATGTTTCATTTCCTTCTCCGTTACCTTCACAAAAAAGCTGCCTGTGCCCATACTGATGACAATTACCTCTTTCTTGTCGGTAAGGTAATACCCGCCGGTACCGGTGGCTACAAACTCATCCACCTTGTAGGTCGGGAGCGCGTACACCTGCTTATCCAGATATCTGCTTCCCACGCCGGTCATATACACGCCTTCCACATCCGGCAGATCCAGTCCGTTCTCGTATAAATACTGCCCGAACGCGCCGTAAAGCGAAGCTACCTGCGTATCCGCCCTTACCACCATGGGCTCCAGCAGCCTGTCTTTCTCAAAGGCCGCTATTTTCGTCGTGCTGCTGCCGATATCTATCCCGATCCGGACTCCCATATTCCCTCTCATTCTGCCGTTCTGACGGCTGCTCCCTATGCCGCTTTAAGACCCGCGGCAATTAAATTATATCATTTCCCCACCCTTCTGTACACTTAAAAATTTGTCGGAATTGACGGAATAAACCAACTCTGCTATGCTGAAGAAGTAAATCATTTTTCCGGGAGGCGCTATGCTGTTTAATTCCTACATTTTTATTTTTATCTTTTTGCCGGCTGCCCTGCTGGGATATTTTACGCTCAATCATTTCCGGTTTTACAGGGCGGGAAAGCTGTTTCTGGTCGGCATGTCATTCTGGTTTTACGCCTACTTTCGGCTGTCTTACCTGTGGATACTGCTCTGCAGCATTGCCCTGAATTATATTTTCCATCTTCTGCTCCTTCGCAGGCAGCACACGCGTTTGATCGCCTTCTGCGGCATTCTGACAAACGCGGCGGTCTTATTTTATTTTAAATATACGGATTTTTTGCTGGAAAACATCAATCTCCTGCTCCATACGCGCATTTCACCCACCGGTATCCTGCTGCCCCTGGGCATCAGCTTCTTTACCTTTCAGCAGATCGCCTTTCTGGCAGACACCGCGAAGGGCTCCCTGGGCAGGCAGTCCCTGACCGACTACGCCCTTTTTGTTTCTTTTTTCCCGCAGCTTATCGCGGGTCCCATCGTGAGCCACGAAGAAATGCTTCCGCAGTTTCAGGATCTGTCCAAAAAACGGTTCTCCTGCGAAAACTTTTACCACGGGCTCCGTATTTTCATACTGGGGCTGAGCAAAAAGGTCCTGCTGGCGGACACCTTCGGCCAGGCAGTCTACTGGGGATTTCAGAACTACGCCTCTCTGGACGGGTTCAATACTTTCCTGACCGCTCTCTTTTATACTTTACAGCTTTATCTCGATTTCAGCGGCTACTGCGATATGGCCAGGGGCATCGGGAAACTTTTTAATATTGAGATCCCCGTGAATTTTCTTTCCCCCTACAAGTCCGCGAACATTACGGAATTTTGGAGCAGATGGCACATGACCCTGACCCGTTTCTTTACCAGATATCTGTACATTCCCCTGGGCGGGAACCGGAAAGGTCTTCCGCGCACCTGCGTGAACATACTGCTGGTATTCTGTGTCAGCGGGCTCTGGCACGGCGCCGGCTGGACCTTTTTACTGTGGGGTATCCTGCATGGCGTTCTTTCCGTACTTACCCGCCTGTGGCACATGCTGAAAGAGCGCCTGAAAACCTCCTCCGGCAAAAAAGGCGCCGAAAATTCCCCCGTCCGGTTCCTGACGCGGGCATGCGGCGTCCTCCTTACCTTCTTTTTTCTGATCTGCAGCTGGGTGCTTTTCCGGGCGGATACCGTTTCCCAGGCCGTTTACATGCTGCGCGGCATCCTGACCATGCGGGGCTTTCACCTCAACGCGAAACTGGCATCCTTTTTTCAGCTGCCGGAGTTCTGGTATATCATCAAGATCCTGCATATAGACACCCTGCCCTATGCCGCTTATTACTGCATGGCCGGCATACTGGGCTTTTCCCTTATCCTGGTCTTCGGTTTCCGCAATCTGTATGAAACCGAAAAAAATACGCGGGCCGGATTCTTCCGCACCGCGTATATGATCATCCTGGCCGTGTGGTGCACGCTGTCCCTTTCCGGCGTCAGTACTTTTCTGTATTTTAATTTTTAGGCTTTGTCAAGGAGCGTCCGCTTATGAAAACAAACTATAAAAAACATATCCTTCTATTTTTTATCTTCTTCTCCGCGGCCATGATCCTCTCCGCCGCGGCGGTAGTCACAGTGGATCCTTTTTTCCAGTATCACAAGCCCTTAAAGGGGCTGTGCTATATCATTGACAATCAGACCAGCCAGAATCCCGGCATAGCCAAGACCTTCGACTACGACAGCGTCATTCTGGGCTCCTCCATGACCGTGAATTTCGATACCAGTCTGTTCGAGGAAACCATGGGCCTGCATACCGTAAAGCTCTGCTATAACGGCGCCTACCCCAAGGATATTGATGAGATCATGAAGCTGGTCAGCCTGTATCACCCGGATTTAAAAGAAGTTTTTCTCGGCATCGATATCAACACCTACAAAACCCCCGCGGACGTGACCGCCTATGAGCTTCCCTATTATCTGTACGACGATCTTCTTCTCAATGATGTGTCCTACTGGCTGAATAAAGACGTGCTTCTGGATTATATCCTGAAGCCGCAGATGAAGCATGAGAACACCCCGCTGAACGAGATATACTGGTCCTGGATCCATTTCAGCTACAACCGGGAAGCCGCTCTGGCTTCCTATCAGATACCGGACACGTTCCATGAGCCTCTGCCGTCAGATATCTACCTGGAAGATATCGAGGATCATATGCGCGACCATATCCTGCCCTATATCGAATCCATGCCGGATACGCGGTTTACAATATTTTTCCCGCCCTACAGCATCCTGTACTGGCATTCCCGCCGGGCGGACGGCAGCCTTGCCGCCGAGCTGGCCGGAGAAAGAAAGATCATGGAACTGCTGTTTTCCTGCCCCAATGTCCGGATCTTTTATTTTCAGAATGATTTTGATTACATTACGGATCTGAACCACTACTGCGACTATTCCCATTACTCACCAGAGATGAACGCGCAGATGACGCGGTGGTTCGCGGCAGATGACTGCCCTTATGAAGTCACTCCCGAAAACTATGAAGCCGTGATGGACGAAACGGAACAGTGGATGGAAGCGTTTGACTTCGAGCACTATTTTTGAAGCTACCACATCCGCCGGGCTGCCGGGCAGTACCCATGCCTGCGGGCTGCCCGAAGTTCCACATAACAGCCGCATTTCGCGCACATGCCGCCTATCAGATCCTCGCACGCCAGGCAGGCGGCAAGCCTCTTTTGGTAAAGCGCCTCGTCCGCCCGGATATCCGGCGGCATTCCCGCGATCCGGGCCGCTATGAGCTCCGCCAGTTCTTCCCCGCCTGCCTCTTTGGAAAGGCATCTTGCGCAAGGCTTCCCGTATTTCATACGCCCGCCCTTATCTCAGAACGATCTCCGCCACCGAACAGGGCGGCAGAACCACATAGGCTTTTTCGTTTTCCGTTTTTACCTCCAGCGGCTTTATCCCCACCGCATTCGGACAGTCGAAATCATTTCTCGCGTGCACTTCTCCCGTCAGGATCTTTCCGCCTGCTTTTCCGATACTGCCCGCTCCTCCGATCTCCACGGTATATTCTTCCTTTAACGAACAGTTCGCCAGCGTGACCACCGTTTCGCCCGCCGCGTTTACGCTCGCGCTCTGGGACAGCGCGGGCACGCCGCCGGCGGCCTCTTCGTTTTCGATATGGGAATAGATCAGCGTATTTTCCATATGGTCCTTATACAGGTCAAACACATGGTAGGTAGGGGTCTTGATGGTCTTAAGTCCCTCTGTCAACATAACGGCCTGCAGGACATTGACAGCCTGCGCGATATTTGCCATGTAGACTCTGTCGGAATGGCGGTTGAAGATATTCAGGTTGACCGCCGCCACAATGGCGTCCCGCATGGTATTTAACTGATACAGGAAAGAAGGATTGGTATCCGGTTCCACATCGTACCAGCAGCCCCATTCGTCCACGATCAGGCCTACTCTGCGCTCCGGATCATAACGGTTCATGATCTCGCTGTGACGGGTTATCAGTTCTTCAATCCTGAGCGCCCCCTTTAAGGTAGCGTAGTATTCCGCATCATCAAATTCCGTGGAACTGCCTTTATGGTCCCAGATCCCGGTGGGCACCGTATAATAATGCATGGAAAGCCCCTGCATCAAATCCGGGGAAATCCTCTTCATGCACGTTTCCGTCCAGTTATAGTCATCCGCGTTGGGACCGCAGGCTATCTTAAACAGCCTGTTGCCGCTGTAATCACGGCAGAATGTGGCGAACTGTCTGTAATGGTCACAGTAAAATTCCGGCGTCATATTGCCGCCGCAGCCCCAGCTTTCATTTCCGATCCCTAGGTACTTCAGCTTCCACGCGTGTTCCCTGCCGTTTTTACGGCGCAGCTCGCCCATGGGGGAAACGCCGTCAAAGGTAATATACTCCACCCATTCCATCAATTCCCGCACAGTACCGCTTCCCACATTGGCGCTGATGTAAGGCTCGCAGCCCACCAGCTCGCAGAACCGCAGGAACTCATGGGTACCGAAGCTGTTATCCTCCACAATATGACCCCAGTTATTTACCACTTTGGCGCGGCCGGATTTTTCACCTATTCCGTCCTTCCAGTGATATTCGTCGGCAAAACAGCCTCCCGGCCAGCGCAGTACCGGCAGTTTAAGTTCCCGGAAAGCCTCCACTACGTCCTTGCGGTAACCCTCGATATTGGGGATATCGCTGTCCTCTCCCACATAGATGCCGTCATAGATACAACGTCCCAGATGCTCCGAAAAATTGGAATATATTTCCTTGTTGATCTTGCTCCTTCTGTCCAAAGGGTTCAGAGTAAGTTTTACTTTCTTCATAGTCATAGGTCCTTTCTGTCTTAATAAAAAATAACCGCAAAAACTTTCATTTTAGAATTGACGTTTGCGATCCGCTATGGTAAAATAAAACCTGTTCGTAAGCAGGTGTAGTTCAATGGTAGAACACCAGCCTTCCAAGCTGGATACGTGGGTTCGATTCCCATCACCTGCTTTTTTATGTACTCAGAAACCCTTGTTTTATGCGGCTTCTGAGTTTTTCATTTTCGCGGTTTCCGATTACACGTGATTACATTTTTGCCCGTTGAGAGCGGTACGATCTGGTACGATTATATGGGTGAAACGTTGAAACCTCCTTTTTATGAATTTTATCCAACTGTTTTACCTGTTCAGCAGAGAACCGCCTCCAGCCTGTTATAAACCGCCTCTTCATCCGGGCCGCATTCTGCGTAAGCCTCGCGGATCCGATCGATCTCCTCCCTGTCTGCCAGAAGGTCCTCGGCTATCTTTTCCGGGTTCTCTCCCTTTCGAAGCTTGCCGCATACCTGACGGATCAGAAGGCGGCGTTCTCCCTGATCTATTCCCTGTTCCAGTCCTTCCTCATACCTTACCTTCAGAGCGTCATCCATGTTAAACTGTGTGTACAGCATATTTTCCA
>CANRPU010000017.1 GCA_947632555.1 uncultured Lachnospiraceae bacterium
AGGGTGTATAAGTGCGCCCTTGTCAAAACAAGGGAGATTTAATTCTCCCCCTTTGGCTTTTCCGTCCTGCGTAAAAAATCCTGTGCCTGCGGTGTCCGTAAAGCGGTTTCAAGCAAGCTCTTTATCTGCTCGTTTGTGTACTGTTCTGGCTGTTCCAACAGGCTTTCCAGTATCGCGCCACGCTCCACAAGGCGATGCGTCCGTATCTTGCGTTCCTCGCTCTTTTTCTGGTTGAGCAGCTTTTTCTTTTTGTTCTGCAACTGCCTTATTTCTTCCTCGGCTTTTGCAATCTGCTCGTTGATGTTACCCATGCTTTTCCCTCCTTTCTGCGCTGACGCTGTGGGTATGAAATTTGTGTAAAAGAAAAAGACATCTTCGTTGTTAGAAAATGCCTTTTTCAGATACGCAACTATTTAATTTCATTTAGCTCTGACATAAGTTTTACGCCGTCCTGCAATCCCAACTCATAAGCGACTGCGCCGTATGCTGCGCCGCATTCATTGGCGGCTGAAATTGCCCCGTCAACAATGGCTTTCTGTTCTTTGCTTAGCCCTGCCTTACCCAGTGCGTCAAATGCTTTGTCCTGCCGTTTCAATGTTTCTTGGTAAGCACTGCTTTTGTCAATCGCTTCGTCTAAGGCTTTGACCGTCCTCGTTTTGACAAGTATATCCAGCAGGTTATCTTTGTCCTTTTTCTTCATTCCCTTATCCGCTTTCTCCCCCCACCTTACAGAAATATATCCTGCCCATAAAAGATTTCCGATGTTATCAAAACGCCCAAACGGAAACCACGCTCAAATTTTACCTGTTCGCTATAACTGCTTTCATCAAAAAATGTTTCTACAAGTTCCTCCAACATTGCCTTTTGCTTGTCGTTCATCGTTTCGGCTAATCGGTCTTGAAGTTCGCTTCCCTTTTCGCATAGTGCTTGATGTTCGGGGCTTCGCCGATCCGTACCGCTGTCCACACGAAGTTGGTCGGTCAAAAATGCTTCTAAAATCTTTCCCATTCCGTTATCCCTCCTGTCTATTTTTTAGAAAAAGTCCTCAAAAATTTTTTCACCTCGCTTTCTGCTCTTAAAAGTGGAAATATACACTTTCAAGAATAAATACTACACTATAAAGTGCAATTCGTCAATACTAGGATTGCACTCTGGCGTGTAGAATTGCATTTTGGTTTGATTTTATGCACCAAAAAGTATATAATTACTCAAAAAGAAAGAGGTGTAAACAATGGGAATGGCTTTAAAAATACGGACAATTCTCTTGGAAAGAAATATGTCTATCAAAGAGTTAAGTGATAAATTAGGCTACAAAGGCACAAACCTTTATAACAAGCTTAGGAGAGATAATCTTACCGAAAAGGAGCTGCGTGAAATCGCTGACATTCTAAACTGTGACTATGACGGCATTTTCACTTTTAGGGATACTGGAAAACAGGTCTGACAGACGATTTTCTGTTGACTATTGAAAACCGAAATTCTTGAATTTCGATTTCCGCAATTCATAAATTTTGCTTTTCGCAATTCAAGAGTTTCGATTTTCGCAACCTAATAATACTGATATTCTTTAGACTGATTATAGTCATACTTATCAATCAATCCTATCCTATCCTTTACCTTCCTTTCCTTCCCCTCCCTAATCTGTACCGCTAACAAAGTTCTTGACATAAATGATGTTTGGTTTCCCCATTCCCTGTCTTACGCTCTCGATAAGCCCTATTCCTTTTGCGCCGTCAAGCTCAGCAAGCAGTCTGACCGCTTTGCCGCTTGCGCAATGGAAACGCTCCTGTATTTCGTCAATCGTAAAGTAGAGGTATATGCGCCCCCGTTCATCAATCCAACCGTTTTTCAGTGACAGTTCCATGCGGTCTATCAGCATACCGTAGAGCAGTTTTGCGTCTGTGGATAGTGTTTCAAAGCGGCTGTCTGTAAATAACAGCTTCGGTATGCGGTAAAAAGCGTATTGTCCGCTCTGTTTCCCGTAAAAGTATTCAAACGTCATTTTCCTGTTTCTCCTTTCCCCGTTTGAGCAGCGTTTTACTTCCCTCTGTCTGCCCTGTCAAAGAAGAATACCCTTTTAAGGCTCTGCTTTCCGTTTTCCCTGTCTGAACAGCAGATTTTGAGATTAAAAACGCCCATATCTGCACTGGCTTACTCCGTACCATGCAAACGCCTTGTTGCCTGTTCTTTCTGTTCCTCGGTCAAGGTGACTGTGCGCTCTTTGGAGCGTATGCTGATAAAGTTCCTCGGCATGGAATAGGTCTTGCTTATCTCATTTTCCGCTATGCACTGGAAGCTCTGCGGGTTCTTCTCCACAAGTTTATCCATTTTCCTTATCCATGTCGGATAGGAAGTGTAAAGGGTGGCGGTTTCTTCATCAGCGCAAAATCTGATATGTACTTCCTGCTCGCATTTTAACAGTTTCATGGTCTTAGTGTCCTCCTTTCCCTGCAAAAAAGGATTGCATACTGTCTGCACAGTCGGCAATCCTTGTTGATATATCAAACAATGGCTGTGTCCTTTGCTCTTGGTATCTTTGGCACTCCCTTGTCTGACACGATATAATATATTCCCTTTTCCCTGTCCTCGGCTCTTATGGCTTCCTTTTGGGTGTCAATCTTTGCTTTTTTCTCTGCTTTTGTGCGTTCCTCATAGGCTTTCTGCTTTCCGTTTGCCTTACGCTTTAGGTAGTTTTGGTGCAGTTTTTCCTTTCGGGCTTCCCGTTTCCTTTGCTCCTCCAACTGTTCTGGTGTTAGCTTCGGCTGTTCCATAGCGGGTGGTATGAACTGCCCAATCATGTTGAAATATATCTCTATTTTCTGCGGGCTGTCGGCTCTGCCTTTCTTTTCACGTTCATGGACAACGATTTTCTCAACAAACTCATTCAGCATGACAGTTGTTAGCTGTTCAAAATTTTCGTACCGCTTCACAAGCGCAAGGAAACGTGCCGCCGATTTCCTGTCATTCTCATAATCCTCCTGCATGGTCTTGTATTCCATGACTTCCTGTGTTAGCTGTTCCTGTTCCTTTTCGTACTGATTGGACAGTGTTTCATACCGCTTGTCTGACAGCTTCCCCAATACGTTATCCTCATAGATTTTCGCTATCAGTATTTCCAATTCCCCGATACGCTTTTCACATACGGCGGTGCGCTTTTTCTGTGCGGTAAAATCAACGGTCTGTTTCTGTTCAAGTTCTGCCTGTATCTCTTTTGCAAACGCTTCCCTGTCAACGCTTGCATGGCGTATTACTTCCCGTATCATTTCCGCAACAATCTCCATGACATTATCCGCCTTTATGCGATGCGCTGACTTACAGCGTGTGCCAATCGGTGTTTTGCTGTAATTTGCACAAGTGTACTGCGGTATGCGCTTCCCGTTGTTTACTCTGTGGACATACATCTTGCCCCCACAATCCGCACAATACATCAGTCCCGTTAATGGGTGAGCTTCGCCCCAACCATCGGGGTATCGCCTTACCTGCCCCCTTATCCGCTGTACGTTGTCAAAGGTTTCTTGGTCTATGATTGGCTCGTGGGTGTCCTCAAATATCAACCATTGGTCTTGAGATACATAGTGGCTTTTCTTGTCCTTGAAATGCTTCCTTGTCTTGAAATTTACCGTATGCCCTAAATATTCCTGTTTGGCTAAGATATGGCACACCGTAGAGCTTCCCCAATGGTAAATGTCCTTAAATTCCCTGTTTTGGTACAATCCCACGCCTAACTGCGCTTGATGATATGCGGGGATTGGTATTTTATCCTCTGATAGTTTTTTCGCTATCTGATATGGTCCATAACCCTCCATTGTCATGCGGAATATCCTGCGAACGATTTCGGCGGCTTCTTCGTCTATTATCCATTTTTCTTTGTCCTCTGGCGATTTCAGATAGCCGTAGGGTGGGGAACTTGCAACGTGCTTTCCTGCCTGCCCTTTTGCTTGGAAAGTGGACTTGATTTTTTTGCTTGTGTCCCTTGCATACCATTCATTCATGATGTTTCGGAATGGGGTAAAATCATCATCTCCGCTGAAGCTGTCCACGCCGTCATTGACCGCAATAAGTCTTACGCCCATTTTCCTCATGGTTTCCATATACATACCGACTTTGAGGTAGTCACGCCCTAAACGGCTCATGTCCTTGATACAGACAACCTTTACATTACCTTTTTCAATCTGTTCCAACATGGCAACAAAGCCGGGGCGATCGAAGCGTGTACCCGATATTCCGTCATCCGTAAAGTGACGGATATTCCCTAGACCGTTGCGCCTTGCGTATTCCTCTAACATCTGCTTTTGGTTGGATATGCTGTTGCTTTCCCCCTGCAATTCATCATCATGTGATAAACGCTCATACAATGCTGTGATTTCCTGACTCATAAATCAATCCCCCTTTCCGCTGCGTGCCTGTTTTCGGGCTGTTCAGCTATTTTTTTGTTGTTTGATGAATAAGTCTTTTTCAGCTTATAACACCTGGTGCAGATCGGGGAACTGATACTGGTCGAATACAGAGAGCAGCTGCTTTCCATGTCCTTTGCGCATGATGTGCATATCGAGTCGCTGGATCAAAAAACGGCGGATGAGATCTATAAAAAATATGAAGAACAGTATACCCTGGCAGAGGAAATCATTTTTGCGTATACGGCCGAGAAAACGGGGCTCCCTGCTAGAGTGAGCGGGATGCGGGGCAGCAATTTTCTGACTGCATATAAGATGGAAATGCTGGAGGGAACGGTACCCGCGGATAAGAGTGAAATCTGCCTGTCCCAGGCTTTTGCCAGAGAACGGGGACTTCAGGTAGGAGATACTGTTACCCTGCCTATGGCAATCATGGAGTATGGGATCGAGGTTACGGAGGATTTTACCGTATCCGGTATCTCTACGGATCCCGTATGGTATGAAGCCAGCGCGTGCCTGCTTGTGACGCTGGAAAGAGCGGAGGAGATCCTGAAGGACGCGGGCGTGGAGGAAGTCCCCTGGTATGTGGACTATATTCTGATGAACGAAAACGGTTTTCCCGATGACGAGGAAGTAACCGCGCTGAATCTTTATCTTTTTGATACATATGGGAAGGACATATTGCAGAAAATCGTCTTCAGCGAGCGCAAGCAGCAGCTGCGGGAGGACGGGGTGTTCTATACCGGTATATCCGCCGTGATCTGGGGCGTTATCGCGTTTATCGCGGTAGTCATGGCGATCTTTATCTATTATATGATGTGTCTTAATTTTCAGAGTAAGATGGGACAGTACGGAACCATGCGGGCTTTGGGAGCAGGAAATAAAGCGATCGGCAGGATGATCCTGGGGGAACTCTTTCTATACGGGTGCGGGGGGATCGTTCCGGGATGTCTGGGAGGGATTCTTTTCAACAAGGCCTTTGCCGGATTCTTCATTCGGATCTTTGTGGGCAGTAAGGTGGAACAGATCACGGTATCCTGGCGGATGCTGCTTTGGGTTGTCGGGATCACGGCGGCGGTCATGTTCACGGTCTGGTTTAAGCTGATGCTGGAACTGAAAAAGAAAACGCCGGTAGAGATGCTGCACGATACGGGACATGTGGTAAAGAAAAAGATTTTCACCTGTAAAAACAGCCTGACGGAAATGGCGGTCAATAACAGCTTTCGGGATAAAAGAAGCGCCCGTGCTCTCCTGACTACCATGACACTGACCTTTCTGGCAGTGCTTCTGGTGGGAAACGGCCTGGATTCCGTTCCTTTTGAGCTGGGAGATACCCCCTATGCCTTTTCGGATTTTGACGTGAGTATACCCATGTCCCTGGAACTGCTGATGGGAGAGGTCCGTATGGAGGAGGCGGATCGGCAAACGCTGGAAACCTGCGCGGATAAGGTTTATCTGCAGGGCTATATGCCGGAATACGCGCCTTATACAGAGAGCGGGGAGCAGTTAGCGAGAATCTGTATTTACAGTCGGAATCTCATGGAAAAGCTCATCTCCATGCAGCATCTGCCGAAGGATACCCGTGTGGTGTTTTCCGGCAGCGATGGAGAGGACCTGCAGGGAGCGCGGATCTTCTTAAAGAATGATGCCGGAGGGGTGATCCCGGTGACGGTGGATGTGGTCATGGACAATGGATTTGAAGCGCTGTTGGGAGTGGGAACGAGAGAGATTTCCGCTACCAATCTTATTATAGAGGAAGGGTACGCAAAAGAGCTTTTCGGACAGGAGCCCCAATGGGTGGAGGCCTTTGTTTCGGGAAAGGATCTGACCATTACGGATCTGCAGGATGTTCTCCCGTCAGGCAGATACATCGTGACCGATCTTGCCAATATATTCGGTTATGCGGTCACACAGATACAGATGATCATCATTCTGCTGGGATACATGACGGTGGCCCTTACGGGACTGGTGGTCTTTATGATCACTTCCATTGTGAGGCAGAATTTTGAGCACCGCAAAAAGGAGATCGGTATGATGCGGGCTGTGGGAGCCACTCGGAGAAAGCTGGAAGGAATGCTCTGGGGAGAGGTCTTTGTCCTTGTGGCGCTGGCAGGTATCGCGGCCGCGGCCCTGGCCGCGCCCATTTCCGTGTACGCTTATTACTGTATGAACGAGGAAATGGGCATGGGTACCGGCGGCTACCTGGCAGGGGGCCCGGCGGTACTGCTGTTCTGCGGCGCGGTGATATACGGCAATATCAGAAAATGCATGAAAGGGAACATCATAAGATTGTTAAGGAGCGAAGAATGAGCAGGAATATTATAGAAGCAGTGGGACTGACCAAAATCTATCAGGACGGAGAGTTAAAGAATGAGATATTCAAAGGGATCCATCTGGGCATTGAAGAGGGAAAATTCGCGGCGATCATCGGAAAGAGCGGTTCCGGCAAAAGCACGCTCTTAAATATCCTGGGCGGTCTGGACTGCGCGGATGAAGGAGAGATCACGGTCTGCGGAAAGGACATAAACCGGTTAAATGACAAGGAAATGTCCGCCTACCGTTCCCGGAACATGGGGTTTGTGTTCCAGAGTTTCAATCTGATCCCCGTTCTTTCCGTGTGGGAAAATATCACGCTTCCCGCCAGATTTGCCGGACTGCCGGCAGATGATAGCTATGTAGGGGAACTGATGGAGATGCTGGAAATTTCCGAAAAGAGAGATGCGCTGCCGGCCACGCTTTCAGGCGGCCAGCAGCAGAGGACGGCCATTGCCAGGGCACTGGTGAACAGGCCGGCCGTCATTTTCGCGGATGAACCCACCGGGAATCTGGACGGGGAAACCGGCAACAAGGTGCTGGAACTGTTGATAGGCGGTATCAGGAAGTATCATCAGACGCTGGTCATGGTAACCCACGATATGGATATCGCGGCCCGGGCGGATGTGGTCATCCGAATGGAAGAACTGAAAGGCGCCTGACATTTTATTACTGTGTTTTCTTCATGGCGGCCCGCTTTCTTAGAGTGGGATCCAGTATCTTTTTGCGGATGCGCAGGGAAGAGGGCGTGACCTCCAATAGCTCGTCCGTGTCAATAAAGTCCAGACACTGCTCCAGGCTCATCAGCTTGGGCGGCACCAGGCGCAGAGCCTCGTCCGCGCTGGAAGAGCGGGTGTTGGTGAGCTGTTTTTTCTTGCAGACATTGACTTCAATGTCCTCGCCTCTGCCGTTGCTGCCGATCACCATGCCGGAATATACTTTCACGCCGGGGCCGATGAAAAGAGTACCCCGCTCCTGGGCGTTGAAAAGGCCGTAGGTAATGGATTCCCCGGACTCAAAGGCGATCAAAGAGCCCTGCTTTCTGTACTGGATATCCCCCTTATAAGGGCCGTAGCTGTCAAAAACGGAGTTCATGATGCCGTTGCCCTTGGTGTCGGTCATAAAGTCACCCCGATAGCCGATCAGCCCCCTGGAGGGAATGGAAAATTCCAGACGGGTGTAGCCGCCGGTGCCGTTGCCCATACCGCGCAGTTCTCCTTTGCGCTGGCTGAGTTTTTCGATGACCACGCCGGCATACTCTTCAGGCACGTCGATATAGGTCAGTTCCATGGGCTCTAAGCGTTTGCCGTTCTCATCGGTCTTATAGAGGACTTCGGCTTTGCTCACCGCAAATTCAAAACCTTCCCGGCGCATATTCTCAATGAGGACGGAAAGATGCAGCTCGCCCCGTCCGGACACTTTGAAGGAATCGGGAGAATCCGTTTCTTCCACCCGAAGGGAAACATCGGTATTCAGTTCGCGGAACAGCCTGTCCCGAATATGGCGGCTGGTGACAAATTTACCTTCCTGGCCGGCCAGGGGAGAGTCGTTTACCATAAAGTGCATGGCGATCGTAGGTTCGCTGATCTTCTGAAAAGGAATGGGCTCAATATGATCCGGCGAGCAGAGCGTGTCACCGATATGGATATCCGAGATACCGGAAATGGCCACAATGGAACCGATGTCCGCTTCTGTTACGTCCACTTTATTTAACCCGTCAAATTCATACAGCTTGCTGATCTTGACTTTTTTCTGTTTCTCCGGATCATGGGCGTTGCAGAGGACCACCTCCTGGTTGACCGCGATACGGCCGTTGTCCACCTTGCCAACGCCGATACGCCCTACGTAATCATTGTAATCAATGGTGCTTATGAGCACCTGGGTGCCCGCGTCGGGGTCACCTTCAGGAGCGGGAATATAATCCAGGATCGTATCAAAGAGGGGCTTCATGTCCTTATTTTTAACAGTCAGATTCAGCGTGGCGCTGCCGGTTTTCGCGGAAGCGAAGACGAAAGGGCAGTCCAGCTGCGCGTCATCGGCTTCCAGATCCAGAAACAGCTCCAGCACTTCATCCACCACTTCCAGAGGACGGGCTTCGGGCCGGTCGATCTTATTCACGCAGACGATCACGGGAAGCTTTAATTCCAGCGCTTTTTTCAACACAAATTTGGTCTGGGGCATGGGGCCTTCAAAAGCGTCCACCACCAGGATCACGCCATTTACCATTTTCAGTACCCGCTCTACCTCGCCGCCGAAGTCCGCGTGTCCCGGCGTGTCGATAATATTGATCTTGGTATTTTTATAGGTAACGGCGGTATTTTTGGAAAGAATGGTAATACCCCGTTCCCGTTCGATATCGTTGGAATCCATGACACGTTCCGCCACTTCCTGATTTTCCCGGAATACGCCGCTCTGCTTCAGCAGCTCGTCCACCAGTGTGGTTTTGCCGTGGTCTACATGGGCGATGATCGCTACATTTCTCACATCTTCTCTTTTCTGCTGCATACAAACTCCTTCGCTTATAAGGGAATCCCTGTTTTGGCATAATGATAATATATGCCGGATTGACCTCTCCAAAACTGTTACAGTATAGCACTATTTGTTGAAAGAAGCAAGAAAAACAGGGAAGAGGGGGAAGTCTGCCAAAACTTTACGACGGAATCCTGTACTACAGGGGCAAAAATCAGAGTATATATTAGTACATTACAGGCATATTGCCGGAAAAATTCTTAAATGTAAGAAAAGGAGAACAGGTATGACGGATAAGGTTAT
Source organism: uncultured Lachnospiraceae bacterium (assembly GCA_947632555.1). Classification (GTDB taxonomy): domain Bacteria; phylum Bacillota; class Clostridia; order Lachnospirales; family Lachnospiraceae; genus Acetatifactor. Next base: position 9,480 of record CANRPU010000017.1, read on the forward strand.
TGAAAACAATCAGGTAACGATTATGGGAGAGATCGTGAGCGGTTTTTCCTATAGTCATGAAATCTTCGGAGAAGGCTTTTACATGGTGGATGTAAAGGTACAGCGGTTGAGCGATTCCTTCGATGTGATCCCCATGATGGTGTCGGAGCGGCTGATCGACGTGTCCGCGGACTATCGGGGATATTTTGTGGAGGTGAACGGCCAGTTCCGCTCCTACAACAGGCATGAGGAGAGGAAGAACAGGCTGGTCCTGTCCGTATTCGCCAGGGAAATTGTTTTTGTGGAGGAAATCGAGGAAAGCGCCAAGACCAATCAGATCTTTCTGGACGGCTACATATGCAAGGTGCCCATTTACAGGAAAACACCCCTGGGAAGAGAGATCGCGGACCTGCTTCTGGCCGTGAACAGACCCTATGGAAAATCCGATTATATTCCCTGCATCTGCTGGGGCAGAAACGCCCGTTTCGCCAGCGGCTTCGAGGTGGGAGAGCGCTGCAGCGTCTGGGGGCGCATCCAGAGCCGGGAATATATGAAAAAAATAGATGAAGAGCAGGTGGAAAAGAGAGTGGCTTACGAAGTGTCCGTCAGCAAGCTGGAAATCGTGCGGGAAGAAGAAAAGGAGCTGCTGTAAAGGCGGTGGAAAAGCATGGCGTTCAAGCGTAAAAACTTGGACGCTTTCTTTTTGGGATATACACCACAGGGCCGCGCTTTGCGGATACGGCCGGAAAGGTCAGGTTGTCAAATTCAGGAAGATATGGTATAATAATTCTGCTGACGCAGAATACATGCCGGATGCACCGGCATGGCACCGCTGCGCGGCGCATTATCCCTGCAGGCCACCGCTTGAAAAGTAAATGCCGCTTACGCGGCGCTTCCTTTTCCGCGCTTGTGGTATAATGCCCTTATTCAAGGCATGATAACTGTAAATTCACATACCACGGAGAGATTACATGGGAAAAGGCATGATTCATATTTACGCGGGTGACGGCCGCGGCAAATCGCCGGCCGCTCTGGGCAGGGCCCTGCAGGCGGCGGCCAGAGGCGAAAAGGTAGTGATCATCCAGTTCTTAAAAGGAAAGGGGCTGGACGATTCGGAATTTGTGCGCGGGCTGGAGCCGGAGATCAAGCTGTTCCGTTTTGAAAAGTCAGAAGAAATCTATGAGGAGCTGTCGGAGCAGAAGAAAGCGGAAGAGATCATGAATATCCGTAACGGTATGAACTTTGCCAATAAAGTGCTGGCTACGGGAGAATGCAATCTGCTGATCCTGGATGAAGTGCTGGGCCTGTTAGATAAGAACATCATCAAAACGGAGGACCTGAAGGCGCTGCTGGATTCCAGAGGGGAAACCGACGTGATCCTGACGGGTATCAACCTGAATGATGAAGTATGTATCCTGGCGGACGAAGTGTCCAAGATAGAAACTCTGAAGTTTAAAACCTTTCCCGCAGGTTGACAGCGGGTCAGATTGGTGATATGATAATATGCAATGATAGAGGTTGCGTGTTTCATGAGTAGCCCTTCCAATGTGGCAGGCACAGGAGCGGGAGGAGGAAAGGGAAAGACGCCGAAAGGAGAGATGACCTGACAGTCGATCCTTGGGCATGCAGTGAAGAACTGTATGACTGTCATCTAGGATTTAGATGGGGCGCTATCGTAACGGTGACAATGGCCGGCCTCATTTTGAGGCCGGTTTTTTTGCAAGGAGGAAAAGAGATGTCTGTTTTTAAGGGCGCGGGCGTGGCCATTGTAACGCCTATGAAAGAAAATGGAGAGGTCAATTACGAAAGTTTTGAGAAAATGATCGAATTTCAGATCGCGGGCGGTACGGATGCCATCATCGTATGCGGGACCACCGGAGAATCCTCCACTTTATCCCATGAGGAGCATCTGGATGTGATCCGCTTCTGCGCGGAAAAGGTGAACCACAGAATCCCGGTGATCGCGGGAACCGGTTCCAACAGTACGGAAACGGCTGTATATCTTTCCACGGAAGCGGAAAAATACGGCGTAGACGGCCTGCTTTTGGTATCTCCGTATTACAATAAAGCCACGCAGAACGGACTTTACACGCATTTTAAGACCATAGCGGAATCGGTGAAGATCCCGGTCATCCTTTACAACGTACCCAGCAGGACAGGCTGCAATATCCTGCCGGAAACGGTGATACGCCTCTGCCGGGATGTGGAGAATATCGTGGGAGTGAAGGAAGCCAGCGGCAACATCAGCCAGATCGCCAGACTGGCGGCAAAGGCGAAGGGCAGCGTGGACATCTATTCCGGCAACGACGATCAGATCGTGCCCATTCTTTCTCTGGGCGGCATCGGCGTAATCTCCGTGCTTTCCAATGTAGCGCCGAAGGAAACCCATGAAATCTGCGCGAAATATTTCGCGGGCGATGTGAAAGGAAGCATGGAGCTGCAGCTGAAGGCCATGGATCTGTGCGACGCGCTTTTCTGTGAAGTAAATCCGATCCCCGTGAAAAAAGCGCTGAACCTGATGGGGAAGGAAGCGGGAACCCTGCGTCTGCCCCTGACGGAAATGGAAGAGGGCAGCGCCGCGAAGCTGGAAAAGGCTATGAAGGATTTTGGAATTTTATAAAGAAGGGACAGAGGCTTATGTACAGACTGATTATGCACGGCTGCAACGGCAAGATGGGACAGGTGATCTCCAATCTCGCGGCGGAGGACGAGGAAGTGGATATTGTGGCGGGAATCGACTGCCGGGACGATGGGCACAATCCTTATCCGGTATTTACCGATATTGAAAGCTGCGATGTAGAGGCGGATGCGCTGATCGACTTCAGCGCGGCGCCCGCTGTGGACGGCGTGCTCGCCTATTGTGAAAAGAGGAAACTGCCCTGTGTGCTCTGCACTACGGGACTGTCAGAGGAGCAGCTGCGAAAAGCGGAAAAACTTTCTGAAACTACGGCCGTCCTGCGTTCCGCCAATATGTCTTTGGGAATCAATCTGCTTTTAAAACTGTTAAAGGAGGCGGCCGATGTTCTGGCTGCAGCGGGGTTTGACGTGGAAGTGGTGGAAAAGCATCACAATCAGAAGGTGGACGCTCCCAGCGGCACCGCGCTGGCCCTGGCGGATTCCGTCAATGAGCAGTGCGGCGGCATATACGAATATGTATACGACAGAAGCGGCGTGCGCAGAAAACGCTCCCAAAAGGAAATCGGCATCTCGTCCGTGCGGGGCGGGACCATTGTGGGAGAGCATGATGTGATTTTTGCCGGAGCGGATGAGGTAGTGACCTTTTCCCATACGGCTTACTCCAAGGCGGTCTTCGGAAAAGGAGCCATACAGGCGGCGAAATTTCTGGCAGGCAGACCGGCCGGGCTTTACGATATGAGCGCGGTCATCGATGCGGCAGGCAGGCCGCAATAATGAAAAAACAACGAAGCAGGCGCCGGTACATGCCTGCTTCGACTGTTTTTTCCTGACTGCCCGGGATCAGCGGCCCATCGCACCGGCACCCGCGTCGGAAGCGTTTCCGCTGCCGGAACCGGTTACGTCATCGGTAATATCGGAAATACCGTCACCGATATCGTTAAAAATATCGCCTACGGTATTGCCCGCGTCGTTCAGGGCGCCGTTTACGCCGCCGTTGGAACCGTTGGACCCGTTCATGGAGCCGTTGGTGCCATTCGTGGAACCGTTAGACCCGTTCGTAGAACCGTTGGTGCCGTTCATGGAATCATTGGACCCGTTCGTGGAACCGTTGGTGCCGTTCATGGAACCGTTGGACCCGTTCGTGGAACCGTTGGATCCGTTCATGGAATCATTGGATCCGTTCATGGAACCGTTGGATCCGTTCATGGAATCATTGGATCCGTTCATGGAATCATTGGATCCGTTCATGGAATCACCGGAACCGTTGGCGCCGTTGGAATGTCCGTTATCCGTGCCGCTTTCGGTGGTGCCGTTGCCGGACATATTGTTCAGGTTGTTCTTATAATCGCCGCTGCCGCACGCGGAAAGGGCACACGCGCTGACAACAGCAAGGCATAATAAACTTGTCTTCACGTTTATTTTTTTCATAATATCACCCCTTTTGATAAAATAAATGTCGGACGTTAGTATTGTGCGCAGTGGATTTTAATTTATGCTAAAAGACAGTCAGAAAATTTTGCCAAAAGCAGGAAAATCTTGTAAAAATGCGGAAATACTGTGAAAATACTGTGGAGATACGGAGGGATACATGGAATTCAGGCCTTGTATTGATATTCATAACGGAGCGGTGAAGCAGATCGTGGGCGGCAGCCTGAAGGACGAAGGCGATGCGGCCAGTGAAAATTTTGTGGCCGGCCAGGATGCGGCTTTTTTCGCGAAACTTTATCGGGATGCGGGAATACGGGGCGGCCATGTGATCCTGCTGAACCCTGTGTCCAGTCCTTATTATGAGGCGGGCAGAGCGCAGGCGCTTGCCGCCCTGGCGGCGTATCCCGGGGGACTGCAGGCAGGAGGAGGGATCACGCCTGAAAACGCCGCGGATTTTCTGGATGCGGGGGCCAGTCACGTGATCGTCACTTCCTATGTGTTCAGGGAGGGCAGGATTGATTATGACCGGCTGCGCGCCATGGAAAGGGCGGTGGGAAAAGAACACCTGGTACTGGATATGAGCTGCAGGCGGAAAGAACGCGGTTACGTGGTGGTCACGGACAGATGGCAGCGGGAAACGAAGGAAGAGGTGAATGAGGCGCTGCTTCGCGGGCTGGCCGGATACTGCGGCGAATTTTTGATCCATGCCGTAGACGTGGAAGGAAAAGCGGGCGGCATTGAGAAAGAACTGGCGGCTATGCTGGGCGCCTATAAGGGAATCCCGGTAACTTACGCCGGGGGCGTCAGCAGTATGGAGGACTTACGGCTTTTGCGAAAACTGGGGCAGAACAGGGTGAACGTTACCATAGGCAGCGCACTGGATCTGTTCGGAGGAAGTCTGTCCTTTCAGGAAGTGAAGGATTTTGTGGAGGAGTTGTCAACATCGCCGCGGTAGATCCGAAATACCCGGCAGGATACGAGAGCAGTAAAAAAGAACCAATCCGAAGATTGGTTCTTTTTCTAATCCTAATACGATATTGCAAATTCTAAATAAAAATACTCTTGCAGTCTTTATATTTAAGAACAGGTACATCGTGTTACTGATTAGAAGATTATAATTTGGTTACGTTTACAGCCTGAGGTCCCTTTTCGCCCTGTACTACTTCATACTCTACAGCCTGGCCCTCTTCCAGAGTCTTGAAACCTTCCATGTTCAGACCGGAATAATGTACGAATACATCATTGCCTGCTTCATCAGAGATGAAACCATAACCTTTTTGGTTGTTAAACCACTTTACTGTACCTTTGTTCATTGTAGATACCTCCAAAAAATTTAAAAATATGTCTTGTCCATACATTTGTATGGTTACAACAGATAAAGAATAGCATACTATTTTCAAAAAGTAAAGACAAAGACTTGATTTTTCTATTCCGCTATGGTAATTTTTTACTGACTGACAAGACAGGTGACTACACAGAGGAAGAAGGAGTGCGTTATGAAAAAGGCAAAAGAGATCTTAAATCATATTTTTATTGACGGGCTTTCCGGAATGGCGCTGGGATTGTTTTCCACGCTGATCATCGGGACCATTATCGCGCAGATAGGAGCGCTCGTGGGCGGCACGGTCGGCGCTTATCTGACCGCGATGGCCAATGTGGCCAAGACCGTGACCGGCGCGGGGATCGGCGTGGGGGTAGCCTGCAAGTACAGGCAGGGACCGCTGGTCACCGTAGCGGCGGCGGTTACGGGTATGCTGGGCGCGTTTCCGACGGCCGTTTCCATGGAAAGTTTTAAACTGGGGACGCCGGGGGAACCCCTGGGAGCTTTTATCGCGGCGCTTATCGCCATTGAAGTGGGCAGGCTGGTGGCCGGCAGGACGAAGGTGGATATTATCGTAACACCTCTGACCGCGGTGGTTTCGGGCGCGGCGGCGGCCTTTCTGGTAGGGCCGTCCATTTCGGCTTTCATGGGCTGGCTGGGGAATCTGGTCAATGTCAATGTGGAGGCTCATCCCGTGCTGGGAGGGATCGCGGTTTCGGTACTGATGGGTATGATACTGACGCTTCCCATCAGCTCGGCGGCAATCGGTGTGTCCATGAGCATTTCCGGTCTGGCGGCCGGAGCGGCCACGGTGGGCTGCTGCTGTAATATGGTGGGCTTCGCGGTGGCCAGCTACCGCGAAAACAAACTGGGCGGCCTGGTGGCCCAGGGCGTGGGAACTTCCATGCTGCAGGTGCCCAATATCGTAAAAAAACCGGTCATATGGCTGCCGGCCATTCTCTCCAGCGCTGTGCTGGGGCCTGTGGCTTCGGCGGTATTCGGCATGGTGAGCACCCCGGTAGGTTCCGGTATGGGTTCCGCCGGTTTTGTAGGACAGATCGCGGCTTACGGCGCCATGACGGAAAACGGTATGGGAGCGCCCGCGGCGCTGGGGCTGATCCTGTTGATGCATTTTATATTACCCGCGGCGCTGACGCTGTTGTTTTCGGAATTGATGCGCAAAAAAGGTTGGATTTTGGCGGGTGATATGGCGTTAAACGTGTAATCTGCATAAAAATATGAACGATATTTTAGCTAAATGTTACAAAAATGTTAAATGAACATTGTTTCAAAAAGTCACCTGTGGTAAAATGTATGAAGTTTACTGGAGGTGACTTTTTATGTTTAAAAAGAAGCACAGAAGAAAAGTAAGCCGCATTATTATATTTACCACGGATGCCGTAGACGCGAAAACAAGGCAGTTTAGAATAAAACCATGGATATCCCTGCTGTTGACTTTGGTATTCTGTGTTTTGGCCGGAGGGCTGATCGGTTACATCGTATACGAGGGGGAAATATGGAACAGGGACAGCATGAAGGATGCAGAGCAGCAGGAAAAAATCGCGGAACTGGAAGAAGAGAAGGCTTCCCTGGAAGCGGAAGTGGAAGAACTGAACGTGAAGCTGGAGGCGCTGAGCACGGCTGTGAATGAGCAGTCCCAGACCGCCGGAGCCCTGCAGGAAGAACTGGAACAGCAGAGTGTACCCACCAATTATCCGCTGACCGGATCGGCCGGTATTGAAGTGGTGACGGAGGGGGATCCCATGGTGATCTTCACCGCTTCGGACGGTATGGTGGTGGCTTCCGCTAAGGGTACGGTAAGTTCGGTGGAGGAAGATGAAAATTACGGAAACAAGGTAATAGTGGACCATGGCAACGGCTATGTATCCATTTATTATAACGGGGGAGAGGCGCAGGTAAAGACCGGTGACGAGGTATCTGCCGGCACTACGATCTTTCTGATAGGAGAAAACAACAAACAATTGGTTTATCAGATCATGCAGGACGGCGTGTACATCAGTCCCACGGATATGCTTTCCATTAACGGCTGATGCAAAACGCGAGAAAGGAATGGTAGAGGATGAGCAACGAAATGAAGATCTCCACGATCATAGCGCAGGATGCGGTTGTGGAAGGTGATTTTTCCGCTTCGGGTTCCGTCAGACTGGACGGCGTGGTGGAAGGAAGCGTAAAGGTAGGAGGAAATCTTTTGGTAGGTGTTTCCGGCAAGATCCACGGAGATGTGGAAGCGGAATCCGCCACCATAGGCGGTGAGGTGACAGGCAATGTGAACGCGGCCCGCAAAGCGGAGCTGACTTCCACGGCCAAGGTCATCGGAGATATCCATACGCAGGTGATCGTCATTGATGAAAAGGCAGTATTCCAGGGCAGATGCGATATGAATCAGGAGGATTTAAAGCCCAGAAGACGTCCGCTCAGAGAAAACAGGGCAGGCAGACGTTCGGCGAAAGAAGCGCTGCGGGATGCGCTGAAAGCCGCGGAAGAGGTCCGGGCTGAGGAATCCGGAGCGGAAACGGAAGGTACCGCCGGCGCGCAGGACAGCGGACAGGCATAGGAGCGCTGTGGAGATGCGCTATTCGTCCGCTTTTCCCTTCTCCGTTTCCATCCGTCCGAAAACCAGGGCGTAACCGTCGTTGCCGTAGTTCAGGGAACGGTTGACCCGGCTGATGGTGGCGGTGGAAGCGCCGGTTTTCTCGGCGATTTCCAGGTAGGTCCTGTGGCTGTTCAGCATGGCGGCCACCTCAAAACGCTGGGAAAGGGATAAAAGCTCATTGACAGTGCATAGATCCTCAAAGAAACTGTAGCACTCTTCTTTAGTCCGCAGCTGCAGAACCGCCTCAAACAGCTGATCGACCGCATTGGTCCTGATTTTTTTATTCATACGAGTTACCTCACATTTTTTACTCTGTAACACCAGCTGTATTTTACCATATTAAAGCCGTAAAGTAAAGAGTTTGGCGGCTATTCTGTCAAAACCGGGAAGGGTTTTACAAAAAACAGATAAAAAACTTGTCATGTAGTATTGAATACTATATAATAAATAAGACAGGTATATAAAACCGCAGGATGACAGGTATCCGGAAGACAGGATGGTGGACAGATGACGATTGATTCCCGGGATTTACTCAACAGCATATTGAACAGCCTTGCCCGGATAGAGTATATCCGGCCGGACGATATTCCCAATATTGATCTGTATATGGATCAGGTCACGACTTTCATGGACAAGCGGCTGCGTTCCGCCGCGCGTAATCCGGGGGATGACAAGGTGCTGACCAAGACCATGATCAACAATTACGCCAAAAATGATCTGCTTCCCTCGCCGGAAAAGAAGAAATATTCCAAGGAGCATATGCTGCTCCTGATCTTTATTTACTACTACAAGAATATTCTGTCCATCGGAGATATCCAGACGCTTCTGGCGCCCATTACGCAGAAATTTTTCAAATCGGAAAGCGGATACGGGCTGGAGGAGATCTACAACGAAGTCTTTGGAATGGAGCGGGAAGAGATAGAAGCCCTGAAAGAACAGGTGAAAGACAAATTTGAGCGCGCGGAAGCCACTTTTGGGGACGCGCCGGAAGAAGACCGGGAGTTCTTAAGAAAATTCTCGTTTATCTGTCTGCTGAGCTTTGATGTCTATGTAAAGAAACTGCTGGTGGAAAAGCTGATAGACGATCTGCGGGAGCAGGGGGATAAAAAAGATAAAAGATCAGAAACAAAGAAAAATAAAAATGAGGAAAAATGATAGGGACTGTCGTGCCGGCCGGCGCGGCAGTCCCTTGCTGTTTATGGTTTCGCCTGCGTAGCGAAATCTGTGTTTACTAGGTCTTCATAGGGAACGGGTTCTTCCAGTACGCCGGATTCCATCAGGATATTCTGCAGCAGATCAAACGCTTCCTGCGTAAAGACCAGATCCGTTTTCCAGGTGTCCTGCTCATGGTAGCGGGCAACGATGGTGGTCAGGGTGTCCGCTCCGGTTTCCGAAAACTGGGGCTGGATAACGGCCGCGATTTCTTCGGGAGAGTGGGAATTACAGTAGTCCATGCCTTTCTGGAGGGCGTTGGTAAAGGCCTGTATCAGCTCGGGATTGGCCTCGATATAGCTTTTTTTGGCGGAGAAAGCCGTGTAAGGCACGTAGCCGGAGTCTTCTCCCAGGGAAGCGACCACGTAGCCGTCCCCCTTTTCTTCCAGAGCGGTGGCGTGGGGCTCAAATTCCACCGTGAAATCTCCCTGCCCGCCGGAAAAGGCCGCCGCGGTGGAGCCGAAATCGATGCTCTGGTCAATGGACAGGTCCTGGGCGGGATCAATGTTGTTCTTTATCAGAATGTATTCAAAGACCATCTCGGGCATACCGCCGGCCCTGCCGCCCAGTACGTCGGCGCCGATCAGCATATCCCAGGTGAAGTTGTCGATGGGTTCTCTGGATACCAGAAAGTTGCCGGCCCGCTGGGTAAGCTGGGCGAAGTTGACGGCGTAGTCATCCGTGCCGCCCACATAGGTATAGATGGTGCTTTCGCTGCCCATAAAGCCGATATCCGCTTCGCCGGTGAGCAGCGCGGTCATGGTCTTATCCGCGCCGAAACCGGTCACCAGTTCCAGATCGATGCCTTCTTCTTCAAAATAGCCTTCTTCTATGGCCACATACATGGGGGCGTAAAAAATGGAATGCGCCACCTCGTTTAACGTGATCCTGGTAAGTCCGTCGGAGCTTTTAGCGCTGCCGCAGCCGCAGAAACCGCACAGGCATAATAAAAGCACCAGCGAAAAACAAAGGAAATGCTGTTTTTTCATAATATCCTCCTGTTTGTCGTGATGCTATATTATATTACGGTTTCGCGGAACAGTGCATAAAGTTATTGGATATGGATATTTTTTTCGGCCCAGATCTGCAGAGCCCTGGCATTGGTGGAGATCTTCTCCAGAGAATCCAGAATATGCTGAAAAGCCGGCCATTCCTGCTCCGAGATAATACCGTCCTCGGAAATGGCGATGAGAGAGAGCCGCAGTTCGTCTATATCCTGGAGCGAGCCCAGCACCTTCAGAGCCAGTCTGTCAAAATCGTCGATAGCCACCTCTTTGACGCTGCCTTTCCCGATGGGACATTCTTTGGCGCAGAAAGAATTGCGCAGTTCCGGGCAGTTATAGGTTCTGGCCATTGCCATCACTTCTTCAGGATAGGGCGTGATGGCATCCAGCTCAATGCGGGCCAGCCGCGTTCTGTCAATGCCCAGGATCTCCGCGGTCTTTTCTCTGCTGGTGAAGTCTTCGTTTCGCGCGGAGGCCTCGTAACGGGCCAGATAGTACATATTATCTGCTGCTTTGGTAGCCTTTTTTCCCATACCGGATCTTCCTCTTTGTGTAATATGCTGTGTCTGTAACGGATTTACAGTTACAGTTTATGAAATAAAGACAGGTTTGTAAAGAAAAAATTCATAATCTTGTAAAAGTTTGTTGAGAAAAACAGGAAAACTTGGTACAATAGATGTGAAAATGCTCATAGATTGAGATGAATATCAAAATACATAGTATGGAGGAAGAAAAATGGGATTAATCAGAGCAGCGCAGGATGCCGTCAACTCTCTGCTGGCTGACCAGTGGAAAGAGTTCTTTTACTGTGATTCCCTGGACAGTGACGTTTTGATGGTCAAGGGGCAGATCCGGGCGAAAGAGGGCACCAATAAGAGAACGGACAATATCATCAGCAACGGTTCCGTGATAGCAGTCAATGAGGGACAGTGTATGCTGCTGGTGGCGCAGGGCAAAGTGGTGGATTTCTGCGCGGAGCCCGGGCAGTTTATTTATGACGCTTCTACCGAGCCTTCCCTGTTTTACGGTAAACTGGGAGAGAATCTGAAGCAGAGCTTTCATGTGCTGGTGGACAGGTTCGGATTCGCCGGCAACGCGCCTAAGGACCAGAGAGTTTACTTTGTCAATACCAAAGAGATCATGAAGAATTTTTTCGGGACTCCCAGCACCGTGCCTTTCAGGGTGGTGGACACCAAGATCGGACTGGATGTGGATATCAACGTCCGGTGTAACGGCGAATATACCTTCAGGATCGAGAATCCGCTGCTTTTCTATACCAATGTCTGCAGCAACGTGGCCGACTCCTATAAAACGGAAAGCATCCGCTCCATTATGAAAAGCGAGCTTCTGACCGCACTGCAGCCGGCGTTTGCCAGGATCTCAGAAATGGGTATCCGTTACAGTGCCGTGGCCGGGCATACCATGGAACTGACGGAAGCGCTTAACGAAGTGCTGACCGAAAAATGGCTGAACCTGCGCGGTATCCGGATGGTTTCCATGGCGGTCAACAGCATTAAGGCTTCCGAAGAGGATGAGAAGAGGATTAAAGACCTGCAGATGACCGCCGTACTCAGACAGACGGATATGGCGGCAGCTACTCTGGCTGGAGCCCAGGCGGAAGCGATGAAGTCCGCGGCGTCCAATACCTCTACCGGTCCCATGATGGCCTTTGCCGGCATGAATATGGCGCAGAACGCGGGCGGCATGAACGCGGCCAGCCTGTTTGCCATGAGCGGCGCGCAGCAGAACGGTCAGGGGCCGTCTTCGGGAGGCCAGCCCTCTGGAAGCGCGCAGCAGCCCACATCCGGCGGCGTACCGGGATGGACCTGTTCCTGCGGCAAAACGGACAACAGAGGTAAATTCTGCCAAGAGTGCGGAAAGCCCAAGCCCGCGGACGCGGGGTGGACCTGCTCCTGCGGCCATGTGAACCAGGGTAAGTTCTGTCAGGAATGCGGAAAGCCCAGGCCCGAGGGCGCGCCTGTCTACAAGTGCGATAAGTGCGGCTGGGAACCTGAGGATCCCGCGCATCCGCCTAAATTCTGCCCGGAATGCGGGGATGCATTTGACGATAACGACAAAAAATAACGGGATAGGATCATGGTTGTTATATTGTTTGGAACAATTGTTCTGCTTCTGCTTTTGCTGATTCTGGCAGGCGTAATTTATTATGCCTGCCGGAAAGTTTCCCGGAAAATACAGTATTTTTCCAGGGCCGCCTTTGGAACGGATTCTTTGATGGAAGGGTTTCGGAAGGCGGAAGAGGATTACGCGGTCAGGCCCAAGTCCGTATCGGGAGCCACCAGCATCTATCTGCCCCAGATCACCAGGGATTTCCCGGACTTCCATTATGAGGAGATGAAGCATCGGGCGGAGGCCCTGCTTTTATCCTATCTGCAGAGTGTGGACGAAGACAATGAATCGCTTTTAACGGAAGGGACGAGCGAACTGAAGGATAAACTGAGGATGCGGCTGGAGGATCTGCGGGGCAGGGGGATCAGAACGCGTTATGATTCCCCGGGTATTCATCGTACCGAGATTTTTCAATACCGTAAGGACAGGGGGCGGTGCTCGGTAATATTTCAGTCTGCCGTGCAGTACCACCATTATGAGGAAACCGGGGGACAGGTGACTGCAGGCAGCAGGGAACAATGGGAGCAGTCCCGTTACAATGTGGAGTGTATCTACATTCAGGACCGGGAACTGGTAGAAAACGCGGCTGACGCCGGACTGGGAATGAACTGTCCCAACTGCGGCGCCCCGATCTCGGGAGTGGGGGCGAAAGTGTGTAAATACTGCGATACTCCCATTATAGAGTTTACGATACGAACATGGAATTTCAGTGACGTAAGTGAGGTATAGCGGCACGGGGGGAAAAGTGCCCAAACGGTCAGCGGATTACGCGCCGGGAAGGAGCCAGGGTGAATGATCTGAAGAATCATAAGGCGCATGGAAGCGTCGGAAAAAAGGAGCTGGAGCAGGAGAGGGAGAAACTCAATATTATCGCGGAATTGTTCGGCGAGGTATTGTTTGAGTATGATATCGCTGCGGACAGTATGCGTTACACCAGATCCGGTGACAGGCATGTGGATAACAGTCTGGTAACGGAACACTATGTCCAGGCGATCAGCAGCACCGCTCACGTACATCCGGAGGACGCGGCTAAACTGCGTACTTTCGGGGAAGAACTGCGGCAGGGAAAATCTCATATTTACGCGGAGGTCCGCAACAGGCAGCGGGACGGCAGGTACCACTGGCTCAAGATAGAAGGCCGGACGATCTATAATGAAAACGGAGAACCTTTTCAGGTCATCGGCCGTATGAAGAACATTGATGAGAGGAAAGCCAGGGAAGGGGAGCTTTTGATCAGCGCGGAAACGGATTCCCTCACAGGACTGTATAATCATCAGAGCATTATGAAAAGGCTTACTGAGATCCTGGCCGGGCTTACCCGGGAGCAGAACGGATTTCTTCTGATCGTGGATATTGATAATTTTAAAAAGATCAACGATGCCAACGGCCATCTCGTGGGAGATGCGGTGATCTGTCTGGTGGCGGACGAGTTAAAAGAACTGTTTCCCAACGCGGTGACGGGCCGTATCGGCGGGGATGAATATCTTTCCTTCGTAAAAGGCGTTTCCCGCGGGGAAATCGAAGAACGGTTAAAACAGCTGAACCGTATCGTAGGAAATGTGTACCGCAGCGGGGAGAAGACACTGGAGGTGTCCTGCAGCATCGGCGCGGCGTTCTGCAGCGGCCCGCAGGAGCTGAAAGAGGCTTTCGCGTGGGCGGATCATGCCCTGAGAAAAGTAAAACAGAACGGGAAGCAGGGGTATTTCATAGAAGACGAGGTATCAGGAGAAGCGCCGGAAGCGGGATATCTGGCGGAAACGGACAGCGAGAACCGCAGAGAGGAGTCATCCATCCGCAACGCGGACGATCTGGTGGTCTTTTCCCTGGAACTTTTGGGGAATACTGCCGATATGGAGCGGAGTTTAAGGATTATCTCGAATCGTATCTGCAGCTTTTTCAATATCACGCATATCGTCTATGTAACCCTGTCTGAAGAAGGCGTCCGGAAACGGTTTCACTGGAGCCAGAAGGAAAAGAAGATCGCGGAGGACAGCAAGCTGATCGGTTCCGGTGACCACTGGCGCAGGATAGAACAGTATCTGGGAGAAAACGGCACGCTGGTACTGCGTGAGGATATGTTGGGATCGGAATCGAAGCAGATAGAAGGTTCCGCTCTGCTGGTAAAGCAGGGCAAGGGCGGAAACGGCTGCCTGATCTTCATGGACGAGTACAATGACAGGACCTGGGAAGAGGAAAACTCTTCTTTAAAACGGCTGGCGGATGTATATTTCAACTGTCTGCAGCTGATTTCCCAGAAGGAAGAGGCCATGGCCCAGATGGAATACCGGATCCACAATGATCCGCTGACGGGACTGCTGCGGTATCAGCATTTTATAGCCCTGTCCCAGCAGTATCTGCGGGAGCATCCGGATAAGAACTGCTATTTCATCTATTCCGATTTTGAAAATTTCCAGTACGTGAACGAACTCTACGGCTACCAGGAAGGGGACAAGATCTTAAAGCTTTTCGCGGAAATGCTCCTGAAGCTGAAAGGCGGGATCTATTTCTGCCGCATCACGTCCGACTATTATGTCGGGCTTTTAGAGGGCGGCACGGAAGAAGAAATGCAGGCGGAATATCTGGCTTTTACCAAGGAGTTCTGCGCGAAGCGGAATCTGGAGTACAACCGGAATAATCTGGTACTGGTCAGCGGCCTCTGCAGGGTGGAAGATCATAACGAGCTGGTTTCCGCGTACATAGACAGGGCGAACAGCGCCAGGAAATACGCTAAAAATACCACGGATACGACGGTCATGATCTACAATCAGGAGATCAAGAAAAAAAGCGAAGCCGAGAAGGTCATCGTGGCCAGCATGAACGCGGCGCTGGCAGCCGGAGAGTTTCACGCGTGGCTGCAGCCGAAGGTTTCCATCAACACGGGCAAGATCGTGGGAGCGGAAGCGCTGGTGCGCTGGATCCACCCGGACGGGACCGTAGTGTATCCGGATGACTTTATTCCTGTTTTCGAGAAGAACGGGTTTATCACCAAGATTGATTTCGCGGTGCTTTCCCAGATATTGGATTATCTGCGGGATGCCATGGATCGCGGGGAAGAGATCGTACCGGTATCCGTGAACTTCTCCAGAAGGCACAACGAGAATACCCAATTCGTGGAAAATCTTCTGGACAGGATAAGGGAAAAACAGATACCGCCCCATTACATTGAAGTGGAGATCACGGAATCCATTTTTATGCTGGACCTGACCACTCTCACGGAAAATCTGCGTAAATTAAAGGATGCGGGAATCGCTATTTCCATAGATGATTTTGGCAGCGGCTATTCTTCGCTGAACGTGCTGGCGAATGTGGATGCGGATATTATCAAGCTGGATAAAAAGTTCTTAAAATACGGGGAGGGTGACAGCAAAGCGCCTGTCTTCGTAAAATATCTGGTCAAGATGATGAAGAGCATGGGATACAAGGTGATTTCCGAAGGCGTGGAAACCGAGGCCCAGCTTGCCTTTCTGAAAAACGCGGAATGCGATATGGTACAGGGTTATTATTATGCCCGTCCCATGCCGGTAAAGGAGTTCAGAAAGTTTTTAAAGGAGTTTAACAAATAATTTATGAGCATATACGATACCTTGAACGGACCGCAGAAAGAAGGGGTCTTTACCGTGGAAGGACCGGTGCTTCTGCTGGCCGGCGCCGGAAGCGGCAAAACGAGGACGCTGACGCACAGGGTTGCCTATCTGATCGACCAGATGGGGGTCAATGCCTGGAACATCCTGGCCATCACCTTTACCAACAAGGCCGCCGGCGAAATGCGGGAGAGGGTGGACAGGCTGGTGGGCATGGGAGCGGAACAGATCTGGGTTGCCACTTTTCACGCCACCTGTGTCAGAATCCTGCGGCGCTATATAGACAGGATTGGGTATGATAACCATTTTACCATTTACGATACGGACGATCAGAAGAGCCTGATCAAGCAGATCGTCAAAAAGCTGGAGCTGGATCCTAAACAGTATAAGGAGCGTTCTCTGCTGAGCGAAATATCCGCCGCGAAAAACGAGCTGATCTCAGAGCGGGAATACGCCCTGAACGCCTGGGGAGATTTTCGGAAAAAGAAGCTTTCCGAGGTGTATACGGAGTATGAGGCGGCCCTGAAAAAAAATAACGCGCTGGATTTTGACGATCTGATCTGCAAGACCGTGGAGCTTTTTAAGACCGATGCGGACGTGCTGCGTTCTTATCAGGAGAGGTTCCGGTATATCATGGTGGACGAATATCAGGATACCAATACCGCCCAGTTTGAACTGATACGGCTCCTCGCGGATAAGTATCGCAATCTTTGTGTGGTGGGGGATGATGACCAGTCCATTTACCGGTTCAGGGGCGCCAATATCCGCAATATCCTGGATTTTGAAAAGGTTTACCCGGAAGCGAAGGTGATCAAGCTGGAACAGAATTACCGTTCCACGGGGAATATCCTGAACGCCGCGAATGCCGTGATCAGCCACAATACAGGGCGCAAGGAAAAGGTGCTCTGGACGGAAAAGGCGGAAGGCAGCAGTGTGCATTTCAGACAGTTCGATACGGCTTACGAGGAGGCTGAGTATATCGCGGATGATATCGCGCGCAGGGTCAGGCGGAAAGCCTGCAGATACGGAGAATGCGCGGTGCTTTACCGGACCAATGCCCAGTCCCGTCTGCTGGAAGAAAGAATGATACAGGAAGGACTGCCCTATGATGTGGTGGGCGGCGTGAATTTTTATTCCCGCCGTGAGATCAAGGATATTCTGGCTTATTTAAAGACCATCGACAACGGGCAGGACGATATGTCGGTGAAGCGCATCGTCAATGTACCCAAAAGGGGGATCGGCCAGACCACCATAGACCGGGTGCAGTCTTACACGGATGCCGCCGGTATCAGTTTTTACGAGGCGTTAAAAGAGGCGGAAAGGATCCCCGGCCTGGGGAAGGCTGCCGCCAGGCTGGAGGAGTTTTTGCAGCTGATACAGGTTTTTAAGAGCAAGCTGGGATATTACGGCCTGCGGGAACTGGTGGAGGACATTCTGGAAAAGACCGGGTACGAACGGGAACTGGAAGAGTCCGGCGAAGAGGACGCGGAGGATCGGATCGCCAATATAGACGAATTTATCACCAAGGCGGCCGCTTATGAAGAAACCCATGATGAACCGTCCCTGAGTGAATTTTTAGAGGAGGTGGCTCTGGTCGCGGACATTGACGGGGTGGGGGAGAACGATGACAGAGTGCTGCTGATGACGCTGCACAGCGCCAAGGGACTGGAATTTCCCTATGTGTATATGGCCGGTATGGAAGACGGCATGTTTCCTGCCTATATGACGATCACCTCGGATGACAGGGAAGAGATGGAGGAAGAGCGCAGACTGGCGTATGTGGGCATCACCAGGGCCATGGAAGAACTGACCTTAACCTGCGCGAAGATGCGGATGATCCGGGGAGAAACCCAGTACAATCCTGTCAGCAGGTTTGTAAAGGAAATTCCCGAAAGGATCCTGGACAACGCGCCGTCCCTTCCGCGAAGAGAAGAGAGAGAACCGGAAGCGGCAGCTCCGAACAGGGAGCTAAGGCCGAAAGCCGCCGCTTCATTCCGGCAGCGGGCACAGGAAGCCAGGCCTTTTATAGCGCAGGGGATCAGCGCGTTAAACGATCTGGCGGGATTGAGCAAAGGTACGGATATGGCGGCTGCCGGGGTACCGGATTACCAGGTGGGTGACAGAGTGCGTCATGTGAAGTTCGGAGAAGGGGTGGTCACGGACATGAGCAAGGAACCCAGGGACTATAAAGTAACAGTGCGGTTTGACGGCGCCGGTGTAAAAATTATGTACGCATCCTTCGCAAAATTGAAAAGAGTATAGCAAAAAACAGCAATCCATGATATACTATTGATAAAATGTGAGATACTACTATGTAGTATGGAAAGGTGGAATCTATTTATGAGCAAACTGGAATCTTTGATCGATTTGGCTAAGTTGAATGAAGTATTGGGCAAAAAAGAGAAAGAGGAAGAAAAGAAGAACAATATCTGGCTGTGGATCCTGGCCGCTATCGGGACAGTAGCCGCCATCGCCGCTATCGCTTATGTGGTATACCGTCATTTCAGACCGGATTATCTGGAAGATTTTGACGATGAGTTCGAGGATGAACTGGATGACCAGTTTGAGGATGAGGAAAGCGTCTTTGAAGACGGGGAGTAACCTCTATGAAAAAAGGACAGGTATACGAAGGCGTTGTGGAACGGGTGGACTTTCCCAATAAGGCCGTGGTGCGGGCAGGGGAGGAAACCTGTATTGTCAAAGGCGGCCTGCCCGGACAGAAGATTTCTTTTATAGTGACCAGACAAAGGACGGGAAAGGCGGAGGGGCGGCTTTTAAGCGTACTGGAGGCATCATCCGCGGAACGCGGCAGCCCCTGTTCTCATTTTGGGATCTGCGGCGGCTGCGCCTATCTTTCCCTGCCTTATGAAGAGCAGCTGAAGCTGAAGGAAAAGCAGGTGCGGGATCTGCTGGACGGGGTATTGTCAAAGCAGGCGGAATCTTATACATTTGAGGGCATCCGGCCCAGTCCCCGTCCTTACGAGTACCGCAACAAGATGGAGTTTTCCTTCGGGGACGAAGAAAAGGGCGGCCCCCTGGCCCTGGGTATGCACAAGAGGAACAGTTTCTATGATATTGTGACAGTCCGGGACTGCAGACTGGTGGATGAAGACTACCGAAGGATTCTGGAGGCGGCGCGGGCGTATTTTGCCGAGAAGGGCGTATGTTTTTTCCACAGGCTCACCCATAAAGGATATCTGCGCCATCTGCTGGTAAGAAAGGCTTTCGGAACAGGAGAGATCCTGGCGGCTCTGGTGACAACTTCCCAGTCCCCATACCGGGACGAGAGCCCGGAACTGGGCGCGCGGGTGGAGGAAGAAACGCTTTTACATGATTTTACGCTGCTTTTACGGGGGCTTTCCCTGAAAGGCAGACTGACGGGGATCTTACATATTATCAACGATTCCCCGGCCGATGTGGTGCAGAGTGATGAAACCCGCCTGCTTTACGGACGGGATTTTTTTTATGAGAATCTTTTGGGACTTCGTTTCCGGATCTCGGCCTTTTCCTTTTTCCAGACCAATACGCCGGGGGCGGAAGTACTGTACAGTACGGCCAGGGAATATGTGGGCGCGGATGGCTGCAGAGATAAGGTGGTGTTTGATCTTTACAGCGGTACCGGCACCATAGCCCAGCTTCTGGCTCCTGTGGCGAAAAAGGTCATCGGCGTGGAGATCGTGGAGGAAGCGGTGGAAGCGGCCGGAGAAAACGCGAAGTTAAACGGACTGGAAAACTGCGCGTTTATTGCGGGCGATGTGCTGAAGGTACTGGATGAGATCACGGACAGGCCGGATTTTATCGTGCTGGATCCGCCCAGGGACGGGGTCCATCCCAAGGCACTGCCCAAGATATTGGCTTACGGCGTGGAAAAAATACTGTACATTTCCTGCAAGCCCACCAGCCTGGCGCGGGATCTGGCGATTTTCCTGGAGAGAGGCTACCGGGTGGAAAGAGCCGTGGCGGTGGATCAGTTTCCGTTTACGGCGAGTGTGGAAACGGTTGTCCAACTTTCCAAGGGAGAAATCGACTCGAAAAAGGTGAGGGTAGAGTTTTCTCTGGAGGATATGGATATGTCCGGCTTCCAGAAAGGTGCGACTTATGGAAAGATCAAAGCTTATGTAAAAGAACATACCGGACTTACGGTTTCTTCCCTTTATATCGCACAGGTGAAACAGAAGTGTGGGATCATCGAGCGGGAGAATTACAATAAACCGAGAGCGGGAAATACCAGACAGCCTCAGTGTCCGCCAGAGAAAGAGGCGGCGATAAGGGAGGCGTTGGAGCATTTTGGGATGATTTAAAAGAAGCTGACATAATTGATTGGAAAGAATAAGGTATGAAAAGTTGATTAGTGGACTTTTTACAAAGTGGAAATCCTATGGCAGGACAGGACTTTTGTTTTGTATTTCGGAGTATTAAATTCATCCCCTTTACACCTCCTTTACACATAAATATCGAAAAATTGTCCTAAAAAATAATACTTTTCGCAAAAACTGGCGAGATTGACTTGTGTAGTGGGTATGGATAATATATAATAAAACTATCGTTTTAAATCAATTTTTTAATAGTGGTGGGATATTATGGCGGTTTCATATAATAAATTATGGAAATTGTTAATCGATAAGAAAATGAGTCAAGCAGAATTACGACGGATGGCCGGTATTTCTCCAAATACAATGACCCGTATGCGCCACGACGAGTTAGTCAACCTTGCGATACTTGACAAAATATGCGGAGCCATTGGAACAGATTTTGGAGATATTATGGAGTATGTGTCGGACAAGGATAGTCATCGGTTTGATGCAGGCTAATTGGAAATAATATATCACTAAGGGGAGAAGGTGCACACCGTGGCTCGCAAAAAGAGTAAAGAAGAGATAAGTTATAATATGAGCCGTGTGCATAATAGCAATACTGCTCTTGAAAAGAAACTGTGTGAAGAACTTATTCGCAATGGTATCACAACATTTAAATGTAACGATAAATCTGTTCTTGGAAAGCCAGATATAACTTTCCCGGCAAGAAAAATTGCTGTTTTCTGTGACGGGGACTTTTGGCATGGATATGATTGGGAAAATGCTCAGAACGACATCAAAAGCAATCGTGATTTCTGGATTTCCAAGATTGAAAAGACCATAAATCGTGACACCGAGATTACAAAAAAACTTCATTCGTCTGGTTGGACAGTATTACGATTTTGGGGTCATGAGATAAAAAAGGATCTTGACTACTGTATGTCGGTTATTTTGGATGAGTTGCGGGTCATGCCAGAGTCTCCATATAAAACAATAGACCTGTGTGCTGGGATTGGCGGAATTCGACGCGGCTTTGAGTTGACCGGACAATTTGAAAATGTTCTATCGGCAGAGGTAGACAAGTATGCTTGTGAAACGTACAAGCATCTTTTTGGTGACGATCCGTATAATGACGTAACGAGTGAAGAATTTAAAGAAAAAGTCACTCAAACCCAATATGATTTCCTATTGGCTGGATTCCCCTGCCAGACATTTAGCCGCGTGGGGCTCCAAGAGGGATTTGAAAATATAGAGAAAGGTCAGATTTTTTTTCACATCGCAGATATAATCAGTAGAACGCGACCGTTTGGTTTTTTTTTGGAGAATGTCGACAGACTTACGACCCATGATGGTGGAAAGACCTTTGAAGTTATTGTTGACATATTAGTAAAGGAACTTGGATATCACATCATTGGAATCACAGAGACCAATGACGGCTCCTTGGAGTACAATGTTAAGGATTTTATTAGAAATTCCAAGGAATTTGGCGTACCGCAAAATCGCCCCAGAACATATCTAATAGGATTCGATACGGAACGGTTCAGTAAAGCAAAGCTGGCTTCTTTGCCACGGGAATTACCGCTCTCGCGAGAGGGTGTAATTTATGAGGATTTAAACGCATTGTTGGATCATCATGTGGATCCCAGATATTATATGGCTTCCGGATACTGGGATACACTCATCCGCCATCGCGCACGTCAGGAAAATCGCGGCTACGGATTTGGTTATCGCGTCGTCAATGAAGTTGGCATAGAGCATCCTATTGCAAACACCTTGCTTGCCACAGGCGGTTCTGGACGGGAGCGTAATTTGATTTATGATCCGCAGGAAGGCATTGCTGGGCTTGAAATAAAAGGGAAAAAGACACCATTAAACAATCAGGGAATTCGAGTCATGACACCCACTGAGTGGGGAAAGTTACAGGGATTTATCAATTATGCGTTCTTGGATGAGCAGGGGCGTGACACTTTTTCTTTTCCAGCGGATATTCCTGATATGCAAAAATATAAGCAGTTTGGAAACACGGTTACAATACCTGTTGTGGAGGAAATGGCACACTTTGTCTTGCGGTGTATGAATCTTTTACGGAACCATTAGAGACAATTGGAGGTGAAACAATATGTCGTCCGCAATTAGCGCAGTGCTGGAAAAATGCGATATTTATTACGATAATGCACTTATTTCAAAAGAAAGCATCATTGATAGATATTTCTCTTTTTTTGCAAATGCGATGAATCCAAACAAGCGAACAGTTGGCTTGGCTTTGCACACTGGATCTGTCTGTTTTGATGTCATATCAGTTGTTGCAGTAGGAATTGGCTGTCTTTCATACAATCTGTCTACAAATGATGACATTTTGGAACGACTGCGTATAGATGAGATGGTAATGTACAACGGTCAGCGCTATCGCTGGAAAGGAACGGATCATTTCAATGATTCTGATTTATTGTATATTAAGTTGGAACAGGATGGTGTCGGTAAGAACGGGCCAAGCATGCGTTGGCTTCCTTATGAAAGAAACAAGCACCTTATCTCTCCGTATTACGGAGATTCCCAAAAGACCGACGGACGTGGCGTGAAACGATCAAAAAACAGTCGCGAGAAATTTCTCTCGATTGTGTTTGGCATCCCTGTTTCAGAAGTCCCTGCGCAAATCGACATATCTGTAGTGGTTGTTGCCAGCCGTAATGTTTTTGAAGATATTTATAAGAAAGTTTGTATCGAATATAACGGCGGAGAGCATGTCAAGCTTCTTGATATTGTTCCTGCATCTTATTTCACAAACGGCGGTATTGAATATCAGTTTGGATTGAACCCGACAAAGGCAGAACCCGTAATAAAGGTGACGGGTAACATTTCTACCGCAAGAGATCTAGTGCTTGATAATCATGGAAATAAAGTAATTGGGTTGCTTGTATTTGGTGATGCAATTTCTGCCAGTAACTCTTCGGAACTTTCTGATTTGCTGAGAAGAAATGCCTTGAAGTTTGCATTGCTGGAATCTCCGTTGCAGTCTGGGTTCGAGAACAAAGTCCTAGAACTGTATGAGGACATTTCCGTATTTGCCTGCACTAAAGAGTATTTGGCCGCAGAGCATAATGTTGTTAGAAATCTTAATAAATATACCGAAGAGCTTTCTCGGCAGATTTCTACGGTAGTAAACAATATTGTTGTACCTGAAAGAATAGATGGCGGTATTGAGCGTGAAACGTATTTACAAATCAGATATGCACTGTTAAACATAAAACAGTCCAACTGGCGCGATGATCTGCGGGATGAATTCATTGTAACGGCACAAGGTGTACTCAATTTGTTTAACACCGCAGTTTTTTCCATGGAAGAAATGGAAAACTCAATCGAAAGCGAAAAAGTCAAACTTACGGTAATGTCTCCACGAAAGAGAATCGAATATTTGTGGGAGTTATCCAATAAAGCTGAATCAATACAGGATCTGTGTATAATGATTTCTGATACTTTGGAACAGCAGTATAATAACATGCTTACCACTACTCCGAAAGGAACTTTCCTATATAATTATATAGCGAAGCATAGCTCCGATAAAATTGCTGTCATAGTACCAAAGGCTTATTATGCGGACATTTTGAGGACTGTTGTTGTAGGAACATCTTATCCTTCCGATGTCACGTATATCACGCCTAACCGTTTTGATCCTAAAAACTGCTACGATACCGTTATCGTGGTTGGTGAAATCAAACATCGCCAATTTAATCTATTAAACAGTTTTTCTTCGTCACGTGTATGTGTTTTACTTTACGGTTGTGAAGAAGAAGCATTTAGTTATCACAAGAAAAATGTACAAGCATATATAAATTCTTTGAATGTAAAAATCGGGTTATCGGATAAGCAACCCCTTTCTCACGCTGTCGTAGAAACTGAGTGGAGAGAACAGGAAATGCAAGATTTTACTTCATTGGACGAGTATATTGATAATGTCAGTACATTTAACATTTACAAATTTGCTACTGATTCAGAGCAATCGGATGGGGCAGTTACCGTATCGGAAGTGACTCATGTCGGAACCTTTACATCGGGAGAGCGTATTCTCATCTCGAAATATTACTCCGCAGTCGTTTTTGATGCCAATAAGGGAACCGTAATCGAAAAGGATCCCGCAGATTTATTGCAAGGAGATGTTTTGGTATTTACAAAGAGGGATGATTACACTCAGAATATTGTAGATGTGATTTATGAGCGGCTACTCGTATCTGGGCGGATGGGTAAGCAGTCCCCAGAGCTGTATGAAAAATCGCAGTACTGGAAAGAGTGCTTGCGTGAATATAAGGACAAAAACAAACTTACATATCGCGAAGTGGCAAAAAAAATAAGAGAATGCGGAAGCGCACTACAAGAGGTAACTGTCAGGCAATGGCTTGTAGAAGATAGTCATATTGTTGGTCCTCGAAAAATAAAGACGATGGAGTGTATTGCTCAAGTTACTCAGGATCCGTATTTGCTTAGAGATATTAACGGTTATTTTGATGCATGTCGAAGTATTCGCCATGAGCGAAGGAAGATTCTCAAGTTGATAGTAAAGGCAATAAACGACAGACTTAAAGGCTTTATGCCACAGAAAGGCAGTATTCTTGAGGTTGTGTACGATAATATCGAAAAACTTTCAGAAACAAAAGAATTGGAGGATATTTCAGAATTAGACGAAAGTGTTAATGTTAATATAAACCTTGTAAACAGGCCAATTACAGAAGCGGAGGTGTAACTGTGACAGGTAATGAGATTAGAGAGGCCATGATATCGGCCAGAGAAGAATATATCAATATCATCAAATCTGAATTGCTAGGCCCCGGTTCTGAATTTTCCGTTCCAGACGCGGAGCATGAAATTATCTCTACTTCACCGACGAGCAGGTATTCTTTAGGTATCCTGTTTCCGCAAGGCAACCTTGTCAATCAGGATAACGACGAGACCGTACCTGTTGAAGAAAACAGCAACAGTGAAGAGACAGTTGATAAAATTATCATTGATAAGTCAATAGCAGACGAACCTATCCATGCTCCCAAAGTTCATTCATACTCTACGGACGAAACTGCTGATGAAAATTTGGACGAGGAAATCGGCATGTCCACACAGTATATGCCTTCATCTATGGGAATTACTTTTCTTGTACGTGGAAACTGTGATATTGTTCATGGTAAGTTGAATTTTGCTACATATAGAAATGCTCTTGTTTCGGATTGCGTGATTCCGTACTGTCCGGAGGGAGATCTAGACGCTTATATGCTCCCTTCGGAGTTGGTGCATCTGGTTGATTATGATGCCACTACGAAGACTCTGAAGTTGAAACGTGCTGTCAAAATCAAGGAAGTGCATGAAATATTTGAGAGGGATACTATACCCGAAAACGAAGCATTCCTTTTGAAACAAATTATGTACCGATTTGTGGACTACTGCAGCACAGGGTATGTAAGGGAACCACATGAGGTGGCTGACTTTGCACTGAGTTTTTCTGATGGCGATTATATCGACAATGAATTTACGCAAAATCTGGAAGGAACCAAAGCCAAAATTGTTGCTCTAAGACGCAAAATCAGAGACGATATTTGGTCTGTGACGGTGATGCTTGTCAATGCTCTGGAGGAATCTCCGGTTAAAGCAAATCGCTGCATTTTCCAAGCTAAAATAGAAATTGGTACCCACAACAACAACTTTACTTTTGTTGAAAGTAATGCCAATGCGGACATTGAAAACATGGACGCTGAGGAACAATCTCTAGATCTGCTTTATCGACATAAAAAGACGTATGGAACGGGGCTTGGAACTTCTGTTGATTGGAATATTAACGGCAACGGAGAGGGAACTATTTGGAATGATTTTTTACCAACAACGGAAATTCCGTCCATGAATTTTGCACTACCTGAGAACGATAAGATAAAAGACGAAGAACTTTCTATGAAGTATCTGTCTGATTTGGATCAGTCGATTAAAGAGCAAAAACTTGAATCTATGAAGAATTTGGTTGATCTTTATAAGAAATGGGTGGACGATCTGGAACAGACAGTGGCAACATTGACCTCAAGATACCAATCGGCTGCACATAAAAATATTGCTGAATGCAAGCGTGCCTACGAACGGATGTATGCGGGTATTAACACTTTGCGTAACAATGAAAACGCCTATCGCGCTTTCCTACTTGCCAACAGAGCCATGTTTATACAGCGTATTCATATTGCTAAACAATCGGAAATGGCAACTGTGAATGCAGATCGATATCCCGGTGACGAGGATATATCCGCATGGCTGAAAAATCTGGATTATTATGAGGAAAATGATAGCAATTGCAAATGGCGTCCTTTTCAGATAGCTTTTCTTTTAATGGATATCAACTCCGTTACGAGTGACAGCTCTGCCGAACGCAGTATTGTGGATTTAATATGGTTTCCAACCGGTGGCGGAAAAACGGAGGCGTATCTTGGTTTAACAGCATTTACGATTTTCTATCGCAAGTTGGCACATCCTGCAGAGTCTGCCGGAACGACAGTCATTATGCGTTATACATTAAGGCTCTTGGCTACGCAGCAATTTACGAGAGCTTCAACCCTGATTTGTGCCTGCGAATATATTCGCCAGGACTCGAATCAGCGACGCCCCAAATACCCTACATATCAGCTAGGGAAAGAGCCGATTACTATTGGTTTGTGGATTGGAGGTACACACATTCCAAATAAAAACGATGATGCTTATTTTCACCTAAGTAAATTGCTAAATGTCAGCAATCATTATTATGTCCGAAATGAAAAGGAACGTCACAACAAATTTCAAGTGTTGAAATGTCCTTGGTGTGGCACAAAAATGGTAAAGGACGACCAAGACAATCGTCTGGTTGGCGAATGGGGATACGGCATCAGAGAAAAGCGAGGAAAGCATTTTTACATGTTCTGTCCTCACGAGGATTGCAATTTTACCGATCAGTTACCAATCCAAATTATTGACGAGGAACTTTACATTACTCCGCCTACTCTTTTGTTTGGGACTGTTGATAAATTTGCCATGCTACCTTGGGACGGGAGAATTGGTTCATTCTTTGGATTCAACAGTAAAGACCGGGCTCCAGAGCTAATTATCCAAGATGAGTTGCACTTGATTTCCGGAGCCTTGGGGACGATTGTCGGATTGTTTGAAACTTCTATCGACTATCTGTGTGGGCAAAAGGGTGTTTATCCTAAAATTATCGCGTCAACGGCCACAATTAGACGGGCCAAGGAACAGTGTTCTGTACTGTATAACCGTGAGATTGTGCAATTTCCAGCACCTGGCTTAGATGCAGAAGATTCGTTTTTTGCCAAAGAAACGACAATAGACCACGCTAAAGGTGTGTATGGTCGAAAATATGTCGGTATCATGCCTTCTGGCAAAACCAAGGCCATGACCGAGATCAGGTTGATGGCTGCACTGCTACAAAAAGTGTTTACATATGATATCTCGGACGAAGTTAAGGACAAGATGTGGACGCTTACAGTGTATTTTAACAGCTTGAAGGATCTCGGAAAAGCCTCCACGCTTGTGGACGATGACATCAAGGACTTTATTATCCGCACTGCAAACAGAATGTTTACGGGAAGACGACTTATTGTGAGCGCTGATGAGCTTACCAGTCGCGTATCCACAACCGAATTGAACGAAACACTCGATAAATTGGAGAAAACCGAATACTCGACCGCCAATATTGCAGCTAAACGCTATGCTTCCAGTGTACTGCTCGCAACGAATATGATTTCTGTAGGAATCGATGTGGCACGTTTAAATGTCATGGTAATGGTCGGACAGCCAAAGCTGACCAGTGAATACATTCAGGCATCCAGCCGTGTCGGGCGTTCCTATCCAGGTGTGGTTTTTATCCAGTACGATGCTACCAAAAACCGCGATCGCTCTTATTATGAGAGGTTCCGTTCATACCATGAGTCTGTTTATCGCTTTGTTGAGCCGACCGGAGCCACACCATTCTCTAGACCCGCGCGGGAAAGGGCTTTGCATTCAGTGCTTACGGCCATGTTGCGTCAAAAGGCGGGTTTAAGAGAAGATAAAGATGCCATTAATTTTGACAAAGAGCATCTTGCCGATATCATTACCGAAATAGAAAAATTTATTGTGGAACGCGTGAATGGAATCAATATTCGTTCTGGTAAAGAAAAAGTATCGGATGAATTGGATGATATCCGCTCTGAGATGGAAGAGTTCTTTGATACATGGCAAAAGTATGTTGATGAATGTAACAAAGAAGGCAATGCCAAGACATTCTGCTTTGGCCGTCGTTATATGGTAACACCGCCATTTGAAGGTGGAAGACGGTTGCTTCGTCAGTATAACTCTCAGGGAAAAGATGACGCCTTGGACACCCTGACTTCCATGCGTAATGTGGATGTTTCGGTTCAAGGAAATATAGTGATTTGGGGGGATGATAATGTCTGAACAAATTAAATCAAAAATTGAATTGAATAAAGTAACTCATTCCGTTCGAGCAGCACAAGCTGTGTTGCAATATGGTGTAGGTGCCATGGTTGATTTCCCGGATCAGACATTGGTTACTGCTGCTCCCGAATACTGGAGCGGAATCTCTAAAATTTATGATGATCGTTTCGCCAAGGCCCTTGGTGTAGAATATTTTGCGTTGCCCTTGAGCATTTCCTATGCTCGTTTTCCAGAATGGTACTTTTGTCCCAAATGCAGAAAATTTCAACCTCTCAAAAAATGGATTGTAGACTACCGCAAATCCGCCAATAAGAAAATTGTTGAAAGTGATTCTTATATGACCAGTCATATGCAGTGTCCCAAATGTAAACAGGATCTGGTTGTTGCGCGTATTGTCACGGTTTGCCAGGACGGACACCTTAATGACTTTCCGTGGATTAAATGGGTTCATGCAAAATCCAAAAAATCTATATGCGCCCACCCAGAGTTACAGTTTAAAACCGGTGCGTCAGGTACAGAAGGATTGGAAGGCCTAAGCATTCGCTGCTCTTGTGGTGCATTCACTACTCTGAAAGGTGCTTTTGACAAGGATTGTTTTGAAGAGTTGGATCGTAAAACGGAGGGATTTAATTTTCTTTGCGATGGGAACCATCCTTTCCGTCACACAAAGGAAATATGTACATGTTATCCCAAAACGGTTCAGCGCGGTGCTTCTTCTGTATATTTTCCGGTTGTATACAGCTCTTTGGTTATTCCGCCGTATGCGGATAAGTTGAATTCTAAGATTGAACAAAGTCGTGCTTTTGATGATTGCATGACGATTATCGCCGATGAGGATCCAGAAGATCGATCGGCCGTTATCCAAAAGCGACTTTCGAAGTGGTCGGAAAAGATTGCTTTGGAAATAGGATATGCTAAGAGCGATGTTGAAAGAATTCTCATACGAAAATGGCTTGAGCCGAATATTTCCGAGACCGATGTTACCAGCCTTCAATATCGTGTGGAGGAGTATTTTGCGCTCTCCGGAGAAATCGGCGCACAGAGCGATTCTATGCTTGGAGATTTTTCACGGGAGGAGATGGATATTGCGGACTATAATCTTCCGCACATTAAAGCAATCTCGCTCATAGATAAAGTGCGCGTTGTGAATGCCCTTATTGGCTTTTCTAGGATACAGCCTGCAATGAACGCCACCGATAATGGTTTTGTGAATGTTAAATCACCTGAAACAAACTGGTATCCGGCATACGAGATTCGTGGTGAAGGGATTTTTATCGAATTCAAGAATGACGAGATTGATGCGTGGATTCGCAACAATCCACAGGTACAGGAACGAGTCGAATTAATAAACGCCAATTATGCAACATCATTTATTGGTAAAAATCACCCACGAACCATTACGCCAAAGTTTCTAATGCTCCATACTCTTTCTCATTTGCTTATTACTCAACTGAGCTTCGAGTGCGGATACAGCATTGCCTCGCTTTCGGAGCGCCTGTATTGCTCAGAGGAGATGGACGGAAAAGAAATGGCCGGTATTTTCATTTACACGGCGAGCGGTGATTCAGAGGGAACTCTTGGGGGCCTGGTTAGACAAGGTCGTGCCGATGCCTTCCCACGCATACTCAAAAAAGCTATTGCGAGTGCAAAGGTATGTTCCAACGACCCCGTTTGCATTATGAGCCGCGGACAAGGGCGTGACTCCCTAAATTTGGCAGCGTGTCATGCGTGTGGCTTGTTACCAGAAACCTGCTGCGAAGAAAGAAATACCTTTTTGGATCGCGGCATGATTGTCGGAACATATGAGAATCCTGATATTGGATTTTGGAAAGACATTTAAACAAGAGGAATTTTTGCATTATAGCATAGTAAAAAGGCAAATTACAAGAAAATCTTTTCATTTACAAAAGCTATATGGATATAAAAACTAAAATGAGATAAGGTGTCTGGCATGGATTGAAAAATACTATATCATCAAATCCCTTTTTCTCTTCGGATTACTATGGTTCTTTTTCATGATCTTCAGATATTCAAACACATCTTTCCTTGCCGCATCATCCAGTACATAGAAATAGGCGATCAACTGGTCGACTATCGGCAGCTCAGTGTAGTCAAATTTCTTAATGATCTTTAAGGTGCGGTCGGAGAAGTAAGCCTTCTTTTCCATGTTGATCATCAGCCGCTCTTTATCGGAGGGAAGTTTTGGCAGTGTTTCCATGTCCTCGTAGGGATTGTCCTTGCAGATGGAATTGATAGGAATGTCGAGGATATTGGAAATACGCAGTGCCGTGTCAAAGCGAATGGCGGCGTCACGCTGGATGATAGAGTAAAGCGTGGTCGGTGCAATGCCTGTCTTTCTTGCCAATTCTTTTACGGTCATGCCCTTCTCGTCCAACAGATTTTTCAGATTTTTTCCATATCCCATCTCAATACTGTCCTTTCTGGTTTTTTTTAGTATAACACAGACATCAAAGATACGCAAGGCGTATAATTTATACAAAAACAATAAAAATAGTATTGACAATGCAAACGAAGAATATTATTATGAGAATATAAATACGAAATGCGTACAGCAAGCACTGCCTGTGTCCGTACACAGGCATAAAAATCAAAGATTTTTATATATAGGGGAACGTGTCCCCTAACCCCTAAATCGGCTACACGCAATTCGTATAGAGTTTGGGCGAAAGGAGGGCAGCCGTATGGAGAAGAATCGTTCAAGAAAGCACAAATTTACCTTGTATCTCAGTGATGATGAAGACCGCATTTTGGACGTAAAATATAAGATGTCAAACATGCGCAGCAAATCTACTTTCCTGCGTCATATGATTGTCTATGGAGCGGTGTATGATGTTGACTATGCTTATTTGCGGGAATACAACTATCTGCTTGGGAAGATCGGCGGGAACTTGAATCAGATTGCGAAACGGATCAACGAAACGAGAAGCGTTTATCAGACAGATATGGATGCAGTAAAAGCAGAGATGGACAAGCTCTGGAAAGTGCAGATTGCCATGCTGAAAAAGCAGCCTGTCATAGAACAGTAAATGTAGTCTGCAAATTAAAATTCTATCATTTGAGAATTGGCAAATGTGACATGAAAAAATGCTACTGGCGGCAGCGGGCGGATCATGCCTTGAAGACACCGGAATTTTACAGCGATAGTGCAGGAGGGAGATTATTATGTGGAACAGAAGAGAAACACTTATTATACTGATCCGAAGGATAATGCTGCCTTTGAGCGCTGTATTGATGTGATGAGCAGACTGATCCTGAAATACGGGCCGGATATGCTTGAAAAAATAGAGCAGGAAGAAATGCGGGACATACATTGCGCAGAGGCAGAACATGTGCTATGATACATATAACGCAATGCGTGGGGGACGACAGATATGGATATAGCAAAAAAGATAACGGAACTTCGTGAGGAGACAGGCGAGAACAGGAAGGAATTTTCGGCTCATACGGGGATACCTGTCCGTACTCTGGAGGACTGGGAGGCGGGCAGACGAACTCCGCCGGAATATATCCCACGGTTGATAGAGTATCAGATCAGATATGAGAAGCTGATAAAGAAACGAGAATAGGGTCAATTTCCTCGAATTCAAGGCAGTTAGATAGAAGTTGTCGGATGAGATAAGTTTAGAATGGGAGGCTGCACATGGCAAACGATATAAAGAAAGATGTGATTCATGCCAAAGGAATTGAAATCGGCATTTATACAACAGATTTTGAAAATGAATTTATTTCCCTGACCGACATAGCAAAATACCGCAATGATGATGATCCACGGTTTGTTATCCAGAATTGGATGAGAAATCGGAATACGATTGAATTTCTTGCATTATGGGAAGAACTGCATAATCAAAATTTTAACCGTGTGCAATTCGACACGGTTAAAAATGAAGCCGGATTAAATCGCTTCATTATGACTCCGACTAAATGGATCCAGCAAATGAATGCCATCGGTATTGTAGTAAAATCGGGTCGGTACGGCGGTGGAACATATGCTCACACCGATATCGCAATGTCCTTTGCAACATGGATTTCTCCGGAATTTCAGCTATATATCATGAAGGATTATCGGCGATTAAAAACTGATGAGAACAGCCGCTTGTCCCTGAACTGGAATCTGAACCGTGAGATAGCCAAGCTGAATTACCGCATCCATACGGATGCAATCAAAGATAACCTGATACCGCCAGAGCTTACGCCGGAGCAGATTGCATACAAATATGCGAATGAAGCAGACCTCTTAAATGTTGCATTGTTTGGCAGAACGGCGAAACAGTGGCGGGATGCTAATCCGGGCAGAAAAGGCAATATTCGGGATAATGCGGATCTCAATCAGCTGCTGGTACTCGCCAACATGGAAAGCTACAATGCGGTGTTGATCGGGCAGGGCAAAAAGATGTCGGAGCGCCTGGTATTGTTGCGAGAACTTGCGGTCAAGCAGATGGAAACTTTATCGTTAGTCAGCATGGATAGTCTGAAAAGGCTTCCGGGAGGTGATCCTGAGTGAAAAGACAGAAGAAATGTTATCTTTACACCCGCGTATCTACGGCTATGCAGGTGGATGGTTACAGTCTGGATGCCCAGAAAGATAAACTGCGAAAATATGCAGAATATCAGGATATGACCATTGTCTCTGAATTTTCTGATGCGGGATTTTCCGGAAAGAATATCAAGGGAAGACCTGAGTTTTTGCGAATGATGGAGAAAATAGAAAGCGGTAAGGATAATGTAGATTTTGTGCTTGTTTTTAAGTTATCACGCTTCGGCAGAAATGCTGCAGATGTGTTGAATTCTCTTCAGACTATGCAGGATTACGGCGTCAATCTGATCTGTGTGGAAGACGGAATCGATTCATCCAAGGATGCCGGTAAGCTGATGATCTCTGTCCTGTCGGCGGTAGCGGAAATAGAACGTGAAAATATCCGTACACAGACGATGGCGGGAAGGGAGCAGAAAGCGAAAGAGGGGAAGTGGAACGGCGGTTTCGCACCCTACGGATATAAGCTTGAGAAAGGGCAGCTCCTGATTGCGGATGGCGAGGCAGAAATCATTCGGATCATTTATGACCGCTACATTCATACCGGTGATGGGATTGGCGCTGTGGCGAAATATTTGAATCATAATGGCTATACCAAAAAACTGCGGCAGAACAACACGATCTCAGGGTTTTCGGAATCTTTTGTGAAAGCGGTATTGGATAATCCGGTCTATATGGGCAAGATCGCATATGGCAGACGGCGCACAGAGAAGAAAGCAGGCACCCGAAACGAGATGCACGTTGTAGAGCAGTCAGAGTATCCTATATATGAAGGCTGCCACGAAGCAATCATATCTGAATCGGACTGGCAGCTGGCCCAGCAAAAACGAAAAATAAATGCGTATAAGCGGGAAAAGGTACATGATATCGATCATGCACATATCCTGTCGGGTATATTGAAGTGCCCTTGCTGCGGAAAAAGCCTGTATGGAAATATTGCAAAAGCGCATAGCAAGGACAGATATACAAGGTATTACTATTATTGCAAGAATACGCTGGGAGAAACCGGACATCAATGCTCTTTCCGTTTTAATATAGAGCAGAAAGAGATGAACCGCATAACGGCGGCGGTCATATCTGCTATGGTCAGGGATGAGCGTTTTAGAGATGCAATCAAAAAGAAGATTGGTACAGCGGTAGATATTTCTGAAATGGAAGAACGGATCGAGGCGCTTCAGGAGCAGTTGAGGCAGGTGCAGGGAACAAAAACACGGTTGGAGCATCAGATGGACAATCTTGCGGTTACGGATAGCTATTACGAACAAAAGATTGCCGATCTGCAGCGCAGGTATGATGAACAGTATCATAAAACGGAAATGATTGAAGCGCAGATAGAAGAATGGCACAGTCGTATGTTGAACATACAGCAGGAAAAAATATCAGCAGATAATATCTATCAGCTTCTGCTTGCCTTTGACAAGCTGTATGATACTTTCAGTGAAGTCGAACAGCGTGACTTTATGAGAGCTTTTATTGAACGGATAGACATCTACCCTGAGAAGCCCAAAAATGGTTGCTGGATCAGGAATATCGTATTTAACTTCCCTATGCCAGTTCATGGAAGGGAGATGAAAACCCTGCCCTTGGAATCGCAGTCAACGGTAGAAACGGTGGCGCTGCTTGCCAAGGAAGGACCGGCTTAAAGAAAACGAGTGCAGAGTACCTACCGGAGGATACACTATTTCCGCACCCGCGTATGCGCGGACGTGTATCCAAAGATGCCGGTAAGCGGAAACCGCTGTCCTGTCCGCGGCGCGGAGCAGGCAGGACCCGCAAGAATATCCGTTCCGCCGGAGCATCCACTGTAAAGTGGGTGCTTTTATATGCGCACAAAAGTATAAAAAGACTGCCGTATCAACGGCAGTCTTTTTGTGCTTATTTACAATGTAATCTTACCGGCGTTTCGTAAAGTAACCAGCTTTACGAACCTTTCTACTCGTAGGATACGGTTATTATATAATAAAAACGGCCGGTTGGCAATCAAAATTGAAAGGAGCAGATACTGTGGAATGTATGTGTACATTCGAAAGCAATTATGGAGAACTGGCAAATCAATGGCTGTCATCCATACAACTGCGTGTAAAAGAATCGACCTACGCGCGATATTATTATCTGGTAAATGCCTATATTCTTCCTCTGTTTGGAGATCATGCGCTGTATGACATTTCCGTTCCGGGTGTCGAAGCGGAAATGCGTAAGCTGCTGACACAGGGGCGCGGCGGGCGAGGCGCTCTTTCCGCGAAAAGCGTGACCGACATTCTAAGCGTGATGCGCATGATATTGGAATACGGAAATGATAACGGACAGATAGCCGTCTGCAATCTGAAAAAAATACTGATCAGGAGAACACCCGTGGAAATAAAGGTTTTGAATCCCGAGGAACAGCAGCGTTTTCGGGATTATCTTTTGTCAGACATGGATCTGCCGAAAGCAGGTACGCTGCTCAGCCTTTATACGGGCATCCGGATCGGAGAATTGTGCGCACTGCAATGGAAAAACCTGAATCTGGAGAACGGTATTCTGCAGATACGGCAGACCATGCAGAGAATACAGGATGTTTACGCCACAGACAATAAAAAGAGCAAAATAATCATCACAGATCCGAAAACTTTCCGCTCACGGCGTGACATACCGCTTCCCTCTTTTGTTACCGGGATCTTACAGATGTACGAAACGGAAACAGACGCATATTTTCTGACAGGGCGCGCCGATAAGTACATGGAACCGAGAACGGTACAGAACCATTTTAAACGGTATTTGAAAGAAGCGGGGATCCCGGATATGAATTTTCACGCGTTAAGGCATACCTTTGCCACACGCTGCATTGAAGCGGGTTTTGAGATCAAGAGTCTGAGTGAGATCATGGGACACGCAAATGTGAATATTACCATGAACCGGTATGTGCATTCTTCCTTTGCCCTGAAAAGAGAAAATATGAACAAACTCTCTTTTTAGTGGTGGATTTTCGTAAAGCTGGTTACTTTACGAAAATCAAGTTTCAATGCGTATCACAAGATCTTTATGGACCGTATTTTATGCGGTCTACGCATTTATCTTCAGCTGGGTTTTCCTTGGAGCCGGCCGTGCCGGAACCTTGCCGTTTCCCGCGGTCTTCGCAATGGAAATCGTCAGTATTCTGCTGCTGTGCGCGGCAGCAGGAAAAATAGCCCGCGTGGAAGATGCCACGCTAAAAAAGGTTCGGCGTTTTATTCCGCTTTTCTGGGCAGCGCTTTTCTGCGTGCAGATATTGTTCACGGCGGCCTTCCAGACATCCAATAACTGGGGCTGGGATTTTGATACGGTGGTGCTCCTGGCCAAGGCTCTGTTAAATGACAGAAATGTACCCGGATATTCTTATCTGGCCGTGTATCCAAACAACCTGCTGTATTTTTGGGGAACGGTTCTGATCTTTGCGGCCACCCGTTTCCTGGGAGAGAACGCGCAGGTGTTTTCCCTGCTTGTCTGCAACATTCTGGTGCTGGACGTGTCGCTCTTTGGAATTTATAAACTGGTGGAACTGCTGAAGGGAAAAAGGCAGGCCTATTTTATCCTGCTGTGTCTTTTGCTGTTTACACCGTATTGGTTCTATCTTCCCATTGCCTATACGGATATTTTTTCCCTGCCTTTCCTGGTGTTTCCCATCCTTCTGTGCGTATTTTATGAAAAAAAGAAGCAAAACTTCTTTTTTCTGGCAGGAAGCGGCGCCCTTGCCGCGTTAGGGTATCACTTCAAAGGAACGCCGGTCATCGCGGCCGTAGCCGTTTTGCTTTATATGCTCCTACGGGGGAGAAGAGGCGGGTTCGGAAAAAGGCAGACGGCTGTTTTCGCAGGAAGTTTTGCGGGCACGCTGCTGCTGGCCGGATGGGCGCTGTCCGTGAGTCTGGGCCTGCTCGTGCCCCGGGGAGCAGATACTTATAAAATGCCCGTTGGCTATTGGATTTATACCGGGCTGGTGGGCAGCGGGGCCTGGAATCAGGAAGTGGTCACGGAAGTAGGAAATTTTACTTCTTATGAGGAAAAAGAGGACTTTTTGCGGGAAGCCATCGCGAAACGGATAGAAGATTACGGCGTGGTAGGACTGGCGGCTCATGTGTTCCATAAAGAGGCGGAGGGACTCTGGAGCAGAGGAACGCTGAACGCGGAGGTATATGTGCAGCGGGAGCCGGTGCACAGTGGCTTTGTGCCGCGCATGCTGGGAGAGGATTCCTTTTACGGGCTGGTATACCGCTGCTACAGTCAGGGATACTGGAGAGGCATTCTGCTGTTCTTTTTGATCGGAATGTGGTATAGAGTGCGTCAAAAGAATCGGGAAGAGGCGGAAGGACTGCTGTATCTGACCGCTTTTGGAATACTGCTGTTTTATACTTTCTGGGAAATCAACGCCAGATATCTGGTCAACAGTGCCTGGATCATTCTGACCATGGGGGGAGATTCCCTGTACGCGCTTGCCGTCCATAGAAAGGAGAGAAAAACATATGATAAGGAAACTGGCTGATATGGAGGAAAGGATCAAAAATTGGATCAAGCGTCATCTGACGTTTTTATACCTTGCGGCGATTACGATTCTGGGAGGAGGCATTCGTTTCTTTCTGCGTGGATATATCAGCGGAGATATGACGCAGTGTCTGCTTCCCTGGATGGAGAGCATAAGGGAAGCGGGGGGGTTGCAGTCGCTGAGGCTGGAAATCGGAAATTACAACCCACCCTATATGATCATTCTGACGCTGCTTTCTTACATTCCTCTGTATGAGGTATTTCTGATCAAGCTTCCGTCGATTTTGTTTGATTTTCTGCTGGCTTCCTGCGCGGCTTTTTATGTGTGGCGGCACCTGGAGAAAAAATCGGAAGCGATATTTCTGTATTCCGTGCTTTTGCTGGATCCCATAGTTATTTTAAACAGCTCTTATTGGGGACAGTGCGACGTAATATATACTTTTTTTCTGGTTTTGTGCATTCTCTTTCTTCTGCGGGAAAAGTATTTTATGGCGTTTCTGCTGTTTGGATGCGGTTACGCGTTTAAGCAGCAGGCGGCATTTCTGCTGCCGGTGCTGGTTCTGCTCTATATGCAGAAAAAGAAGCTTTCCATTCTACATTTTCTTCTGATCCCTGTCGTTGACCTTTTTCTGTGTCTGCCTTCGCTTCTGGCAGGGAGGCCCATTGGCGATATTGTTTCTGTTTACGCAGGACAGACAGATCTTTTTAAAAATATGACAATGCTGTATTACAATATCTGGTATCTTTTTCCCGTATCCTATGAGGACTTTTTCGCGGCCGGCTGTGCTTTTGCCATTACGGTGGTCGGAACGGGCGCTTACTGGGTATTAAAGAAGCAGATATCTCTGGATGGACACAGGCTGCTGTATTTTGCCATCTGGGTTATGTATACCTGCTTAATGTTTTTCCCTGCCATGCATGACAGATATGGGTATGCCATGGAAATCTGCTTTGTTTTATACGCGGTACTTTACAGAAGAAAAATAGGTGTATGCATAATGGTCTGTCTGGTCACGCTGGCAGCGTATACTCAATATTTTCTGCGAACGCCGGTATTCCCGGAGGCTGCGCTGGCGGTGGTTAATCTGGCCTGCTATTTGAAGCTTTCCTATGACGGACTGCGTTATACTTGTAAAAAGAGCGGAGAAACGATATAATGATATCGTATTTCACACTTGGATACAGGAAGGGAAAAACAGCATGTTTGCGGTTTCCGTTAATGAAACGAGATTTGAGTACGATATCAACTCTCTGGTAAAAGCTTTTTATCCGCAGGAAAACGTCAAGGTCATTACGCCGGATATGGGAGAGGAAAAAAGAGCCGAATATTCCCCAGCGCTGCGGCTGACGATAGAATTGCGGGAAGATGGCGCGAGGCTGTGTTTCGCGGATGCCGGCAGCGCCGCGGGAGAAAGCAGGGTATATACCTGGCAGGCGGAGGCTTTCTGTAGGGAGAGTGTGGATTTTAAAGCATACAAAACAGGATTTAAGCGATTTTTATATCGCTCACTGTCAGAATATACGAAAAAAAGCCTGCCCTGGGGGAACCTTACAGGGATACGTCCTACCAAAATCGCTATGAGCATGCTGGAGGAAGGAAAAGAGGAAACGGAAATTCTCCGTTTTATGCGGGAAGAGCATTTTGTCAGTTCCGAAAAGGCCAAACTGGGGCTGGAGATCGCGAAGCGGGAAAGGGAGCTGCTTTCCCAGGCGCACTATGAGGACGGTTACAGTCTGTATATCGGAATCCCGTTCTGCCCGACTACCTGCCTGTACTGTTCCTTTACTTCTTTTCCCGTCCGATCATATCAAAAGAAAGTAGATACCTATCTGGACTGTCTGATTCGGGAAATGCTGGCAGCGAAGGAGCTGATGGGCGGCAGGGTACTGGACAGCGTATATATAGGCGGAGGGACGCCCACGACGCTGGAGCCGAAACAGCTGGAAAGGCTGTTGACCGCTGTAAAGCAGGTCTACGATTTTTCCACGGTAAAGGAATTTACGGTAGAAGCGGGAAGAGCGGACAGTATAACGCGGGAAAAGCTGGAAGTGCTGAAGGAATACGGCGTAGATCGTATCAGCATCAATCCTCAGACCATGAAAGAAGAAACTCTGCGCCTCATAGGCAGACAGGCTTCCCCCCAACAGGTCAGAGAGGCTTTCGCCCTGGCCAGGAGCGTGGGAAATTTCCGTATCAATATGGATATCATACTGGGTCTGCCAGAGGAAGGGCCGGAGGATGTCCGCGCTACCGTCAGGGAGATTCAGGGAATGGCGCCCGATTCCCTGACAGTGCATTCCCTTGCGGTAAAGAGGGCGTCCAGACTGAGCAAGTGGATACAGGAAAACGGTATCTCGGCTCTGCGCAACACAGATGAAACCATGGAAATCGCCGCGGCCGCGGCAAAGGAACTTTCCATGCACCCTTACTATCTCTACCGCCAGAAAAATATGTCGGGCAATTTTGAGAACGTGGGCTACGCGAAAGAAGACTGCTACGGTCTGTATAATATCCTGATCATGGAGGAAGTGCAGACCATTCTTGCATTGGGGGCAGGATCGATCACGAAAAGAGTCTACCCGGACGGGCGCATCGAACGGTGCGAGAATGTGAAGGAAGTGGCCCAGTATATCGAGCGGATTGGGGAAATGATCGAGAGAAAGCGTATATTATTTCGGGACTGATGATTCAAAATATACGTAAAATGATTGAGTAGGAAATGGATTTTCGGTGCAACAAAGAGCCGAAAGTCCAACAAAAGTCCAACAAATTTTTTTGCAGTGGTACATTGTAATACATCATGTTGCAATAATTATCTCAAAGTCCAACAAAGTTAGCATTGATTTGCAGATACCTAAGGAGCGTTTCGGAGATTGCCGAAGCGCTCTTTTTACACCCTTCCAATAGGTTTTTGTCCAACAAATAAAAACTGCACGTTTAGTAACGGTCACTTGATTTTACAAGGTTGAATTAAAAACTAATTTCACGGGAAAAGTAACTTCACGTTTCCAAAAGAAAAGTAACCTTTTTGTGAAATCA
>CANRPU010000018.1 GCA_947632555.1 uncultured Lachnospiraceae bacterium
CCCTTTTTTCAGCAAATGATATGAAAACAACTCAAAAACAATTTCAATTTACTCTTGACATATCACCGCTGGACTATCGCTTTCTTCTTTTTTTGCGCTGTTCCCTGGCATGTTCCCTGCGCTCCCGTATTTTTTCAAATTCCTCTTCCGAGATAAACCGGGTAGTCTTGACCACGTAAACCTCTTCTTCCGCCGCTCTGCGGATGCGGATCTTTCCCTTCATCAGACCGTGGACATCGCACTGGGCAACACAGTAATAATGCCTGCCGTTGGGCGTGAACCAACGGATCTTTTTCTTCAGGTTCTTATTGCAGATATAACATTTGCTGCTGATCACTTCTTTGTCCGAAAGCGCGGCGGTTTTATTGGGAAATACCCTGGAAATATATTTGGCGTATGTGTCAAATACGATCTTCACTTCCTCTTCCCGGCTGCGGGGCGGGTTAAAAACATCATAGGAAATATTTCCGCGGACTCTGCCGGGAATAGCCGCCAGTACCTTGCCCGCGTAATAAGCGTCGCTGAACGCCCTGTGAAAGGGAATATCCTTTTCCAGCTTCAGAAAATCCACCGCGTATTCCAGCGTCCTCCTGCTCCTGCCGTCCTCATAGGCAAGGCTGAAAAGCTTCTGTACGTCCAAAAAGGGGATCGGTCCCGCGGCCAGCGGTTCCATGCCGTAATAGCGCATGTTCTCCTGCAGTTCTCCCAGATCCAGAGGCCCCCATGTGCAGAACATCCTCTCTTCGCCGCACCATTCCATAAAGTCCTTCATCACCACCGGAAACGGCTCTCCGTGCTCCAGTTCCTGCATCTGCAGGTGGATGAGCCGGCTGGTAATCTTATGCATTTCGTGGTAGATCTGGGGCTTGATCAGCCGGCTGAACTCGCTGACTATCACGCCGCTCTCATTCAGGCATACCGCGCCGATCTCAATGATCTCAAAATGCAGTTCCTCATTCGGTTCCTCGTTTTTGCTGCCCTGATTCCATTCCAGGTCCAATACGATATAGTTCATATACCACCTCTGTTACAGGCTATTTCTCTTTTAAAAAATATGGGTTCTGAAGGGCGCCATGGGCAGGCCGTTTTTTCCGAAGACCCTGACTTCCCCAAAATTGGTCCAGAGATACCTGGCCATGACCGGATCCTTCACCTTTTCTGACTTGATGAAAACCGTACCGCCCTTTTCCGAAAATACCGCCTCCGCGGGATAAAATACCCCGTCTTCCCCGGCTATCTCAAAACCGGACGGTTCCCCCTTTACCAGAAAACCCTGCTCCGCGCAGAAAAAGGAAATCTCCATTCCTCCGCCGCGGTAGAGGAAATCCCGGTAAACCGGCCCGAAGGCTTCCGCCGCCTCTATCCTGTGATAGACCTGATAAAGGGCCTGAAGCGCCAGCCTTTCCCCCACCGGCTTCTTGCCGCGGGGATGGATCTCGTGAAACTGCCCGCAGTCAATGATCACGGCCAGTCCCGTATTTCTGATATTCCGAAAGGCCTTAAACTGCGCTTCTCTGATCAGGCACCAGTTTTTGGTATCTTCCGTCCCCTCATATTGATGCATCGGCAGCTGCACCAGAAGAAAAGGTAAGGTTTCATCCTCAAAATCTTCTCGCCACTGTCGTATCAGGCGGGTAAAAAGCTGGTAATAACTCTCCGGCTTGTGATCGTCGCTCTCTCCCTGATAATACAGAAAGCCCCGCAGCGTATAGGGCGTCAGCCTGCGCAGCATGGTTTCATAGAGCCCGCACGGCCTGGTAAAATTGGCGCAGTTCAAAGGGCCTGGATATCTGCAGGGTCCCACCGCCTCCTGCACCTTGTCAAAAGGCTCCCTGGGATTTCTGGCGTAGATCTCTCCCGCCCGTTTCTCCCAGTCCGCGTGATAGGCCAGATACTCGTTGTAATCCTTTATCTGTTCTTCCCTGGATTTCCGGATCCACGGACTGTTTTCGTATTCTTTCACGTAACTTTTCGTGGCGTCCTGCTCCATCAGCGCTTCTCTGCTCATCCACGCGCTGGCGGAAGTCCCGCCCCAGTTACAGCCGATGATGCCCACCGTCACTCCCAGTTTTTCCGCCAGATAAGCCGCGAAGAAAAATCCCACGGCGGACCACTTTGCCGCCTCCTTCTCCCCAAACAGCTCCCAGCAGGCGTTCTGTTCCGCTTCCCGCAGCGCTTCGCACTCATAGGCGAACTTGGGTGTACTGTAAAACCGGATCTTCCGTACTATCTCCGCCGCTCCGGCGGCTGCTCCTCCGGCCGCCGCGCTCCGCAGTATCTCCTGTCCGCCGTCGGCATTCTGCAGTTCCAGTTCCATATTGGACTGTCCGCCGGCCAGCCACACCTCGCCTACCGCCACATCCAAAAAGCGCAGCGTTTCCTTTCCGTCCGTGATCTCCATGACCGCGTTTTCCATGGCCTCCAGCTCCGGCAGATACGCGGTCCACTTTCCTTCCCGGCAGACCGTTTCCGCCATCCTGTCCGCCAGGGAAACCCGGATCCTGCTCCCGCTCTCCCCCGTTCCGAAAACCGTTATCTTTTTTTCCCGCTGCAGCACCATATGGTCGCTGAATACCGCCGCCGCCTTTAACATCGCCGTCCGCACCGCCTTTCTTTGTTTATCTTATCACATTTCCTCCCCGCCGTATAGTTTTTTACCGGCGGTTCTTGACAAAGTTTTGATTCACTCCTACACTAAAGAGGACGCAGTTGACAAGCTGAAAGCAGGAGAACTTATGTATTCGGTTTTAATCGCGGACAACGAAACGCATATACGGGATGACCTGAAGCGCTCCCTGGACTGGGAAGCGGCGGGATTTTCCGTTTGCTGGGAAGCCGCTGACGGGGAAGAAGCCCTACGGCTGCTCTGTTCCCTGCGGCCGGATCTGGCGTTGATAGCCGCCGGCATATCCAAAATGCCGGGGCTTTCGGTGATAGGCGCCGCCAAAGAGCAGGGAGCCGGAACCCGTTTTATTATCTTGGGCGGCAGTCCGGACCCTTCCGCCGCGCGGGAGGCCGTCCGCCGCGGCGTGGAGGACTGGCTGGAGGAACCCGTGGAT
Organism: uncultured Lachnospiraceae bacterium; assembly: GCA_947632555.1. GTDB lineage: Bacteria > Bacillota > Clostridia > Lachnospirales > Lachnospiraceae > Acetatifactor. The sequence continues at coordinate 3,060 of CANRPU010000018.1, forward strand.
AAAGACGCTCTTTCCGAAGCCGTTTCCAGAATAAAGCGCGCGCTGGACAGGGAAGCTCTCGACGCGAAAACGCGGGAGCTTTTCACACGCAGGGCGCGGAACGTTATCCTCCGGGAACTGATCACCGGTGAAACGGAAGAAGAAATGTTCTTCTCTCCCGAAAGCCTGAAGATGCTGGAATTGGATGCCGATGTATACCAGGTTGTCATCTGCGAAAATTTCAACCCGGAGAACGGCGGATCCTACCGCTTCGCGGATCTGTTAAAGGTCACCAACCGGGAAGAACATACCTTTCATTCTTTTGAAACGGACCAGAATACCGTGGTCTTATTAAAAGGCACCTACGCCCTTAACCGCTTTCATGATTTTCTGGAGCATTACCACGGAGAAGCCCCCCCACAGAAAGGCAGCCCCATGGATATGTTTTTTCTGGCTTACGGCCGGCCCGTGCGGAGCGCCGCGGATATCCATTTGTCCTATGAGGAAGCGAGCCGCCTGATCTCCCGCCGGTTTTTCTGCTCCCACGGCTGTCATACGCTGGGCTATGAGGAGCCTTCCGCCCCCGGGGAGAGCGCCCTGCGCCTTTCGCCGAAGACGCTGGCGGAATACGCGGATACTCTCACCGGCTATCTGCAGACCTTTAACCGCCGCAGTGTCAGTGAAGCCCTGCGCGGACTGGAGAACGATCTGTACAATGTGAACAATGATGTCGGGGAGGTAAAGCTTTTTCTAACGGATCTGTATCTGTGCATCAAGGAAAAGATCCGACTGATCTACCCCATGGTGAATATTCCCTTTCCTTCCAATTCAGAGGTCATCACGCTCATCCGCGGGAAATATTACCTCTATGAGATCATGCGTTTTTTGTGGGAACAGTCCGAGGCGATCATGAACGCCACCGGCAATCCGGGCCGCAACAATGTCCTGGACGATATCCTCTATTATATCGACCACAATTACCGGAACAATATCAAGCTGGAAACCATCGCGCCGCTCTTCGGCTATAACAGCGCCTACCTGGGAAAGATCTTCACCCAGACGGTGGGAGAAAATTTTAATTCCTATGTGGACCGCTTGCGGATCGAGCATTCCAAGCGGCTTCTTTTGGAGAATCAGCTGAAGGTCTATGAAGTGGCGGAGCAGGCCGGCTACCGCAATGTGGACTATTTTCATAAGAAGTTCCGCAAATATGTGGGAGAAAGCCCCGCGGAATTCCGCAAAAAATATGCAGGCAAAAAATAAGGAGCGCCGCGGGCCGGCGCTCTCTTTTTATTTTTCCTCGTCTTCTTCCGTTTCCTTTTCTCTTACAGAACCCGGTTCCCGCTCTATCTCCCGGAAGAAATAGATCGCGAAACCGCTTACCGTCAGCATCAGGCAGGCGGGCCCTATAAGAATGGCGAAAAAGAGCGTGGTGGTATTAAACAGGCCGATAAAAATTTCCACCGCCAGCACCGCCGCCAGCGCCAGGGTCCGCAGAAAATAACGGGTGGCGATCCTGGCGGAATTTCTCAGGGTTTCCGGCAGCGTATTTTCATAACGGGCGCTCAGCGGAAAAGCGTAGATAAACGCCATGGCAAACACAAAGGCCGACACAATACCCGCGATCAGAAAAAGAATGGGATTGTTTTCCACTTTGTTGAACAGTTCAAAGTCCAGATATACCACATAAGCCGCCAGCAGCCCCAGAAGCCCCAGCGGTATACCCTGTTTCCAGTTATCCCTGAACGCTTTTATAAACTGCCTTCCCACATAGCCTTCCGATTCATCCACCATTTTCAGCGTCACGCTGTAGGCCGCCACCGTAGCGGCTCCTATAGTGAAAACGGGAAGCGAAAACAGCATCCAGAGAAAATTCAGTTTTATCATATCCCACAGCCTGGACATAAATTTGTACAGACCGCCGTCCACACTGAAAAATTTCATGTTCCGTCCTCATGATTCAGAAAGGGCTGCCAAGCCGACAGCCCTCTCTTTCTGTTCTTTTCGGTTTTACTTTATCTGCCTGTCTTATCGCAGCGGCGCCTGCAGTTCGTTCTTTCTGGCCGCCTCTGCCACGCACCACGCGATACATTCATCATAGCCATAGGACTTCGCTCTCGCCTGCATCTCGCTGACGATCTGGTTGAACTCCTCTTCGCTCTCCGCGTAGATAGCCCTCCAGCTGTAATCCTTTAAGCAGGTAGCTATCTGCTGCCACTTCTGATCCAGCTCCGCGTCACGCTTGCTTTCGGAATAGTTGTTAGGCGGATCAATCAGATATTTGCCTCTGGCGTCCATATATTCCTGTACGGTCTGGGAACCGGTCACGGTACGCCAGTCACGCTCCGCGTCACAGCGGCCCTCCGGTACCTGGTAGCTCAGCCAGTACTGTTTATCATAAGGTTCGCCGGATTCCGGGTTTACATCCGCGATGGACCAGGTCCTGTTGTTGGGCTGGAACGCGCCGTCATTGAAGGTAGCGCCGCCCCACTCGTCAGGCATTAAGGTCTGTCTGTCTTCTACACAAGTCTTACCAAAATCGGTCATATAGGTTCTGCCGTTCTCATCATAATCCCAGCAAAGTCCTTTCGGTCCGTACTCCATAGTAATAACGCCTTCGGGAGTGGACAGCCAGTTGATGATCTCCATGCACAGCTCAGGATACTGGGTGTTGGCGCCGATGGACCATACACGGTTGCCGCCCTTGGGAGATAATCCCGCTACAATGGGGCTGGCCTCTTCCGGTACCAGAGGCAGCATGATCTGATTTACCTTAAAATGGTCATCATTGTTAAATCCGTCGCTTCCCGCGTAATCGAATATGGAGAAGAGCACATTGCCGTTCTGTACCTTGGCGATCATCTCGTCATACTTCTGCGTCATGGAATCGGGATCCAGCAGTCCTCTTCTGTACGCTTCGTTAAACCACTCCAGCATCTCCAGATAAGGGCTTCCGTCGGACAGAGCGTCATAGAATTCGCCTGTCTGGGGATTGTAGTGTCCAAATCCAAACTCATCATAACCGTAATACGCCGTAGCCATAGCTTTTACATACATAACATAGTTGCCGTCCCAGTCGGGCCAGATGGACATGGCATAGGTCTTTTTGCCGTCATCACCAGTGGGCTGAAGCGCCTGCATATCCTCCAGCACATCCAGCAGATCATCCAGGTTCTTCACCTCGGGATGTCCCAGCTGCTCATACAGATCCCAGCGGGCGTCCCAGGTATAGAAGAACGCGTCATGGCTCTCAGAGCTTCTTGCCACGCCATGTCCGAAGCCGTGGATCTTACCGTCACCGGATACTTCCCTGTTCTTCTCCAGCGCTTCCTGCATATTTTCCCAGATATAGGGGCCGTACTCCTGCACCAGATTGTCTTCTTCCCAATCGTAGAGCATTCCTGCCTCGACAGCGGTCACATAATCTCCGCCGTCATTTCCCCAGATAACGATGTCACCCAGGTCACCGGCTTCCATACGGGTATCAAACACGCCGTCACCGTCGGGAACCAGATTGACTTTTACGTTCCATTTTTCTTTAAAAATCGTGGCAAACCAGCCCTGCATTTCGCCGGAGTAATTTGCCAGCTGGCTGTAAATGGTCAGGGTGATGGGCTTGCCGCCGCCACCGCCACAGCCGGAGAGCAGGCTGCCGGTCATAATCAGGGCCAGCGCCATCGCTACCGCTCTTTTCATCTTTTTCATGATCTTGTCCTCCTTTATCTATATTAGCAGTGCTCCGTCAGCCCTTAACGGCGCCCAGCATAATACCTTTTTCAAAATACCGCTGCATAAAAGGATATACCAGCAGGATCGGGATAATAGATACCATGGAAATGGTATATTTGATGGTCTTGGCGTTTAACGCGCTCTGCATAACGCCCTCCAGGTTGCCGCCGCCGGACTGCATCAGCGCCGCCAGGTTGGTGGTGGTGTTCAGATACAGATACAGCCTGTGCTGCAGGGTATAGAGCTGAGGCGCGTTCTGCATTAAGATCAGGGAATCCGTAAAGGAGTTCCAATGTCCTACCGCGCCGAAGATCGCGATCGTTGCCAGGATCGGCTTACACAGCGGCCAGATGATATGTCTGAAGATCGTCATGTAGCCCGCGCCGTCCATAAACGCGCTCTCTTCCAGCTCTCCCGGGATGGACTCAATATAGGTCTTTACCAGGATAATGTTGTAGGGAGCCACAATGCCGGGGATGATATAGGCCATAAAGTTGTTGGTCAGTCCCAGCATGGACATATTCAGATACCAGGGAATGGTACCCGCGTTGAAATACATGGTGATGACCAGGAATCGGTACCAGAATTTTCTGTGCCACATCTGCTGCTTGGTCACCACATAGCCGATAAAGGCGGAGGCCAGCACCATCAGCGCCGTACCGATCAGTGTCCTGCCGATAGAAACCAGAAATGCCTGCAGGATCTCACTGGATTTTACCAGATTCGTGTAGTTGCTCAGATGGATCCCCCGGGGAATAAAGTTGACCATACCCCTGCTTACCAGATTGTTATCGGAAATGGTATTGATAAACAGATAGTAAAAGGGGAACAGACAGCATAGCGTAAATACGATAAAGAACGTATAGTTCAAAATATTGAACACAATATCGCCCGGTGTGAGTTTATACTGTCTTTTATGAGTTTTGTTGTAGCGCTTTTCCGCCTTCGCGTCCAGCTTTTCCTGTGCCGTCTTAGCCATTTCTGCACCTCCTAAACAATACTCTCACCGCGGACCAGCTTGGAAATACCGTTAGCCGCGAAGAGCAGTATCACGCTGATAACGGATTTCACCATGCCGACCATGGTGGAGAAAGATATGGACCCGTTGACAAGACCGGCCCGGTATACATAAAGGTCCAGTACCTCAATGGTGTCTATATTGTTGGAATTGTAAAATGCTAAATACTGATCCATACCGTTGCTCAGGATACCCGCGATGGACATCAGCAGCAGCACCATATAGGTGGAGATCAGGCCGGGTACCGTAATATGCCACATCTTCTGGAACCTGCCGGCGCCGTCCACGGTAGCCGCTTCATAGAGCTGCTGGTCGATACCGGAAATGCCCGCTATGTAGATAATAGCGCTCCAGCCGATTCCTTTCCACATACCCCAGGCCAGCATCTTTAACCACATATGGGAACCGCTCTGCAGCATGTTCACACCCTCGCTCCAGATACCGGCATTGACAAACATACTGCTGATAAAACCGTCGGAAGCGAAGATCGCGAAAGCGATCGCGTATACCAGAACCCAGCTTATGAAGTTGGGAATGGTGGTAAATGTCTGTACAAAACGCCTTACCCAGGGGGTTTTGACCTCCGAAAGGAAGATGGCGAAAGCCATGGCGCACCAGCTGGTGGCGATACCCAGACCGCTCATGGCAAGCGTATTGCGCAGCACCCGCACAATATCGTCCCTGGTCGCCGCGTTCTGGAACACAGAGGTAAACCATCTGAAGCCTACAAAATTCTCGCTGGAAAGCGTACCTCCGGAAGTATAATCATAAAAAGCGTATCTCCAGCCGTACAGAGGCAGATAGGAGAACAGGAATATCAGCAGCGCGAAAGGAAGGAACATCAAAAAGAGTTTGAATTTGGATTCCATCTCATACTTCGCGTCCTTCTCCGCCTTGGGCAGCAGGATCTGTACCGCCACTGAGGATATCAGAGCCAGAGCCACGATCACAAAGAATATGATGTTGTTCTGCAGAGGATAACTCGGCGCTACCTTATCGGGCTTTATGGTCTGCGCCACCTGGGAGTAAGCCAGGTAAATGCCGCCCAGCCCCAGCAGGGAAGCCACGCCGCCTCCAATGCCGAACCAGTTGCCCAGCCGTTTTAACTTCACATTGCCCAAAGACATACATCCCATTGCCGCCGTAGCCGCGATACCGATGCAGGTTACCATACTGGAAATAAACAGAAGTACAAAAGAGGATTCCTGTACCCAGCCCATGTTAAAAGCTCTGGTACACTGCTCCACCAATCCGGAGTAAGAAATACCGGTGGTAAAAAGGGACATGTTCTTATTCACATATCCGCAGATCTTTGCCGGGTTAAATGCGGGGAAAAATATCAGAAACACCAACAGCAGCGCTGATATCCTTGCCACATAATAAATGTAACCGGCAGTCTTTTCCTTTCCCGTTGCGTTCTTGTTCATTACTAACCTCCGCCACTGCGACTGCTTTCGGAGAAACCGGACCGTGCAAACACTCCCGATCCGGCGGGCTCTGCGCAGTAAAAAGCCATAAATACAGAATCCTGTCTTTTACTCCTAGCTTAAATTATACAGTGAAACAAGGTCTAAAAGATACCGTAAATACTTGATAGAAAATACAGTAATTATTTCGCTATAAATGCATTCAAAAATAAATTTTTGTAAGAAACGAAAAGAATAAAAAAAGGGCATCCGGTCAAGGACCGGACGCCCTTCTGCTTTTCAGAAACACAGGACGATATCCGTTATTTCTTATCGCCTTTTTTCTTCTTCGCTACTACAACGCCTGCCGCGCCGCCCGCAACTACAACCACTGCCGCTACAATGCCTACGATAAGGCCGGTATTGCTGCCGCCTTCTTCAGCAGGCGCCTCGCTTGCCGCAGGGCTTTCCGCGGGAGTTTCAGCAGGTGCCTCCTCCGCGGGAGCCGCGTCATAGTTAAAGCCGCTTACGGTAAAGGTAATGCTCATGCTGGTCATAGGAACCCCGTAGTAGCCGATCTCCTTTACGTCGTTGTTCCAGATATTCTGAAGCAGTATATTGACATAGTTTACGGAATCCGGGCTTACAACAGCACCTGCGGATGCCAGATCTACTTTCTTGCCATCGACCTTCAGCTCTACATCGGAGATGGTGATCTCGCCGGTGTTAGGGATATCGGTGGAAAGGAAGATCAGGTTCATATATTCCTGTCCGTCAAACTCTCCGTTAGGGAACTCCAGTCCGTCTACGGATACGGTGTAAGTACCGTTGCCGGCGATCTCCACATCGGTAAAGGTACCGGGGATCACAACCGCGTTGTTGCTGTCATCCCAGCCGGTAACCTGATTGAAGTAATCGGAATCACGGCCGTAATCCGCATCGTCAAACGCGTTACGGAAAGAATACTTGGGAGTCTGGAAACCTAAATACGCGTGGTAGGTACCGCCCAGGTCCACTGCGGGAACTTCGCTGCCTGCCGCCTCACCGGCTGCCGCGGAAGCGCCGAAACCGGAAACGGTAAAGGTCACTTCTATGGAAGTCAGGTCGGTCAGGTAATCGGAAGAGATCAGCATCGCGGTAGCGTCCATAACGCTGCCCTCCGCTACACGATTATCCAGATGGGAATCATCGCCCGCGGTCGCGGTTTCGTCGGGAGCGTTCCATTCATTGTAGATGTTTACACGGGTGGTCACGCCCGCTCCGTCCGCGGAGCAGGTGTAGCTGGGACCCTGAAGCTCTACTTCTTCGCCGTTGATCTTAATGCTGTCTACTGTCAGTACGCAGCTGGTACCCATCAAAAGCTCGCCGTTCTCTACTTCCAGCGCGTTGAACTGCGCCAGGTTCTGAGGCTCAGCGGCGGTCATGGATACGGTATAGGTGCCGTCACCGGTAATCTCGGCGTCAGTCCATTCGCCTTCAAACTCTGTCCAGTCGGCATTGTTGATGTTCAGGTGCGCCATAGCGGGACCTTCCGCCGTAACAGGGGCGCTGGATCCGCCTTCAGCGGCTGCGGTGCCGTAACCGGATACGGTAAAGGCAACCTCCAGATCCGTAATGCCCGCGGTCAGGTAATCGGAAGAGAACAGCATCGCGGTAGCATCCATAACGCTGCCTTCCGCTACACGCTGATCCAGATGGGAATCATCGCCCGCGGTCGCGGTTTCGTCGGGAGCGTTCCATTCATTGTAGATGTTTACACGGGTGGTCACGCCCGCTCCGTCCGCGGAGCAGGTGAAGCTGGGGCCCTGAAGCTCTACTTCTTCACCGTTGATCTTAATGCTGTCTACGGTAAGTACACAGCCGGTTCCCAGAACGGACTCGCCGTTTACTACCTCCAGCGCGTTGAACTGCGCCAGGTTCTGAGGTTCCGCGGCCTTCATCGCAACGGTATAGGAACCGTCACCGGTAATTTCCGCGTTGGTCCACTCAGCCTCAAAATCCGCCCAGTCGGCGTTGTTGATGTTGAGGTATGCGGTGCCGTCCGCCAGGCCGTCAGTGCTCTGTGCAGCCTGTACGGAAAGCACAGGGCTTACATTCAGTGCAAGAGCGCAGGCAAACACGGCTGCCAACAACTTTTTGAACTTTTTCATTGTCTTATCCTCCTAAATAATTTAGACCGGTGTATCTGAAAATTACGCATAAAGATACCCCGCCTATTTTTACACAATAAGTGTAACGAATGCGGGGTAATTAAAAAACCTTGTATTTTTTACATATTATACAGGCAAAATTATAGGTTTTTCAGCCAGGTGCGCGCCAATTCCACCCAGGAGGCGCATTCCGGCTGTATATGGCCGCCGTCCGCTCCCGCGGTGAGTTCCGTAGCCAGCGCCAGTCCGTGCCTGCCTTCCGGATAAAGGTGAAACTCCACCGGGATACGGTGTCCGCACAGGGCATTCACGAAAAGCAGGGAGTTTTCCACAGGCACCGCCGCATCCGCGAAGGTATGCCATATAAAAGTTCTGGGCGTATCCTCATTGACCTGCTTTTCCAGCGAGAGCTTCTCCCACCGCGAGGTATCTCCCCCTGTGAGATTTTGGAAAGAATCCCTGTGCGCGAATTCTCCCGAAGTAATGACCGGATAACACAGAAGCAGGGCATCGGGCCGGATCTGTTCCGGATCCGCGCCAACCGCCTCCCCCAGCCATTTTTCCTTCCAGAACACGCCCAGGGAAGCCGCCAGATGGCCTCCGGCGGAGCAGCCCTGCACGATCAGCTTATCCGGCAGGATATGCCATTCCGCCGCCTTGTCCCGAAGCAGCTTTACGGACCACGCCAGTTCCTTTAACTGCGTGGGATATACCGCCGGCGCCGTGGAATACCGCAGCACCGCCGCGTGGCAGCCCATTGCCAGAAACTGCAGCGCTATGCTTTCCGCTTCCCTGTCCGAGGTATACGCGTAGGCGCCTCCCGGACACAGAAGTACCATGGGCCGCTCCTTTATATAGAGGGACTCGGAATGATCCTGTATATAGACCACCAGTTTGGAACCGGGAAGGGAGCCTTCCGTCCGAACGGGAATTTCCTGGCAAAGCATAGCCGCTTCTCCTTCCATATTAAAATGAGATCAGTACGCCCGGCCCCAATAGACCATTTTTTTGGCCGGTCTGCCGCAGCAGACGCAGGTATCCGCGATCTTTTCCTGTTCAAAAGGCATACATCTGCTGGTAACGCTGAGTTTTTCCTTGATGGCGTCCTCGCAGGCCTGATCGCCGCACCACATGGCCCGGACAAATCCGGCTTTTTCCGTAAAGAGCTTTTCAAATTCTTCATAATTACGGGCAGTATAGGTATGCGCGTCCCGATGGGCTCTTGCTCTCTCCAGCATATCGTGATGAATGGTTTCCAGAAGCGCCGCCGCCTTTTCTTCCACTTCTTCCAGCGCCGTTTCCAGTTTCTCGCCGGTATCCCTTCTGCACAGGACACACTTTCCCGCCTCTATATCCCTGGGACCGATCTCCAGCCGCAGGGGGAATCCTCTCATTTCCGCTTCCGCGAACTTAAAGCCGGGGCTCTTGTCCGTATCGTCTACCTTTACGCGGAAACGCTTCTCCAGCCGGGCCTTCAGCTCATACGCCTTATCCAGCACGCCTTCTTTCTGCTGCTGGACGGGAACAATGTCGATCTGGACAGGCGCCACCTTGGGCGGCAGTACCAGCCCCGAATTGTCACCGTGCACCATGATAATGGCGCCTATCATACGGGTGGTCATGCCCCAGGAAGTCTGATGCGCGTATTTCAGGGTATTGTCCCGGTCCGTAAACTGAATGCCGAAAGCTTTAGCGAAACCGTCACCGAAATTGTGGCTGGTGCCGGACTGCAGCGCCTTGCCGTCATGCATCAGCGCCTCGATCGTATAGGTGGCCACCGCTCCCGCGAATTTTTCCTTGTCGGTCTTGCGTCCTTTGATAACGGGGATCGCCAGTACCTCCTCGCAGAAGTCCGCGTACACGTTCAGCATCTGAATGGTCCTCTCCTCCGCTTCTTCGGCAGTGGCGTGAACGGTGTGCCCCTCCTGCCACAAAAACTCCCTGGAACGCAGGAACGGTCTGGTTTCCTTCTCCCAGCGCACTACGGAACACCACTGATTGTATACTTTGGGCAGATCCCGGTAGGAATGCACGTCGTTTTTATAAAAATCACAGAACAAGGTTTCGGAAGTGGGCCTTACGCAGAGCCTTTCCTGCAGGGGCTGCAGGCCGCCGTGGGTTACCCACGCCACTTCAGGCGCGAAGCCTTCCACATGGTCTTTTTCTTTCTCCAGCAGGCTTTCCGGAATAAACATGGGCAGATATACGTTCTGCACTCCCGTGGCCTTAAATCTTTCGTCCAGCTGCTTCTGCAGCAGTTCCCAGATCGCGTAGCCCGCGGGCTTGATCACCATGCAGCCCTTGACACTGGTATAGTCGATCAGCTCCGCTTTCTTCACCACGTCTGTATACCACTGGGCAAAATCCTCCTCCATGGAGGTGATTGCTTCCACCATTTTTTTCTCTGCCATTTTTTCTCCTCCTCTTTGTATCTCTGCCCTTTGATTGTGGGACACGAACCGTTTTTTGTCAAGACAAAACGGCATTTTCATCTGCCGCGGTCCCCGGATCCACCGCTTCCGGCAGCTCCAGCAGGGACGAAACGCGCGCGTACAGCAGCCGTTTCAACTCCTCGTCCGGCTCCGTCTGATCCGGCACCATGATCACCCGCAGTCCCGCGTCGTAAGCGGCTCTCACCCCGTTGGGGGAATCCTCCACGGCCATGCAGTCCTCCGGCTTTTCTCCCAGCAGCCTGCAGGCGGCCAGATATACGTCCGGCGCGGGCTTGCCCCGTTCCACTCCCGCCGCGCTGACGATCTCGTCAAAATATTCATAGATCCCCGTTTCTTTCAGTTGCCTCGACGCCCTCTCCACAGGCGTGGCGGTAGCCAGGGCCACCTTAAATCCCTTCTGTTTTAACCGGCTCAGCGCTTCCTTCGCGCCGGGTTTTAATTCCACGCCTCTTTCCGCCAGGAACTCTTTCATCATTTTCCGGCGTACCTCCCGCACCGCGAGATAGTCAAATTCCGGGCCAAACCATTCCCGCAGCAGGGCCGGCGCGTAAGGTCTGCCCAGGCTCCGCAGCTGCAGGGCCTGCTCCTCGCTCATGGAGTACCCGAAGGCCGCGGCCGCCTTTCTCCAGAATACCTTGAAATATTTTTCCGTGTCGATCAATGTACCGTCCAGATCAAAGATCACCGTCCCCATATCGCTTCCATCTCCTCTCTTCTCATTGCCTTCTTCCGATCCGCCGCGGGCCGCGCATATTTTTTCTCCTTTCCGCGTATCCTATAGGTCAAGATCAGATAAAAAGGAGGTTTCTATGCCGGCAGATTTTAAGAACAGTGAAACCAAAGAAAACCTTATGAGAGCCTTCGCGGGGGAAAGCATGGCCCGCAACCGCTACAGCTTCGCGGCCGGACAGGCCCGCAGCCGGGAGCTGTATGTCATCAGCGCCGTATTTACCTTTACCGCCGATCAGGAGCGGGAGCACGCGGAGGTCTTTTATAACCTGCTGACCTCGCTGAGCGGGGAATCCGTTTCCGTCAACGGCTCCTATCCCGTGGACATCAGTGAAAACGTGGCCTCGCTCTTACGTTCCGCCCAGCACAACGAGTACGAAGAACACGATGACGTGTACCGGCATTTCGCGGAAAAAGCCGGGGAAGAAGGATTTACGGAAGCGGCGGCGGCTTTTGAGCTGATCGCCGGTATCGAAAAAACCCACGGTGACCGTTTCGGCCTGTTCGCCGACCTGCTGGAACAGGGAAAACTCTTTGTTGCCGAGGCAGAAACCGCGTGGATGTGCTTAAACTGCGGCCACATTTACCGGGGCAGCGCCGCCCCGGCGTTATGCCCTGTCTGTAAGCACAACCAGGGATACTTTATCCGGCTGGAGCTGGCCCCTTATACCGGCCGCCTATAAAAAGACCTCCCGGCAGGCCGCGGCCCGCATGGGAGGCTTTTTCTCGCGTATCCGGCATCCCGGCTCTCTCCGCGGCCGCCTGGGACCGGGAAGTCGTTTCGGTCTATTCCGTTTCCGTTTCGGATCCCGCAGCGGTTTCCGGTACTGTTTCCGGCGCGGTTTCTCCCGTACCGGATTCTTCCGTACCGGTTTCTTCTGTACCGGTTTCCGGCGTCTTCAGATAGACCAGCTTTCCTTTGGGATCGGATACCGTGCTCCACTTCTCCTCTATCTCCGTCATGTAATCGCTCATGGTCTGGCTCAGCAGCGTGCCGGCGATCCTTACCTGCCATTCGGGGCGTCCTTCGCTGACATAATAGAGTACATAAGTCACTCCCTGATCGACCAGGCTCACCGTATCTCCCGGCTTACGCTCCTCCGAGAAGATCCAGTCGTTCAGGCTGTCCGGCAGAGCGCTCCTGTTCAGTTCTTCATAGAGGCCGCCGCTTCGGTTGCTGTAAGTATCCTGGCTGTAAGACGGTACCAGCGCGGTAAAAGCCTCTTCCGTTCCTCCGGCTGCCGCCCACTCCGCCAAAATAGCCTCTCCGTTCCCGAGGGTTGTCATAATGGCACGGATGGTAGCGGTCTTCCTGCTTTCATTCAGGTATCTCTTTTCAAACATCAAAACATAGTATCTGTGGCTGACCGTGTCTTCTATGACAGTGGTGTCACCTTCTTTTCTGGCGTCATCGAAAAGCCATTCCCGATAGACGGTGGATACTCCGCTGCTTAAGCTGCCGATGGTTTCCGTACCGTTTTCTCCCACCGTGAGCAGCGCCTCGTCCGCCAGTTTCTTCGCTTCGTCCATTGCCGCCTGGATCTCTTCCTCAGTGGGTTCCGTGGTCACCTCATTGCCGTCCGCGTCCGTGGTGGTCTGCGCTTCGGGGATCTGGGCATCTATCTGGGTCATCCGGTAATCCACGCTGTCATAATCCGCGGTATTTTCGTCATAATATGCCTGGATCTCCGCCTCGGAAGCCTCTTTGCTCTCCGCCACCTGCCTGTAGTACGCGGTAGCGATATAACCGTCCTCCACAAACGGCCGGATATTGGACGCCGTGGCGTAATTTCCGAAGGTCAGTCTGTAGTATTTGCCCGTGGTCACGCCGGCATCCGCCGCCGCTTCTTTATTATCATCTACAAACGCCTGGTACTCCTCGGAGGGATCATAGGTAAATCCCGCCGCCTCCGCCTCGTCCAGCAGCGCTTTATTCTGCCTGATGGCATCCACCGTCAGCTGGTCAAAATAATCTTTCCAGCTCATGGTATCGCTGTACGCCTGAGAATCAAAGGAACCGTTCACGTTCAGGCCCAGGTAGGCGAGATAATCGCCATAGGTTTCCAGATAGTCGTTGCTTGTCAGCGTGTAGTAATAATCGAACTCCACTTCGCTGATCTTATGATCCCCCACCATGATGTAAGTGGAATGCGCCGCGATGAATTTCCTGACCGGCAGATAGGCAATGGCCGCCACGATCAGTACCAGTATGGCGATCCCCACGATACGGCCTATCTTTTTTTCCCGTTCGGCTCTTGCCGCTTCCTCTTTCCTGCGCTGTACCTTTCTGTCATATTTTGTCACAATTTTCTGTGTTTCGTCTTTTTGAGGTGTTTCCTGCTTTGACATGGAATTTCTCCTTCCTTTTCCTGGCCGCGGCAGATCTTACCAGCAGCCTGCCCTACATTATAATCCATTTTCAGCGGAAAAGGTAGTCCTTTCATGCAAATTTCACAAATTTTCTTCCGCCGCGCCCTATTCCGCGGTATTCATACGCCCCATAAACAGCACGATCCCCGTTTCCGTATCCTGGATCACATAGAGGAAAGGACGGTCCGCGATAAAGGTTTTCGGCGGTTCCTCCTCCAGCGCCATCCCCGCCACGTCAAAAGCCGTTACCGCTGACGCCCTGGCGCCGTTTTCATCCACTTCGATCTTCGCCCGATGCACAGCCGACGAAACATACAGTCCTTCCCCCAGCCCGCTCAGATCCGCTTCCCTTGTGAATACCGATTTGATCCCCATTGCCGTGAGGATCTCCTTAAAACTTCCCACCTCGTACTCCATGGTAAATTTCGGCAGCGCCAGCATTTTCAGCTCGGTTTTCTCCGCCGTATCCAGCGCATCCAGTAAAGCCTGTTTTTCCTCATTGTCCAGCGCTCCGAAAAGGCTTTCTATATCGGGGCTTTTCATACTTATGGCGGAATCTTCGGGAAGCGCCTCTGTCATGGGCAGGAAAACCTTCATGACCAGCGTGGAATTTTTATAAGGTATGGCAACCCCCTTGATCCCGTCCCGTTCTATATAGGCGCATTCCGCGTCCGTCAGATGCATGATCTCCGTTTCCGTACTGCCTTCCGTCCCGTAGAACGTCTGCTCGTAGGTATCGTCCTCCAGAAAGGGCGTTTCCCACTTTCCCTCAAAATATACGGCGTTCATCAATACCATCACCGTGTCTTCCGGCAGCGGCACGGCGCTTATCCGCTCGATCATGCCCTTTGTATTCTCTTTTGCCCACGCGTTGATCGTCGTTATGGCTTCTTCCGGCTTTCCGCAAAAATCCAGCTTTTCCACGGCGGCGTTATAACAGCCGTGGGCGGGCGTCAGCACATCTTCTTCTATATTTTCCGCCCACTCCGCATCCTCCTGCATCCACAGCGCGTTGGCGGAGAGAAAATAAGTATCTTCCGAATATTCTTTCCGGATATATTCCCCCATGGCGGCATTCCACGCCTCCGGATCGGCGATGCCTAACGCGGTTTCCAGTTCTTCCCTGGTAGCGCCGCCCGCGCCCAGGTTCAAAAGGGAAAGGGCGCTGCAGATACTGTAGGGGGAAAAGAACATGTTTTCTCCCTGGTTCAGTTTTCCGTACATCTCAAAAGCGAACTGATTGATACCCTGCTTCAGCATTTCCTGTTTATCCTCTTCCATTTCCAGGGGTATTCCCTCGTACTTTTCTTCGTCCTTCTCCTCTTCCGCTGAGGAAGGTACGGTTCCGTCTGTCCGGGCAGGATCTTCCTCCTTCTCCTCTTTTGCCGTTTCCGTATAAACCTCCGCCCCTTTAGGCGCCTCGGGGTCCGTGCCGCGCGGCATGACCGCCGGCAATACCAGAACCGCTGTCAGCGCCGCCGCCCCTATCGCGGTTCCTCCGATCACAAGTCCCTTTTTTCTCATATTTTCCTCCATTCCGCCGCACTTCGGCCATGTTCTGCTCTTTCCTATTAAAGATACGGAACAACAATGCATTTTTATGGAGCTTATAAATGTTGACAGGTAAACATTTCCGGTATACAATATCCACTTGGAGGTGGCGCCCATGCCTGAGCAGATACGTTTTGAAGAATTTTCCACCCTGATCTCCTGCATTCACAATACCATTCAGAAGATCAAGACACGCTACACCATGCAGCTTGGCCTGAAAGGGGTCCACGTATTCTGGATCTATCTGCTGGGAACGCATCCGGAAGGGCTTTCTGCCTCCGAGCTGGCGGCGGCAGGCAATTCCAACCGAAGCCTGGTGTCCAGAGAGATCAACGAGCTTTTTGACAAGGGCTTTGTGTTCACCCGCAGCGAAAGCGGCAAGCGGCGGTACGGCTGGAAACTGATGCTCACAGAAAAAGGACAGGAGCTGGCGGAGGTCATCGCGGCGGTTGTCACGGACATTCAGCATACCGTCAGCCGAAATATTCCCGAGCCGGAACTTATCAGTTTTTACCGCACACTGGAAACTTTGGCAAAGGGCTTTGAAGAGCTTGAAAAAAACAGCAGTATACCGGCCGCCATCAGTCAGTGGCAAAACCGCTGATCTTCCAGCCATATCCCAAGGAGGTATCTATCATGAATTTATTGCAGAAAGTCTACTGTCGTACTTGGCAGTTTTTCTTCCGGATCGCCCTGCCGATCCTTCCCTATCGGGAACCCAAGCGCCTGGAGAGTGTGGACGATGTCCCTTCTTTACTGAATGAGCTGCATGTTTCGTCAGTCCTGCTGGTGACGGACTCCACGCTCCGAAAAACGGATACCGCGTCACGGCTGCTGACGCTCCTCTCCGAAGCAAAGATCGGCTGCGCCGTATACGACGGCGTAAATCCCAACCCCACCGACCGCGACGTGGAAGCGGCCTATGCCCTCTTTCAGGAGAAGAACGCCAAAGCCATCCTCGCGCTGGGCGGCGGCTCTCCCATGGACTGCGCCAAGGCCGTGGGCGCAAGAGCGGCCTATCCCAAAAAGAGCATCGGTAAGATGAAAGGGCTGTTAAAGGTTCTGCGCCCCATTCCCACTCTGATAGCCATTCCCACAACCGCCGGAACCGGCAGTGAAGTGACGCTTGCCGCAGTCATTACCGACAGCGCTACCCGTCATAAGTATACCATAAACAGCTTTACGCTCATTCCCCGCTACGCGGTTCTGGATCCGGTGGTGACGCTCAGCCTGCCGGGAAGCCTTACCGCCACCACCGGTATGGATGCTCTCACCCACGCCGTGGAAGCCTATATCGGCGGCTCTACCACCCAGGAAACCAGGCGTCTGGCCCTTCACGCGGTAAAGCTTATTTTTGAAAATATTGAAACCGCTTATCTGGACGGAAGTAACCTGAATGCCCGAAAGCAAATGCTCACGGCCGCCCATGAGGCCGGGATCGCGTTTTCCAAGTCCTATGTGGGTTATGTTCACGCGGTTGCCCACTCTCTGGGTGGACGGTACAATGTCCCCCACGGCCTGGCCAACGCGGTTCTGCTGCCCATTGTCCTGGAAGCCTATGGGAGCAGTGTGTTTAAAAAGCTTTACCGGCTCGGGCTGGCCGCCGGCGTCGCTTCCGAAAACGATACAGAGCAGACCGGCGCGGAAAAATTCATCGAGGCCGTCAAGGCTCTCAACGCCCGCATGAACATTCCGGAAAAACTGGCCTGTATAAAGGAAGCCGACATTCCCCGGATGAGCCGCTACGCCGCCGCGGAAGCCAATCCCCTCTATCCCGTTCCAAAACTCTGGAACGCGAAAGAACTGGAACAGATATACCAAAAAGCTGCAGATGGGAGAAATTAATATGGATATTTCAGAAATTGTAGCGCGACAGAAAGCGTTTTTTCAAACCGGGCGCACCCTGCCTGTAACGTTTCGGATCGACGCCTTAAAACATCTTTACCGGGGGATCCAGGAACATGAAACAGAAATCCAAAATGCCCTTCAAACGGATCTGGGCAAAAGCGATTATGAAGGCTTCATGTGTGAAACCGGCCTTGTACTGAGTGAGATAAGCTATATGCTCAGGCACATACGGGGCTATTCCCGGGCACATACGGTTCACACGCCCTTAGTCCAGTTCGCGGCCAAAAGCTTTGTAAAACCCGTACCTTACGGAAATACTCTCATACTCAGCCCCTGGAACTATCCCTTTCTGCTGACGCTGGAGCCTCTGGCCGATGCCATTGCCGCAGGCAACACCGCCGTGGTAAAGCCCAGTGCCTATGCTCCCGCTACCGGAGAGGTGATCGCGCGCCTGCTGGGCGGGCTCTTTCCGCCCGAATATGTGGCGGTAGTCACCGGCGGCAGAAAGGAAAACACCACACTGCTGGAACAGAAATTCGATATGATCTTCTTTACCGGCAGTCAGAGCGTGGGCAGGGAAGTTCTGCGTCACGCCGCGGAAAACCTCACTCCCGCCGTTTTGGAACTGGGTGGCAAAAGTCCCTGTATCGTGGACGAAACCGCCGACATCAGGCTTGCCGCCAGGCGCATCGTCTTTGGCAAATACTTAAACTGCGGCCAGACCTGTGTGGCGCCGGATTATATCCTCTGCCAGGAAAGTGTCCGGGAAAAACTCCTGGATGCCCTCTGCGCGGAGATCAAAAAACAGTTTGGAGAGGCGCCCCTCCAAAATCCTGACTACGGAAAGATCATCAACCGCAAGCATATGGAGCGGCTGCTGGGGCTCATTGTCCCGGACAAAGTAGTGATCGGAGGCGAATATGACGAACAGAACCTGAAGATCGCTCCCACTGTCATGGATCATATCACTGAGGATGATGCCGTGATGCAGGAGGAGATTTTCGGTCCTATTCTTCCTGTTTTAACTTTTTCTGAATTTGACCAGCTGTTCTCTCGTCTTAACAACACGCCCAAGCCCCTGGCCCTGTATATTTTCTCATCCAGGCGTGACCGCATCCAGGCCGTCACCTCCCGTATTCCTTTCGGCGGCGGCTGTATCAACGACGCGGTGATGCATCTGGTCACCAGCGAAATGGGCTTCGGCGGCGTGGGAGAAAGCGGTATGGGCTCCTACCACGGCAAGGCCGGCTTTGACGCCTTTTCCCACAGGAAAAGCATCCTGGACAAAAAGACCTGGATCGACCTGCCCATGCGGTACCAACCGTATCGGCGCAGCTTTAGCCGCCTTCTGAAGCTGTTCCTAAGATAAAAATCCCTTTACGGTCTTATACACGCCCTTGGCGTCCAGACCGTATTTCTCGATCAGCGCCGCCGCGGAGCCGGATTCTCCGAACACGTCCTGCATCCCGATCTTGCAGACAGGTACGGGATAACTTTTGCAGAGCGCGTCGCAGACCGCGCTGCCCAGGCCGCCGATCACGGAATGTTCCTCCGCCGTCACCACGCGTCCTGTCTTTTTGGCGCTCTTTACGATCAGTTCCTCATCCAGAGGTTTAATGGTACAGATATTGATGACCTCCGCGCTGATGCCTTCGGCCTCCAGCATGGCAGCGGCTCCCAGCGCGGAATCCACGCAGATACCGGTAGCCACGATGGTCACGTCATTCCCTTCCTTTACCACGCTGCCTTTTCCAATCTCAAAGTGATAGTCCGGTCTGTCGTTGATGACCGGAACCGCCGCCCGTCCAAAGCGCAGATATACGGGCCCTTTGTATTCCAGCGCGGCCCTCACCGCCGCTCTGGCTTCCACATCGTCGGAGGGACACATCACCACCATTCCCGGAATGGTGCGCATCAGCGCCAGATCCTCGTTGCACTGATGGCTGGCGCCGTCCTCCCCTACGGAGATCCCCGCGTGGGTGGCGCCGATCTTCACGTTCAGATGGGGATATCCCACGGAATTGCGCACCTGCTCAAAGGCGCGTCCCGCCGCGAACATGGCGAAGGAGCTCACAAACGGGATCTTTCCCACTGTGGCCAGCCCTGCTGCCACGCCTACCATATTGCTCTCCGCGATCCCGCAGTCAATATGTCTGTCCGGATAGGCCTTTTTAAATATGCTGGTTTTGGTGGCGGCCGCCAGATCGGCATCCAGTACCACCAGATCAGGAAATTCCTCAGCCAGTTCCTTTAACGCGTTCCCGTAGCTTTCTCTGGTCGCGATCTTCTTTACAATTTTTTCTTCCACTGTCATTCCCCCCCTTATTCCGCGTTTTCCAGCTGCCTGCCGATCTTTTCCAGATCGGCCATCGCTATGGCGTACTCTTCGTCGTTAGGCGCCTTGCCGTGCCAGTCCACGCTGTTTTCCATGAATGAAACGCCCTTGCCCTTCAGGCTGTGCATAACGATACAGGTGGGCATCCCCTTAACCGTCCTGGCTTCCGCGAAAGCCGCCCGTATCTGGTCAAAATCATGGGCGTCAATATTGATAACATGAAAATTGAAGGCTTCAAACTTTTTATCAATGGGATAGGGGGAGCAGACCTCCGTGATCGGTCCGTCAATCTGCAGGTTGTTATTGTCCACGATCACGCAGAAATTATCCAGCTTTCTGTGCCCTGCGAACATAGCCGCTTCCCAGACCTGTCCTTCCTCCAGCTCGCCGTCCCCCAAAAGGGTGTAAACGCGGAAGGTCCTGCCGTCCAGTTTCGCCCCCAGCGCCATGCCCGCCGCCGCGGAAATACCCTGTCCAAGGGAACCGGAAGACATATCCACTCCGGGGATATGCATACAGGGATGCCCCTGAAGATAGGAACCCAAATGGCGCAGCGTGGGAAGATCCTCCACCGGAAAATATCCTCTGTTCGCCAGCGCCGAATACAGTCCCGGGGCGGTGTGACCCTTGGACAGCACAAATCTGTCCCGGTCCTCCCTGTGCGGATCTGCCGGATCAATATTCATCTCTTCAAAGTAGAGGAACGTAAACATATCCGCCGCGGACAGAGAACCGCCGGGATGTCCGGCTTTCGCGCCGTGCACCGCGGTCACAATGCCCTTGCGGACTTCGTTGGCCATTTTCTGAAGCTCGATATTTTTCATGTGACTACCCTTTCCTTTCTGTCATTCTGTTTTTACTCTAGCATATTTTCACGCCTGCGTCCATAGATATATACGAAGAAAAAATACAGGATTTCCCTATGCTAAAATCCTTTTTTTCCAAAAAACCGGGCAAGATGCTGCCCTTCCTCCTGATCCCCCTTGTTTTGTCCCTTGCCGCCCTGTTTTTCTGCCTGCGGGACCGGGATTCCAGGCTCTTTTCTTCTCTCTGCGAAACGATCTTTCAGGAAGAGCTGGCCGGCAATACCCTCAATCTGCACTATACTTTGGCCTGCCCCGAAAATTACGGTATAGAACACTATCCCCCCGCTCTGCCCTGCTATCAGCCCGGGAGCGGGCGGACCTCTTCCCGGCGCCTGGAAGATTACCTGGACGCGCTGGAGCGGATCGATGCGGACCATCTTTCCGAAGACCAGCGTTATACTTATACCCTGCTTTCCCGCTTTCTGGCCCAGAGCCAGGCCGGCAGCCGGTTCGCCTACTATGACGAACCCCTTTCCCCTTCCGCCGGTATGCAGTCGGAACTCCCCATCCTGCTGGCCGAATACGCTTTCCGCTCCAGGACCGATGTGGAAGATTATCTGGCGCTCCTGGACCAGACGGACGAATATTTCGCTTCCCTGCTGCTCTACGAGCAGGAAAAGAAGGAAGCCGGCCTGCTGCAGGCGGACACTTCCCTGCAGCAGGTGAGGGAACAGTGCTATTCCGTGCTTTCCAAAGAGGAACTCAGCAGCGGCACCCATTTCCTCCAGACCACCTTTCAGGAGCGTCTGGAGCACCTCACGGCGCAGGGCATCCTTACGGAGGAAGAAGCCGCCGGATATCTCTCCACCAACGACCGGCTCCTGACCACGGTCATGCAGCCTGCCTATGAAGATCTGGCGGACGGCCTTTTCCTGCTCATGGGGGACGGCACTTCCCGTCCGAAAGGCCTGGCGGCCTATCCGCAGGGCCGCGAGTACTACGCGTGGCTGACCGGGCGCAATACCGGTTCCCCTCTTTCCATGGAGGAGATCAAGTCCCTGCTCTATTCCCGCTTTGAGAGTACCTACTCCTCTCTGCATACGCTTCTTACGCGGGACGATTCCATTGAAGTCTGGCTGCTGCACCAGGACACCTTTCCCCTGCTCTCCCCGGAAGAGATCCTCACGGACCTGCAGGCCAGAATGGCCGGCAGCTTTCCTCCCTTTCCGGACATAGCGGGAGCCTCCGCGTATCCCGGCCTGGCCGTCAAGACCGTGTCCGCCAGTCTGCAGGAGTACTGCGCGCCCGCTTTTTACCTGACGCCGCCTTTGGACGATACGGAAAACAATGTTATCTACATCAACGAAAGATCCACGCCCCAGGGACTGGATCTTTATACCACTCTGGCGCACGAGGGGTATCCCGGCCATCTTTATCAGTCTGTTTACAGCCAGCGCCGTATGCGGCAGCAGGGTACCGATCCTGTCCGTCAGCTGCTCTGGTATGGCGGCTATCAGGAAGGCTGGGCGCTGTACGTGGAGTTTCTTTCCTATGATTACGCCGCGGACCTGGCCGCCCGGCAGGGGGACGAGGACGCCGCTTACGCCTATACCATAGAAAAGCAGAATCGGGATATGCAGCTGTGCCTTTACGCGCTTCTGGACGTTTCCATCCACTATGACGGGCTTCCCTATGAGCAGGTCCGGGATATCCTGGAGGTTTTCGGCATTACCGACGAAACCGCCTCACGCCGGGTTTATGACTATATCGCGGAAGAGCCCTCCAACTATTTAAAATACTATCTGGGATACCTGGAGCTCCTGCGGTTAAAAGAAACCGCGAAAGAGCAGTGGGGGGATGCCTACAGCGAGCTGGCTTTCCACACGTTTTTACTGGACTGCGGTCCTTCCGACTTTACCACTTTGCGGGAAAAACTGGCGGAAACCGGCGCAGAAGAGGCTGCCCTCCCCGTTCCCGCGGCAGTTTTTATGGATTTGACAAATACCTTTTCCGGTTCTATAATCAGTCCTTGAGCAAAAGACAAAAACAGAAAGGCTGCTTGACATGGAAAATCTGATATTCAGCTTAAATGCCACCATCCCCGTATTTCTGCTGATGGTGCTGGGATATATCCTGCGATGCCTTAAAATGACAGATGATTCTTTCGTAAAGACGCTGAACGCCTTTAACTATAAGGTCACCCTGCCCGTTCTTTTATTCCGGGACATTTCAGGGTCCGATTTTTATTCCGTGTGGGATACCTCCTATGTTTTGTACTGCTTTCTGGTAACCCTTTTCTGTATTTCCGTCATCTGGCTGCTCACCGCCCGTTTTTACAAAAACAAGGCCCACACCGGCGAATTCGTGCAGGCCTCGTTCCGTGGCAGCGCCGCCGTTCTGGGCGTGGCTTTTATTCAGAATATTTATGGAAACGCGGGTATGGCGCCGTTAATGATCATCGGTACGGTACCGCTATATAATATTGCCGCCGTTATCATTCTCTCCTTTACGGGACCGGGCAGTGAAGGCTTTCATCCTGCCGCTCTCAAAAAATCCGTTCGGGGCATCCTGACCAATCCCATTATCCTGGGTATCGTGCTGGGTATGCTGGTTTCCGTTTCCGGTCTTACTTTTCCTGTTATCCTGACCAAGAGCATCGACAGCGTGTCTTCCCTGGCCACTCCTCTGGCCCTTATCGGTCTGGGCGCCGGGTTTGAAGGCAGGAAAGCGCTTCGGGAACTCAGGCCCACTCTGGTCTGCACCTTTATCAAACTGCTTCTGCAGCCCCTCCTCTTTCTCCCTCTGGCGGCCCATATGGGCTTTCGGGATGAAAAAATGGTGGCGATCCTGATCATGCTGGGCGCTCCCACTACGGTAAGCTGCTACATCATGGCGAAAAACATGGGACACGAAGGCACGCTTACCTCCAGCGTAGTGGTGGCCACTACTTTTTTAAGCTCCGTCACCATTACCTTCTGGCTCTTCGTCCTGCGTTCCCGTGGGCTGATCTGACCCGCTATCCCATCATTCCCGCCAGTACCACGCTGGCGGCCAGTCCCGCCGTCATGGAGAGCAGCGCCCCCGCCAGAGTATAGCGGGTCTTTGTCACTTTGGCCGCGAGGAAGTACACGGACATGGTATAAAAAATGGTTTCGGTACAGCTCATAAGTATGGAAGTCAGCATACCGATATAGGAATCCGTTCCGTGGGTCTTGAAAATGTCCAGCACCAGTCCTGTAGCCGCCGAAGAGGAAAACATCTTTACCAGGATCAGCGGTACGATATCCGCCGGGATCCCGAATCTTTCCGTCAGATGTCCCAGCATTTTCCCGAGAAACTCCATAAAGCCCGAGGCCCGCAGCACTCCCACTCCCACCATCAGCCCCACCAGTGTCGGGAGTATCTGTACCACGGTCTTTAAACCTTCTTTGGCGCCTCCCACAAACTCTTCATATACCTGTACCCGGTTCAGCACGCCGTGGGCCACTATGTAAAATATGATCACCGGTATGATGATATTGGAAAAATTCGCCAGTATGTTTGCCATATCCTTCCTCCCCGAATCAGATCTCCGCGCCTTATCTCAAGGCTTCCTATCCATTATTTTGCAGAAGACCACCGCCGCTACCGTGGAAAACAACGTTGCCAGTATGGCGGGACCGATCACGGCCGCCGGGTCCGCGCTGCCGTACTGTGTCCGGTAAACGATCATATTGACGGGGATCAGCTGCAGAGAAGAAGTATTTAAGATCAAAAACGTACACATTTCCCGGCTGGCTGTACGGGCCGCGCCGTTTTTGCCCTCACGCAGATAGGCGGGGTTCCCTCTTTCTTTTTCCAGCTCGGCCAGCGCCTCCATGGCTTTTAATCCCGTCGGCGTACAGGCCCAGCCCAGGCCCAGGATATTGGCGATAAAATTGGTGGCGATATATTCCCTGGCCTCGTGCTTTTTGGGAAGGCGGGGAAACATAAACGACAAAAAGGGCTGAATGCCCGAAGCAAGTCCGGCAATCAACCCTGATCTCTCCGCTATTTTCATCAATCCCATCCACAGCGCCATCACGCCCGCCATGGTAACGCACAGTGACACCGCTTCCCCCGCGGAGGAGAGCGCGGCATCCGTAACAGACGCCATATTTCCGGTAAAAGCCGCGTAAACCACGCCTGTCAGTATCATAAAAGCCCAGATATAATTAAGCATCGCATTGTCCGCAACCGTTTCTTACTGCATTGTATGCCGGTTTCCCGCGTAATATCCGTCTTACGGAAAGCTTCGCGCGTTATTTTCCCAGTAGCAGCATATAAACGGACGCCGCGGAAAGCACGATCTGGATAATGGCAAACCGGAATACGGTCTGGGTATTGGACCAGTCCAGTTTTTTCCGCACATGATCATGCAGGGGCGTCAGCGTATTTTTCAGGATATGGATCTTAAACACCCGGATCAGCGCCACCTTGAGCAGACCCAGTCCCCCGTCCATGATCAGCATAAACGCCGCCGGTATGTAGAGCAGAGGGCTTCCCGTCTTTAAGGCGGCCAGACTGATAAACACCCCCATGGCCCTGGATCCCGCATCGCCCATCAGCAGTCTGCTGGGTGTGGCGTTATACCACAGATACCCCAGGATACAGGCCATAAACAACAGGATGGGGAAGGCAAAATCCTCTCCCTCTCCCAGGATCCTGATCAAAATATAAACAGTGGACAGCGTGATCAGCGTCAGGGTTCCCGACAATCCGTCCACGCCGTCAGAGCAGTTGGTCACATTGATGGAACCCCATACCAGCGCCACCGCCCCCAGCAAAAAGACCGGTACCGGCAGCGTATAGGTCATGCCTCCCAAAGTGATCGCTGTGGAATTGTAAGAAATATAAGTGCCGGCTACCGCCACCGCCACAAACAGATCTAAAATCCCTTTTTTCCATTCTCCCCATGGTTTCTCGGAAGTATCGTCAAAAAAGCCTGTCAGCATCTCCAGTACCACCAGTATCAGATAGATGCACAGCTCCATGCTCAGAGGTACGAACAGCAGCGCCGCGGCGGCGAACACCAGCACAAAGATAATTCCCGCGCCTCTTGGCTTTCCCGCGGATTTCTGCCCTTCCACCGCGAAGTCCCTGCCGTGGTCCTTGGGCAGATATACGCTGCACCTGCCGGTAAAAAAGCAGGTCCCCGCGAAAGCCGCCAGAATGCCGATAAAAGCCGTCAACGCCTGCCTGTCTGGAAAAAAGTGTGGAATCATGCCCTCTCCTTTCTGTATTTCATTTCTGCATTATAACACACTATGGCAGAACGTGTAAACAGTCTGCCGTCTTTTTTTGGACAACAGACTGTTTTCTCCTTTTTTCCGCTTTTTTCGCTTTTCCCGGCCGGCGGCAGTTTTCTCAGATAGTGCCTGAAGTAAAAAGGCCTTTCACATGGGAGATCTCTTCCGGCGTTGCCTGCTGCGCGGGCACATAATAGGATTTTTCCCTGGCTATCTGATACAGCTCCTCCTGGGACTGCTCACAGCTGGTACGGAACCGCTTCAGCGTATCCTTTAATTCTTTGTTTTCCGTCTGGGGGATCATCTCCGCAAATCGGATCAGCTCCCCGTTGATACCGGTCAGGGTATCGGCTACCATGGTTTTTTCCTGTAAATTCATTTTTTACCCTCCTACTGCAAAAATTTCATAAGCTGCTGTTTGTTTTCCACCGCGGACTTCGCGCCCTTTTCAAAAAACTGCTTTACTTTCGCGTCGCTGGCGCAGCTGGCGTACTCCTGCATCTTGCAGTGGGTGGTATCATAGCCGCCGATCAGGTGTCTTAAGTTCTGTAATTCCAATTCTGAAATGTCTGACATAGAACTGCCTCCTTCTCTTTTTTTCAATTCTAGTATTTGTGCGGAAAGGCGTTTCTATACATGACTTTCTTTTTTTATCCGTTATTCCTCCTCTATGTGTTCCAGTCCCTGGTCGATGATCGTGCGCACATGCGCGTCCGCCAGGGAATAGAAAATAGATTTGCCTTCTCTGCGGCTCTTGACCAGTTTATTCTGTTTCAGGATCTTCAGCTGATGGGATACCGCCGACTGCGTCATCTGCAGGTGCTCCGCCAGATCGCAGACACAGACCTCCGCTTCAAACAGTACAAACAGGATACGGATACGGGTAGAGTCCCCGAATACCTTAAACAGCTCCGCCAGGTCGTAGAGTTCCTCTTCCCTGGGCATTTTTTCCCGTACCAGCTTCAGCAGATCCGCATGTACTTCCACCGAATCACAATGTTCTATTTCATATTCTTCCTGTCTTTTCACCATATCC
Source organism: uncultured Lachnospiraceae bacterium (assembly GCA_947632555.1). GTDB lineage: Bacteria > Bacillota > Clostridia > Lachnospirales > Lachnospiraceae > Acetatifactor. The sequence continues at coordinate 29,737 of CANRPU010000018.1, forward strand.
TCCTTAGAGTTTCTTAACAGACAGCGCCCTGATGGCATTGAGTACCGCCAGCACCATAACGCCCACGTCAGCGAAAACCGCCGCCCACATGTTGGCTATGCCGACCGCCCCCAGGATCAGACAGAGCGCCTTGACCCCTATGGCGAAATAAATATTTTCATATACTATGCCCATACATTTGCGGGCGATCCGAATGGCTTTGGCAATCTTTAACGGATCGTCATCCATCAGCACCACGTCCGCCGCTTCAATGGCCGCATCGGATCCCAGGGCGCCCATGGCGATCCCCACGTCGGCTCTGGAGAGCACCGGCGCGTCGTTGATGCCGTCCCCCACAAAAACCAGCTTTTCTTTTCTGCCCTTCTGCCGCAGCAGTTCTTCCACCTGATCCACCTTGTCACCGGGCAGGAGCCCGCTGTATACCTCCGTTAGTCCTAACTCCGCCGCGGTCTGCGCCGCCGCTTCCTGCCGGTCCCCGGTCAGCATGACCATCCTTCTGACGCCGGCCTTCTTTAAAGCCGCCACCGCTTCTTTCGCGTGGGGTTTTAATCTGTCGGCGATCAGGATATATCCGGCGTAGGATCCGTCCACCGCCATATACACCACTGTGCCCGCTTCTTCGCATTCGCCGCAGGCGATCCCCAGTCTTTCCATGAGCTTTCGGCTGCCGGCCGCCACCGGTACGCCGTCTATGACCGCCGTCACCCCGTTGCCGCTGATCTCCTCCACGTCGGAAATCCTGTTTCTATCCACGGATTTTCCGTAGGCCTTTTGCAGGCTTTTGCTGATGGGATGCGAAGAATAGCTCTCCGCCAGAGCGGCATATTCCAGAAGCCGGTCCCGCTCCATGCCCTCACTGTGGATCTCATTGACTTCAAATACCCCCTGGGTCATGGTCCCCGTTTTGTCAAATACCACGCAGCCCGTCTGAGAAAGCGCCTCCAGGTAGTTGGAGCCCTTTATCAGTACGCCAGCGTTGCCCGCGCCGCCGATACCGGCGAAAAAGCTCAGGGGAATGCTGATCACCAGGGCGCAGGGACAGCTGATCACCAGAAAGGTCAGGGCCCGGAACACCCAGACACCCCATTCCGGCGCCAGCCCGAAGATCAGCGCACGCCCGAGGGGCGGCAGCAGAGCCAGCGCCACGGCGGCGCCGCATACCGCCGGGGTATAGTATCTGGCAAACCTGGAAATAAAATTCTCCGAACGGGACTTCCGGGAACTGGCGTTTTCCACCAGATCCAGGATCCTGGAAACCGTGGACTCGCCGAACGCTTTTGTAGTACGGATCTTTAACACTCCCGTCAGATTGACGCAGCCGCTGACCACTTCATCTCCCGTCAGCGCTTCTCTGGGAAGGCTCTCTCCCGTCAGCGCGCCGGTATCCAGCGTGCTTTTTCCCTCTTCCACTACCCCGTCAATGGGGATTTTTTCTCCGGGCTGTACCAGGATCAGCGTACCGATCTCCACTTCATCCGGTTCCACCCGTTCCGTGGAGCCGTCCTCCCGCTGTATATTGGCGTAATCAGGCCGGATATCCATCAGCTGGCTGATGCTGCGGCGGCTTTTTCCCACCGCGTAGCTCTGGAACAGCTCCCCGATCTGATAGAAGAGCATTACGGCCACTCCCTCGGTATATTCCCCCAGCAGAATGGCTCCCACCGTAGCTGCCGCCATTAAAAAATTTTCATCGAATACCTGTCTGTGTAAAATCCCCTTTCCAGCTTTCAGCAGCACATCGTACCCCACGATCAGGTACGGGATCAGGAACAGCAGCCGCAGCGGCCCCTCTCCCAGCGGCAAAAGCAGGAGCGCGGCCATGCACAGGGCCGCCACCAGGATCCGGACCAGCACCTTTTTTTGCTTTTTACTCATGCCCGCATTCTCCTTATAAATAAATTTCGCAATCGTCCTCTACCCTTTTGCAGTTCTTGCGCACTTCCTTCATCACGCTTCCCGGTTCCGTGCCGTCTTCAAAATCCACCCACATTTTCAATGTCATAAAATTGACGCCGGCATCCTTTACTCCCGCGGTCTTTTTGGCCGCCTCTTCCATTTTATTGGCGCAGTTGGCGCAGTCCACATCGATCTTATACGTTTTTTTCATAGCGTTCTCCTTTTTCTAACATTCATTCATTTGAACAATTATTCATATGTTTGATTCTATTATACGCCGAACGCGCCGGTTGTCAATCCCTTTCCGCGATTTTTATACATTCAATTTTCTGAAATGATCTTTTCCTGTCCTGCCTCTGCCGGACAGCCCTTCCAGCCCGTCACTTCCCGGATCTTGTCCGCCAGCTGCTTCGCCGCTTTTTGATGGGTTATTTCCGTAGGGTGATAATCCGCTACATATCCGTCCTCTAAAAGCTGCTCCGTAAACCGCATGGTAAAGATAGCAGGATCTCCGGTTTTTTCCCGGTAATCCTCCACCGCGCTCTCTAACACCGGACAGAGCCTGCTCCCCATGATCCCCAGGGTACAGAGGATCCCGGCTTTGGGATTCCTGCTTCTCACCTGCCCTAAAAATGCCGTATAGGCCCTGCGGTACTCTTCTTCCCTTTCCGCTATCCCCTGGGTGTAGCTGTCATCATTGGTCCCCAGATTGATCACCACCAGTTCCGCTTCCCGAACCGGTTCCCAGATCACTTCCTCCGGCTTCCTGCCCCGGTATTCCGCATAGGAAAATCCCAGCTTATCATAGTATCTGCTGAGTATCTGCTCCGGTTTCTTAGGCTCTCCTTCTCCCACATAACCGGAGATCAGGCCGTAGCCGCTTAAGCACACCATACTGTAATCCGCGTTCAGTTCCTTCGCCGCCAGATAGCCGTACGCCTTAGTCACGTCTTCCGTTTTGGTGGAAAAATGATGTTCCGCGCACGCATCGTCCACACCGTAGCCGCAGGTAATGGAATCCCCCACTATTTCCACATAACGCGGTTTCAAAGGCGCCGGATGGATGCCGTCCTCCGTTTCCGCCCCGATGGATAAGATCCCCACCGTAGACATGGCGGACTCCGAAAGCTTCACGATCTCCACCAGGCATTCCCGCGCTTCCCGGCTCTCCCAGACCACGTATTCTTTGCGCGGCGCATCCATCATATCGTCCACGACCCGCCGCCCGTTGACATAGACCGCTATACGGCAGTAAACGTCCTCTCCTTCAGACTGCGCCGCGGTATCCTGCTTTCCTCCGGCGGCAGCCTGCTCCGGCCGCGTATGGGTTTCCGGTTTCGGCGCCGCGGGTACGGCGGTACTGTCCCCCGCAAACGTGACCGCCGCCCTGGTCCCCTTAAAGGTAAACGCCGCCCCCGCGCCGGAAAAAGCCAGCCACAGCGTATTGTCCGCAAGGGCTGTCCTCCCCAGCGGTTTTACGTTCTCTTCGTTCGGAATATAAGTTTTCATGGATATCCTTCTCCTTTATCTCCCTGCTTTTCCTTTTATTTATGATCCCTTTTCTCATTTGCCTTGGCGGATACTTCCAGCACCGTCAGTTTAGCCACCGCCGTTCTTTTCACCGCATCCTTATGATACGCGAAGTTCCTGGTTTCCTCGTACCGGTTCATGATAACGTCATCTATGGCCCGCTGCTTTTCTTCTCCTTCCAGGAACGTGATGCCGGCAGTCCCCATAATACTTTTATAACGCATGGTAACGTTTTGGGTTTCCTGGATACAGTCCATGCCCAGGGGAATATCCATTTCAAAGGAACATTTTCCGTTCTTCCGCATCAATTCATATTTTCTTCCGGCCATAGCCCCGTGCACATAAAAATCAATCTGCCCGTTTTTTACGGTATAGGCAAAATTCAGAGGCACAATATAGGGAAAATCTCCGTCCGCAAGTCCTATCCTGATGATCTCGCATTCGTCCACTATGCCCAAAATCGTTTCAAAGTCCGTTACTTCCCTGTCCCTGCGCCGCATAGCATCTTCTCCTTTCCCGCGCCGTCAGCCCCTCAGCCGCGTTCCCCATGCAGATACCGGTAAATTTCCCGTTTGCCCACGCCTCTGTCCCTGGCCACTCTTTTCATGGATTCCTTTTCGTCCAGACCTTCCTTTTGGTAACGGGCCATATGCTCTTCTATACTCATGGCCTCCCACCCGGAAATTTCTTCCTGCTTCTTTTCCCGGCGGCTCTTTCCTTCCACCACCAGCACATATTCCCCGCGCGGTTCCTCCGTTTCATATTTCTTCAGCGCCTCTTCCAGCGTAGTCGGCAGGATTGTTTCAAATTTCTTGGTCAGTTCCCTGCAAATGGTAAGTTTTCTGTTTCCCAAAGTTTCTGACAGCTGTGTCAATGTGCTTTTCAGATGATGGGGCGCTTCGTAAATAAGGATCGTGCGGCTTTCGCTTTCCAGTTCCTTAAGCACTTCCCGGCGCTCTTTTTTGTCCGCCGGGAGAAATCCCTCAAAACAGAAACGACGGGTGGAAAGCCCGGAAAGGGTAAGGGCCGTAATGCAGGCCGCCGGGCCGGGCAGACTGGTAACGGCGATCCCCTCCTCCTGGCACATCCGCACCAGTACTTCTCCCGGATCCGAAATGGCCGGCGTCCCCGCGTCCGTTATCAGCGCGATATCCTTTCCTTCCCGCAGCAACAGGATCAGCTGTTTCGCTTTTTCTACCTTGTTGTACTCATGATAACTGGTCATGGGCGTATGGATCTCAAACGCGTTCATCAGCTTTTTGCTGTTCCTGGTATCCTCCGCCGCGATCAGGTCCACTGCCTGTAAGGTATCTATGACACGGGGCGTCATATCCTGTAAATTTCCTATGGGTGTCGCGCACAAATAAAGCATTCCCGCCATAATGACCTCTTTCTCAGTATCCGTAAATTTCATAAATTTCCGGCATATATACATCCGGCGCGCTGTAAATGATCAGGGGCTTTTCCACGGTCATCCGGCTCCTTCCGCCCCGCACGCCTTCCAGCAGCACCATATTGGGTTCCTTGTCCACAAAGGGATATACCAGCCGCATCCGTTTTGGCTCCAGCCTGTACTTTGTCATGGTATTGATGATCTCCGCCAGCCGGAACGGTCTGTGTACCAGGAAAAAATGTCCCCCGGGCTTCAAAAGCAGCGCGGTCTGCCTGACCACATCCTCCAGCGTGCACAACAGCTCATGCCGCGCGATGGCCTTGGATGCTTCCGGGTTTCGCAGGCCATGGGAATCCACCATATAAGGGGGATTGCAGGTTATCACGTCAAAAGAGGCAGGCGGAAACAACCGGTCTGCCTCTTTGATATCTCCCGTTACGATCTCTATCTTGGAAGAAAGGGCGTTCAACTCTACGCTGCGCCTTGCCATATCGGCGCTTTCCTCCTGTATCTCCAGTCCCGTCAAACGCGCGGCGGGCGTCCTGGCTTCCAGCAGGATCGGAATGATACCTGTTCCCGTGCCCAGATCCAGCACGGTCCCTCCCGGTTTTACCGAGGCAAATCCGGCAAGCAGGACCGCATCCATGCCGAAGCAAAACCGCTCCGGATTCTGGATGATCCGGTATCCGTTCCTCTGCAGTTCATCCAGGCGTTCCTTATCCTTCAGTCTGACTTCCTTCAAAACCGGTCTTTCCTTCCTTTTTCCCGTTTCTGTTGTTATGGCGGTTTCGGGGCCGGTACTCTCTGGAAGATTCTCCCTGGCGTTCTCCACGGGATTCCCCTTCCTGCCTGCTCTCCTGATGATTGTCCCGCCTGCCGCCTTTGTTCCGCTGTCCGTTCCGCCTGTCCCTGTTTTCTTCCCGGTTTTCGCCGCCGCGGCCTTCCCTTTTGTTTCGGTTTCTTTCCTGTCTGTTCCCGTCACTCTTATGGGACAGCCGCTCTTCCTGCGCGGTCTGGCTTTCTTCCTGGCCCTCTTCCCGCTCCTCGGTTTCCAGCTGCTCCAGCTCTTTCATCTCTTCCGCCGTCAGTTCCAGGCGCTCCTTCTTTCCGTGCTTCCTCCTAAACTGCAGATCTTCCGCTTTATACTCATGGATTTCCTTTTCATCGTTGACGTCCACTACCACCTTTACCAGCTGCCGCAGCACATTCACGCTCTGTACCTCGCCCTGCAGCCCGTCCGCCGTGACCACATGATCCCCTATTCCCGGCAGCTTTCGATTCAGCTCTTCATAGGTATCTTCCTCATGCTTTAAGCAGCACATCAGCCTGCCGCACACGCCGGATATTTTGGTAGGATTCAGGGAAAGATTCTGCTCTTTCGCCATTTTAATGGATACCGGTATAAATTCGGAAAGATAAGTATGGCAGCAGAGCGGACGGCCGCAGATGCCAATGCCTCCTACCGTCTTTGTTTCATCTCTGACGCCTATCTGCCGAAGCTCGATACGGGTTTTAAATACGCCGGCCAGGTCCTTCACCAGCTCCCGGAAGTCGATCCTGCCGTCGGCGGTAAAATAAAACAATACTTTATTGTTATCAAAAGTGTATTCCGCGTCGATCAGCTTCATTTCCAGGCCATGCGCCTGGATCTTTTCCAGACAGATGCGAAAAGCTTCCTTCTCCTTTTCCTTATTGGCGGCCTCCTGCTCAATGTCCCGCTGATTGGCGATCCTCAAAACCGGTTTTAACGGCTGTACGACCTTATCGTCCTCCACCTCTCTGGGCGCGCTCACTACTGTTCCGAACTCTATTCCTCTGGCCGTTTCCACGATCACGTGGTCATCTCTTTTTACTTCAAAATCCAGCGGGTCAAAAAAATAAACTTTCCCCGCGGTACGAAATCTCACTCCTATTACTTTTACCATTTACAAGCCTCCATGTCCTATACCGTCTGGCTTCTGCCACTTGTTATTATAGCATGCCTTTTTCCGCGGCTCAACCGTTTTCCTGTATTTCCAGAAACAGGAGTTCCATGGTCAATTCAAAATTTACATTTGCTTCCAGACGTTTTTTGGCCCGTGAAAGCGCTTTGAGCACAGACTCTATTCCCTCATAGGAAGTCCTGGCCGCCACGCGCTTGATGTTCTGAAACTCTTCCCTGAAGATCAGGTGGTTGGCGTCCTTAGTCGCTTTGAATAAAAGGACATCCCTGTACCAGACCGCCAGAATATCCAGATAATCCCCGGCGTCCATTTGATAATCCCCGATCTTTTTAATGGCCGCAGACATTTCGTTTACGTCCATTTCCCGAATATACTTTAACAGGGACAGCGCCTCTTCCTCTATCTGCTCAAAATCCTCGCTGACCGCAAGGTGCTTGGCCTTTCCGATATTTCCTCTGGCAAACGCCGCGCACACCTCCGCCTTATAATCCGGTATCTGCAGCTGGTTCATCAGAAACTCCTTCACCAGCGCATCGGAAACCGGTTTCATGTGCAGCACCACGCAGCGGCTCAGAATGGTGGGCAGCAGCGCGTTCACATTGCCGGTGAGCAGCAGGATCACCGCGTAAGCCGGCGGTTCCTCCAGAGTTTTCAACAGCGCGTTCTGCGCCTGCGCGGTCATCTTTTCCGCCTCGTTAATGATATATATCTTGTATGGATTATCGTAGGGCTTGATCGCCACATTTCCGTTTACCTGTTCCCGGATATCGTCCACGCTGATGGAGCCGGGCTTTTCATGTACCACCCGGATGATATCCATATGGTTCCCGGAAAGCGCCTGCCTGCAGGAACGGCATTCCTGACACGGCTTTTCGCCTTCCCCCGCGCACTGCAGCGCCATGGCGAAGATCTGCGCTATGTATTCCTTTCCCGCGAACCTTTCGCCTTCAATAATGTACGCGTGGGAAATCTTTCCCGTGGAAATGGCGTTCCGCAGATGTTCCTTGATCTGTTCCTGCCCTATAATATCCTGAAATCCCGCCATATCTTTTCCTTCCCTTCTCTGCCGGCCGCCTTTTGTCAGGTAAAAATATCCAGTAGCAGCCCCTTGATCTCTCCGATCTTGCTTAAGATAGCCAGATTGTCCTTCTCATCCTTCACCAGTTCCCGGGCCAGCTCGTCCAGATTTTCATCTACCAGACGGATGATGCCGTATACCCTGTGCCGCCCCCGCTTATCCAGAAAATTTTCTCTGGAAAAGGAGTGGGACCTTGTGACAACTTCGTTTAAAAATTCCTTTACCAGACCGCGGTAGCGCTTCATATCGCGTACATCCCTGCGCTTATAAAGCCGCTCTCCCTGCATGGTGATCTCTTCCATCAAACCCTGCAGCCTGGTCTGCAGTTCCGTTTCCTCAATATGGCTGGCAAGCATGAACTTAAAGTTTCCGTCCGCCTGCTGCGTTTCTCTGGCCGCCTGGGTCTGCTGCACCTGCCGCGTCTGATCCACCTTAATGTCCATACGCTTACCTCCCTTCTTACAGCCGTTCGGCGATATATTCCCGTATCTCTTTTAAGCAGTTCTCCAGATCATCGTTGCGAAACCGCCTGCGGATACCTGCTCTCTCAATCTTTTCTTCGGCAAAATCCTCGCTGTCCGCAAGAAAGCGCCGGCACATTTCTTCATATTTGGGGGTTTTCTGCATTTTTTCCCTCTCCAGGGCCCTCTGCAGCCGCTCCCCGTCATCCAGTTCGATCAGTACCGGCACCATGCGCTCTGCCCCAAAATAATCCCGTATACTCTCATACGCCTGCAGTGTGCCAATGCCGATACAGCTCTGTTTTTCCGGCAGGATCTGTCCGTCATCCAGGGTAAAATACCGCCAAAGTCCGTGGTAAGTCTGATAAGCCCTGTGCTCTATCACCCTTCCCGACGCCAGCTCCTTCTGAAAGCCTTCTTCGTCGGTAAAATAATATTCCACTCCGTTTTTCTCCCCGGCCCGGATCGGTCTGGTGGTATAGGGAATGATCCTTTTCAAGTTCAGAAAATTTTCCTGTACCAGCCGTTTGTACAGCGTGTCCTTTCCCGTGGAGCTTTTTCCCATCAGATATACAATCTTGCCCATCGCCGCGCTACCTCTGTCAACTGTTTCCTGTTCCCCGTATCCCTTTTATCTTTCCTGACGCTTCAGTACCGTTACCATCGCTTCCATGCCGGCAGCCCGCGCTTCCGATCCCATCCGCTCTCCGCCGGCGGACGATACCCCGGTCACGCGCAGGCCGTTTTCCACACAGCGCCGTATATAACCGCAGATCTCTTCCGTAAAACACTCCCCCGGCACCAGCAGCGGGATGCCCGGCGGATAAAGAAACACAAACTCCGACGCTGTCCTTCCCGCCGCGCGGGACAGCGGGATCTTCTCCCCGGTCCGTTCCCACGCTTCCCCCGGGGAAAGCGCCCGCGGCGGCAGACGGTTAATGTCCGGCCAGGAGAACTCTTTTGGTTTTTCGCCCCCGTCAGATCCCTCCCGCAGTTCTTTGTCCGTTTCCAGCAGAGCCCGCGTCATGCGGCAAAATCCTTCCTCCGTATCTCCTATGGTAAACATGGCAAGAACGTAATTGCCCGCCGCCATTTCCGGCTGCAGCCGATAACGCTCCAAAAGCCTTTCGTAAAGCTCTTTTCCGGTAAGGGTCCCGCTTCTATCCGTTATGACCAGCTTTCCCTTGTCCATGCCCTCCGTCCTCAGAAAACGCAGACAGCGGCATTGTTCCAGTTCCGCCAGCATCGTATCCCATCTGCGCAGAAACGCGCCGAACAGCTCCTCCGCTCTCCCCGCCGTTATCTCCAGCGCCTCTTCCATGGCCGCCATCAACACATAGGATGGGCTGCTGCTTTGGTAAATACTTAAAAAGCGCCTCAGTTTCCGCCTGTCCGCCAGATTTCCGTTTACATGCAGCAGCGCCGTCTGCGTAGGTGACGGCAGTGTTTTATGAAGGCTCTGTATCACCATATCCGCGCCCAGGCGGCTGCTGTTTTGAGGCCAAGCCGGATGAAATCCCAGGTGGGCGCCGTGGGCTTCGTCCACGATCAGGGGAATGCCCCTGGCATGGACAATTTTCGCGATTTCCTCAATATCCGATACGATCCCCTCATAGGTAGGCGAAACCAGAAATACCGCCCGGATATCCGGCTCTTCCGCCAGCGCCTTCTCCACCTGCCGGGGCCGGATCCGGTCCCGGCAGCCGAATCCCTCTATGGAGTCTGCCGTCAGATACCGCGCATCCAGGTTCCGCAGATAAACCGCGTGATACGCCGAACGGTGGGCGCCGCGGTCCAGCAGGATCTTTCCGTCCTGGGGCACCGCCGCGGAAATGGCAGCCAGCACGCCCGCCGTACTGCCGTTTATCAGATAAAAGCTCTCCTCCGCGCCATAAACGCGGGCCGCTTTTTCCTGCAGACGCTTTAGGATGCCATCCGCGTCATGCAGATTGTCAAATCCGTCTATTTCCGTAATATCCAAAGAGGCTATCCTTTCCAGGACACTGCCTCCCAGCCGTCTTTTATGCCCGGGCATATGATAGGGGTAATACCCGCTTTCGTCATACGCCTTTAATTTTTCGTAAAGCTCACCCATACCTGCGCCCCTGATGTATCCCTATGGTTTCCAGCAGGGAGCACCACTTGTCAGCCGTAGTTACGATCCACGCCTCTCTGCAGACAGGCGGTATCACGGTAAGCGGCCACATATGCTTCCGTATGATATCCTGTTCCCGCTGCGTCAGTACATACTCCTTCGCCGCGTTTTCCAGCGCCACGGAAGGATGGTAGAAGCCATGCGGCTTAAGCCGCGCGCGCTTCCTGTCATGCCAGTCATAGAGAAAATAATCATGAAGCAGCGCGCCCCGTATCAGTTCTCCCCTGCTGCAGGCGATGCCCAGTTTCGCTAATTTGTCGCTGATCGCCAGACTGTACCTGGCCACATTCATGCTGTGCCCCTTTACGCTCATATTCCCGTGCTGTATGTAAGTTCCGGTACGTTTAAAATTGGGAGAACCCAGAATATCCGGCGCGTTCTTTCTGATCTCCCTGTACAGCCTGCGATGTTTCGCGTACTGCTGCTTCCACTGTGCCGCCTGCCTGAACGTTCTCTGTCCGCTTTTCTGCATACCCGCCTCTTTTCTCCAAAAAGCCTCTTACGCTATTGTATTTCGCGATCTCTAATAATAGTAACATATGATGGGAAATCCCTCGCATACATAGCCGTATATGATCTCTGCCTGATTTAACGGCAGATTCACGCATCCATGGGAGCCGTTGGTAAGATAGATATCCCCTCCAAAGGTCTTTCTCCAGGAAGCGTCATGCATACCGATATTGCCGTTAAAAGGCATCCAGTATTTCACATGCGATTCATAGGTTTCACCCCTCAGCACCGCATCCTTGGTCTTATAGGAAAGCCCGAATATACCAGGCGGCGTGGCATTTCCCTCGGCCACGTTTCCGGACACAAAATCTGTTTCCAGCACAAGCTCTCCGTCCTGGTACAGATATAAATACTGATGGGTAAGATCGATCTCCACATAGGAATCTCCGATACCATCCATACCCTTTACCCAGCCTCTGCTCCGATACTCCGGTTCCCTCTCTGTAACCGCTCCCGACAAGATCAGCTCCTTCAGCGCCGCTGCCTCCGCAACCCGGTCGGTCCTCCAGCCATATGAGCCGACGGGCAGCGTCAGCTCTACGCCCAGCGTGGTAACAAATTTTCTCTTAGTTTCGTAAGTATCATAGGCCTTGGCCTTTTCTTCCACATAGGCGGCTATCTGCTCTTCATCCAGCAGGATCTCTCCGTCTTTCTCCACGATCCAGTTATGTATGATGCTGCCGTCCAGGATCTCCTTGTTCCCGTTCCAGTCGTAGGTAATGCAGGTCCCGACAATACGGTTTAACTGTTCCAGCCGATTCCGCAGCTGGGCGTTCTGAGAATCCACCTCAGGCCGGACATAGCAGCCACTTTCCCGCAGATTGAGTTCCCTCTTCATCTCCGCCAGCGCTTCTCCGATACAGATGACCGTCTTTTCCTCTTCCAAAAGGCTTCCTTCTTTTTCGGCCACAATACGGTAACAGCCGTCCGCCTCTTCGTATTCACTGATATACGCATCCTGCGGCGCTTCTCCCTTATGGGTAAAAAGCTCCGTTTTACTCAGGCTGTCCCGCAGAACTTCCTCATTGTACGTGACGTTTATGGAAACCTGGTCTTCTACAGGCGTTTTCGCCCATGCCGCTTTGACCCAGGCATACGCGTTCTGCTCCTCCAGAAGCCGCGGCGCTTCTCCGTCAGCCGAAAATACCATTTCACAGTCGGACGGTCTGACCAACAGCAGCTGCGTCCCGTTTTCATCTTCTACCAGCAGAGAATAGTCCTGGGTGTACCACTGCTGCAGAGCTTCCTCCGCCTCCTCGACGGTCCGGTTGCCGCAGTCCACGCCGTTGATCCTGGTATTGGGGAAAAAATGTTCCCTGTAATAAAAGGCGCCGCCCAGATACAGAAAAAGAAGAGCGCTCAATGTCAGAGCCGCCGCGATCATCACAAAAATCCGCGGTCCTCGCGATTTCTTCCGTTTTTTCCCGGGATCGGCCTTCCCGGCCCCTTCCGTTTCCGCCGTTTCCCGCTTTTCCTGCGCCGCTTTCTCTTCTTCGGCTTCCGCCTTTTCCTGCGCTGTTTTCTCTTCTCCTGCTTCCGCCTCTTTCTGCGCTGCCTTCTCTTCCTCGGCTTCCGCCTTTTCCTGTGTGGCTTTCTCTTCTTCGGCTTCCGCCTCTTTCTGCGCTGCCTTTTCTTCCTCGGCTTCCGCTTCTTTCTGTGCTGCTTTCTCTTCTCCGGCTTCCGCCTTTTCCTGTGTGGCTTTCTCTTCTTTAGCCTTCGTTTCTTCTTTCGTATTGTGTTTCATAATGCTCTCCCGCCATACTCTCTATCGTAATTATTATAGCATTATCCCCCACAGTTTCACAACTGTTACACACAATCTTTCCATTCATTCCCTTTTAATTTTCCGCTGCCTGGAACCGGTTTTTAAAGCAATACAGCAGCAGGATCCCCGCGGCATACACTACTGTAACGCAGATACTTCCTTCCAGCCCGAAACGGCCTCCGTTCAACAGTTCCTTTTCGCTTGCGGCCGAGGCGGTGAAAAAAGATTCTCCCATATTGTTTCCGCTCACCTCTATCCCGTAAAAATTGCCCTGCACCAGATTCCACATAGTATGAAACGCCGCGATCCCCCAGATATTGCCTCTGCGTATAAAATATACCGAAGCAAAAATCCCAAACAAGACCAGATTGATAAAGGCAAGTACGCTGATCCCGCTGTTCTGCAAATGCAGCGCCGCGAACACCAGCGCGTTAGCCAGTACCGCCGCGTACATCGGATAACGCCTTGCGTAAGACACCATAAAGTAGCTCCGGCACATCACTTCCTCCGCCATTCCCTGGATCATGAATCCCAGCAAAAACAACAGGAAATTCCCCACCACCTGTAAGGGTGCCGTCAAGAACAATTCCGAGGGCTTTAACTGTATTCCCCCGGTTATCACGCTGAGAAGTACAGAAAAGGAAAAGAAGACAAATCCCGCCAGTAAACCGATCAGATATTCCTTCATCGCTCCTTTTTTTACAAATCCCAGTGTGCTCATTTTTCTTTTTTGCAGCAGCTTACAGAACAGACAGACCACGGCTATCATCAAAATTTCCGAAAACAGCATTGTCATCAGAAAAATTGGGGAAGAGCTTATCTCTACCGATATCCGCAGCAGCGCCGGATCATCGTTGAGCAGAATCGCCCTGGGCACCTGCTCGTTGCTCAGCAGCAAAAACAAACTCACCGGTATCAGCGGAATCATCATGGCTATATTGGAAACCACAAACACCGCCGCGAATATCAGAATTTCCAGCATCCAGTTCCATCCTCTCTGGGCCTGCGCGGCTTCCACCACCATCTTCGGTTTTTCAAACAAATCCCTTTTCATTTCTTCCCCTTTTCCTTCACGCTGAGCTGATTTTTCAAACACTGCCTTCAACTCTGAAAGTTGTTTTTATAATACCATTCTTTCCTTATGAAATCCACAGAAATGTTAAAGTTTTGAGAAATATACACAGCAAAAAAGCATCCGGGATCCTTCGGATGCTTTTCATGAAGCACGGGGGATTCGAACCCCCGACAACCTGATTAAAAGTCAGGTGCTCTACCGACTGAGCTAGTGCTCCTTAATCAAAAAAATAATGCCCAGAACCGGAATCGAACCAGTGACACGAGGATTTTCAGTCCTCTGCTCTACCAACTGAGCTATCTGGGCATAAACCTTTGCGATGCAAAGATTCAGTAGCGGGGACAGGATTTGAACCTATGACCTTCGGGTTATGAGCCCGACGAGCTTCCAGACTGCTCCACCCCGCGATATTCCTATTATATTTTCGCCTGTTCAGGCAAGTGGATGGAGGTGGATTCGAACCACCGAAGCAATTTGCAGCAGATTTACAGTCTGTCCCCTTTGGCCACTCGGGAATCCATCCATAATGTGTATAAGCCGATGATCGGACTCGAACCGATAACCTGCTGATTACAAATCAGCTGCTCTGCCAATTGAGCCACATCGGCAAGTCTTATATTCCATCGCTATTATTCATATAACAATGGGGCCTATAGGGCTCGAACCTATGACCCTCTGCTTGTAAGGCAGATGCTCTCCCAGCTGAGCTAAGACCCCTGAGCGAATGCTTCGCACCCGCTTTACGACCCAGATCGGACTCGAACCGACGACCTCCGCCGTGACAGGGCGGCGCTCTAACCAACTGAGCCACTAGGCCATACTAAAACTCAAGAGGATACATATTTATACCCTGAAAACCGAACACCGAAACTCCTCTCCTTCCATCCTTCCTTCCCTGCCTCTCAGGTTAAGCTATT
>CANRPU010000019.1 GCA_947632555.1 uncultured Lachnospiraceae bacterium
TCGTCCCGCTCGATTTCCAGGGCGGTCGTGTCGAAAGCCGTCCGCAGCGCAAGGTCGAACTGACCGATGATGGCGTCCTTCTGTGAAATCAGCTTATTGACCGCCGCCACGAAAAGCTGCTCGATCTCCTCCTCGTAGAAGTGCGGTGAGGAGCATTTTTCGTCGCCCTCGAACTTGTGATTGCACTGCCAGATGACGCGGCGGTATTTATCGGTGGAGTGCCAGGTCTTGGAGCCGTACCAGCCGCCGCAGATTCCGCATTTTATCCTGCTGGAGAAAAGGTGGACGCCGCTGTGCCGTCCACGGCGCTGCTGTTTCTGTTCCAACGCACGCTGCACCATCTCGAAAACCTCCGGCTGGATAATCGCCTCGTGGTTTTCCTCGACGTAGTATTGCAGGATCTCGGCCTCGTTGACCTTCTTCTTTTTGGTGAGGAAGTCGACCGTGTAGCTTTTCTGAAAGAGCGCGTCGCCCTTGTACTTCTCGTTTGTGAGAATGCGCCGCACCGCGCCGGCGTTCCATTTTTCCTTGCCGGACGGTGACTGCCTCTTTCTCGTTCAGTACAAGGTTCCCGTCCGGGCCGCGGTCGTAGCCGAGGAACCGCGCAAACGGAACTGTGATCTTTCCGCCGGCGAACCGCTTTCTCTGTCCCCAGGTGCAGTTCTCCGAGATGGAGCGGCTTTCTTCCTGCGCCAGCGAGGACATGATGGTGATGAGCAGTTCGCCCTTGCTGTCCAGCGTCCAGATGTTCTCTTTTTCAAAGTATATCTCGACGCCTTTCTCCTTCAGCTTCCGAACCGTTGTGAGACTGTCGACCGTGTTCCTGGCGAAGCGGCTGACCGACTTTGTAACGATGAGGTCGATTTTGCCCGCCAGCGCATCCGACACCATGCGCTTGAAGCCCTCGCGGTGCTTCGTGTTGGTGCCGGTGATGCCCTCGTCGGTGTAGACCTCCACGAACTCCCAATCGTCCCGCCCTTTGATGTAGGTGGTGTAGTAGTCAACCTGGGCGGCGTAGCTGGTCTGCTGTTCCTCGCTGTCCGTGGAAACACGAGCATAGGCGGCGGTGCGGCGTTTTTTCTTCTCGTTAATCGGCGATGCCGTGTATCGGCTGATCGTCGCCGGAATGCCGCCTATTTATGAGCCTTATCTAAAGAAGCTTCAAATTCTTCTGCAGAAGGAAGTTTTAGAGATTTCAGCATGATCACATCTATCTGTCCTTTAGAAGAAACGGTTACTATCTGAGTATTCATTTATTGCGTCCTCCTTTGAGTAAGATTTAATAAAATTCATTGATTGTTTTGGAGATTTATGATAGTATGAAAGGGATATTTAATACCCTTTCCCAATGCTGTATGCGGGAAGGAGAACAATACCATCAGCGGCCGGAGCCTTGGAGGCTTTAAAAAGGCAAAAGATTTTACAGAAAAATGCGGTAAATGCGCATGATCAGTATAATTTTACGAGAGAAAGAAACAGGCGGAAAGCCTTGAAAATCGGAGGTTTTGGGATAGAATGGAGCAGTACAAGCAGGAATTTATCGAGTTTTTGCCTGCCCATTTTGTAATATACCCTAAAATGCTCTCAAATGCTTGATTTTACAAGGGTTGCGGACTTTTTTGATTAAAAGCAAGTTATCATAATTTACCGCAAAATAACGTAGTTTGATGAAAAAAAGTGTGTAGTAAAGTGTGTAGTAGCGCATATAGTAAGTCGAATAATGGATTCACCAAATATCAATATTGTCAGGTATTCGCCCATGTGTTTGTTGCAGTTCAGGCACATGGGCGTACTTGGTGATATCGGCAAGTTTAATTATTGACGGTTACTAACGATTTTTTATAAAAATGTAACACCAGTAGTAGTTCTAAGCATTTAATAATTTGGACTATTTTCAGTGAAGAGAGGGATTAGAATATGATAAAGAATCTACCAAGTAATTTCTATTTATTTGATTATGGATGGCACAAGGGTATTGACTTTAATATGGAGTCAGAATTATTTGTCAAGGCACTAGACCTTGCACAAAAAGAAAACGATATTCAGAAATATATTAAAGATGGTGAAAAGTGGTTTATTCCTGCTTCCATCATGGAAGATTATGATTTTGGTCACCATTGGGCGTATCTTGTTCCAGAGCAGTCACTCGGGTCGACATATCGTGTGGATTACATGATTATAGGGAAGAACTCTAGTGGTTACCACATTATTTTTATGGAATTTGAGGATGTTAATATCGATTATAGGTTACAAAGTTCTCATACTGAAACAGAAGGAGTTAGGAGAGGATTAGCACAAATACGGGATTGGAAAAGATGGATGGATAATAACAGAAATTATTTTTTTAGAAATCCTGGCCTTGCTGAGATTGTTAGTAATGTTCCTTCATGGGGAATCAATTATTGTTTGGTTGTAAGTAGGCGAGCTCGGATGGATGATATTGCAAATCAAATGCGAGGCCAGATGCAACATGAAATTTCTGATCTTCATATAGTTTCGTATGATAGACTTGCTGATAATATTAAAAGGTTATCAAATGGTTTTTAATTTGGGTCGAGAAAAAGAACTGTTAGATTACATTTTATAGGGACAGAGACGTTATTTATTTGTCTATATGGAAAAGAATGAAAGCATATTTCTTATGTGCAAAAAGGATATTGCCAAAACAAAAAGTATGAGGCATAATAATAGGACGATAAAATATCATGATTGACTCCGTGTTATAAAGAAGGCGAATGAACATGAGTGATAATAAAAATATTGCAAATAAGAATATTGAATTATATATATTATTATTTCAGCTTTTTAGAAAATGTAATTTGGCATATATACTGCATAAAAAGACGCGTAAATCTATTTTTTCAAATTGGTTGTTTATTGCAATACCAATTTTGATGTATGCTGTTAATCTTTTTATAATTATTTTAAATGATGCGTTTTGGAATCCAACTATAAAAATGTCTTTTGTTTCAGATATAAGCAATAGTGTAGTTTTAACAGTATTATTTTTTGTATCCTTTTATTTATCAAGTTATTATCCTTCTATGTTTGATGAATGGATAATAAATGGTTTGGATAAAGTGTACTTTAGAAAATTAACACAAAAATATGATAATAAATTTAATTCCAGATTTTATGTTTTCTTTTTAGGGGCAATTTTATTAATTATAGGAGGTTTAGCGGGATATTCCTTTTATTCTTATTCATTGACGCATAATAGTATAGGAATCTGGATATATCATATAGGAATATTTGGTAGAGTATATTACGGTATAATACTAGGAATATTATGGTATCATTCATTATCATTATTGGGCATGGCATTATCGGGGGGATATGCAATTTTTTGGAGTCTAAAAGACAAGGCATTAAATTATGTCAAAGAGTATTATAATAAAAACACAAGTATAGTAATTGCAGTTAATTTTTTGATATGTACTTTTTCATATGGTTTGTTTTATATATTAGGTGCAATTCTTTTTATTCTGAATGATAAAATTGCTGAAAAGCAAAATGAGATTATTAATACCTTTTCAAATGATGTAGCAGCCTTTTTTCTAATCGTTATTGTTTTGTTGCTTGTGATAGCTGCTTTTGTACCGTTACAGGAACTTTTTAAATTTATGCAAAAAGAAAAAAAATTGCGTCTAAGAGATTATGAACAAAAAATATTACAAACTTCCATTGTTGAGGAAAAAGAGAAATTAATTAAAGAAAGAGGAAAACTGGTTAGACAATTTCCTATTATTACATCAGTATCCAATAAACTTTTTATAATAATTTCTATTGGGATTCCACTAATTGGTATCATATTCCAAGGTATGGAATTATTTGGTTGATTGTTAACCATATTCATGAAGTTTGGGAAATTAGAGTTTTTGCTTTTCAGCCCACAAGGACTTAAGCAATTTCTTGTGGTATCAATTTTTATATTTGTAATAAGCTGTAAAAAAATTATTAAGAAGATATATTATGCCTTCAGGAGAACTATAAAACCACAAAGGAGGCATCATATGTCAAAATATCAACTATAGATTAAACAGGTGGTGGACTATCCATGCTGCCGCATTTACGGACAGTTCGTTTAGTCACTGATGTTAGACCGGATCATTCGCATAAGCGGGGGCTCCGGTCTTTTTTTGTAAGGTGTTTTATAGCTAAGCAAACTTCTATAATCCTTGCTACGGTATAGGAAGTACACACTATTAATCATTTTTTCTTACGGAGGTAAAATCATGTGTAAAATCATAGCGCTTGCTAATCAAAAGGGTGGCGTAGGCAAGACCACCACTGCCGGCAGTCTGGGAATCGGGCTGGCAAAGAAAGGAAAGAGAGTCCTGCTGATCGATGCGGATGCGCAGGGTAGTCTTACCGCAAGCCTCGGCTTTACCGAGCCGGACAAGCTGGAGATCACTCTAGCCAATGTTCTGGAAAAAATCATCAATGATAACGCCATAAATGGCACTGATATGGAGCCGGACTACGGTATTTTAAAACATAATGAAGGAGTCGATCTGATGCCTGGAAATATTGAATTGTCAGGTCTTGAGGTTTCGCTCGTGAACATAATGAGCCGGGAACTGGTCCTGAAAAATTATGTGGAACTGGTAAAGGACAGATACGATTATATTTTGATTGATTGTACTCCGTCACTCGGCATGATGACAATAAACGCTCTGGCTTGTGCGGACAGTATCCTGATCCCTGTTCAGGCGGCCTATCTGCCCGTGAAAGGATTAGAACAGCTAATCAAAACAATAGGAAAGGTCAAGAGACAGATCAATCCTGCATTGGAGATAGAGGGCATACTGCTGACAATGGTGGATGCCCGTACTAATTATGCTAAGGACGTAACAGCGCTTCTGATCGAAAATTACGGAAACAGAGTGCGGATATTCAAGAACAGTATACCCATGTCCGTGAGAGCTGCTGAAACGTCCGCAGAGGGTATCAGTATATACAGGCATGATCCGAAAGGCAGGGT
The DNA here is from genome assembly GCA_947632555.1 of uncultured Lachnospiraceae bacterium. GTDB lineage: Bacteria > Bacillota > Clostridia > Lachnospirales > Lachnospiraceae > Acetatifactor. The sequence goes on from CANRPU010000019.1 coordinate 4,985, forward strand.
TGCCAAGGCCTATCAATCATTAACGGAGGAGGTGATCGCCAATGGCAGGTAAGACAGGAAGCGCGGCAAAGATCAGATTGACTAACTTTGACGAACTGTTTCACACGGACAGCATTCCGCCAGGAACGGAACAGGTGCAGGAGATCCCGCTTACCGAATTGCATGATTTTAAGGGGCATCCTTTTCGGGTGCTGGACGATGAAAAAATGCGGGAAACAGTTGAAAGCATCCGCAAAAACGGCGTACTTATGCCCGGTATCGCAAGACCGGGGAAAGATGGCGGCTATGAACTTGTTTCCGGTCATCGGCGGAAACGCGGATGTGAACTGGCGGGGATTCCGACTATGCCGGTCTTTGTAAGAAATTACAGTGATGATGAAGCGGTCATTGTCATGGTGGATACGAATATCCAACGGGAAGATATTTTACCCAGTGAAAAGGCAAAAGCCTACAATATGAAATACGAAGCCATGAAGCATCAAGGCAGGAAAGGGAGTGGGAACAGTCTGGACGAGGTGGGAGAAACTGCAGGCGAAAGCGGGAAGACTGTTCAGAGATATATCTGTCTGGCGCGTCTGTCAGACGAACTGCTCTCCATGGTGGACAGAAAAGAGATCGGCCTGATGCAAGGAGTTGATATTTCTTTTTTGGGCAGTCAGGAACAACAGTGGGTAAAAGATGTTTTGGATGAAACAGATATTTCCATCTCCAGGAAGCAGGCGGCAGCTTTGAAGGAGTGTGGGAAAAAAGGGGAACTGACACAGCCGCTTGTAAGGCAGATCCTGACAGGAGCAAAACGCCAGGAGCGAAAAATAACGATCCGTATAGATAAAATCGTCCAATATTTTCCAGACAGCTATTCCGGGGAAGAGATTGAAAATGTTATCTTGTCCCTTTTGGAGAAGTGGAAAAAGGAGGGAGCTGTTTGAAAATGGGGTATTTGACCAGCGGGAATGAGATTGTTGATGCGATGGGAACGATCAATATATCAGGGAACATCATTCCATCCGTATGGTACAAGACGATCACGAAGGAGAGCGGGAAACCGTATCTCCTTGCGATTGTGATTCTGGCGGATATTGTGTACTGGTACCGTCCTACGGAGGTGCGGGATCAGGGAACCGGACATATCCTTGGGTGGAAAAAGAAATTTTCGGAGGATATATTAAGGCAGAGTTACCAATATTATGCAGAATTGTTCGGTGAATCAAAGAAGACTGTTAAAATGGCAGTGGACAGACTGGAGCAGTTACAGGTAATAAGAAGACAGTTCCGCACAGTAGCTTTTGGGGAAGGGCTTATTTCCAATAATGTAATGTATGTTGAATTGATACCGCAAACACTGTACCGCCTGACATTTCCTGAGAAGATCCCTGCAGCGGATGGAGAGGATATTCCGTATGCGGGAGGGGCTGGTGACAAAATGGGAGGGAGCCTCCCTACAAAACCGGATACCCCTATGGAAATTTTGGGAGGGAGGGGTGTACCAAATGGGATACAGGTATCACCCGGAGCGGATATAGCACATGACCGATCGGGACATACCCTCCTGACAGACAGGGATACAGGTAATTCCCAAAACAGCAGGACAAATACATATATTTCACCAGATGATTCCAGTGGAGATTTCAATCCTATCTATTCCTCAGATACTTCTGCTAAGCGGAGTGACAGAGAAATGGATGCAGACAGATACCGTGAACTGATCAAAAGGAACATTGAATACGATCATCATATGGCGTTTGACAACCGCCAGGACAGAGAACTCTTTGAAGAACTTTACGAGGTGATATGTGAGATTGTATGCGTCAGGCATACTACGGTGAGGATTGGAGGTGAGGAATATCCCTATGAGATCGTGAAGTCCAGATTCCTAAAGCTGGACAGCGGGCATCTTGAGTATGTGATGGGCTGTATGCGGCAGACAACCGCAAAGATAGGCAATATCAAGGCATATATGATAACAGCTTTGTTTAATGCGCCTTCCACAATAAACCATTACTATCAGCAGGAGGTCCAGCATGATATGTATGGCGGAAGATGGGCAGACAAAGGAATATTTACGGCAACTTCTGGACACTGTGACCAGAAGTGAGACAATGGAGAAAAGGCAACTGCAATGAAGGATTTGTGGCTGCCTTTCTCTATAAGATATAACTTCTGGTCACAGTGTCCAGAAGTTATAGGACTGGAAAAATGAAATTTCTTAACAGAATCTTAACTCTACAAAATAAAAGAGTAACAAAGGAGGCACAAGATGTCAGAATATCAGTTACAGATCGCGCAGATAGTGGACTATCCACGCTGCCGTATTTATAAGCAGTTAGTCCAGTCACTGCTCACGGACCAGAACATTCGTACACGCGGGAGTTCTGGTCTGTTTTATTTTATGGTGCTTTGCAGTTATGCCGCTTTCAATCCTTCATTTTGTCGGATCGATGGAATCAGTTATACGATATATCCCGGTGAGTGGATCTGTACGGTCAAAGAACTGTCAGACAGGTTCCGCACACATTCACGGGGCAGAGTAATAAGAATATTGGATGAACTGCAGAAAAGGCATCTGATCTCTTACCTGGTGCTTGACAGGGGAAAGGTGGTCAAATACAAAGTACAGAACTGGAAAATTCATAACACGGTGTTGGACGATAACTGCCTTTGTCAGAAAGATACAGGTTTTTTCTTTTTGCCTGTCACAACGGCGATGGAGCTTGTCGGTGCCGGCAGATGTTCGGAGATGGATAGTCTTTTGGATATGTGGATGTCCGCTGTCTATAATGACGGTCGGGTACAGGGTTCGGAGACGGGGCCTGTGGTGTATCTGCGGAACGGTACGGGCAGCACGATCATAAACCGCAGAGTCCTGGCAACCCGCTGGGGAGTTGCGGAAATGGCGGTTGACAGGCGGCTAAGTAAGTTTGAAAGGCTGGGCTATATCTCACGGAGGACAGTTCCCGGTACAGGAGACTTTGTTATTTCCCTGGAGAACTTTTTATCTGCCATGTTCCAGATGTCAGATATGCTGACGGATAAGGAAGAAATAGCGTTAAAAATGTGCATCAGGCTCAACCTACCGGAAGAAAAAAAGGAAAACAATCAGGAATCTGCACTGCGGCCTGAAATATGTGTGCAGGGAGAATGGAACGGTGTGCCGAAAGCCCATGTTGAGATCATTATCCGAAAGGTGGCAGAACTTCTGAATACGCAGGGGTGTTTTCACTGTCCCAGAGCTGCATACCGATTGCACCCTCTGCCGGATGGCTGGGAAAGAAAATACCTGCACCGTATCGGTTCAGGGCAGGAGAGGGAGAGGCAGACGGGCCTTGCTGTTTTCTGCGGAAACAGCAGAGCGGTCTATCGATTTGAATTGTCGCTTGCGTATGCTGGTAAAAAAGAGGAGGAATCAAAATGACAAAGGAACAAAGAGAATTGGAAATTGCAAAGAATCCGTTGTATCACGATACCTGGAAACTATTAAAAAAATACAGAGATGTGGTATGGAGCCTGGAGCTATCCGTACAGCAGGTACGGGGCAGATTTGAGATTGAATACGGGAGTTCTATCGAAGATTTTCTGGAGTCGGTCTACCTTGCGGGAGCAGATCTTGCGGGGAGCGATATTGAACATCATGCCAAGTGCATAGAGCGCAGCCATCGGATGTTAAAGCTGCTTGACAGCTCCATTGAGCTGCTGAGGAGTAAACATAAGAACGGGGAAGACTATTATTGGTTGTTATATTATACATTTCTTTCCCCGCAGCAGTTAAAAAATGTTGAGGAGATCATAGAACAGCTGAGGTCCCACATCCGGGACATCAGTTTTCGGACCTATTACCGCAGGAGGCAGGAAGCAATAGAAGCATTAAGCTCCATTTTGTGGGGATATACCTCTAAAGAAAGCGCGGAGATTCTGGAAAAATTTGTACCAGAGGCAGACATGGCACATAAATGGCATAAAACGGAATGATATTGGCACAGTTTTGCTCTTTCCCCGCAAATAACGGTATGCTAAACTGTGTATGTTCAAAACTGCACCCAAAACCAGATCAGGCAGATATCGGCACCTTTTAAGGAGGTGCTGTTTTTCTGCCCTGGAAGACCATGTCTGAAATGAGAGGCATGGTTTTTTTATGCAAAAACTGAAGGAGGTTCGTAAATTGGAGAACAGAAAAGACAAGATTGAAACAGCAACTGAAAATGGACGCAGACGGAAACTGTCCGTGGCACATATCGTTTACTATGGGTTCCTGGCAGGCATGATGTTTCTGGCATCCGCCCAGCCAGTATATGCCGCAACCGATGTATGGACGAAAGCCAGCGAGATCATGCAGGATGTCTATAACCAGATCCTGCTTATCTCCACAGTGGCGGCCATTGTGACAGCGTCCGTGGCTCTTTTGATGATGAATTTCTCGCGCTCTGGCCGCACAGTGGATGAGAGTCGTGCGTGGCTGAAGCGGATCTGCATTACCTGGGTGATATTAAACGGTCTGGGCTTTATCATGGCTTATGTTACGCCGTTTTTTGCGGACGGGAAATGGACTCAGGCAGCGCCCTGACCTGATTTCTGCTGAGAAAGGAGTGATCGTGTGGGCATATTAGACGGTATCGTGGAGTGGATAGCGGAACAGGTGATGAATGGTCTTGATCTTGTCACGACCTCAGTATTGGGTGCCCTGGGGTGTGACATGAGCGTATTCCTGCGCTATTTCCCGGCAGCAGAGACCATGTACGATGTCTTTGTGGCGTTATCTATTGGGATTATCCTGTTGAACTGGGTGTGGCAGCTGTTCAAGAATTTCGGCTTGGGAGCCGGTCTGGAGGCGGAAGATCCTGTGAAACTGAGTGTCCGCTCCGTTTTGTTCATTCTGCTTGCATATTTTTCGGACGATATTATCAACACTGTGTTAAAGATAGGCGGAACGCCTTATAACTGGATCCTGACCTCTGAACTGCCTGCGCTCAGTTTTGCCAGTTTTAATTCTGTTATGCTGGTAATCATTGGAGTCTGTGCCAATGGGGCGGTGGCACTGATCTCTTTGATATTAGTTCTTATCCTTGCATGGAATTACATAAAACTGCTTTTTGAGGCTGCAGAGAGATATGTTCTGCTGGGAGTGCTTGTATATACCGCACCTGTGGCATTTTCTATGGGGGCCTCCCAGACAACATCAAATATTTTTAAGTCCTGGTGTCGGATGTTCGGCGGACAGGTATTTTTATTAATTATGAATGCATGGTGCCTCCGTCTGTTTACATCTATGGTAGGGGCATTCCTTGCAAATCCATTATCATTATGAGGGAGGATGGTCTATTTGAGTAGAATAAAAACGATACTGAGAACCGTACTGCTGGCAACTGCACTTATGATCTGTATCAGCCAGCCTGTTTTAGCGTTTTCGGAAAGCGATGTACAGGCGCAGGTGGACGCAGTGGGAAAAGAAGCTGTTACGGGAAATGTCCTGATCTGGTTTCTCTGTGCTATCGCTTTTTTAAAAATATCCCAGAAGATAGATTCTTTTATGTCCAGTCTTGGTATCAATGTGGGGCATACCGGCGGTTCCATGCTTGCAGAGGCAATGATAGCAGCCAGGGGAGTCGGTATGGCACGACATTTTACCGGCCAATATTTCGGTGGGTCACACAGCAGGACAAATGTAGCAGGCGGCAGCACCAGTAGCCGCGGCGGGTTCCTGTCTGGCGGTCTGGCCGGTGTGGTCAGCCGGAAAGTGACAGACAGCGCCACGAGAACGGCAACATCTTCTGCCGGATCCGGAATATCGGGAGGGATAGGCGGACGGATGTATGCAGCCTCCGTAAACAGGGGAGGGAGCTTTGCCAATGGGGTGATCGGCTCGGTCGCGACGGGCAGTATAGCTTCTATGGGAACGATGAGCGGGGATACCGCAGCCCAGGCTCTCCATTCTTATATGGGTTATGCCGCACTGGAAGAAGGAGCGGAGAATGTACCGTCTTTCTCAAATGTTGAGATAGGAGGCGGGCGTATCACTGGAACAGAAACTTCTGAAGAGAATCCGGAGGGGATTGCGTTTGGAATGTATAACACTACCCAGTATACGACACCGGAAGGGAGTTATACCACAGTGCAGGCAGTTGACGGTACTTCCTGGTTTAAGCAGTATGCTGTGGATACCGTGGATAAGGCGCCCTACATGGCGGCTGATGGGGAGATTGCCTACAAGGAGACCATCGTGAAAAAACTCCCTCCCACACCACGGAGAAAGGACAGGGTATAAGATGGCAGAAGAACGAACAAGCGGTCTGGAAGAATCACTGCAGGCAGGCACTTCAATGGCTCATGCCGTGAAAGGAGCCATTAAGGCTGGAAAGGCGGTCTCCGGTGCTGCGAAAGGCGCGGCCGTTGGCGGCCCTTATGGGGCTGTGGCAGGCGCACTGTGGCAAGGTAGAAAACAGGTTGGCAAGGCTGTGATCGTCATTGTAGCGCTTCTGATGCTGCCGGTAGTGGTACTTACCATGCTGCCCAGCCTGATATTTGGCGGCGTGGGAAGTTCCCATTCACCAGCAGATCCCGAAACCCCTGTCCTTAACAGCGTGATGGCAATGACAGAAAATGCGAATGAGATCACATTCACGGTCAGTGGAATCCTGGGAGAAGGTATGGAAGATGTGGCTGCCCGGATAGAAAGTGACTTTGCGGCATCCGGCGCAGACCAGAAAGAGGTCATCAATCCATACGCATCCAGCCAGGTCTACAACACGAATATGATTGTTGCACTGTACTGTGCCTCAAAAGACCGGGATGTGGAAAGCATTGACTTGATTGATATGGAGGACATTCTAAGAAATAATAAGCAGCATCTGTATTCCTATATCTGTCGGGAGGAAGTCAGGGAACGGACAGAAACAGACCAGAATACCGGGGAGGAAAGCACCGTACAGGAGACATGGCGTATATATACCATTGTCTATAACGGGGAAAGCTATTTCGCTGACCATGTTTTCGCACTGACGGAGGAACAGCGCGAACTGGCGGTGGATTACGCTGCTAACTTAAGCCTTTTTCTGGGTGATGGGTTATTCCAGAACCTGGACGGCTGGGAGGGGATACCGTCCCTGGGCGATGTGAGGTTTACGGATGGCGTAACGGAAGTAGTATATTACAACCAGTTGGATGAACGGTATGCGGGAGAGCCTTATGGAACGGATCATATCGGCGGCTATGGATGCGGCCCCACCGCTATGGCAATCGTGGTATCGTCCCTTGCGGGAGAGCAGGTAGATCCGGTGCAGATGGCAGAATGGTCTTACCAGAATGGTTTTTGGTGCAAGGGCAGCGGTTCTTATCATGCACTGATTCCTGCGGCGGCAGAAAACTGGGAGCTTGCGGTGGAAGGCTGCAGTGCATCAGAACCGCAGAGAATATTGGATGCTCTGGCGGAAGGAAAGCTGGTCGTGGCAATCATGTCCAAAGGGCATTTTACGAAATCCGGACACTTTATTGTGCTGCGTGGTGTGCAGGACGGCAGAATCCTGGTGGCAGATCCGGCCAGCTATAACAGGAGCGGGCAGCAGTGGGAATTATCCATTATCCTGGAGGAAGCCAGCCGCGGCGCTGCTGCAGGCGGTCCGTTCTGGATCATTGGATGAAAGATGATAGAAGAGAGGTACTGAATGAGCAATCAAAATGACCATGATACATATATCATACCGCCTAATTTTGTAGATGCGGGTACTTTTTTAGGGGGAATGTTCAAGGCGAGGAATGTGATCGAGGCGGGGATACTTGCGGCAGTAATGGGGATACCAGTCTTTACGCTCCTGCCGTTTGGGCTGACCGCAAAGATCATTGTGTTATGCCTGACTGCCCTGCCCCTTGCGCTTTTGGCGCTGGTGGGTATTTCCGGGGAAAGTCTTTCTTCGTTTTTGGTGATTTTCTTAAAATATCTGAAAAATCGCCGTGTTGTGGGCAGTGACAGCAGGACGCGGGTAGAGGAAGGAATTCAAAGAACTGTGACCGAAAAGAAAACGGCAAAGGACAGTGGGGAAAAGGCCGGGGCATCGACAAAAAAACAAGCGCCGCTTGGAAAGAGCAACAGAAAACTCCATAGACAGGCAAGGGAAGATTTCCCGGCAGAATTTGACGAGGTCAGGGGATATGAACTGCGTCAGAAACTTCGGCCGACGGACAGGAAAAAACGGGAAGACAGACCGGAGAAAACAGCAAGCAAGCCGCATAAGGAAAGGCGGGGCAGCATACGTACAGGAATTGCTGGAGAGCAACAGCCAGTCTGCCGGAATCCTGTGGCGGATTATCTTCCGATTTCAAAAATTGAAAATGGAATCATATACACAAAAGACCATCGTTATGTCAAGGCGGTAGAGGTCATCCCTATTAATTTTCTGTTAAGGAGCGCCAGAGAACAGAGGAGTATAATTTATTCCTTTGTGTCGTACCTGAAGATCAGTCCTGTCAGGCTGCAGTTTAAAGTCCTGACTCGTAAGGCGGACATCGGGCGGCATCTGGATACGGTACAGAAAGAAATGGAACAGGAAACAAATGATCAATGCCGGTTAATGCAGGAGGATTATCTGAAATTTGTCCAGCAGATTGGTTCCAGAGAGGCAGTCACGCGCCGTTTTTTCTTGATCTTTGAGTATGAACCATGGGGGAATACCAGACGCTCTGACGAGGATGGAGAGGCGGTGGCATCCCTGCAGAACGCCGTCCATACGGCTGTCAATTATCTGCGTCAGTGCGGAAATGAGGTCCTGATACCGGAAAACGGAGACGAGTTTACCGTAAATGTACTGTATAATCTGCTCTGCAGGAATGAAAGCGCGGGAAAGCCGCTGCCGGAGAAAGTCAGGGAAGTTATGGAAAAATATCGTGCAGAGGGAAGAGAAGATGAAATTGGCAGTATTCCGGCGGGAGAGTTCTTTGCTCCGGAAAGCATTGATTTTACCCACGGGCGGTATGTCTGTATCGACGGGCTTTATTATGCTTATCTTTTGATACCCTCAGACGGTTTTCGGGCGCAGGTGCCGGCAGGCTGGCTCAGCCTTATGGTAAATGCGGGAGATGGGATCGACCTGGATATGTTCCTGTTCAGGCAGCCTAAGGAACGTATCGTTCAGAAAGTGGGACAACAGCTTCGCATCAACCGTTCCAGAATCAAAGAGACCAGCGATACCAACACGGACTTTGATGACATCGACAGCGCCATCCGCAGCGGATATTTTTTGAAAGAGGGCTTAGCTAACAATGAGGATTTTTATTTTCTTAATCTGTTGATTACTGTCACAGCCTCCAATGAGGAGGATCTGGAGTGGAAAATAAATGAGATGAAGAAACTGTTGGCATCCCAGGATATGCGGTTAAGCACCTGCCATTTTCAGGAGGAGCAGGCATTTTTAGCAAGTCTTCCTTTGGTCTCCATGGAGCGCAAGCTGTATGAGAAAAGTAAGCGTAACCTGCTTACTGGAGGGGCAGCGAGCTGTTATCCCTTTACAAGCTATGAGATGTGTGATGACAACGGTATCCTGTTGGGAGTGAATAAGTACAACAGTTCCCTGATTATTGTGGATATTTTCAACAGCGCTGTCTATAAGAATGCCAATATAGCGATCTTGGGAACAAGCGGTGCCGGAAAGACATTTACTATGCAGCTTATGGCGCTGCGCATGAGGCGCAAGGGGATACCCATCTATATTATTGCACCATTAAAGGGGCATGAATTCCACCGGGCCTGCGCCAACGTGGGCGGCGAGTTCATCCAGATATCCCCGGCAAGTCCCCATTGCATCAACGTGATGGAGATACGTCAGGTTGACCATTCCGTCAGCGACCTTTTGGATGGTGCGGATATTCCTCTCTCCGAACTGGCGGCCAAGATACAGCGGCTGCATGTTTTCTTCAGTCTGCTGGTTCCTGATATGAACCATGAGGAGAGGCAGCTTTTGGATGAGGCTATGATCCGTACCTACAACGCCAAGGGTATCACCCATGACAATGATTCTCTGAATGACCCTGCCCATCCGGGCAGCTATCGTGAGATGCCAGTCTTGGGGGATTTATATAAGATACTGAAAGAATCCGAAGCTACCAGGCGCATGGCAAACATACTGAATCGTCTTGTGAACGGTTCCGCCAGTTCTTTTAATCAACAGACCAATGTATCGCTCCGGAATAAATACACGGTGCTGGATATTTCTTCCCTGACAGGCGAACTTCTCACGGTGGGAATGTTTGTTGCGCTGGATTTTGTGTGGGATCGTGCCAAGGAAGACAGGACGGAGGAAAAGACCATCTTTATTGACGAGTGCTGGCAGCTTTTGTCCGGCGCCGGTGCAACAGGCACACGTCTGGCAGGGGATTTTGTGCTGGAGATTTTCAAGACGATCCGTGGTTACGGTGGCTCGGCAGTGTGCGCCAGCCAGGACTTAAACGATTTTTTCAATCTGGATGAGGGGCGTTTTGGAAAAGGGATCATAAACAACTCCAAGACCAAGATCATCCTGAATCTGGAAGATGATGAGGCCCAGCGAGTTCAGGATGCGCTCCGTTTGTCTGATGCCGAGATTATGGAAGTGACACATTTTGAGCGCGGAAATGGCCTGATCAGCACCAACAACAATAACATCATGGTGGAATTTAAGGCAAGTCCACTGGAAAAGGATCTGATCACCACGGACAGGCGGGAGTTAAAGGATATTGTGGAGCGGCTGCGTAAGGACGGTGGGACTGCTTGACACCTGCCATATCCGTTAAAAAAAGCAGGATAGTTCGGCAAATAAAAAAGATGGAGGAGTGAAAACCATGAAGACAAGGGCGGATATATATGGGCAGGAGGCATCGGAACTCCTGCGGGAGATATCCATGTATCCCGGAATGGCAGAAGAACAGATACTCCGGTTCCATCCGGACAAAGAGGATAAGATACGAAATCTGTTGGCGTATTTTCAGAGGCAGGGGCGTATTGTACTGTCAGAAACAGGGAGTTATTTTCCCCAGGGAGAACACCTGCGCAGCGCTGATGCCGGATTGGTCCGCGCCGTGTGGGTGCTGTTAGACTTTATTGACCGTGTTGAATTCCATTCCACCAGCGATTTTCCGGTCAAACTGTTATTCTTCTCGGCGGGCGAGGTGTATGAGGTAATCTATGTAGCCGCCGGCCAGGAACCTTTGATCGCTCAGGCCCTGAAACAGTGCCGGCAGGGGGAGAGCCGCCGTATTGTGCTGGTAGATGATGCCGGACAGATCCCCTTACTTGACTTTCCGGATATATCGGGGTTCTGTACGGCGGGAGATGATGGAAAGGTATGCTATTACAAGAAAGCAGAGGAGGAATATGATTGGACAGAAAAATGATATCCGCGCAGATTGGGGAGATATTAAACAGTCTTTCCAGGCTGAACAACAATATCTGTGCTATGGACTCAATGGATCTTCAAAGGTATCCGGAGAATTATGAGATCATTTCCACGGAGGCCGCGTTGCGGGCGGAAAGGATTGCCTGTAAGCTCCGTAATCTTTTGTTTGCTTCCACGGGTGTTCCCAAAAGGGAATACCTTTTAAAAGCCAGCGAGGAGCATGGTATAGAGATAGACTATGAGGACGGTGTTTTAGAAATCACGCTGCCACGGCTTCTTCCCAAAAAGAAGACGCAGCAGAGCAGCCTGTTTCTGACAGAACCTCTCCATGCGGCGCTGGAGCGGTATGCGGAGGAACATCCGACTCCCCGGTTTAGGGAATGCGTGATCTGTATTTCCCATGTCTATGGACATGATCTGCCGGAATGGTGTTTGCTGGACTATGATAATTTGCAGCAGAAGCAGATCCTGGATACGGTGGCGCTGTATGTGATGTTAGATGACAGCGGCCTTCTGTGTGACGCATACAACACCACGGAACGGGGGGAGAAGAACTGTACCCGCATTTATATCATGGAGAAAGGACGCTTTGGCAGGTGGCTTTCGGAACGGGAAAAAGAGCTAAAAAATATATCGGATTTCTGAGGTTTTTGTCCCTTTGTTTTCCCGATAGGGAATCAGAACTGAAAAGCCATGAAAAATGAGCTTTCCGGTTGCTTGGACAGAAATGAATCTTACCGAGGTCTTTAGGTGATACGGTAAAAAACAGACGAAAGGAGGAGGTCATGGGGGGAGAGGGGTATTGTTTTCCAAAGAAGAATAAGCAAGCCTACCGGCTCCTTGAACTGGTAGCTGTCTGCGGCGAATTTCCGGCAGAACTGATATACAGACTTGCGGGCAGTCCAAGCTACAAGCAGACGCTGATACGGCAATTAAAGAAAGAGAGGCTTTTACGGGTGTACTACAAGGATAAGCTGCGAGGTTATCGGCTGGGGAGAAAAGCTAAAGCATTATTGCTTGTGGATAATCCGGCAAGATTTTCCTTTTCTCTTACAGGAAACACGGATACGAACCTGTTAAAGAGCGAGCTTACCAGAAGGCTGAGGCTGCACCGGGTCGCGGAGGTGACCGTATCCATGCTGAACGCTGGAGCGACGGTGTTCCGTGACGAAAAACCGGAAATATTTATACCGGACAAAACAGGCGGGGAAAAGCCGGATGCGGCTTTGTTTTACAGTTCCCGTGAGATCAAGGAAATGGGACTGGAAACAGTAAAGATAAAAGGCTCCCGTATGACGGGAGTTCTCCTGACACCGGAACACATTTTTCTGACATACAACGGCGGTCCCTATATGGCGAAATGGGATTACCGCGCCGAGCAGAGAGCGAAAGCCCTGATGCAGAATGTGCTCTGCGGCAGAGAAGGCGGCCTTGGGTATGAGTTGGGCGGAGTCTGCGGCATTTTGTTTGGAAACAGCCTGGAGCCATTTTACCAGATCCTGTCCAGCGCGGACAGCAGTACGCGGTGTTTCTTCCTGCTGGACGGGAACTATGAGCATTTCTATTATCTGACAAATGACCGCAAAGGGGAGGTGATTCTGAAACTGTTGTGCGATCCGGACCGGAGGGAGGAGCTTGACGGGATCCTGACTCTTGATCTGCATAAGGGGACTCCCAATGGGGTGATGGAAAAAGACGCCGTGGATGAAAACGGCGATCCGGTGCTTTTTGGATATCTGTTGGATATTCCCCGCATCCATCGTTTCTGTAATGCGCTCCAGCTGCAGGAAAGGCATGGTACTTTGATCTGTTTCGACTTCCAGAGGGAGGTTCTGGAACGCTGTTACAAGGGCATGGTCACATTTGAAACCATCAGTTTTGAAAAGTTTGAAAGGAGGTTTTACCCATAAGTAAGAAAAAAATATGGAAAACAATGGCAGCGGCGCCGGTGGCTTTTCTGGCGGTGCTGTATGCTGGAGGCTATCTGGCCCAGTTCATCGGGAACTACGCCGACTGGAAACAGGGAGGCGGCATTCCGGGAGATGGCACATCACCGGCTGTGGTTTCTGCTGGTTTTGTTGACTGTCTGGGAGCGGCAGTGAAGCCACCCTATGGAATCTATGGCATTTTTATCTGTATCGGCCTGTTGGCGGTGCTGCTGCTCATGGTCATGCGCATGGGATACAGCGACACAGGGGAATACGATGAGGACCGCAACTTTACATACTCTTCCAAAGGAACTTATGGGACTTCCGGCTGGATGGACCGAAAGGAGATGTCCGGCGTCCTGGAGCTGGTATCGGATTTAAGGAAACACCGAGGCATTACGCTTGGCACACTGGATGGCAGGGCGGTCTGTCTGCCGGAGAAATCGAGGTTGAACGGAAATCTTGCCGTATACGGGGCAAGCGGCAGCAGGAAGACGAGAGCTTTCTGCATGAACCGTATTCTCCAGGGAGTGATCCGGAGAGAATCTCTGATCATCTGCGATCCAAAATCGGAGCTTTATGAAAAATCCAGTGAGTACCTCAGGGAACAGAGGTATGTGGTACGGGTGTTCAACCTGGTGAATCCGGAAAACTCTGATTCCTGGAACTGTCTTTCCGAGATCAGAGGGAATGCCGTTGACGATGTCAACGACATGGAGTTGATGGCACAGCTGTTCGTGGATGTCATCATCAGGAACACCATGATCGGGAGCAAAAGCGACCATTTCTGGGATTCTGCAGAAATGAACCTGTTAAAAGCGTTGGTGCTGTATGTGGACCAAGGCTATTCGCAGGAAAACCGGAACATGGGGCAGGTATATCAGCTCCTGACCCTTGGATCGGAGGAGGCGTTGGACAGTCTTTTTGAGGTGCTTCCCGCCAGACACCCGGCTAAGGCTCCTTACAGCCTGTTCAAACAGGCATCCGATTCCGTGCGCGGCGGAGTAGTCATTGGCCTGGGAAGCCGTCTGCAGGTATTTCAGGCAGACCTGATCAAAAAGATAACGGCGCGGAATGAGATCGACCTGGAACTGCCGGGGAGGGAGCGCTGTGCCTATTTTCTTGTGACAAGCGACCAGGACAGCACCTTTGACTTTCTGGCTTCGCTGTTTTTGTCTTTTGCATTTATCAAGTTGGTGCGTTACGCAGACAAAAACTGTGAAAGCGGCGTCCTGCCGGTGCCTGTCCATGTGTTGGGAGAGGAACTGACAGCCTGCGGCACCATTCCGGATCTGTCCAGACGGTTAAGTGTGATTCGTTCAAGGAATATCTCTATGTCCTGTGTCTTTCAGAACTTGGCAGGACTGCAGAACAGGTATCCGCAGAATTTATGGCAGGAGATCCTTGGCAACTGTGATGTGCAGCTGTTCCTTGGTTGTACGGATCCGCTGACGGCGGAATTTGTTTCCTCCCGTACCGGCCTTGCCAGTGTAGCAGTGACAAGCAAGGCAAAGCAGCTTGGCACATGGCGGATCTCCAACTATACGCCGGAGTTCAGGGAGACAAGCGGCGTGGGGAAACGACCGGTGTTGACCCCTGATGAAGTGCTGCGGCTGCCCATTGACGAGGCGTTAGTGATCATCAGGGGAAAGAAGATATTAAAGGTGGACAAGCTGGATTATTCAGAGCATCCGGATTATCCTCGTCTGCGTTCCTGCAAAGCATCTGCATATATCCCGGAGTGGAGAAAACTGGAGGAGGAAAAGGCTGTGCAGAGATCCAAAGGCGGAATGCCAAACCCCAAGGAGGCTAAAGCAGGGAAAACGGTGGTAAAATCCAAAACATCTGTTGAGAAAAGTACTAAAAAGGAAACATCAGGGGTGGGCGCACCACCCAAAATAGAAGCGGCTGCAAAAAGAATCGCAAATGAGGAAAAGAAAGGTGCCTCTCCCAAGGCTGGCAAAGCGGGGATTGTTGCAGCAGACAAAGAAACTATCATGTCTTAAACAAAGAAGGAGGTAAGAAAAAATGGCAGGTAGAAAAAAGGTAACAGAAGAAATGGTGGAAACGGAAATGCAGACACTGGAGGGCGCTGAAATAACCTCCGCCGGAGATCCTATGACAGATGAAATGGATCTGAATGAACTGTTGGAGAGCATGGACAGTGAGGCGCAGGAATATGCGGGCCAAGAAGGCGAGAGCCTGCCTGACCTGTCTGGAGTGGCAGCGTCTGAGGGAACAGCGGACAATGTTTCCTCAGAGGAAATGCAGGAATTTTCCGATGAAGCGGCAGAAAATGAGGTGTCGGAGAAACCGAAAAGGTCTTCCCGCAGGAAGAAAGAGGAGGCTGCGCCTGCAGAGGAACAGTCTGCAGGAGAAACAGAAGACTTCGATGGAGATACGGGAACGGACGATTCAGAGGAGGCTGTGATAGAAGATACCGCAGGAGCTGAAAACACTCTGGAGAGAGAACTGCCTCAGGAAAAGGATGATGAAACCGAAAGACAGACAGCTGTACCCAGGCGTACTTTCGGAAAAGGAAAAACAGAGGCACCCGTATTGACTTTGGAGAGCCGCGGAGAGGTGGAAACGGAAGATGCAAGGGAGGAAATCATCTGGCACGAAATCCACAATGCCTATCGTACCCGCAAGATACTGACAGGGCAGCTTGGCGGTATTGAACAAACGGACAACGGCAAGACCATTGTGATCGTGGATTACAAAGGCTTTCGTATTGTGATTCCGCTGAAAGAGATGATGATCAATCTGGTTCAGGGGCGCAGTCCTTCTGGGAAGGAATATGCAGAGTTGATGCTGCGCCAGAACAAGATCCTCGGCAATATGCTGGGAGCAGAGATCGATTTTATTGTGAAAGGGATTGATTCTAAAACCCGCAGCGTGGTAGCCAGCCGCAGGGAAGCCATGCTGAAAAAGCGGCAGATTTTCTATCTGGATACGGACGCGGAGGGAATGTACCGGATCTATGAGGGGCGCGTCGTTCAGGCCAGGGTCATTGCCGTGGCGGAAAAGGTTGTCAGGGTGGAGATTTTTGGCGTGGAATGTTCCATTATGGCCCGTGACCTGGCATGGGACTGGATCGGGGACGCCCACGAACGCTTTTCAGTGGGAGACCAGATCCTGGTGCGTATTATTAGTGTGCGGCGTGACAGTCTGGAGGATATGGGTGTTAAAGCGGATGTCAAGAGCGTCACTCAGGACACACACTATGAAAACCTGAAAAAGTGCCGTGTCCAGAGCAAGTATGCCGGAAAGGTGACGGACATTCATAAGGGAGTGGTATATATCAGGCTGTCAAATGGCGTCAATGCAGTGGCCCATGCTTGCTATGACTACCGTACCCCTGGGAAAAAGGACGATGTGAGCTTTGCCGTGACGAAGATAGATGAGGAGCGGGGAGTGGCTGTGGGGATTATTACGAGGATTATTAGGCAGAATCTGTAAAGGTTGATATTCGACAAAATGGAAGTAATCTAATGAGCAATAGGAGGCAATAGAAAATATGTGGCTTGCGGAGTTACCATGCTGAAACGGTAACTCCGCAAATGAAAATCAGAAAGGTATTTTGCACATATTAAGGATGAACGCTCATGAAAATTAAAATATTCACTTAATATTTTCATATTTCTATGTTTTGGACCAATATTGGTCCCATTATTTCCAAATTTGTAAATAGAATGAAAATGTAATTGGACTAAAAAGAGTTCAAAAAGAGGTGGTACTGTTGCGACAAAAGATTAAACAAAATGAAAGTGGGAATATTGGGAAAAATATTAGAGAGATAAGAGTTGCAAAAGGTCTTGGACAGACAGAACTGGTACGTTTGTTGGATTTACAAGGGATTCCAATCACACGAGAATGTCTTGTGAAAATTGAACGAGGAATACAACATATACAAGTAGAACAACTAAGGGCAATAAAAAATGAACTTAAGACAACCTATGATGAATTGTTAAAATAGAATGTATAATATATAAATTTCATTTTTAAAATTTATATTTAAGCAAAGGTGGCTTAAATGGATGATTTGTTAAAAAATACATTTGATAATGAGGCTTTATATTATGATGAGACAACTCAATATTTATTATTAGATTATGACTTTATGTTAGATCAAGCTGTTAACAAAATTGGTTTTTCAAAATACGAATATTTTAGAGTGTTAGATTTAGGTTGTGGAACGGGAAACCTTATTCAAAAAATAAGAAATAATTACCCTAATGCAACTATTTATGCACTTGATTTTTCGAAAGAGATGATTCAAATCGCACAAAGTAAGAATATACGAGACATACATTATATCGTTGCTAATATGTTCGAAATTGATGAAATTAGTGTACCGTACTTTGATATTATCATATCTTCATTTGTTTTTCATAATTTTCAATCAAAAGATGAACATAGAAGTATTTTATCTCTTATAAATGGTCATTTAGCTGTTGGTGGAAAATTAATTTTAGCAGATTTAATTGAATTAGGTGATTGTTTTCAAAAAAAAGAAACTCAAAAAGCACTTGTAGATCTTATGAGAAATCATAATTTATCGGATAATGAAATTATAAAGTGGCTTGGGATATTGGAAATAGAAGATTCGCCGTTAACAATTAATGAAGAGATAAAATTATTAAATCAAAGTGGATATGAAACTATAGATATAAATACTTACAGTAATAGTAATGCTATATTTTTGGCATATAAGAAATTAGATGTAATTCAATTGAAAGCCGAATTACTATTGTCTGGTGTACAGTACAATGATTATGTGAAAAACTTATATCTGGTCCAGAATCCGCAGAATGTTTGGAAAACTGGAAATAATGGCATTTTTATAACAATAAATAATTTAGATGTATTAATAGGTATTAATCATAAATCAAATCATAAATCGGCATATAAGATTATTTGTGAAAAAGACGAGTTGTTTCTAACAAAACATGGCATTAGGTTGAAAGTGAATATTCGACCATTAGAATTTCCAAAGTGGTTCTTTACAAAAATACTAGAATTAAATAATAAATCATTTTCAGAGTATTTTGTTTATGAGGGAAATGGATTTTTGCATTTAGCATATAAGATGTGTTCTTTTTCTAAGAAGGAGAAGTGCAAATTTTGTTCTACGCAAAGGGGAGAAGGAAAAAGCGAACAGAATTTAAAAGAGATTTGTATTGCGTTGTCATCAGTTCTTCCCTATATTCCTGATAATATTCATATATGTTTAGGGGGAGGAACCTATATTCCGCTGGAGGATAATGTTGAATATTTCAGTACAATTATTAAACATATAAGAAAATATAACACAAAAATTCCTATTTGGGTTGAAATGATTCCCCCAAAATTAAATGATATCGAGCGATTAATAAATGATGGGGCGACATCTTTTGGGTTTAATATTGAAATTTGGAATGATGATTTACGTCATAAAATTTGCCCAGGTAAAAGCCAAATAAGTAAAGAACATTATATCAAAGCATGTAAGTATGTTCTGGATAAACTTGGATGCAATACTGTAGGTTCTTGTCTGATTGTGGGATTAGATTCATATGAAAGTACAAAATATGCAATAGATGTTTTGATTAAAGCTGGAATTGAACCGTGTATTTTGCCTTATAAAATATATAACAGAACAAATTTAGATGGGTATGAAGTTTCTTGTTCTTATGGATATGATTTTTATCGCTTAAGTAAATATGCATCTCAAACGGCAAAGAATAAGGGGATAATATTTGGTGAGAATCAAGGATGCTTAAAATGTACATGTTGCACAATTATGCATGATTTTCAAAATATATTATTATGAGATTAAAAGAAGGAGGGTTGATTATGAAAATTGGTATTCTTGAAAAAACAAACTTTAGTGAGGAGCAGATTTCTCGACTTAGAAAGATAGGAGAGGTTGATCTTTATGAGGGACTATCGCAGGACGAAGCTAATAAAATAGCGATAAATTACAATGCTGTGATAGTTAATTGGTTAGATCCGACTCCATTCATAATGAATATGAAACCGGGATCATTAATCGCATTATTGTCAACTGGTTATGGTTGGATTACTAATATAAAAGAAGCATATGAAAAAAAAATATATGTTACTAACATTCCTAATTATAGTACAGAGGCGGTTGCAGAGCATCTATTGGGAATGTTGCTCGGAGTAAGCAAAAATATTTTTTCAACACTTAATACTACTGATAATAATGCAGTTGGATTTGAACTAAAAAATAAAGTGGTCGGAATTATTGGTTTAGGCAGCATCGGAAGTAGATTTGCTGAAATAATGAATTTTTTTGAAGCTAAAGTTATAACATATAATCGCACAAAGAAAAATAATCCTATAGCGAAAGATGTTACATTGAACGAGTTGCTTAAACAGAGTGATGTTATTTGTATTTCTTGTTCAGTTAATGATACTTCAAAAAATATTATAAATTTAGCTAATGTTAAAAATATTAAAAAAGGAGCAATTATTATAGGCTCAACATGGGGAATTATTGAAAATGATGCAATACTGTTCGTATTGAAAAATAATATTGTAAGGGCTGTGTCATTGGATGCTGCAGTTGAGGGAGGAAATAGTGTTGAAGAGGAAATAAAAGAATATCGTGATAAAGTATATTTTACCCCACATATTGCGTATAACACATTTGAATCAGAAAAAAGACAATTGGATATCTGTATCAATAACATAATCAATTATTTTAAGGGAACTCCTCAGAATATAGTTTTTTGAAAGGAAATGTTAAATGGGGCAGGAACAAAAGAAAAGGAGTAATTTTGGTAATATAATTAATTTGAAAGTAGCAGGTTCTCTTTTTGGTGGATTTGTAGTAGTAGTTGCTACAGTACTCTATGTGTATGCGGATAAAGTATTTGATACATCTGGTGAAATTTATAAATATGCTATATATATTGTCATAGGTGGGTACTTGGTAGTCTTTTCGGCTACATTAATTGTTGCCATGATATTCAAAATCAGGTTTGCCAGACATGAAATATATGAAGAGGTGGTAAATGATTTTAGTGAAAATTGTAAAAAAATAGATACTATTACTAATCACATGAGTCGAACAAATGAAAAGCTAGAAAGTTTAACGGTTGCTTTAGCAGAAAATGTTAAAAAAGAAAGAAGCATTATAACGCAAATTGAAATTGGTCGTTTTGTATTAAATAGAAAAGAAGTAATAGATCTTGAAGCTTCGGTTGGCAATTTTGAAGGGAATATGAGGAAGTGTAAAATATATATACAATCTTCATTTTTTGTTTTAGAAAAAGGTCCATTAGAAGATACTATTTTATGGAATTTGAGAAAAGGAGTAAAATATATTTATATTATTCCTAATCGAGAAGTAAACATAAATGAGTATTATGACATGTTAAGTACTTGGTATGACTTATTTTCAGGGTTCTTAACTTCAAAGGACGATTACAAACAATTTCAGAAAGCATTAAATAATGAAGCTAGTTATAAAAAATACTGGTGTAGAGAATATAAAAAACTTTATGAAGAGGCGGGAAAAATATGGAATGATACTAGAATAACGGAAAATACTCGCTCAGAAAAAATTGATGAATGTCGTAAGGCATGTAGAGAAATTTTTAAATCGCTAATAGAAACCCATGTAAATGATGAAAATGAGTTTTTTATAACTGTGGCAGCATATGAAATTAAAAAAAATGATTGGACGGCAATAATTAAGCTTCCAACGCAAAACACAAAAAAAGAATATTATGCATTTAAGATTCCGAATGAAAATAATGTTGAAATGAATGATTTTATGCATAAGTTCCAAGGACTATATAAGTCAATCACTTACGAGCCTGATAATTTATCTACATTAGGTGGGAAAATGAAACTAGATGATTCTCGAATTTTTAATTAATGGAGATTGTGATGATAGAATATTTACCATGGTCTAAGAAAGTTTTGGACAAATCAATCAAATTGCAAAAAGAAGGAAAAATTCCTACATTAGATATCGAACTGACTGCTAAATGTACAGGAGCTTGTTGCATTTATTGTGATTCAAAACCAAATGTATGTATGCATGAGCAAGAAGGCGAAATCACTTTTTCAACTATAAAAAAATTGATTTTGGATGCAAAATCACATGATCTAAAGTGGATTTATACATGTGGATTAGGGGAGCCGTTGGAGGATAAGAAATTTTGGGATATGATTCATTTGCTAAGGGCAAATGATATTAAATTATCCATGTTCTCAAATGGTATTTTTATACATGATATTTATATGGCTAAGGAACTGAAAGAAAATAACGTTAATATAATTTTGAAGATGGATACTTTTGACGAAGATAAGTTTGATACAGTGCTTGGAGGAAAAGGCATAGCAAAAAGGATATATGCAACAAGGGATTTGTTATTGCAAGCTGGATATGGAAAGAAAAGTAAATATACAGATTTAGCATTTTCAATTGTTCCAACAAAATTATCAATTGATGGGATTCCTGAAGTTGTCAATTTTTGTAAAAAATATGGAATTTTTGCATCAATAGGAGAATTGGAACAAGCTGGCGAAGTAATAAAGAATAATCTTAAGGATACTCTTAGTATTTCACCAAGTACAGTTGCACACTTGAAAAAAATTGCAGATGATTATGCGGAAGGCAATTATATGCGCCCTATTTGTCCTTGCATTATTACGGGATTACATATTGATAATCTTGGAAACTGCGTTATTGATGAAGATACAGGATTAAACTGTAAGTGGTTTCTTCTTAAAGATCCCCGTGTTGTTAAAATTGGAAATATTCAGCAGGAGAGCATCACTTCACTTTTTGAACGGGTTAATTTATATCGAAAAAGGTGCTTTGAAACAAAAAGTGATTTGATAAAAACCTTGTGTAGTGTATCGTATACATTTGGAGGATGTGGTGGAAATCCAAAAGATATAATAGAAATAGGGCTGAAGTGGTATGAATAATGTTACGATTATTGGAGCAGGACTTTCTGGATGTGAGGCAGCCTTGCAGCTTGCGGATTTAGATTATAATGTACGCGTATACGATTTGAAACCCAAGGAACTAATTGAACCATATAAGCTCACGTCATACGCAGAACTTGTATGTAATAACTCTATTGGCAATATTAATGAAAAATCACCAATGGGTATATTATTAAAAGAGTTAAAACTATTTGGTAGCAAAATACTTGAGGTTGCTGAAAAAAGTCGTATTGATGATCCTGCATTTTTTGCAGTTGATAAAAGGCTTTTTTCACAATTAGTTACAGAAGAACTATGCAAAAAAAAAGTAAAAATTATTAGCAAACATATTGATTCATTACCTTGTGATGATAATGTTATAATAGCAACAGGCCCGTTAACTGACGAATTTCTTATTTCATCGGTGGTTAGCAACTATGGGATAAACATATTTCACTTTTCTGATTCAAGTAGCCCGGTAGTTGATATTAGAACTGTTGACTTGTATGATGATTGTGTACAAAAAGTAACCAATGATTTGTATGCAATATCAATAGCAACACAGGATTTTCAAATGTTTTATGAAGAATTAGTGCATTGGTCTAATCAAAATGTTGTCCATAGTATTGATAAGAGATTGAAATATGAAAAATGTCAATCAATTGAGCAATTAGCTCAAATTGGTATAGATGAATTATATATGCAACGTTTTAAGCATGAGTATACGGATCAGCCTTGTTTATTATTGCGAAGAGAGTGTGGATTGGATAATGGATTTATTTTGGTAGGTTGTATGACTACTTTAGGTCATTTCGCACAACTATCTATTTTCTCAAAAATTCCTTGCCTGAGAAAGTGTAAATTTTTGAAATATGGTCGTATGCATCGTAATACATTTTTAGATGCACCTAAATACTTGAACGAATTTTTTCAAATTAAAGGAACAAATACGTTTGTTATTGGTCAGATATCTGGTGTTGACGGTTATGCGCCTGCAGTAGCTAGTGGATTGGTTGCAGCAATGCGAATTATTAATGGAGAAACTATGCCACCTATTCCAACAAATACAATGATTGGCGGATTAGCGCGTTATGTTTCAAATAAGAAAGTTATTGATTTTCAGCCTATGTGTGCTTCTTTTGCTTTAGTTGACGAATCAGATCAGGATATTGAAGAAACCATATTGAATTATCAGTCGCAAATTAAAAACAAGATGCGATAGTATATTAAAAGAGCGTAATGCACCAATAATAAGCATATATGTATAGATTATTGTTGACAAATACTGTTCTCGAACTGCTTTCTGGTATAATTATTGCAGTTTTTTTCAGTAGAGTTTTTGGGATTATGTTAAAAAAAATCTACAAGAAGCTAAAATGTAAAGAAGGTAGAAATCTAGTCTGCTTTGATTATATGCTAGGATTATACTTGAATCAAAATATAAGAAAAGCCTTTTGGTGCGCGTTTAAGAAGGAATTTTTCCCTTTTTTTAAGAATGGATGATGTAAAGTGACTACGAATGGCTGCCTATTTCATATATATAGTAAGATGAATTCTTAAATGGATAGAGAAGATAAAATTACCCAGCATATAGATAATAACATTTCTATATACAGACACTATATATTGTCCCAAAATCTTGACAAAATCTATATATTGTGCTAATCTTATCTTATAAATGATTTTTGTGCGTATCCCTCTTGGAAGATGCAGCTATCCAGCTGTATGCGGAAGTAAACACCGCATTGCACACGTTGTAAAGATTGTATTTGTGCCAGTAGTACCACTATGCCTTTGAGGCGGTGGATTACTGGCTTTTTTTATTTTACGGGCACAGGCTTGTACAGCGGGAATGACTTTGGTTCATAAGCAATTATGAACGCCAGGTAAAGGGTTAAAGGTCATTCCCGCTTTTTTTGTGTGTAATGAGCCAACCGGACATGCCTGCATATCCAGTTAGCGAATGCCGCGACAGAGAACGCAGTGAGTCTGCTCAAACGCCGTACACCGGTTTTGAGGATATATCATTTTAAGAAAGGAAGGTAGAAAGAACATGAAACAGGAAAGAAACAAGGGAATCTGGCCCAGCCAGTTTCACAGACGTCCGGACCATAGAACGGACAGCGGGAAAGGCAACTGCCGGACCCGTAACTATCAGATGGTCTGCAGACAGCCCAGACTCCCACACAGAGCAGGAAGGAGGGTCTGAAAAGTGCCGGAGAGTTTAGAGCAGAGGGTGAGGCACACGCCGTTAGTGGCTGTGGAAACGGGAAACCTCTCCAGAGAGCAGTGGCTCGCATACCGCAGACAGGGAATCGGCGGAAGCGATGTGGCCGGTATCATGGGGATATCCCCTTTCCGTACCGCCCGCGATATCTACTATGACAAACTGAACATTGCACAGGTAGATAGCGACATGGATAACTGGGTGGCGCTGGAAATGGGGCATCTGCTTGAGGATCTGGTGGCAAAGATATTCCAAAGAAAGAGCGGATTGGAGATCTACCAGATCAAAAAGATGTTCCGGCATCCCAAGTATCCCTTCATGCTGGCAGACATTGACTATTTTGTCAGAATGCCGGACGGGACCACGGCTATCCTGGAGATCAAGACAACCAACTATAACGCCATGGATCACTGGTGGCGTGACGGCAGGGAGGTTGTTCCCGCTTATTATGAGGCACAGGGGCGGCACTACATGGCAGTAATGGATGTGGACAGGGTATTTTACTGTTGTCTTTACGGCAACACGGAGGATGAGGCCATCATCCGGGAGATCACAAGAGACATGGAATACGAACAGGAAATGATCTTTCTGGAGCAGAGTTTCTGGGAGAACCATGTACTGAAAAAGGATCCTCCGCCTTATACAGAGGACGGCATCAGGATCATGGAGAGCCTCCAGCGTTACTGCGGTCCGGCTGATACAAAGGCGCCGGCGGTGGAATTTGGAGCGGACATGACGGAGACCCTGATGCAGTATTTGAGACTTCAAGCGGAAAAGAAAAGCGCCGAGGAGCGTTCCACGGAGATCGAGAAAGAACTGCAGCGTACCAAGGCGATCCTGATCGCGGAGATGGGGACAAGCTGCTCAGCGGAATGCAGAAAGGACGGTTTCTGTTACACGGTAACATATAATCCGGTCAGAAAAACAGGTGTGGACAAGAATAACTTGTCACGCCTGAAACTCCAGTACCCGGAGATCTATGACAAGTTTGTGACCGTATCGGAGTACAGGAGATTCCAGGTAAAGGTCAGCGCGGTGGAGGCCGCCTGAGAAAAAAGCAGCCAGAGGCAGAACAAGGTCCGCCTTTGGCAGAAAGTGAGGAAAAATGAGTATTACAGGCACTTATGACAGTACGATCTATTGTAATCCGGCGAACAAATATTGCGTGGTTCGTATCAAGACGTCAGACCAGAGTGTCCCGGAAGGAGCCCGCGCCAGAAGGAAATATGCCGATCACCTGATACGTTTCGTGGCGGTGGGGTATGATCTGCCGTGTACGGACGCGGTGGAACTGTCCTTTGACGGCGAGTGGGTGGACGGAAAGTATGGGCAGCAGCTGCAGGTGGGGCATTGGAAGCCCATTGTGCCCAGAACGGAGGACGCTGCCAGAAATTATCTCAGTTCCGGTCTGGTCAAGGGTATCGGAGAAAAGACAGCAGCGGAGATCGTGGCACGGTTCGGGGTAAACTCCCTGGATATCCTTGAGAAACATCCGGAGAAGCTGCTGGAGATCAGGGGCATCACGGAGAACAAGCTGGAGGATATCAGAACGTCTTTTGTGGAGAGCAGCGCACTGAGGGACATCATGACACTTCTTGCCCCCTTTAAGCTGACACCGGCAGCGGCCCAGAGAATCTACCAGCATTTTGGTCCTGCCAGCGTGAAGATACTGAAAGAGAATCCGTTTGAATTGTGCCAAGTGTCCGGCTTTGGATTCTTAAGGGTGGACGCCATCGTACAGAGTATGGACACACGGCTGAATACTCCCATGCGGATCAAAGGGGCACTGTACTATGGACTCGATAAGGCCCGGACAGAAAAAGGACATCTGTTCCTCAGCAGGGATACGCTTGTATGTGAGGCGCTGAAACTGCTGAATAAGAGGATACCTGATCCCAGTCAGCGGGTGCAGAAAGCCGAAACGGAGACTGTATTGGATGAAGCTATCCTGAACGGCTCGGTGGTATCCATGAAAGAGAGCATTTATTTGGTGGATCAGTTTGCAATGGAGGACGAAACGGCAAGACAGATAGCGCTGCGACTCCTGCCCGGACAGGCACCGGAGGATGTCACCGGGCAGCTTGAAGATATCAGGGCAAGATTTGGGATACGCCTGTCTGCCAAGCAGGAAACAGCTGTGCGCAAGGCATTTCGGCACAATCTTTCCATTATAACGGGCCCTCCGGGAACGGGTAAGACTACTGTGTTAAAGAGTATCCTGGAGGTCTACAGGCTTCTGCATCCAGACAGAAAGATCATGTTGATGGCGCCTACCGGCAGGGCAAGCCGCCGTATGGCGGAGAGCACAGGGTTCGAGGAGGCGTGTACCATACACAGCGGTCTGGGACTCCTGGCCGGGGAAACAGATAATGCGGAAACAGACAGGACATTGGACGCTGATCTGGTCATTGTGGATGAGTTCAGCATGGTCGATATGTGGCTCGCCAGACAGTTCTTTACCCGTCTTAAGGCAGGCGCAAGGATCGTTATGGTAGGAGACCCGGATCAGCTGCCCAGCGTGGGTGCCGGAAATGTGTTCAAGGAGCTGATCGAGTGTGGATTGATACCTGTCACGGTATTGGATGAGATCTTCCGACAGGCTACGGACAGCCGGATCGCGTACAACGCCAGATTTATCAACTCCGGCAGCGCAAAGTTGTATTACGGGGAAGATTTCATGGTCGTGGAAAGCAAGACGCAGGAAGAGGTGGCAGAGATCCTGATGGACTTGTACTGTAAGGAGATACAGGAGAACGGCATTGAGCGGGTACAGATACTTTCTCCTTATCGGGAGGAAGGGGACGCATCGGTGGACAGACTGAATGAAAACCTGCGGGAGCGGCTTAATCCTTTCCGCTCGGAGGAGGAAGAAATCCGGCTGGGAGGAAAAGTGTTCCGGACAGGGGACCGCATCATGCAGACCAGAAACACAAAACGGGTATCCAACGGGGACCTTGGATTTATACGATATATCAAGGATACTCCTGACGGAATACGGATCGGCATGGACTTTGGCGGGGACCGCCAGATGGAGTACGCCATGGAAGATATGGCAAACGTGGCTCTGGCGTATGCTACCACGATACATAAGGCGATGGGCTCGGAGTATGACGTGGTCCTGATCCCGCTGGTGGCTGCCCAGAAATTTATGCTGTACCGGAACCTGTTATATACAGGAATTACCCGTGCCAAGAAAAAAGTGGTGCTGGTGGGACAGAAAGCGCTTTTGTACATGGCGGTCAACCGCAACGGGAATGTTAAGCGCAACACCCTTCTGGGAGAGCGCATCGGTTCCTATTACAAGGCGTTTGCCAGAAAAGAAAAAGAAACGCTTCCGGAATTTCTGGAAGAAAAATTGAGAAATGCAGGGTAGTGATGAGATGAAATGTGAAGAAAAAGCGCATTCCATCTCCTATTTTATAATGAAAGAGAGGAGTTTTGACTATGAGTAACAGTGATCTTGCAGTAACCATGTATGAGAGTGACCCCGTTGTGGCGGCATTGAACCAGGTGCCGGGATTTGATCCATTAAAGCTGGTAAGGAGAAAGCGTGATCCGAAAGCAGCAGATAGGGAAAAAGAGCTGGATTTCCGGTATAAAAAACTGTGGTTTCGGCTGGCGCACAGGCAGGGGAGGATCCGCCTGAACAGATTGAGCATCACAGAGCAGATGGCAGTATACGAGGCGCAGATCTTTCTGGAGAGAACGGATGAAAGTCCCATTTCCAGTTTTACGGCCGCCTGTACACGGGAAGAAGCCGGAGGGAAATATATTGAAGGCGCGCAGATAAAGGCTATGGACCAGGCTCTGACGGATGCCGGGTTTGGGCTGCAGTTCGTTCCCGCACCGCTGGGAACAGGAAATGCGGCACCGCAGATGGCGGCCACACCGGTGGCAAAGGTACAGACAGCAGCTACGGCGCCCAGAACACCCCAACCTGCCGTACAACATCCGGCAGCACAGCAGACGCCTCAGCAGAAAGTAACGGCACCTCAGTCTACTGTCCAGACTAAGGCAGCAGCGCCTCGGTCAACGGCGCAACAGCAGGCGGCGGAGACAGTACAGCGGCCCACGGTGCCTCAGGAGACAGCCCGGCAGAAAGCTGCGGCCTCAAGACAACCAATCCAGCAGTCTGCAGCACAGAGTCCAGTAACAGCACAGAGTCCAGTAACAGCACAGAGTCCAGTAACAGCACAGAGTCGAGCAACAGCACAGAGTCCGGCCACAGCACAACAGCCGGCACAGCAGAAGCCTGTTCAGCAGAACGCGGCAGTACAGACAGGGGTTCCGCAGAACCCCACAGCAGTAAAGCCGCAACAGATATCTCAGCCGGCACCTGCACCGATGCCGCAGCAGACGGAGGCGGCTCCAGCTACATCGGATGTGGCGGCGGCAATGTCCATGCTGTCCGGGAAACAGGAAACGGCTGACCGGCCGGCAGCGGCAGGAATTGAAAAAGAAGCGGAAGGAAGATCCTATACGGAATCAACCCCTGTTGAGGAGATCTTAAAGGTCATGACACTGGAAGAAGCAAAAAAAGTGGAAGTGCCTACGGGCACCTGCCGCGGCTGGACACTGAATGAAGTGGCCGAGAAAAGGCGCCCCAGCTTAAAGTTCTATTTAAGCGAAGGCTATCAGGGCAACAACAATATTCTGCGTGCTGCCGCAAGGCTCGTGCTAGATGACCTGGAGCAGAAAGCAGGCTGAAAAAGGATTTAGGAATGATACTCGGAAAGGAGGAAAGGGCGGATGGACTCTCACCCACAGGAGTTTCCTTTTGGGATCATGGATGTGGTGGAGCTGCTGCATCTGAATGTAAGGCGCAGACAGTATGACAGCGTCTACACGGACTGCCCGTTCTGTGGAGACCAGAGGGGCAAGATGAACGTGAATTTTGACAAGAATGTCTGGCGCTGTAATTACTGCGGCCAGTCAGGAGGGATGCTGGCTTTGTACGCAAGGCTGCATAATCTGAGCAATGCAGAAGCTTACCGGGAGATCTGCGATGAACTGTCCATGGGCGGGGCATCCTGGGGGCGGGAGGACTTTAGGGCGGAAAACGCATCTGCCATCCGGCAGGAGGCAGAAACGGCAGGGAGAGAGGGGATATCCCAATCTCCCCGCGCCGGCGCCCGGGAAATACATGAGACGTTGTCAGCCTTGTTCGGGATGCTGAAACTGTCAGATTCCCACCGGAGGCACCTGAGGTCAGAGAAAAGGGGACTTACGGACGGACAGATCGATGCGCTTGGGTTTAAGAGCACACCGCCGTTTTATATGTGCCGTTCCCTGACGGAAAGGCTGATACAGAAAGGATGTACAGTGGCGGGGGTCCCCGGTTTCTATCTGCATGAAAAAGGCTATTGGACCGTTAAGTTCACTACCATGACTTCGGGGATCCTGATACCGGCTGTGGGAATGGACGGGCTGATACAGGGAGCGCAGATCCTGCTGGATGTGCCGATCAGGGACAAGAACGATCCTTCCGACAAGAAAGGCGCAAAATATATCTGGCTTTCATCCCAGAACAGGAACATGGGCGTCACGTCCGGCAGTCCGGTGCATTTCGTGGGGAAATTCCCTGCTCGAACGGTCTATGTGACGGAAGGACTCCTGAAAGCAGATATTGCCCATTGTGCCATGTGCCGGTCTTTTCTTGCTACCGCAGGCGCCAATAATGTGGCTGCGTTGGAGGAAATCTTCCGGTCACTGGCCCAGAGCGGTACGGAACTGATCATAGAGGCGCATGACATGGACAAATTCAGGAATGCCATGACGGCAGCAGGCGGAAACAAGATCTACCTGATGGCGAAAAAATGCGGAATGGAGTGCAGACGGCTTACCTGGGATCCCAACTACAAGGGGATCGATGACTGGCAGCTGGCGCTTAAGCGGAAAGAAAGACAGAGAGAGGGGGAAAGGAAGAATCCAGGTGCTGCAGATATCCTTCAGAATATGCAGGATGCGGAGTGTTTTCTGCAGAAGTACCGAATCTATCAGCTTGACTTTGGCAGGGAGCAGACACCTATTCCCTTTGCATTTGAGGGAATTAGGGAACTGCACAAGGCAGGATTTGAGCAGCCGCCTGCAAAGGAGTACTGTCTGGTGTGGGATTCTGTGCTGCCATGTCCTGAAAACAGCATGGACAAGGAGATACTGAAACGGATCAAAGACGCTTTCAGCGACCATCTGCCAGATGGTTACAAGGGGCGGCAGGTAGCGCCCTCTGATATTCTGGAGCTGTATGATGAAGAAAAACGAAGCTATTACTATGTGGACACCGGAGGCTTTGAGCCGGTGCGCTTTTCCCCGTTTCTGGCAAGAACGATACAGGAGCGGGAAAGCACCGGGCAGTAAACCGGGCAACCACAAAAAAGGAAAGGAGAACAAATATGGATATGTATGGAGATAACAATGGATTTCAGGTTTATGAGGGAGTAACTCCTTTTGACGAGGAAGCCCAGATGGTGCAGAGTGAGGACAGCCTTCCGGTTGCACCGTACCAGGGAACAGCCGGATACGGAACGGAAAACGACATAGAGGCAGAGACTTTGCCTATTGCCCAGGAGCAAATAGAAATGCTTCCGGCAGAGGAACCGCAGATGTATCAGGAAGACTGTGACAATATGGAAATTGTTTCGGAACAGGAAGAAAGGTCGGCTATGGATGCGACAGAACTGGAAGAATCCGGAGCGGGAAATTCCGAAACCGCAGATAATTCGGAGACAACGACTGAATCTGCCGCAGAAACAGAAGATGAGGATGCGGCAAAGAAAGTTGAACATGAGGCGGCAGAAGCCAGACGTAAAGCAGAATGGGAAGAAAAGCAGAAAGCAAAAAAAGCAGCGGAACAGGAGAAACTGGATCAGATTGCCGAAATGAGCGATGATGCTGCCGTGTCGGCTGCCATGAAACGAATAGGCACGGATACGGAAAAGCTGACCCGCAGGAACATGAAGGACTGTGTGGCAGAGTATATCCAGACGCGGTGCCTGGAGGAGCCTGTGCTTGCCCGTATGGTGATGCACCCCCGCAAAAATATGATCCGTTGTTTCCATTACATCAACCGGAAAGCAAGAGAGTTTGTGGAGCAGGAGATGAAAGATAACGATATCAAGCCGGAAAACGGTGTGTACGGGAGTGACGTGCCAGACGATCTGTGTTATCAGTGGGCGGAAGATTATTTCCGTGACCCGGATGCCCAAGAGGATGAGGAGAATGAAGAAAAATTTACTCCCAAGCCTTATATGGGGAAAGATTCCTCCAAAGGAAAAGCAAAAAGGACGGCAGATAAAAAAACGCAGAGAAAGAGTAGTATAAAATCAAATTCCGAAGAAGACGGACAGTTATCATTGTTTGGTCTGGATAATAATGTGCCGGAGGTGAAAGCTGGATGAAAGTAAATAAGAGAAAATGCAGAAAATTTGCTGTTAAGGGGTTTAAAGTACCCCTTAACAGCGGCCTGCTTTATGTAGAAAAAATCGAATACATTGTCTGCACAGCGGTCAAAATCATAGACCATCAGAAAGTTTTGGTTATATACCTCTACTTGAAGGAACAGCTGCTTTGCGGTAAGGCAGACCCAAGATGGACGATATTCCACAGTAAGGATGACTATATTACTTTGGAGCGGTCAGAAAACGGCTCTGAAAAATGGAGGAAGGCTTCTTTTGTACATCTCGACAAAGGTTGGCTATATTCAAAATGTGCGTTTTATACGCTGGAGGATGATGAACGGATCAGGTCTTTTTTTAAAATGCAGGGGAAAAGTGGAAGCGATGTATTGTGTTGTGCGCAGAGGAGAATCCTCGAACAGCGTGCTCTTAAACGTCAGATTGCGCGAGAACGCCGCATCGTGCAGAGAATGAAAGGAATTTCTGCCCTGCCTCGCGGCGTAGATACATGGCTGGCACATCAGGTCATGCCTGCTTATTTCTTTTATGACTATGTAAAAGGGAAAAATGTGGTCAAAGGGCTGTGTTCCTCCTGCGGAAAGACAGTGGAGATCAAAGGCGCCAGGTATAATAAAAAGGGAATCTGTCCACATTGTAAACGTGAAGTTACAATGAAAACAAACGGACGGAAAGGCCGGATATCTGATAGACAAAACTGCCAGATTCTCCAAAGTATGGGAAATGGTAAGATCGGCATAAGGATTTTTAAGGTATATTTTGACTACCGTAAAGACGAAACTGCGCCTAGAAAAACTCTTTTTGAAACGGTCCGTATATTTATGAGGCTGGAAGATAATGGAGAGATGGTCACGGAAAATTATTATTATTCAGGGCGAGGACTTCTGACCAGGTGGAAATCCGGTAACAGGCCGTTACCCATGGCATTCTGGCGTTATTATTATGAAGATGAAAAATGTGCTCATGTATATTGCCGCAATCTTTCTAAGGTACTGGAAGAAACACCCTGGAAATACTGTCCGCTGGAGAAATTTTATAACCATTATCGGGAATGCATGGACCTGGAGGGATTTTTCAAGGCTTTCCTAAAACATCCAAGGTTTGAGCATTTGGTCAAAGTGGGATTTTATCAGCTGGTGTCTGATATGTCATATCGGAGTTCATATTCAGACATCCTGGATGAAAGCAAAAACCGAACACATCAGATCCTGGGCGTGGGACCGGAGGATGTTTCTTTTTTACGGGAGTTGGACGTAAATCAGGAAACTTTGAAACTCTATCAAGCTTATTGCCGCCGAGGGCTGAAAGATCGGAAACAACTGCTGTGCTGGGAGAAGAAGCAAAATAACAGTGTAGATCTGATGGGGATATTGCAGTATATGACCCCGCATAAGCTGATGCGTTATGCAGAGGAACAGCAGACTTTGTTACGCGGGAAATCTGCAGACAGTGCCAACAGGTATTCTTCCATGTCGTATATCCTGCGGGAGTACAAGGATTATCTGGATATGTGCCGTAGCCAGAAGTATGATATGCATAACAGCTTTGTACTGTATCCCAAGGACCTGCAGACAGCGCATGACAGAGAATCACAGCGGGTGAAACTAAAGGTAGATGCCCAGAAACGAAGAAAGTTCAGGGCGATTTATAGGAAGATCAAGCACCAGTATGACTTTGAGATGGCTGGAATGAAGATTGTATATCCGTCTGTGCCATCGGATCTTGCAGCAGAAGGACAGGCTCTGCACCATTGCGTTGGAGGGTATGTGAAAAGTGTTGTAGAAAGAGACTGTATCATCCTGTTTTTGCGTCAATGTGAAAATGAGGAAAAACCGTTTTACACCATAGAAGTGACCGGAAACTGCGTTGCGCAGGTACGTGGCATGAAAAACTGTCCACCGACGAAAGAGGTAAAGGCTTTTATGGATGAATGGGAGAAAACAGTGTTGAATAGGCCCGTATCAGCAAAAGCAGCATAATTTACATAAATTGGGAAATTTCTGCTTGTCCGGCAGCAATCTTCTGGTGCCAAGTGCTTGAAAAAAAGTAACCGTAATGATAAAATGAAAAGAAAGAAGGAGGCTATATGGCAGATCTTTATGATTCCGTTTTCCGCACAGTCTTAAATGACTGCAGCGAGTTAATTATACCGCTCATCAATATTTCTTTTGGAGAACACTATACCGGAGAGGAGCGGATAGATTTTTTCCCAAACGAGCATTTCATCGATCAGCAGAATGCACCCGATGAAAAAAGGATCACAGATACAAATTTTGCTGTATACGGTGAAACCAGAAAAACGTATCACTGGGAATGCCAGAGCACGCCGGATTCCAAAATGCTGATCAGACTGTTCGAGTATGATGCGCAAATCGCGTTGGACGCGGGGAAAATATCCAAAGAGGTCCTTACAGTAGAATTTCCTCATACGGCGGTACTGTATTTAAGGTATGCGAAGACTGCAGAGCCTCAGGCATATCGGTATGTACTCAAGACACCTGGCGGTACTGTGGAGTATGATGTCCCTCTTTTCAAAACACAGGAATATACAATAGGCGAGATTTTTGAAAAGAATCTGCTTATTCTGATACCGTTTTATATCTTTTCAAGGGAAGCAGAGCTGTCCCAATGTGAAAAGAATCCGGAAAAACTGGAAACACTTAAGAATGAATACAGGGATATCATAGAACGTCTGGACACGTTGGTAAAAGCAGGCAGCTTGTCGGATTTTGACAGGACAACGCTTTTGGAAACGGCAAATGATGTGATCCGGGAAATTGCTAAAAAATATGAGAAAGTAGTGGAAGGAATGGGTGAAGTTATGGGAGGCGCTTTATTAGAAACCAATGCAAGAAAAATTAAAAATGAGGGTAGAGCCGAAGGTCAGGAAGAAAAAGGAATGAAAGTATTTCTGAATCTTATTGGAACAGGTATGGATAGGAAAGAGGCTCAGCAGCTTGCTGAAATTGGAAACGATCTTGTTGAGAAGGCTCTTAAGCAGAACAGATCGTAAAAAGTATTTTTGGAAAGTTGAACCAGTACGAAAAAAAGCAGATCATGGAAACATGGTCTGCTTTTTTTCTTGAGCTATTGAAAATACATGATTGATGCATCGAGAGATGAAAAAATGCGACACTATAGGAAAAAGCGGCATATATCGAAGAATGTAAGAACTTGTAGCTGTATTTCCATGAAAGAAAAGTTGGCGGAAAAGAGGGCGAAGATTGCAAGAAAGGATGCAAAATCTCATGAAGAGGAAAGTAAAAAGAAGCTTTTCGGCATAGGGCTAGAAGATTAAAACAGAAAAAAGGCGAACAGCTGCGATTGATGTGCAGCTGTTCGCCTTTTTTCTGTTTATGAAGGTGTAAGGACGCAAAATATTAGTAAGAATCTAAGTTGTAAATTTTATGAACACCCCCACGTTTGTTGACTAAACCCGAATAATAATTATAGTTCAATAAAATATGTAGCAAAGGGTTTTCACATGAATTTAACTATACTGATAAACATTTTTATTGTTCATATGTTTTTAAATTAACAGGCGGTTGTCAACAATAATTACGAAATATAAAATAGAACAAATTTACATTCAGTACACATAATGTTTCCTATTAGTCACAAGCAAAAGAAAGAAATTGCTTATACTTTAATTGAATGTTTCCGCTTGGTGACAGAGGAGGTATTATATGCACTATTTGCTTCGTGATATTCCGATAGGGAGAAATATCCAGAGTATACGCATTAAAAAGAATATGACTCAATCAGATGTAATAGCAAAAATACAACTGTTGGGTAGTACGATGTCGAGAAGTACATTGGCAAACATCGAAGTTGGAAGAAGAAATATAAAAGTTAGTGATTTAAAAGCACTGAAAATAATTTTTAATGTTGATTACAGTGATTTTTTTGAGGAATGAAGAAACTATGATTAGAATAGCCATATGTGATGATGAAAATGTGTTTGTTAGTCAAGTTGAAAATATTTTGCTCGGATTATGTAAAGATGAAAATATTAACATTGATATCGATGTATTTTATAGCGGAGATACATTAGCCAAGGAGATTTTAGAAGGAATTCGGTACGATATTATATATCTGGACATTCAAATGGCAAATGGAGATGGAATTGGCACTGCAAATAAGATTCGTAATGTGGATGAAAACGTCATTTTTATTTTCATCTCCGGATACGATAAATATATGATAGAGTTATTTAACCTTGATGTATTTTCATTTATTCGAAAACCAATTGATAGAGGATTATTCTGTAAAGTATTTTTACAAGCTCATCGAAAAATATGTAATCGAAACCATTATTTTATTTTTCATTATAAAAGCCAGGAGTTTAAAATTTTATTTAAAGATATTTTTTATTTTGAAAGTCGTGGGAGACATATTGTTGTTCATGTTCGAAACGAGGATGATATTATATTTAATGATAAACTTTCAGAAGTAGAGAAACGAATAGATAATGGGAAAAATCCTTTTTTAAGAATTCATCAATCATATCTGGTCAATTATCATATGATTAAAATGCGAACAAGGACGGAAGTCGCATTATTAAATGGTGAACGATTGCCAATTAGCGATGACAGACAGAAAGGTTTTGGAAAAGCATATGGAAAGTTATTACGGAGTGAAATTAATGTATAGTATAGGTGCCCTTGTGTTGGATATATCTATTATTGGAGTTATAATATGGATTGTAAATAGATATCTTAATATTTTCTGGGAGAAAAGAGAACGCAGTGTTGGCAGGAAAGTAACCTGGTTTTGTTTTGCCATTTCGCAGATATTTATAGAATTTGGTGTCCATCAGGCTACGATATGGAATACAATTATTAGTGTTATATTAGTTTGCTTGGTGGCACTGATCGGATATCAGCGGGGAAAGAATAAAGTGCTCATCGTGATTATATTATACGCAATTTGGGCATTGGTAGAAATGTTGGTCTTTTATATCTTAAATAATTTATCAAATTCAAAATATGAGACAGGCGAATTGGGATCGGTTATATCAAAAATTCTAATGATTATAATTGTCAATATAATTTCAGCGTATTGGAAAAAGAAAGGAAATAATCTCTTACCACCAAAGTATTATATGCTTTTGTTATTTACGCCATTAGGCAGTATCTTTATAGCGCTCAATGAGTTTTATTCCAATAATCAAGGACAAGGTGCTGTCAATTCATTAGTTATATTCAGTATATTGCTGTTATTAAATATTTCAATGTTTGAAATATATTCACAGATTACAGAATATCTTACAGGTGAAAAAGAGCGGACGGTTTATATACAGCAATCAGACCTTATTGCCAGAAATACCGCTGAGCAAAAAAAACTGATTGAAGAATTTCAGGAAGAAAAACATAATTTTGTGAACGAATTAATTGTAATAAAAAATAATATTGAAAATGGTGACTTTGAAAATGTAGTATTAAACTTAGATAAAATCATATGCAAGGTTGATAATGTTCAATCAATATCCAATAGTGGAAATTCAACCGTAGACGCAGTCATAAATTCTAAATATGCGGTGGCCATTAAGGCTGGAATTGAATTTCAAACGAAAATCTTTATACCGGACAGTATGCCAATGGATCAATGCGACATAGGTGTTGTCTTGGGGAACGCTATTGATAATGCTATAGACGCAGCAAGAGCATGTTCAATAAACAGGAAAATTATAGAAATATTTATGGAAGTAAAAAAAGGGGCTTTAATTTTAATAATTAAAAATCCGTTTGAGCATGATATCGTTAAAGATAACAAAGGAAGATTGCTATCAACCAAACGGGATTATAGATTACATGGTTATGGCGTGAGTTCTATAAAGAAAGTAGTAGAAAAATATTATGGGGAAGTATTAATCGAGACTTTGAATGGTAAGTTTATCTTGACAGCAATAATGAATATGACGTAAATTTGACAGTAAATAACGTAAATTTGACACTTGCCTAAAAAAAGAGAAGGTTTCTGTATAATGAAATTGTAATCAAAAACTTTTTTATCAAAGTAGGAGGATAAAACAATGAAAGAAGTAAATTTAAAGTCAGTAGCGGCCAGAGCACTTGCGGTAGTCACAAAGGCGGGTTTGCAATATGCGGCAAATAGCAGATGTGCATTTGTCTACCACCAACCAAAGCAACTCCAAAATCTTAAGGAGTTTAGAAAATTTTAACGTGGAAAAGGTAGCAAAATTATTAACAAAATATGTTATTAAAAAAGGCATGATAAAAGAAGACGAAAATGAGATTTATGAGTACGGTTTTGTGATTGCGTTAGAAATGGGAATCAGTTTACTGCTATGTCTTTGCATAGCAGTTTCGTTAAATATGTGTATCGAAGGTATTTTGTTTTTCACTGTATTTATACCATTGCGGTCATACGCAGGTGGATTACATATGGAAAAATTTCTGCATTGTCTTCTTTTATCATGCATAACATTCTCTGGCATTTTATTATCGGGGAAATTAAGAATGCCAATAGGTATGTCTTTATTATTAACCCTGATAATGGAATATGCTGTATATCGAATGTATCCTGTGGAAAACCATAATCGTCAGATAGATAGGGAAGAGAACATTTTTTTTAAGAAACGGTTAAAGCAAGCTTTGCTTTTTAATACATGCATTGCGTTGGTATGTAGTATAGCAAGAAATGAATCATATTCTATGGTAATTTTGATGACTTATGGTATGTTAGTAATTACGATGTGCTTGGGAAAAAGAAGATACCGAAAGAATACTATAAATTAATAAGAAAGGAGGAGTTATTAAAATGACTTGAGCGTGTGAATAAAAGTCTGTAAATACTGATCTTCTATGATAATGGTTGGGCTGAAGGCTCCCTGATGAGCTTCCA
>CANRPU010000020.1 GCA_947632555.1 uncultured Lachnospiraceae bacterium
GATTTGAACCCTCGCGCCGGTTGCCCGACCTACACCCTTAGCAGGGGCGCCTCTTCGACCTCTTGAGTATTTCTCCTCGATCCGAACTGCCTCTGTCAAGTATGAGCCGTTACCAATTTGGTAACGCAAAAGTTATTATACATAGGATACCCTGCTTTGTCAATGTTTTTTTCATTCCTTCCGGCCCGGCGCTCTTACGCGGGATTTTCGACTTTTTCCGCCGTCTGTCTGGCGATTTCCTCCTCAATCCGGCGCTTTACTTCCGCCGCTATCTCCTGGGTCTTCATCCCTTTATATTCTTCATAATAAATAGGCGGCAGGTAGGTCAGCTTTACCGTTACCCGCTTAATGGATTTCTCGTCGAACGGTTTAAAAGAGTCCACCAGCGCGCAGGGTACGATAGGACATTTCGCCTTGACGGCGCATTTAAAACTTCCTCCCTTAAAATCCAGCAGCGCGTTGCCTTTTCTGCTCCTGGTCCCCTCCGCGAAGATCAGAAAATTTTTGCCCTTCTGCACTTCCGCCGCCAGACGGTTGATCACCTGCATGGACTGACGGATATCCTCCCTGTCAATGGCCAGCACTCCCAGCGCATCTCCCACCTGCTTTAAAAGGATAATGTCGCGGGCTTCCTTTTTCGTAACGTAGGAAAACGGCCTGGGACAGGAATCCAGAAACACCAGTACGTCAAAAAGTCCCTGATGGTTGGGATAAAAGATAAAGCCGTCCTCTTTTGGGAGATTCTCCATACCCCGCGCCTGAATCTCGACACGGCCGGCGTGATTGGCCCTTTTGGTCACTTTTTTGATATAGGCGTAAGCTTCTTCATAGTTATCGGGCGCCTGCTTTCCATACCGCCATATGCGAAATACATAATAGGGCGCGATATAGAACAGGCGCAGTACCATCAGCACAATCCTCCGCATATCCCCAAACTCCTTCCGTCCCGTTTTACTGTATCTCCGCGTATTCTTTCACCGCGGTTTCATAAAGATTGCCGCCTTCCGCGTCCGCCACCACGATGACCGGGAAATCCGTCACTTCCAATTTATAGATGGCTTCCGTTCCAAGATCCTCATAGGCAACCACTTCGGCGGCGGTTATCGCTTTGGACAGCAGCGCGCCCGCCCCTCCTACCGCGGCAAAGTACACCGCGCCGTTCCGGACTATGGCATCCAGCACCTCGCCGGACCTCCGGCCCTTTCCTATCATCCCTTTCAGCCCCAGATCCAGAAGCCGCGGCGCGTACTTATCCATACGGCTTGCCGTGGTCGGTCCCGCAGAGCCGATCGGCCTTCCTTCCCTCGCGGGTGACGGCCCCATGTAATAAATAACGGTATCTTTCATATCAATGGGCAGCGGCTCCCCGGCGTCCAGCGCTTCCTGCATTCTCTTGTGTGCGGCATCTCTCGCCGTGTAGACTGTCCCCGTTATATAAACGTAATCCCCCGCTTTCAGTTTTCTTGCCTTTTCTTCCGTCAGCGGTGTATGCAGATACTGCTCCATTCCGATATCCTCCTTCTGCCTGCTGTGCCCGGCCTCGTCTTCCGTCATAAAGTCCGCGCCGCATGGCGGTTGACGTGGCAGCAGATATTGACCGCTACCGGCAGTCCTGCTATATGCGTGGGATAGGTATTGATGTTCACGGCCAGGGCTGTAGTCGTTCCGCCCAGGCCTCCCGGGCCGATCCCCAGTTTATTGATCTTTTCCAGCAGTTCTTCTTCCATTTCCCTTACATAAGGGATTCCGGAGCGTACATTCACCGGCCTTGTCAGCGCCTTCTTCGCCAGCAGAGCGCATTTTTCAAAGGTACCGCCGATCCCTACTCCCACTACCATGGGCGGACAGGCGTTGGGCCCCGCATCCTTTACCGCGGTCAGCACCGCGTTTTTCACTCCGTCCATTCCATCAGCCGGCTTCAGCATAAAGATCCGGCTCATATTTTCGCTGCCGAACCCTTTGGGAGCTACCGTAATGCGGACCTGTTCTCCCTCGGTGATCTCATAGTGGATAACGGCAGGCGTATTGTCCCCCGTATTTTTCCGCAGCAAAGGATCTCCCACTACGGATTTGCGCAGAAAACCTTCCGAATAACCCTGTCTGACACCTTCGTTTACGGCCTCTTCCAGCGAGCCTCCCGCAAAATGTACGTCCTGCCCCACCTCCAGAAACACTACGGTCATACCCGTATCCTGGCATATGGGGATCATATCTTCTCCGGCGATCCGCAGATTTTCCCGCAGCTGGGCCAGGATCTGCTCTCCCAGCGGCGCCCGTTCCGTTTCTTCCGCCCGCTTTATGGCATCCGCCATATCGTCGGAAAGGAAATGATTGGCCTCAATGCACATTTCCCTGATATTCCGCGTAATTTCTTTTACGTCAATCGTCCTCATCACAATATCCTATTCTGTAATCTGTTTTTGGATCTCTTCCAGTTCTTCCTGGGAAACGGTCTGGGGTTTCCACAGAATATGCTGCCCGTCATTTTTATATCTTGGGATCAGATGCAGATGGAAATGCATAACGGTCTGTCCCGCTGCCTCCCCGTTGTTCTGTACCAGATTGAACCCGTCGGCATGCAGCTTCCCCGCCATGATCCCCGCCATTTTTTTGGCCAGCCGCATAGCTTCGGCGGCTGTATCTTCCGGCAGTTCATATAAATCCGCGTAATGCTCTTTCGGCAGTATCAGCGCGTGTCCCCGCGTAGCCGGTCCCAGATCCAGGATCACTCTGAATTTTTCATCTTCATACAACGTTTTGGACGGGATTTCTCCTCCCGCTATCCTGCAAAAAATACAATCCTCTTTTTTCATCTTCAGCCAGCTCTCCTTCCGTTCTTGTTCTTATTTTATTTTTTATTGCGGGTCCGAAAAAACAAAGAGCTGGTCCAGCATTCGGAGTATCTTGAAATCGCCCTTCATTTTCATCTCCCCGGACATGAACGCCCTTTGAAAGGTCATCCTGCCGGCAAGGATATCCTCAAATGTACTTTTCTCCATGTGAACCTCAACATCCGCCGGCGCCGCGCTGTCATGGCTGAAACTTAATTCGGCCCCGCTGACATCCAGAGTAAGCGGTTCCTTCCGGTTCCCCGTAAACAGCCTGTAGACCGCCTTGACTCCCGCCTGCGGCTTAAATGCCTTTTCAAATGTCTGCGCCGCCCCATTCTCATTTTCTTCCGCATCTCCCATCATGTCCTTAAACATGCTGGTAAGTTCCTGTATATCCTCTTTCTGCCGCTGCACATAACTGTCATCCGAAGCGTACTGGGAAAGCTGCTCCGACTCCTGGGGCGTCAACGCGATATTTTTCGTTCGGGACAGGATCTTTCTTAAAGCCTGGCTGCTGGCAGGCAGACCGGACGGTTTCTGATTGATCGTCCGATACAGATTTTCGGTCTTCTTTTCAATAATGGCAATATATTCCTGGTTCATTTCCAGCTGCGTGCTGTCGGCCACGTACCCGCTGATCCCGCCGCAGAGCTTCCCGCCCAGGATCTCCCAGGCCGTGATCAAATGCATCTCT
The DNA here is from genome assembly GCA_947632555.1 of uncultured Lachnospiraceae bacterium. Taxonomy (GTDB): domain Bacteria; phylum Bacillota; class Clostridia; order Lachnospirales; family Lachnospiraceae; genus Acetatifactor. The sequence continues at coordinate 3,526 of CANRPU010000020.1, forward strand.
CCGTCTTTTTCACCGTAAGTAGTGGACATCACCACCGGACACATATATATTTGTTCTATCTTCTCCTTGTCCCCATAAAGCCAGCACGCATCCAAAAACTGCTGCATATATCCGCCGATGCCGTACCATTCCACCGTGGTAGCCAGGATAATGCCGTCCGCGGATTTCAGCGTCTGCGGGAGCGTGGTGATCTGGTTTTTCAGCTCATGGAGCTGAAATCTTTCCACCTTTACATGGAGCTCTTCCAGTACCTCCTGCATTTTATTGATCACCAGCAGCGCCGGATCGTCCATCAGACCCCTGCCGCCATAATAAATATTGATATTCATCGCAACCTCCCTTCAGATTTGTCACGCAGTTTCCAAAACAGGCACATCAGCAGGCCCAGCAGGAACCCGGAAACAAATCCTCCTATATGCGCGGCATTGTCAATATTGGCCGCTCTTATGCCGCTGTAAACGGAATATGCCACTACCAGGACCACCCGCTGCCATGTAACGCTCCGCATGGATCCTTTCTTGCACAGGACCATGGCCAGCAGCACGCCCACCAGGCCGAACACCGCTCCGCTCGCGCCGATGGAGCTCACATACCATTCGCCTGTAACCAGCTTATATCCCAGCGAGGCTGCCTGTCCTCCCAGGCCGGCCAATACATACTGCGCCAAAAACAGCATATGCCCTGTTTCCTTTTCCAGCATCATGCCCAGTCCCGCCAGCAGAAGCATATTGTTGACGATATGATTGATATCCGCATGGAGGAACATCGCCGACAGGGCACGATAGTATTCCCTGTCCCCGAAAAAACTGCTGGGACTGATATCTCCCATATTATATAACATTTCCCCGCTGAATGTACATATCAGAAAAATTCCCGCGTTAACGATAACCAGGATCACCGTGACCAGCGGCCGCTCCAATATGCCCCCAGGCCTTTCCCGCATTCTGCCACCCCTCTTTTTGCTTTATTATGAGGGTATCACCGATTCGTTTTTCTGTCAACGATAGGTAAACTCAAGTTTTCCCAGCCTGATCTCATCTTCCTTCCACAATTCCACCCGTTCATATGGTTTCAGCCGTACCCCGTTTTTATAAGTGCCGTTGGTAGTATTCAGGTCCTCCAGGTAAATTTTTTCTTCCTCCGCCGTGATCCTGGCGTGCATTCTGCTGACAGAGCTGTCTGTGAGCACCACGTCTGCCATTCCTCCCTTTTTTCCGATAATAAGCGGCAGACTTTCCAGTGAGATCACCTTTCGGTTTTGTTTTCCGTTTCCGAAAAGCTTTTTCTCCTCCTTTTCCGGTTTTACCTCCAAATAAGTGGTCCTCCCCGATTCCTCCCAGGATTCCGCTACAGCATCTTCGGCTTTGGATTCCTGCTTTTCCGGGACCGGCCGCGCCCCGTACCCGGAAGCGCTTTTTTCTTCTTTCCTCCTTTTTCTATACCAGCCCAACAACGGGGAGCCCGCTTCCGGCGCTTTTTCAGCCGGGATAGAGATTTCGTCTTCCGGCAGCGGAAATTCTCTTTCTTCCTCCGCTCTCCGCGCTTCCCGCTTTTCCGCTTTTTTCTGCTTTTCCCACAGGATCAGAAAGGTTTCCGCCGTAAATTCCGCCGGCATCTTTTCCCATTCCGCGTATATAGTGTAAAAAATTTCCAACAGCTCCGGTTCTCCCTCATCCGTATGCTCCAGCAGAAAAGAAAGAAATTCCTCCATATCCGGTTCCGCTTTTTCTATATAATAGGGATAATACAAAAACTCAATGGTGCCGGAATCCATATCCTGAAAAACACAATCCGGCCGCAGGATCAGGTTCCGATAATCCATAAGGTACTGTTCCATCGACCACAATGCCTCTTTCAGCGCTTTTTCCAGGCTCTCCATCCACTCTGTGGTAATCCCGCCTTTCAGAAAATATTTGCTCAGGCTCTGTTTGGAGGAAATATCATAGCACAGGCCGTTTTCCCCGTCCTCCGAGTATATGTGGGCACGCAGAAGGCCCTCCGGCTTTCGCCGTGTCAAAATGCAGTACTGATACCGCATTTTGGTATTGTTTTCCCACTCTGTCCTCAGTCTTAAATAATTATGGTGATACCCGTTCCGATACTCCATCTGCAACATCTGTTTTACTCCTTTTCCTGTTTTAACTGCCTGTACATCCTGATCAGGAACACCGGATTGATACACCGGCTTTCGGCTTCGACCCGTATATGCCAGGCCCCTGTTTCGGGAAGGAGCCGCAGTCCCTGAAAGGGCATATTGACATCCCCTTCCATAACAATACTCACACCTCCCTGCGCTCTGACAGAAAAGTCGTAATCCGCTACGGCGTATTTTCCTTCCATGTGTTCCCGCAATGTATCTTCCGCCGCGTTATATACCGCCTGCATATCCTCCCTGTACAGACTGCTGCCCCGCAGCGCGGCTCTGTACGCGTCCTGTTCCGCGACACATCTGTCATATATATAAAATCCGCTGTATAGGATAAAAATGCAGATGTATAGCGCCAGTGGAAATATCAATACCGCTTCCACCGTAAAATAGGCGTCCCATTCCCTAGCGCCTCTCCTTTGCCGTTCTCTCCTGCCACCTCTCTTTTGCCGTTTTCTCCTGACGCCCGCTCCCATCCGGTTTCACTCCTTTCCGCTTTACAGTCCCATCCAGACCAGTCTGGCCGCCAGCAGAAAGGGAAGAAACGGAATACAGGACTGTTTGTCCGCTTTTTTTAAGACCAGCAGCACGACCGCCAGCAAGGACTGGAGAAACAGCCCCAGGCAGAACACCCCCAGCGCCAGTTCCATTCCCTCATAAAGCCCCAGCAGAAGCAGGGTCAGCCCGTCACCCGCTCCCACCTTTTTCTCCGTCATGAAAGAAAGGATCAGCAGCGCCGCGCCCGGCAGCAGGGAAACCGCCGCTTGGGTCAACGCCTCCACCGCCCCTTCCTGCGGTATTCGCAGCAGAACGCATACCGCTGCCCATACTGCCCCCGCCAGAAACAGCGCCGACGGGATCTTTTTCCATTTCATATCAAAAAAACTTCCTATTCCCAAAATCATGATCGATCCGGCTGTCTGAACCATTTTACCTCCCTTTAGCTGCCTGAATGTTCTCACATTCCGCATCTGCCGCACAATCTGTATTTCTTTTCCGCCTCACTGCGGAGCATGACCCTGACGGTACGCTTTAATCCGCCGCAATTTAGATCCTGATGATACCTGTCCCCACTTCTGGAAATGTAGTAATGATCCGCCGCGGTGTCCGCGCAAAGTTCGCAGGCGGTATACCTGTCCCCGTATTCATTGCGCAAAAGCTCCAGTTCCTCCGCTCCGCATTCCGATATACTCAGCCGGATATGGCTGCATTCCCTGCTTACGTGATATACCTGCGCGTTTTCGGTAACATACACGTATTCCTCCTTGTCTTCCCCACTGTTTTCCTGCCCGGCCACGTCGTAACCTGTCCATGCCCTCCCATAATATCTGCTGTAAAACCAGGCCGGCCGAAATCCCGCGAGCCGGATAAAGGGCTTTATCTGATAAACCGCCGTCAGCTCGATCACGTCCTTCTCCCTGAACACGGACGATCCTGTATACCAGATTCCTTCTTTTCCGCCGTTTATGGGGGACGCATCCAGATATTCCTCTCCGGCCAGCCTCTCCACTCTTTCCTTAACATATAAGTAAGAAAAAGCGATATCCCCCAAAAGGGCCTTCCATTCTTCCTTATCCCCATCCTCCTTTTCCGCTGTTTCTTTATACACGCAGGCATACACGCTGAGCTCCCTTCCGGTTTCCCGCAGCGCGGCCAAAAGCGCTGTCTGCACCCGGTAGATCTCTATTATCTCCAGAAGATTCAGGAAAAAGAACAGAAACAGCGGAAGTACCACCGCCGCTTCTACCGTCATGGATGCGTTCAGGCCGGTTTTTGCGGGACAGAAAAAGGAAAGCAGGGACATCCCCTTTATGGTCTTTTGTCTGGGATTTTTATTCGGGAAGTCCTGACAGCCATGGCACAGGTCTGCCTGTACCGGCTGCTGATGGTGTGAAGGCTGAAATATACGATTATTGTTTTGTTGACTGATCATTCCCATAAAGGGGACGTCCCCGCTCTCCTTTCCGAAGCGATGCTTCAATAGCCATAGCTTCTGGTAATCCAATACTCTCTGCCGTCCGCTCCTTCATAGCGGATCTCCGCCGTCAGACTGTCAATACAGCCGTCCAGACGGAAGTACCTGTTTCCCTCCGTCATGCGGATGTCCATTTCCATCACATCCATCAGGCGGCAGGTGGTGACCTCTTTTTCCTGAAGCATCAAAAACAGCCGCAGATAATCTTCATATGCCAGCCCGCCGGTTTTTTCCTCCTCCCCCGTTATATCCTCCAGATTCAGCATTTCTTCCAGAGAATAATGCCAGTCCCCCGACGCTTTCAGGAGCGGGACCCTTTCTCCCTTCAGGAGCGCGGATACATCATAAACGCTTTCCACCAGCGCCCAGGTAAATACCAGCACAGCCTGAAACAGGGGTTCCAGCTCGGGCAGCATCAAGAGCGTGGCAAGTCCATAGGCCAGCATCTGTGTCATTTCCATTTTTTCAGTGTCAGCCAGCAGATAGAGCAGATTCGCCGCGGCCCGTATGCTGAAAATGGCGTTGACCACACTCTTTAAATTATCCAGATCGTTATTCTGGCCCGCGACAAGATACTCCGTCTGATATTTTAAAAATCCCCCTTCCTTTTCCGCGCCATAATGTCCCGTACGGCTCATGATATATTCATGGAATATTAACTGCTGCCACCAGTTATCCTCAAACTCCACACCCGCTCCCATTCCGGTTCCCGTAAGCAGTTCCCGTTCCGAAAGGCGGCTTCCCTCCGGGATCCGCAGCGTGGAGAGGGTTTTGATATCCTCCACCGTATAATTTAAAATGCCGGCTTCCCAGAACCTGCAGACAGAAGCCGCCGGATTTTCTACCTGCAGGATCTGTTCCCTGCCGTCCACGGAGATCACTTTGCCGTTCCATTCTTCCAGCGCCGCGCAGGCCTGCCGCTGCTGCGCCAGGACATCTGTGGTATGCAGATCGTATTCCCTGATATCGCTCAGCCAGCTTTCCAGCTGCCGCAGATAAACCTCTCCATAGTTCTGCCGCATCACATCCACCGCCTGTCTGCGCAGGATTGCCCCGCCCATATCCGCCGCGGCGGATACCCGGGTAAAGATCACCTCCTCCACCTGCAGCTTTAGCGGTTCCCGATAAACCGCTTCCGGAAAAAGCCCTTCTTTTCCCAGATTTTTCCGGATATACCAGAGCAGACGCCCTGCGGTAAACTGGTAATCTGCCTCCGCGGAACCGTAAGAAGTATCAATAAAGAACAGATCATACTGGTTCAGCAGCTCCCTGTGATATTCCGCCAGTATATTGTTCATGCCGATATCCGTTATACACTCTATCGCCATGCGCCGGGAATTTTCCCTTGCTCCCAGCACCAGCAGCAGGCTGAGGGAGATCATGACCGACAGCGCCAGCGATAGAAATACGGTCAGATAGCCGTCCCGGTACTGCATTTTTTGCCCGCTCATCATAGGGCCTACAATCTGTTGGTCTGCGAGGTGATCTTCTGGAACAAATTCTCCACGATATCCGTGATCTGATCCTGGAAAAGAACTACCAGTCCCACCAGGACCACGATGATCAAGATCACTTCCACCGTACCCATACCGTCGTTTTCCCTTAAACACTGCCGAAATCCTTTCCGTTTTCTATCCTTGTTTTGTTTTTTCATATAAAATCCTCCTGTTTTGTTTTTACGGTTACATATTCATAAATGCCGGCACCATGATCAGTACCATGACCATTCCCATGATCATGACCATGGGGAACAATAATCTGGCGGCGCTCTCTTCTCCCTCCCGCTTGACGGACGCCGCGTGCTCGCTCATCGCCGTCAGCGCTTCCTCCCGCAGCAGGGACAGCAGCGCCGTGTTTCCTTTTTTCACGTTTTGGGACAGCAGCGTAACGAAACGCACATAACACTGCTGCCGCACGCGTCTTCCAAAACGGGCGTACGCCTCTGTTTCCACCACCCCTCCTTCCATCTCCCTGCAGGCGATACGCATTTCCTCATATACCGGATTTTCGTTCTTTCCTCCGCCGTTTCCGGCGGTTTTTTCCCAGGCGCTTTTCATGTTCATGCCGGCTCCCAGATAGAGCGTAAGCTTACTGACAACGGCAGGATACTCCCGCTCCATCTGCCTGCGCCGCTTCTCCAGCAGGCGCTCTTTCTCTTTTTTTCGCAGAAAGACCACCGCGCCTGCTGCCGCCGCCGCGAGCAGGAAAACCGTTCTGCTCTTATCCTCCCTTTTTTCACTCCAGCTCACGGTTTCTCCCTGTATCGCCGACGGCAGTTTTATCTTTTCCTCCCGGGGCTTTTCCTGTTCCGCTTCTTCCAGAGCCTCCTGGGCTGCCCGGCGAAAATCTTTTTCCTCCGGCGCCGGACATACTCTGGCGTAAAAGCTGTGTTCTCTTTCAAAATCCTCCCCGCTTATCCGCACCTGCAGTTCCACCAGAACCGGCCCTTCCTCCCTTGCCGCCACCCTTCCCCCCGCGCTTAAAACATCCGGCGCCGAGCTGTGCCACCGTAGGACAAAGGGATAATCCTCCCACGCTTCGGGCAGTACCAGAGGCCTGGTAACTTCGTTCCAGGAAGCGTTTTCCCCCAGTGCTCCGGTTTCCAGCTCTTTCAGCATCTTTTCGCACAGGATCTCCTGCTCCTTTTCACTGTATCCCTGTGCCTGCACCGTCAGATGCACCAGCGCCTTTTCCCCGCTGTCCGCTTCCGCCAGAAGTTCCACTTCCCTTTCCTGCCCTCCCTGCCCGTCCCGGAGCAGGTATCCCCCGTCCGTAACCGCGCTTTCCCTCCTGCCGTTCACCCACAGAAACAGCGCGGCCGCGTTTCCTATAAAAAGCACCAGCAGACCTATCTTCAGGCATTCTGTTTTTTCACGGCGGACGGCCTCCCTCTCCGTTCCGCTGCCGCGCTTTCCTTTTATCGGGCACCGCTCACAGATCCAAACAGCCATGCGGTAAAAACACCTCTCGATACCGCCCTTCGCCGGATACTCCGCCACATCCGTTTTCCGGCTGAGCGCGGCCAGCAGGATAAACACGATCAAAACTCCCAGATAGCACATTCCGCCTCCTCCTTTCACAAGAGCGCCCGCATGATGCCGGCGCAAGTTTGATCTGCCAGACGGACCGCCGCCAGATAGACCAGCAGACAGCCGCTCATGATAAAGATTCCCGCGGGGTTGTGGTACAGGCAGTCAAAAAATCCATGATTGCCCGCCTCCACATATCCCACCAGCAAAAAAGGCATGATACTCATGATCTTCTGCTCAAACAGCCGGCCGCTGAGCGTTGTCTGTATTTCCTGCTGCAGGGCGATCCTTTCTCCGATCAGATCCGCCGTAGACTGTATGATCTCCGGCAGCCTGCCGCCGCTTCCGCGGGCTATGGCAAAAACTTCTCCGAACTCCCGGATATTGCCGCTGCCGCTTCTTTCTCCCAGCTCTAAGAGCAGAACCTCCAACGGCACGTTATGGGCAATTCCCTTTTTCATACGCTGCAGTTCCCCGCGCATCAGGCTCTCCCCGCCATAAAGGCTCTGCACGTCCCGCATACTTTCTTCAAACGCGTTTTCTACGGAATAACCGGCCCGCAGATTGGCGGACACCGATAAAATACAGTCCCGAAACTCCACCTCCAGTTTCTCCCGCCGCTTTTTTTCTTTGTTTTTCTGAAAGGAAAGATAGCCGGCCGCTCCTAACGGCCAAAGGAAAAATACCGCGAAAATACTTCGGTAAAAGAAGAATGAAAAGAACAGAACAATGCCCAGACTGACAAGAAAATACCATGACCGTTCTCTGGCGTTAAAAAAATAGCTGTCATAAAGCGGCGTTCCCTGCCGCATTTGCCGGAAAAAGCGTTTTCTCCGCATCTGGTACCGGGATACCGGCCGCTTCCAGTTTCTGAACATGCTTTAACACCCCTTCCTTTTCCAGCCGGCCCAGAATCCGGCCATCCGGCGCTTCTCCGGTTTCCCGAAACCGATACAGAGGATGGAGGCGGATCTCCCCGTCCGTATAATCCTCTATTTCCCATATCTCCATTACTTTCCGCGTCTTGTCCCGCAGCCTTCCCAGATGTACCAGGATATCTATGCCGGAAGCGATCTGCTGTCTGACCGCCTGCAGGGGCAGTTCCATTCCCATTAAGATCATGGTCTGCAGACGGCTCAGCATATCCCTCGCGCTGTTGGCGTGCCCGGTGGACATGGAGCCGTCATGACCGGTATTGAATGCCGTCATCATATCCACGGCCTCGCTTCCCCTCACCTCCCCCACGATGATCCTGTCGGGGCGCATACGCAGGGAAGTTCGGATCAGATCCCGCACGGAAATGGCGTTACAGCCTTCCACATTTTCGTTGCGGGTTTCCATCCTCACCAGGTTGGGAATCCCCTGCAGCTGCAGCTCCGCGCTGTCCTCTATGGTGATGATCCTCTCTTCCGGCGGAATATACCCGGACAGCACGTTCAGAAAGGTAGTCTTTCCGGAACCGGTTCCTCCGCTGATAAAAATATTGTATCCGGCCTGCACCAGCCGCTTTAATTCCTCTGCCGCTTCCTTTGTGATGCTGTTCCACTCCAGCAGCTGCTCCATTGTGACCGGCCGGTCAGGAAAGCGTCGGATCGTAACGATCGGGCCGTTAATGGCCACCGGACTTAAGACCACATTCACTCTGCTTCCGTCTTTCAGCCTGGCATCCACAATGGGCGATGCCTCGTTGACCGAACGGTTGCACTCCCCCACGATCTTCTGAATGACCTGGAAAAGCTTTTCCCCTGATGCAAAGCGCCGTCCGCACCGTTCCACCCGGCCGCGCCGTTCCACAAACAGGCTGTCCGGCCCGTTTATCATGATCTCCGTGATCTCTTCATCGTCCAGAAGCTCCTGCAGGATATCCAGACGTCTTAGGGAAAAGAATATCTCCTGCCGAAGCTGTCTGCGCTCCTCCACTGTCCAGAGCCGCAGCTCTTCTTCCCGCAAAAGCAGGTCATCCAGAAGCGTTTCCACCTCCTCATCGGAGGATTCTCTGGAGTAGTCCAGTTCCGTCAGGAGCTTTTCTTCCAGTTGTTTTCTCATTTCTTCCCGTAATCTTTTCATACTCCGGCCTCTTTGACAGCGCCCCTTCTGCCGCCCTTTCTATTCCTTCAGATCTTCCTGTATCAGTTCCCGCACATATTCCGCCAGATCTCCCCCGGTATACTGCTCGATCCTCGCGGGCAGCCGCTCAAAGCGGGGAAGCAGCCTTTTGCTGGTCTTATCCAGCACATCTCCGTATTCGCTCTCTTTCAGCAGTTCCTCGTACTGCGTCAGCTTGGAGCGGGCCTGCTCGTCTTCCCGCACTATGGTATAAACGCGGCCGCACATCCGCAGCAGCTCAAACGTTCCCTGGATACTTTCACTCAGGTCCAGGATCAGATAATCAAACCCTCCCGACTCCGCGATCCTGCCGATCAGGGTCTGCCATTCCGCTCCTTTTACATATATCAGGTTCTGCCCCGCGTAAGCCGGCGGTATATAATACAGCCTGCCGATCCTGCGGGTGAACGCGCTGAGCCTGCCCGCGAATTTCATTTCCGGTTCCCCGGCAAAATACAGCAGCGCCGGCAGATCCCCGCGGATGCTTTTGTCCAAGAGCTGATTCCATCCGGCGTACTGCTCAAAACTGATATAGAGGACCTTTTTCTTCTCCGCCAGCGCCTGTCCCAGCGTCAGCGCGAAAGATGTCTGCAGGCACCTGCGCACCGGAGAATAAAGGCCGATGATGCGGGCCTGTTCCCTGCTCTTCAACCGCTTTTCCCCGCAGGAGAGCCCCTCCGCGTAATGCTCCAGGATCTCTTTCCACACCGTTTCCGCCTTCTGGTATTTGTCTATATTCCATACTTCCTCCCCACAGACGGTACCGCTCTCATTTAACAGCAGCGTACTCCCGGTATCCAGGGCGGACACTTCATAAGTGAAATCCGATTCCGCCACCAGAAGCACTTCTATCCGTTCTTTTCTGCCGAACTCCACCAGCTTTTCCGGGCCGTTATAGATATGCAGCTCATAGGGAAAATCCTCACGGCCTTTTAAAAAATCCGCCATGCTCTCCAGATAGTCTTTTTCACTGTCGCAGAGCGCCAGTATCCGTTTCTTCATAATCTCTTTTCTTTCCCTGCCGCAAAAGCCTGCCGCTCCTGCCGGCGCGGCGGACAACCCTAACAACAGTATGGAAATACTTCCTCCTTACGCAGTTTTATAAAAAAAGGTAAAGCGGGACGAACTGTCCCTTTCAATGAAGCGAGCCGCTTCCAATACAGATCATGATCCTGTAACAGAACGTTACAGATCGTATATTGCATTATAACGGGTATCCCGGCGCTTGTCCAGTAGTTTAAACTCAAAAAATCATTTTTGGCGTTTTCTACAAAGATTTATAAAAATAAATCCCGTAAAGTGCCGCGAGCCCAGGAAATCCAAGGATTCCGGATGTCAAAACAGTAGTCGGGTTCACTCCGATGCCGCCGGGGATGCCCAGGCTGAACAGTACCTCATTGATCCCCAGGATCGCCAGGCTGCCCATCACCATGCGCAGGATAAAATTAAGCAGCCACTCCGCCCGTTTCTGCAGAGATACCAGCAGCAAAACCCCCGCTCCTATACTGACCAGTAAAAGCATTTCCTGTCCGCCGCCCATGGTCCCACCGTTTTTTTCTTTGTACCAGACTATGCGGCACGTCCGCCTTTTATGACAGGCAAATTCTATTCATTTATTTTCCAGGACAGGTAAAAAAAGGAATATTATAAAAGAAACAGGCTATACTTTTATAGAAAATATCTTATCCATAAAAGGAGCCGGACATGAAAATATTATTCCGACAGGAGCTCGCCAAAGATATGCCCATCGAAGAGGATTTTTCTTCTCCTTCCCTGACGGAGGACATCGAAAAAACCCGCTACGCTCTGGAGATCGCGTACGCGGGTTTTGACAACGCCATAGAACCGGATATGATAGACTGTTACATTTATGAGATCAACGCGCTGCTCAAACGGTATAAATACCTTACCGAACTCGCAGACAGGGAACGGCTGTTTGTTCCCGAATCAAGCCCGAAATCCCCTGTTCGCGCTCTCCTCAGTCACGTCTTCGGATAGCTTGTTTTTCCCGTAGGTAAGGCCCGCGTATACGGCCTGGGAGTTCTGCATGACGGGGCCGGAGGTATCCTGTCCCGCCAGCTCCCTGTACGCGTCCAGCAGCTTCCCGATCACCATGCGGACATGGGCAAGCGGTTCATCCGTTCTGCGGATATCCGCTTTTATCAGTTCTCTGTTGCAGTACAGATAGAGGGACAATAACCGGCCCGCCAGATCATACTCCAGGTTCAGGGAAGCCAGAAGCTCTTCCATGCATCCTCTCGTCCTGCGCAGGGCTCCTCTGTAAGCCTCGATCTCTCCCTTTCCCAGCGCTTCCTCCGCATCTGACAAATAGGCCAGGACCATTTCATACAGGATCACGATCATTTCCGTTTTATTCGCCTGCGTGATACGCAGCGTAAACTGCTGCTTACATTCCTTCGTCATATGCCTCCATGCCCCTTTCCTACTGCAGCAGCTGCAGTACCTGCGACGGTCTTTCATTGGCCTGTGCCAGCATGGAAGTTCCTGCCTGTGTCAGCACCTGATAAGTGGTATACTCCGTCATCTGTTCCGCCATATCCACATCCATGATGCGGGAATACGCGGCCGTCATATTTTCATTGGTAACATCCAGGTTGTTGACTGTGGATTCCAGCCGGTTCTGGTACGCGCCAAGCCGGCTCCGCACGGAAGAGATATACCGGATCGCCCCGTCCATTCTGCTTAACGCGTCCTTGGCCCCTTCCGCCGTGGACAGATCAATATTCTTGATCCCCATATGCTTCAGGCTGACTTCGGGGATCCTGACCTCCAATACCTGCCCCTCGTTGGCGCCTATCTGCAGACGCATGGGGCCTATGCCGGTAGCGTGGATCTTAAGCGCTCCCGACGGATCCTCTCCTTTTTCCACCACCTGATCCAGATTCAGCCGCATCTCAAAATCGCCGCGGCCCTTGATGACCACTTCATTTTCCGTAACTTCCTCGACTTTCGCATCGGGAGGAAACCCTTCCCCGAACGTGGCGTTCACGCTTTCCACATTGCCGTCCTCGTCATACGTGATGCCATCGATGCTCATCTCATAATCCTGCGTCGCTACCTCGTCGGAACAGTAACTGATCCTGATCGACTCATTGCTGGTATAGGCTTTTATGTCAAACTGACCGTTCAGCAGCGTCTGTCCGTTAAACTGGGTTTCCGCCGCAATCCGCTCGATCTCTTCGCAGAGCTGCGTTACCTCGTCCTGCACGATCTCCCTGTCCTCGTCGGTCATCGTCCCGTTGCAGGCTTTTACTGACAGTTCATTCATTCTCTGCAGCATGTCATGCACTTCTCCCAGCGTGCCGTCGACGGTTTCGATGATCGAGATGCCGTCGCTGGCGTTCTGGCTGGCCTTGGAGATGCCCTCCAGCTGCGCGTTCATACGCTTTGCCATCGCGAGCCCGGCGGGATTGTCCTTGGCGTGATTGATCTTCAGTCCCGAAGAAAGCCTTTCCAGGGATTTCGCCAGCAGATCGTCGCTGTTGGAAAGCGCGTTGTTGGCTATCATTGCCGATACATTATAACCGATCCTCATATTTCCTCCTGTTCTGCCGCACCGTGCAGCGCCTCCTTCAGCGCGCCGATCACCATGCCGGTCATTTTATATAATTCTCTGGTTTCCACACTGCCGCTCTCTCCGGCGGACGCCCGGTTCTGCCGGCCTTCCACGATCCGGAAATCTCCGGCTTCCCATCCGGCCGCTTCCAGCCTTCTGTTCAATCCGGAAACGGTTCTTTGCAGAACTGCCGCCGCTTCCCGGCCCTGGCCCGCGAAATATCCGGAAACCCGTCCGGCCGCCACGGTCAACTCCCCGAACAGCGCGCCGTATTCCGCGGTATTTATTTCTACGGATGCTCTTCCGCCGTCCCGGGAATCATGCACCAGTTTTAAATGTATAGAAGTGATCTCCCCGTCTATTTCCTGGGGCAGATCATACTCCTCGGACTTTACGGCCTGCGCGCCCAGAATATGGAACTGCTTGCAGGCAAGCTGCAGAGCCCTCACATCCAGACTGGTGGTTCCCTGCGCGAAAGTTTCCTCTTTTAAGGCCTCTTCGCTCTCTTCCACCATCCTGCCGTAGGCTTCCTGAAAACTTTCTCTGTCGGAAAAAGCCTCCTCGGGCGTTTCGGGTACCCGACCTCTGATCCGCGCCAGCCTCCTAAACACCCTGCCCGGATCCTCCCGCAGTTCCCGGGCCGCCAGAAGATGATCCATACTGACGGGTTCCTCCAGATGTTTCAAAAAGGCGATCTCTTCTTCTCCCGCGTTCATTTTCCGCAGTTCGTCGAGCTGGCGTCTGGTATAGGCTCTTTCTATCTGGGCGTCAATGGATACGCCCCGCTCCACCGCTTCCTGCAGACTGCCAAAATTTTCATCCGCGGTGATATCCACTCCCCGCACCTTTCCGGTACGGATGGCGGAAAGAAGGTTGGCGAAGCTGATCTCCGCCTGCTCGTTCACCAGTCTTCCCAGCGCCGCCCCGTCGGATTTTTCCACCTGCCTGAGCAGTCTGTAGATCCCGATAAACGAATCCTTCTCCTGGGGCGTGATCTCATGATTTTGCTCCAGATTATATAAGAACCGACTGTATTTTTCACTTTCTTCCTCATAGGACTGCCGGTTTTCCAGATATCCCTCCAGCTCCTCCATGGAGGTCCGAAGAGGGTTTATCCCGTCCCGTATCATATCCAGGACCGCCGCCGGGGTCATTTTTTCCACTACCCGCCGTACCACTTTATCCGCGCCCTTTACGGCCAGAAGATTTTCTTCCGTCAGTTCCATGCGCGCGTAGCTTATACTCCTTACGGCCCTGCGGTTTTCATCGTTCAGCTCCTGCCCCATATTGGCCAGCAGAGCATCCACGTTACGAAAAGCATTTTTCACGCTGTCACCCAGATCCGCTCTGGGAACGGTCATCATCGTTTCGTACGCCTCTCCCGCCTGCTTAAACGCTTCCTCCACGCTCTTACCGGTTTCATAGACATTCTCAACGGTAAGCGGTTCTCCCAGAGAAAGCAGCCTGCCCAGCGAAACCGCCGGAAGAAACGGGATCGCTCTTGTCTTTTCCACGGTTTCCCTGCACAGGTCCATGGGTTCCCGCAGAGCGTCCACGGTATCCTGCCGGGAATCCACCGCATCACGGGGCGCCGTATTCTTCCCGGCCTCCAGCTTTTTCAAGGCTTCTATGGTTTCCTCCATGGGCGCCGTATCAATGGCGAATCCGCTCCGGATCAGTTTGATATTGGCCTCCACGGTCATATGCAGCCGGACCTCCTCCAGCAGCCTCCGGGCCCGGAGATTTTCAGGGACCGGCTCTTCTGCCAAAAGGCTCTGATACTGCTTCTCATAACGCTCCAGGCAATCTGCCGCTTTGCGGTATACGCTCCTGCCGTCCCGCAGATTGGCTTCTCCCGCGCTCTTTCCCTCCGCCAGGGCTCCCGCGATGGCTTCAAACAGCGCTTCCTGGGAGGCGGGAAGTTTCACCTCTCGCAGTTCTTCAAAAGCCCGGAAGGTTTCTTCGGTAAGGGGCACTCCCTTTTCCACCAGCCAGCCGCCGTCCCGCAGCGTCTGTTCATTCACCTCATATCCGGCTTTCTCTATCACTTTTTCTATCTGTTCCCGCAGCTTTTCCGTGTCCGGCGCTCCGGCCTTCTGCGTGAAATAACCGGAGATCTCTTCCGCGTAATATCCCCGCCCCTGCCGGTCGGCATCCGCCGCTCCGGCGTGTTCCGCCAGATACAGGCTGTCAATATCCGGTTCCATGCGGTTGGCCACCATGTATTTTGCCGCCCCGTCCGACACGTCTGTCAGTTCTGTCCCCCGCTGAAACGCTTCCATGGCGGCCGTAACCGTTTCCCGGGTCAGCGGTACATCTTCCCTGGCAAACGCCTGGGAAAGCTGCCTCGCGTAAGCCATGCTTCCGGTAATCTCCGCCAGCTGTTCCATATCCACGCTGTCCGTGTATCCCGTGATCGTTACGCCGGCCTTGATCAGCTCGGCCTTTATGGTATCCAAAATGGTTACGGTATCCTCTATATCCATCTGGGAAGGCTGATATCCTTCCTCCTGCAGCTTGGCAAAATCCTCATCGGACATAGAATTGGACATTACTGTCATATAATTACGGTACAGGGTAACGTCCTGCTCCCCTGCTGCCTGCATCACTTCCTCTGCCGTCCTTCCGTGGACGCCATGGCTTTCATATAAGCCATACGCAGCGTTATCCGTAACCTTTCCAGAAATGTCCAATGCGTACCCGCCGGCGGCTCTTTCCGGAGCTCGCGAAGCGGTCTGATATGCGGTTGTAACCTTGTCTACATTTGAAGACGGTGTGTTGTCAAAAGTAATGTGCATCCTTTCCTCCGACACCTTTCCTGAGATGTAAAAAAGGCGAACGCCTCCGCGTTCACCTTTTATTTCGTCAGTCTTCTGTATTTTCTTAACCTTTAGAACTGAAATACTGCTGCCGTATAAGGCGGCAGATCCAGGCAGACGGAATACTTTCTGTAATCCGCGGGCACCTTCTCCGCCTGCAGGACTTCAGGCAGCGCGTTGCCGTTCCCGCCAAAACGTGTTTCGTCGCTGTTCAGGATCAGTCTGTACTTTTTATGCGCCGGCACGCCCAGACGGTAGTTCTCCCAGCGCATGGGCGTCATATTCAGGATAAACAGAAGATTCTTTTTACCGTCTTCCGCCTTTCTGAAGAAAGCGTAAGTACTTCTGTCCTTGTCATCCGCGTTCAGCCATTCAAAGCCGTTCCAGCTGTTGTCGATGGTATACATACAGGGATATTTGCGGTAAATCTCCAAAAGCGACTTTACGTATTCCTTCATACCCGCGTTCAGAGGCTCCTGCAGCAGAAACCAATCCAGTTCCCTGCTTTCGCTCCATTCCCGCTCCTGCCCGAAGTCCTGTCCCATGAAGAGCAGCTTCTTGCCGGAATGCCCGAACATATACGTGTAGCCCACACGCAGATTGGCGTATTTATCCACATGATACCCGGGCATCTTGTTTACCATGGAGCATTTCAGATGCACCACCTCATCGTGGGAAAGCGGCAGAATATAATTCTCGCTCTCGTTATAGCTCATGGCAAATGTGAGGGCATAGTGATTGTTTTTTCTGAAATAGGGATCCAGCTTCATGTATTCACAGAAGTCATGCATCCAGCCCATGTTCCATTTAAAAGTAAATCCCAGGCCGTCATCTTCCACCCGTCCGGTCACCTTCGGCCACGCGGTAGATTCTTCCGCAATGCTCAAAAAGCCGGGATACGCTCCCCTTACCACGGAATTCATATGCTTGAAAAACTCGATCGCTTCCAGGTTCTTATTGCCGCCGTATTTATTAGGGCACCACTGCCCGTCCCGTTTCCCGTAATCCAGGTAGAGCATGGACGCTACCGCATCCACCCTCACGCCGTCCACATGAAACTCCTTCAGCCAGAACAGCACGTTGGCGATCAGGAAATTCTTTACCTCGGTCTTTCCGTAGTTGAATATCTTGGTGCCCCAGTCAGGATGCTCTCCCAGCCTGGGATCCGGATGCTCAAAAATGCACTGTCCGTCAAAGCGGCCCAGCCCGTGCTCGTCTGTAGCGAAATGAGCGGGTACCCAGTCCAGGATCACGCCCACGCCGATCTTATGCAGCCGGTTCACCAGATACATAAAATCCTTGGGACTGCCGTATCGGGAGGTAGGCGCGTAATAGCCCGTCACCTGATATCCCCAGGAACCGTCAAAAGGATGCTCCGCGATCCCCATCAGTTCCACATGGGTGTACTTCATCTCCTTTAAATACTCAACCAGTCTGTCCGCGAACTCTCTGTAATTATAAAATCCGTGTTCGGTTCCGTCCGGATGCTTCATCCAGGAACCTATGTGGCACTCGTAAATGGCGATCGGACGCTGATATACATTGGTAGTATCCCTTTCCGTCAGCCACTTTTCATCTCCCCAGGCAAAACCGCTCAAATCCGTTACTTTGGATGCGGTCCCCGGCCGCATCTCCGCGTAATTGGCGAAAGGATCCGCCTTATACAGCTTTCTGCCGTCCGGTGTGGTGATCAGGTACTTGTACAGTGTATTTTCTTCTACTCCGGGCACAAAAAGCGCGTGGATGCCGCCTTCTCCCAGCCTTTTCATCGGATGGGATTCTTCGTTCCAGCCGTTAAATTCCCCTATCACGTGAACCGCCGCCGCATTGGGCGCCCACACGCCGAAAAATACTCCGTCCTCCCCGTTTTCTCTGGAAAAATGCGCTCCCAGTTTCTTATAAATATCATAGTGCGTCCCCTGCGCAAATAAATACTGGTCAGCCTCGCTGATAAAAACAGTTTCCCGTTCCGCCGGCTGTTTTTTAGCTTTTTCCATTCACAACCTCCCTCTCCTACATGAAATCTTTTTCTCTTAAAATGATCATGTCTTCATCATCATATCGCTTTGCCACCAAAATATCAATAAAATGATGGAAAGTTTTTCGATTGGCATGATCAATGGCCGCATCTACCAGCTCCTTTACCTCCGCCGTAGTTACCGCATGGTCGCTGGTCTGGCGTTCCGCGATGCAGGTATGCAGGGCCAGCACGCCGAACTCGTCGATGCTGTATTCCTGCTCCCGGGCATATTTTTTGCCGTATTCCACCAGGGAATCATTGTCCAGCGCCTCAATATCAATACGGATATTAAAGCACTCCTCCAGTTTCTCATTGGCCTTGAAAAGCTTGTGGATAGCCTTTTTGGTATCTTCCAGTAAAATGATCAGACCATTGTTTTCCTGCTCCAGCGCCCCGCGCAGTCTGCTCACGGTTTCCTTGTTCAGGCTTCCTCCGTTCTGCACGATCAGCGCCCCGTTTTTCAGTCTGTCCAGGATTGGCCCTATTTCCTTTTGATTCAGGGATTCTCCGGAAATTTTCGCTACCTTTCCCGAGAAATTGCTGTCCGTCTGCTGGATCTCCTTGATCAGATTCTTGGAAAGCGTCAGCGTATCCGCGCCTTCCTCTCCCGTAATGATCACATTTCCCGTATAGGCGGCCATGCTCACGTGGTCAATGGCATTGGCGATCTGTTCCCTTGTTTTGCGGTTCTGGATATAGGCGCTGAAGATCTGCTGTTCTTCCTTGGAAAGCTCTCTTGCCGCTTTTCGGTCCTTACTTTCTTTATCCCTTTTCTCCGGGGTTCCCTCTTCGGCCTTTTTTGTTTCTACGGCTTCTTTTGTTTCTCCGGCCTCTTCCGTTTCTCCGGCCTCTTTTGTTCTCTCGGGCTCTTTTGTTTCTTCAGCCTCTTCTGTTTCTTCGGCCGCTTCTGTTCCTTCCGCTTCTTCTGTTTCTTCGAGTTCTTCTGTTTCTACGGCCTCTTCCGTTTCTCCGGCTTCTTCTGTTTCTTCGGCCTCTTTTGTTTCTTCCGCTTCTTCCGCTGCTTCGGCTTCTTCTGTTTCTTCGAGTTCTTCTGTTTCCCCGGCTTCTTCCGTTTCTTCCGCCAGTTCTTCCAGTTCCTCCGTTTCCGCTTCTACGGATTCGTCCGGAATCTCCTCGTCTTCCACAATGTTCAGTTCGCCGTTTTCCTGGTCCTCCAGGGTGTCTTCCACGACGATATCCTCGTCCACACTGTTCTTTTCCAGCTTCTCCAGCAGGCCGTCCTTAGCCGCCGCATCAAACTCCGTAAACAACGAGCCCGTCTGCTCCAGCACATGCTGGCGCACAGCTTCCATTCGCTTCTTCTCGTTGTCTTTCTTCATTCTTTCCCATTCCAGCAGAACGTCCTCCAGCTGGAGCTGGCCGGTGATCTGTTTCTCCACCTGCTCCGCTTCGGGCACTACCAGACTGAACTGACCGTCATATTCCATTCCCAGCATCTTATCAAATTTGCTGGGCTCTTCCATAAAGAAGCGGGCCGCGGTCACTTCCGGCTTCCCTGCCGGTATCTTTTCCCCGGCGGCTTCCGGCCGCGGGAACGTCCGCTCCACAGCAGGCTCCGCTGCCGGCCTCTCCACAGCAGGTTCCGGCTCCGCCACCGGCCTCTCCACAGCAGGTTCCGGCTTAGCTGCCGGCCTCTCCACAACGGGCTCCGGCTCCGCCGCCGGCCTCTCTAAAACAGGCTCCGGTTCCGCCGGGATCTCCCGTACATCGTTCTCCCCGCGCTCTTCCTGCATCCGTGTATTGATCTCTCCCGTTTCCCCGAAGAACACTTCTTCCACTTTGGTTTCTTCCGCCTGGGAGAGCTCTTCTATCGCTCTTGCCGCGCCGCTTTCTTCCTCTTCCGTTTCCTCCTCGTCATCGGGCAGATCCAGCATACCCGTGTCGGAAGAAACCTCCGGCGCCGCGCCATTGGGATCGTCCCAAATTTCCTTCATATTTTCCGCCAGGGCCTTCTGCATATTGATGGTGTCATACTGGCCCACCTTCATGACCTTAACCTGAATATCCAGATCCTTCTGGGGGATCTCCCTGGTAGGCGCATCCAGCAGATCCGGCTCTCCGCCGGTCGTTTGGGCCTTGGCTTCCGGATTTTTAATGGCTTCATACTTTTCCTGCTGTTCCGGCGTCAACGGCTCGTGAAGCTGCTTCAGTTCCAGGGCCTTGCGCACATATTTGCCGTCCCCGAACCATAAGATCAGCTCGTCGCATTCCTCTACGCATTTGCTTCCCAGTCCTACCCTGTGATACAGATAGGCCAGCTCGTAAGCCCATTTTTCACTGTAATCCTTGCTCTTCAGCTCCTCCAGCACCTCGATCCGCTCTTCCAGAGAAACTTCCTGCGCTTCAAACAGTTTGTATTTCAGCACATACCGGCCGCTGTCTTTGGGTGCCTCCTGCACAAATTCCCGATAATAGCCCAGCGCGTTTACCAGGTCACCCATCTTAATGGAAAGCTCGCACAGAGAATATACGATGGAGCGGCCTCCCGGATGACGGTCGTACGCCAGCAGCAGCATGTCCCGCGCGTCTTCCAGCCGGCGGTTGATCTTGTACAGATCGCTGACCGTACAGAGCATCATGACGCTTTTTACACGGCGCCAGTCGATGCTGTCCGCGATGGCGGCCGCTTCCGCGTACTGCCCTTCCGCGATCAAAGATTTGATTTCTTCGGCTCTTATTTTATATTCGTATTTATCCACGGCACTTGTCCCTCTTATCTTTTTGACAATAACATCCCACTATTATTTATTAAGTTTATCATAACATGACATGTAATGTCAAAAAAATATCGAGGAAAATGCAGAAAAAATACAAGATATTGTGCATTTCCTCGATATCGGATTACTATATGTCGTAATTTAGTTTGTTTCCGTTTCCCGGGTAAGCGTAAACGGATAGTTCAGGCCGGGTAAGATCTCTTCACTTTCCATGCCCTCCGGCAGCATAAAGGTCAGCGTATCTCCCTCTACCTGGAAAATTTCATAGGAATCCTCGTCCCACTCTCCGTACTCGTCGGAAATATACAGTCTGTCACCCCGCGCTTCATAATACCCGCTTTCCTCGGTAGCGATCAGTTCCTCAATATCCCCGGTATCCATCGCGGCTTCGGCCTCCTGTCTGATATAGTCCTCCAGAGAAACGCCGAACTGCTCCTCTATCATAGCGTCCGCCTGCTTTTTGGAAAGCCCCATATCACTCAGCATATCATAGAGCATATCGGTGCTGTACCGGATAAACTCATCCATCCACGTGTCGAGATTCTCCTTAAATTCTTCTCCCACGTACATCCGGAAGGTACCGTCCTCGTTAAACGCGAACATCAGCGGAATAACCAGCGGCGTGTGGAAATCATCAAACTCATCGCCCATATCCGCGACGATCTCTTGCGACACGTCATATTCCATCTTCCACAAACCGGTCAGCGTACCGTCCGCGGGCAGCCCGGCAATGGCATCCTGCAGCTGGGTACTGTCGGGATATTCTTCCAGGATATCCTCCAGAATGCTTCTGGCATCCGAGATCCTTCCCTCCGCCACCGCCGCGTTCGCCTCTTCAATGGCCGCGCTGATCCTGCTGTCCTGCTGCGCCGCCTGTATGTCATTCACCGCCTCCGTCAGCTCGCTGCTGCCGGGCACTACCAGGAGCGCGTCCTCCAGGATCTGCTGGGCCTGCGCGTAATCTCCGCTGTCCCTGCAGCTGTAGGCGCTGCTTAGACTGGCCTGCACCAGTTCGTCCCTGGTTGCCTCCATGGCCTCCTGGGCCATATCATAATAGGCCGTATCCTCCGGTATCACGCCGGCATATGCCGCCAGCGCCATTTCATAGCTGCCGTCCGCCCTGTACTGCTCCGCGGCCGCGTAGCTGTCCCGGGAAGCCTTGATCTCTGTCAGCAGTTCCAGGATTTCTTCTATCTGTCCGTCTTCCTTCGAATCCGCGGAAGCGATCTCCAGCAGTTCATCGTACACCGTTTCATAGTCCGCTTCTTCTCCGAGATACGCATCCCTTCTAACCTCCGCGTATTCCAGCAGCCTGGCGGATATCTCCTCCCTGTCCTTATCGCTTGAAAGCTGAGGATACAGTTCCGCCACGGCTGCCAGATCATTTTTCTCCAGCGCCCTATGGATCCTGTTTACAGGCCGGTTCCAGAACAGAAAAGCACCGGTGGCCGCGCCTCCTGCCAGCAGAACCACCAGCGCCACGATCAATACGATAACGCCTGCCCTGCCTTTTTTCTTACCGGCCTTCGCGGGCGGCACCGCAGGCTGGGCGTACACGGGCTGTCCCGCTACAGGCGCTCCGCATACCCCGCAGAATCGGGAATTTTCATTGATTTCTTTTCCGCAATTTGCACAGATCATACTTTTCTCCCTTCTACGCAAAAGAAATGCACAAAGCCCGCGGCTCCGTGCATTTCTCTCATTTCAGTCCTCAGTTCTTACTTCTTCTGGAAGTTCAAAGGATATTCCAGACCGGGAACGATCTCGCCTTCACTGGGATCCGCGCCTTCTGGCAGCTCCAGCGTGAGAGAATTGCCGTTCACAGTGAAGATATCATAACTGTTGTCATCAAAATCATCGGAACCTTCCGCCATATAGAGCTTGTCACCCTTGGTCTTGTAGCTTCCGGAGCTTTCCATCTCACCCATTAACTCATTTACATCTAAGGAAGTGGAAATCTGATCCCGCATATAATCTTCTATACCCATACCGAAGCTTTCCATAACAGCGGCATCGGCATCTTCTCTGGACATTCCCTGATCCTCAAACATTTCGTACATCATTTCCGCGCTGTAGGTGATAAACTCATCTATCCAGCCGTTGATGCTGTCAGAGAACGTTGCCTCGTCGATATACATTCTGTATGTACCGTCTTCATTAAAGTCCATCAGGATCGTAAGATTCAGCGGCGCGTCAAAATCCGCGTAGTCATCTCCCAGTTCCTCTGCCATCGCGCTTGCCAGATTACAATCCATCGCCCATGTGCCAACCAGATCCTTGCCCGCATCCTTGCCGCACGCGCACAGAGAAAGCGCCATGACCAGCGTCAGCATCAGAGCAGCCAGCTTTGTTACCTTTTTCATAAAATTCCAAATCCTCCCTCTTAATTATTAAAATGTTCGGCTTTTGCCGAGAGTAACAACACTATAATATGCTCATTTCCGCCCAATGTCAATACAGATTTCCGAGGAAATCCGCTAATTCGGCAAACTGCTCTAAACTCAGCGCCTCCCCCCTGACAGTGGCGGAAAGCCGCAGCTTTTCCAGGGCGTCGGCCGTTTCCTCTTTGGAATAGGGCAGCCCCGGCGCGTTTCCCACAGCGTTGGCCAGGGTTTTGCGGCGCTGGTTAAAGGCCGCTCTGATAAGCGCGAACAGCAGCGCTTCGTCCTTTACCACCACCGGCGGCTTTTCGTGGCAGGTCAGCCGTATCACCGCGCTGTCCACATTGGGCCTGGGAATAAAACAATTTGGCGGAACCTGCGCCACGATCTCCGGCCTGGTGTAATACTGCACCGCCAGGGAAAGTGCGCCGTAATCCTTGGTCCCGGGACCTGCCTGCATACGCGCGGCCACTTCCTTCTGCACCATCACGGTAATGCTCTTGAAGGGCACATGCCGCTCCAGCAGCGCCATGATCACCGGCGTGGTAATGTAATAAGGAAGATTCGCCACCACCTTGATCGGCTTTCCCTGATTCTGCTGAGCCACCAGACCGTTTATGTCCACTTTCAGGATATCCTCGTTCAAAACCACGGTATTGTGACAGTCCGCCAGTGTTTCTTCCAGTATGGGGATCAGGTTTTTGTCGATCTCCACCGCCGTCACCCCTCCCGCGCGCTCCGCCAGATACCGGGTGAGGGTGCCGATCCCCGGCCCGATCTCCAGCACATAGTCCTCCCTGGTAAGCTGCGCCGCTTCCACCACCTTATCCAGCACACGGGGATCCACCAGAAAATTCTGTCCGTACTTTTTCTGGGCATTAAATTTGTATTTCCGCAAAATCTCTATGGTGTTCGCGGGTATTCCCAAAGCTGCCATAAATCCTCTCATTCCGCCGCGGGCCGCGGCACGTCAGATATCTTCCAGATAGAGCGCTTCCAGGCGTTTTCTCTTTTCCGCGGTCAGTCCCAGTTCCTTCTCCAGGAACGCGTCCACACTGCCGCACTCCTTTTCCATCGCCTCAAACACGGAAAGCGCGTAGGCCTCGTCCACGGTAAAGAGCAGCCGCACCGCTTCCGCCTGCTCCTGCCTGACAGCCGCCTCTTCCTCCCCTTCCGTCAGCAGCTTCATCAGCTTATCCACTTCTTTTCTGGCAAATTCATTGACCTTCATGTAATCCGCCAGGATCTGCTCCCTGGGTACGGAAAGCGCCGAAAGCAGCAGGAGCGTTCCCACGCCCGCCCGGTCCTTGCCGGCCGTACAGTGCCAGAGCACCGCGCCGTCCTCACAGTCTGACAGGATCTCAAAGAACCTTCTGTACCGGGCTTTGGAAAAAGGCTCCGTTATCAGGCTGATATACATATTTTTCATATATTCCAGAGGCGTGCTGCCGTTTTCCCGAATGGTGCCGATCACCTTCTTCACCACCGAGCTGCCGTCCGATTGTTCCCTCGTTATCCCCATAGCCTCTTCTTCCAGAATAGGGTTTTCCACATACGTCACGCCATCCAGCGCAGGATCCGGCTTCTGCCTGCGTTCTTCTCCGGTCCGAAAGTCCACCACGGTTTTCAGGTGATATTCCGAAAGCAGTACCTCCCAATCCTCCGGCGTGCCGTCCGCCAGCGCGCCGCTGCGGATCAGCCTGCGCGGTTTTATCCGTTTTCCGTTTCCGGCGCGGTACCCTCCCAGATCTCTTGTATTGCACATGCCCGTCAGCGGGATCCTGGTCACCTCCTGCACATCTCCCAGCTTATCCCACAAAAAATCTTTTACCTCCAGCAGGTCCCCGCATCTTTTCCAGAGCAGAGCCTCGATCTCCGGCGTAGGCGCGATCAGATCCGGCACCATAACCGGCCGCAGTCCCGCGGCGTGGGCAGAGCGCAGTCCGTTGGGCGAGTCCTCCACGGCCACGGTTTCTTCCGGCGCGGTGCCCAATTTCCCGCAGGCTAACAGGTAAATATCCGGAAGGGGCTTGCTGTGCTCCACCATATCCCCGCCCACTACCGTCTGAAAGTATCCGTCGATCCCCGCCCGCCGGATATGCTCTCTTACGTTTTGTTCCGACGAAGAGGAGGCCAGCCCTACGGGACAGCCCTTCCGTTCCAGGAACCGCAGGATCTCCCGCACTCCCGGTTTCAGGGGAAGTCCATCTCTCTCTATACTCTCCCGGATATGGCGGGAACATTCTTGCTTATAGAAGGCAAAGTCCACGTCCTCCCCGTATTTCCTCTGAAAAAACGCTCTGGTATCCGTCACGTTCAGGCCGATACACCCTATGGCTGTTTTCTCAATGTCCGCCAGCCCAAAGTCCCTTCCCACCGCTTTCCAGGCCTTTAAGCAGATGCTTTCCGTATCGAAAAGCACTCCGTCCATATCAAATATAACCGCCTTGCAATTTCCCGCCATCTGTCTTCCTCTCATCCTGTCATTCTTTACAGCACGGGCAGCAGCACACGAAAGCAGCTTCCCTCTTCTCCCGAATCCACGGACAGGCTTCCGTGATGGGCCTCTACGGTAAGTTTCGCCATATTTAATCCAATGCCGAAGCCGTCCTGGCTGCGGTTGTCGGGAGAACGGTAAAACCGGTCAAAGATATAGGGCCTGTCCTCTTCGGAGATACCGATTCCCCTGTCCCGTATTCGGATATCCGCCTGATGGGCCGTTTCTCTGTACTCTATCTCCACAACGCTTCCGTCCGGTGAATACCGGATACAGTTTCCGATAATATTATAAAGCGCTTCCTTTATCCACGCAATATCTACCGCCAGCTGCTGGTCCTCTTTCCCGTTCCCTTCCAGCTTTACGCGTCCTTTTCCCGCCATTTCCTCTACCCGTCCCACGGTTTCCACCATAAGCTGTCTGAGGCTGATGCTTTCAAACGCGAATCGGACCTTTGCCTGCTCCAGTTCTCCCGTGCGCAGCAGACAGTGGATCAGATCCCGGATATGCGCGATATGCCGGTAACAGCTCTGCAGCTGCCGCAGCCCTTCCCGGGAAAGCTTTTCTTCCTCCAGTATCTCCAGGTACAGGGAAATATTGGTAAGCGGCGTTCTTATCTGATGGGCGATATTTTCTATCAGCGCGTTGGCCTTTCCGTGTTCCGTATTATATTTCGCGTTTAAAAATTCCAGCTCCTTCTCCATACGCCCCGTTTCGGCGGTCTTTTCCTCCAGGGCTTTTACGGCCGCGTTCCGCTTCCAGAGCAGCCAGCAAAAAAGGATCACCCAAAGGCCGGCCACGGCCATATCCGTCCATTCCAGCCGCTTCATGATCCCGCTGCTGCCGCGCAGTCCGTACAGATAGTCCATACCGGCCCTGCCGTATCCTTCCGATATCAATACCTCCTCTCCCAGCTTTTCCAGTTCTCCCACCGCTTCCTCATCGGTTTCGTAGAGCAGCGCCGCCAGCTCGGAGGCCATTTCCTCATCTTCCTTATAAACGGCCCCTATCAGACGCAGATAAAAGCTCTCCGTCCTTTCCTGAATCTTCGCGTCCGCATTGAAAAAAGCTCCCCCAAGAAACAACAGGGAAGCCGCCAAAAAAAGCAAGTATTTGATATCTTTCATCTTACCCCACCTACACTGTGTAACGGTCATCCGCTTTTTGCATAAACTATGGGCAACGACCATCTGTAGCCGATTCCCCAGACTGTTTCAAAGTAAGGTTTTCCTTCGTAATCTCCCAGCCGGTTACGGAGCCTGCTGGCCAGGACGGAAAGATTGTTTTCTTCCACAAAATTTCCTTCACTGTCCCAGATCTCCGCGAATATCCTGGTGCGCTTCAGAAGTCCCCGGTTAGCCTTTACCAGCTGTTCCAGCAGGGCATACTCCTTCGGGCGCAGTTCCAGCCGGTTTCCGTCCTTGTAGACTTTCATCTCTTCAAAGTTCATCCGCAGATTGCCGGAAACATACCAGTTCTGATTCTCCGCTTCCGTTTTGCCGTACTTTTTTACCGCCGCCTCTATGCGGACCAGCAGCTCTCTGCTTCGAAAAGGTTTGATCAGATAATCGTCCCCACCCGCTTTGAAACCTGCTACCAGACTTTCCTCTCTGTCATCCGCCGTCACAAATAAAACCGCAATGTCCGGATGCTCCCGTTTTATGCTTTCGCAAAGCCGGATCCCGTTTCCGTCCGGCAGGGTGATATCCAGGATGCAGATGTGCGGCAGATATATTTTTATTGCTTCATACGCGCTTACCTTTGTTTCCACCCAATAGCATTCGTACCCCTCCTTTGCCAGCAGAAGCTGCAGACTTTCCGCCGCTTCCCTGTTGTCTTCTACAATCAGTACTCTTTTCATCGGTACTCCCCCATCGCTTGTATGTTTTTATCATAGCACAAACCGGGCCGTCTGCAAAGTTGATTTTGTACCGGGCCCCGCGCGCTTTGTAACGGCTTTTCCGGTTCCGTCCTTACAACCAAAAGAGCCGTGGTGACCCCTATATCACCACGGCTCTTCCCGCAACACTGCTGAATTCCTATACTGAAACCCATACGCTCTCCGGAAAGCGACGAGTTAGAGTATCATAAATGATAACTGCCGGCTCTGTTCTCAGGGCACGGATTTGGTAAGCAGGACACACCGCGAGTACTGCTGCCCGTCTTCCTCATAATCATAGTGCACATGCACCGCAACCGTTGTCATATCCTCGGAAAAGGTCAATCCTGCTATCCGAAGATATTTTACCGAGGTATCCGGAAGAAGCTGCTGCACGCTGGCGCCGGTAAACTTCCCGGTGGACTCCTGATAGGTCAGACAGAGCTTTACGATTACCCTGCCGTCCGGAGTAGTAAGCTCCGGATAGATGGTCATAAGGGTGCAGGGCTGGGCATCCGGCTCCGGCGCCGCCGCGGAAACCACCGGCGCGTAAAACCCATTCACCAGCAGCACCAGGGCGATGATCATGCCCGCCATTTGCTTGATTTTTCTCATTCCCGCTTTCATATGATCCCTCATTTCTCATGTCTGTAATTACATTATAAACCGCAATTCTTACATTTTTCTTTCACGGAACAAAATAGTACAAATTTTTACTAGATTTTTCTTTTTTCCGTAAAATCAGCCGCAGGCTGAAGCCCTCCAGGAGCAGGATACAGGCGCCCAGCCCCGCCAGCAGCGGAAAGATCTCTTCCCTTTTCAGTCTTACACTTATAAATCCCTGCTCCGCGCCGCCGGCTATGATCTCGGCGGCTATCATATACCCGGCCAGACCGGCCAGAGCTCCCGCCCCCAGACACAGGACATACCAACGCAGATACAGCCGTCTTCCCCTGCCGGCGATCCCCAGCGCCTGCAGGACCCGGTTTTTGTACGCCGCCGTTTTCATCTCTTTGTTTAAAAAGGCGGAAACCGCGAAGCAGCCCAGGATCCCCACCGTCCCCAGGAAGGCGCCGGCCGCCGCCATACCGTTTCGGTGGTACCTTAACTGGGGCAGCACCTTGCCCCGGATATTTTCCCAGCTCACCCGGCTCTCCTTCAGCAGGTTTTCCATCCGCTCCGCCGCCAGCGGCGTCAGGGTGTTTTCTGCCATCCGGATATAGGAAAGGCTCTCCCAGTCTTCTCCCGCCAGCTTTTGGAACAGTCCCTCTCCGCAATAGATACTGTAGGCATCGCTTAAAACGGTCCTTCCGATATCTCCCGTGGCGGGTGCGTCATAGATGATCCCGCCCACTTCCACTTCCTGGATCCTGTCCCCCACCTTAAGCCGCAGGGTATCCCCCACCCTGA
Organism: uncultured Lachnospiraceae bacterium; assembly: GCA_947632555.1. GTDB lineage: Bacteria > Bacillota > Clostridia > Lachnospirales > Lachnospiraceae > Acetatifactor. The sequence goes on from CANRPU010000020.1 coordinate 32,103, forward strand.
TCTCCGTTTCCATCCAGGCAGGGTATTCCCGGTCATAGACCTCCCTCTCCCCCAGATAATCCCGGTAAAGCAAAATCATCGTATCGGTTTCCGATATTCTCTGGATGGGCAGGTAGATCACCACTTCCTTGCCCGCATCCAGCCTTTCCTGATCCCACTCTCCCGCATCCACCTGCGCGGCCAGCTCCTTCAGCAGTTCCTCACTGTCCACGGCAAACAGCGTGGGGGAAAGTTCCTCTTCCCAGCCGATGTAACCGCGCTGCCAGGCCTGGTAGTATTCCCCGCTCCGCACCTCTTCGTTCAGGATCTGCGCTTCCGGTTTCCGGTAAACGGTTTCCAGCGTTTCCACCCCGCCCATGTTGCGGATGCGGCTCAAAAGCAGGCGCTGTTCCGACGCATCGGTCCCGCTGCCGGCGGACGGCGCGCTTTCCGCGATGTAATCGCAGATATAAACGTACCTGTTTGCCTCATACCCTTCATAGTGCCCGTAAAACCAGCCCAGGCAGAGGGAGGCGGCCGTCAGGATCAGGGTCTGCATACAGAAAAAAACCAAATAGACCCGTTTCCTTACTTCCATCTCCCGCCGCATCAGCGCCCGCTGTATTCCGCCCCGCAGCGGCGTTATTCTGCGCCTCTCCGGTATTTCATAGCCCGCTTCCCTTATCCTCTGCCGGAATTTCTCCAGTCCGGTGCACAGCCATCCCGCCGTCACGCCGCCTGACAATATGAGCCCGCAGACAACGCTTATGCTCCCAACGGCGCCTCGCGGATACAGAACCGCGGTCTTCATACCCTGCCGCCGGATATAATGTTCCAGAAACAGCCCGGTCCCTCTGACGCCTACGACCAGAGCCAGCGCCAGCGCCGCCAGAAAGATCAGCGCCTGTTCCGCCGCGAGGAGCGCCAGCACTTCCCGCTCCCGCATCCCAAGGCTTCTCAGGATATTCATCCTGCCTCTTTCCCGGACTACATAGACAAATACCAGTCCGAACATAACGGCATAGCCCGCCAGCGTGATCCACATCCTAAGCCCGCGGGTATCTCCCCGCTCAAACTCTTTTCCGTACACAAAGGCATTCTGGATCCAGGATCTTTCTTCCGCGGCGCCGCCTGCCCGCAGGATCGCGGCCGCCAGTTCTTCCTTGACTTTCGGAATGTCGCAGCCGTCCACCAGCTGTATAAAAAGCTCTTCCTGCCGCGTCCGGGAAATTTTTTCCGCGGTACCTTCCGTTACCAGCGCTTCCGGCAGATACGCTCCCGCCTCCGTATAGGCGGAATTGTTTTGGAATACGCCGCAGAGTATGTAGGTCCGCAGCCGCGACATTTCGCTTTCTTCGCTGTTTTCCTCTCCCAGCTCCCTGGTCCAAAAGACAAATTCTTCTCCCACCGTGCCGGAGATCCCAAGCTGCTCCATCATATTCTGCTCCAGGGCGATCTCATTTTCCTTTTCGGGCAGGCCGCCGCTCACAAATTCCATGCCGCACAATTCGGGCAGAACCGCATCCACTGTTCCGATATTTCCCATGGAAAGCCCGTCTTCCCGATAGATCTCACCATAAACCGCCGCCCGGCCCGCGCTTTTTAACAGCCGGTTCTGACAGATGATCTCCCTGTCTTCCGCGGACGCGCCTATCAGGCCGTAATGCCAGCTGCCGTAGTATTCGGCGGCCTGCACCTGCCGGAACCTTCCCATATTGTCTATCCATATGTTCAACGCGAAGAGGAGAAAAATACTAAGAAAATAGATTGCTGCCTGAATCTTTAATATGTGATTTCTCTGAAGATCCACCCCTATCAAAAGGCGGAATCTGCCACGGAACTTTCCGTCGCGGAATCTGCCGTTCTGTTTTTTATTCATCTTCCGATCTCCCTACAAGGGCCCCCCTGTCCAGCACCAGCACTTTATCCGCGTACTGCGCTATTTGTTTGTTATGCGTCACCATCACCACCGTCTGCCCGAACATGGCGCTGGATTCCCTCAACAGCTTCATAACCCGGAACGCGGAGGTTTCGTCCAGCTGGCCCGTAGGCTCGTCCGCGAAAATAATGCGAGGACGGTTGGTCATGGCTCTGGCGATGGCCGTTCGCTGCATCTCCCCGCCTGAAAGCTGATGCGGATAGCTTTCCTTCAGATCCTCTATCTCCAGGCTTTTCATGAGGTTATCTATGTACGCTTCCTCTATATTCCTGCCGTCTAAAAGCGCGGGGAGCACAATGTTTTCATACACAGTCAGTTCCGTCATGAGCCGGTATTCCTGAAAAACCATTCCTATCTTTTTGCGGCGCAGCGCTGCCCGCCTGTCGGTGGAAAGAGTACCGTAGGCTTCCCCTTCCAGCCAGATATCGCCGCCGTCCACATCCTCCTGTGTGCTCAGCACCTGCAGAAGCGTTGTCTTCCCGGAACCGCTCCTGCCTACCACGGCATAAAAAAGACCTTCTTCTATTTCCAGGTCCATCTGCTTCAGGGCGCTTACCATCCGGTTCCCGGTTCTGTAATTTTTGAATATGCCCCTTGCCCGCAATATGATCTTCCCCACGCTCCGGCCTCCTTTCTCTGTTTATTACATCATACCATAATATTATCATAACATAATACTATCATATCATAGTTCGGACGCTTTTCCCACTCCCAGATGCAAAAAAGCTCCGGCCGTATGGCCGGAACCTTTTGCTCTTCCGTATCTGCCCTTATTAATCCGTCAGCGCGGTACGAATGGCCTCTAACGCCTTCTCGTTCTGCTCCAGGCAATGGGCCGTCACTACATCTTCCCCGGATTCCACCAGATCCGTCACATCGCCTCCCAGCTGGATAAAACAGATATAACTGTCAAAAGCTTCTATCCGGGAAGCCTGTACCTTCCCTATGTTCAGGGGATACTGCATATGGTCGTTGACCACCGTATCACGGTACCGGTTCAGCGCTTCTTCCACAGCGTCTTCCTGACCGGGCTTCGCCTTTATGATGATCATGGTATCTACGTTTGTGCTTATCATAGGCATTTCCGCCAGAAAATCATCGTACATTTCCTCGGAAATGCCATATGTTTCGGAAAGTATTTCTTTGTCCGCGGCAATATTGGGCCAGTAATCCTCTCCCAGCGCCTCCACTACCGCTTCCCGCAGTTCCGTCATGGACGCCTCCCCGAAGGCTCCTTCAGTGAGGTTTTCTTCTGTCCCGGTTTCTTTCATACCGGTTTCTTCCGTCCCGGTTTCTTCCACGCTGCTTTCCCCGGAGTTTTCTCCCGAGGCGCCGCAGGCCGACAGTCCGCAGACCGCGGCGGCAGCTGTCAAAACAAGGTAAATACGCAAAAATGTCTTTTTCATGGCATCCGTCCCTTTCCGCCGGAACACGCCGGCTTCTGTTTCCAGTATTACCCTGTTTTTTCCTGTTTATACCATTTTTGTCCCGATCCTACTTCAGCACCTGAAACGCGATATATTTGGAAAGGTTAAAACCGCGTATCCCCATTTTCCGGTACTGCCGGTATATCTTTTCCAGATAATAGTACCCCCAGCTCTCCTCTCCGCCGCGCGTGCCCCCATAGGTTTCATAAGGGGAAAATCCTTCCCCGCTGTACGGATCCCCATCTTCGCTTTCCAGATACGCCTGAAATGCCTGCATGGGCGCATCCTCCATAAGAAAACCTTCCGCCTCCAAAACCTCCGCCAGCGCGGGCGCCGCATCCGCTGACAGAGTTGTCATATAGGAATAATCCCGATAGGCGTCCGTATCAAAAAAGGTACTCGGCGTTTCTCCCATGTTGGCCACGTTGCACCTGGCGATCCAGTAATCCGGATGCGCGAAGGAAAGCAGCAGGTAACAGACGGTCACTACCGCCATACTGTAACGGAACAGCGGAAAATTCTTTTTATAAATATGAATGATCACGCCCACCAGCAGAATAAAGATCACCGCCAGCGCCCACAGCACGAAAACACGCAGAAACGTAAGATAATAATGCTTGATATACAGCACCATGCGCCACGCGGAAGAGGCGATCATCACGTAAGTACAAAGCGACATTACTGTCAGTATGCCTTTCAGAAATATATTTTCCCTGAAATACGCTCCTCCCGTCAATACCAGTATCAGATTGATCACGCACACTGCCAAAAGCTGGAAGAAACCCTCTCTGGCGTATTCCGCGTAGGTATATCCGTTTACGGCGATCTGCCGCAGGAACAGTCCGAAGATCTGCACTCCGCTGAACAGCAGATATAAAAGCGTCAGGGGCAGCGTTACCGTTATGGCGATCGCCGCTTCCGCCTGCGGCCTCTGCCGGCGTTCCTCCGAAAAGGTATGCCGGCAGAGATACGCCATCACGCAGTAAGCGAAGAAAAACATGAAAATGACCGTAAACAGTATTCCGAAAACATTTCCCATATGGATCCCGGAAAGCATATCCGCCGTTATGCGGAAGAAGATCCGGTCCGCGCTTATCAACAGCATCCAGACAACGAACAGCAGCGGGATCCCAACGGAAGCGCCGATGATCAGATACAAAAACAGGCCGCTGCCCTTTTTTCCCTGTATCCGGCGATACGCCGCCCTATCCGTAAACGGCCTGTGGATCTCGCCCAGACTGCCGAATACCGCCGTGATCACATATCCCACATACCTGCCGAAGGTCCAGTTCTCGTCCCGGTAAAACTGATGCAGCAGAAAACTGATGATCAGTACAAAGATCCCCGTCTTGTTCATGGCGATGATCCTGCCGTCCGCTGTGAGAAAGGTGGAAATCCCCAGCAGCAGGATCGCCCCCATGTAAAGCGCGCTGTCTTTCTTTGGAGAAACTCCCAGCTTTTTCATGCAGAACCAGTAAAAGCCAAGGCTCGCCGCCAGAAAAACAGGATAGGTTATGCCGCTTCCGTTCCGGTACATGCAGAACGCGTAGAAGCAGGCGTACAGCAGACAGCCTGACCCCAGCGCCTTGTAGTTCGCTTTCAGGTTCCTCGTCTGCACTGTTTCGGTATTGCCGATTCCCATATTGCCGGCTCCGGGATTGCCGGTTCCCATATTGCCGGTTCCCATATTGCCGGCTTCGGGATTCCCGATCCCCATATTGCCGGCTCCGGAATTCCCGTTCATATTATATCCCTCCATATTATGACCGTCCATATGATTCCTCCTTTTCAGCAAGTTTCATTTTATTGGTTCCACTCGTACCTTCTTTCGTAATCATATCCTCTAAGTCTTGTTGCGCACAAGCGCACATCACGGAAGCGGCTAGGATACCGACGGCAGACAAGGAAACAATCCTTTTCACTTTACCGTTCATAATCACTTTCCTCCTCACTTACATATTCCAGAATATCCCCCGGCTGGCAGTCCAGTGCTCTGCAGAGAGCATCCAGGGTGGAAAAGCGCACAGCCTTGGCCTTGTTGTTTTTCAGTATGGAAAGATTGGCCAGCGTCAGATCGATCTCTCCCGCCAGCTCTGTCAGCCCTTTTTTACGCCGGGCCATTACTACGTCCAAATTGATCCTGATTGCCATGGAAGCCTCCTTATATTGTCAGGTCGTTTTCTTTTTTATAGCGGACCGCTTCTTCAAATACAAAGGCCAGAACCTTGCTGAACAGCCCCGCGACTATAAACACCAGCGTTACTACGGACATGGCGATCGTGGCGAGCATAACGGTGCGGACCAGGGAAACCGCCGCTATGATAAAGCTGTACGTGCCCATCCGCTGAAGGCTGACCACGTTTTCGTCCACAAAGCAGTCTTCCCGCAATACTGTGCGGAACATCTTCCGCAGTTCTCCCAGTATGGCTACCGCCAGGATCCCCAGCGCGAAATAGATCACCACATATTCCCTGTAGTGAGCTCTTAGCGCCTCCAGATACAGATCCGCCACCCAGGGCAGCGTAACCGGCAGGGATATGGTTATAAGGATTCCCGAAAAAAACATAAAATCCAGCAAAAATTTGGTGATCCGTACAATATTCTCCTTTTTCACCTGTGCTCCTCCTTTGGATACGGGAAAAACGGACACAATAAAAACCCGCGTTATCCCATTCATTTTCCTGAATATAACACGGGTTTTATTGATTGTCAATATATTTTTATTGATTTTCGATAAATTAGTTGTATTCTCCAAAGAACGCGTAAGCATTCTTGCCGTTTTTCTTCACATGATACATGGCATCGTCCGCCAGTATGATCAGCTGCTCGCTGTCCAGGGCGTCCGTAGGATAAGAGGCAGCGCCCACACTGCCGCCGATGTCGTATTTCTTGCCTTCCAGCTTAAAAGGCTTCTGAAATACCGCCAGGCACTGTACCGCGGAGTTCTCCGTGATCTTACGCACATTGCTCTTCACGATGACGATAAATTCATCTCCCGCGAAACGGTATGGCGTAAGCAGCGGCGTTTTTAACGCCTGCAGACGCGCCGCTACCTGCTGCAGCGCTTCATCGCCCGCCGTATGTCCGTAAGTATCGTTGATATGTTTGAAATTGTCTATATCCAGCATGATGACCGTACAGGGCATCTTGTTGCCAACGGTTTCTTCCAGATCCGCCATAAACTTGGAACGGTTGGGCAGACCGGTTAAGAAGTCATGCTGGGAAGCGTTCTCCAGATATTTCCTGGCTTCTTCCAGCTCGCCGGTCAGTTTCCTTCTCCGCAGGTTGTCTACCCCCATCCAGCCGGCCAGCGTCAGGCACGCCACCAGGAGGATAATGCCCGGCACCAGTATCTGCCGGTTCCTCTCTATGAAGGAAGGCACATGGTTCACATATACGGTGTCCTCCGGGAACTGGCTTTTTTTAAGGCCGTATTTTAACATTACCTGCTCGTCTATACAGTAGATGTTAGGGCTTTCCAGGATCAGACTGGAATTTTCCAGCTTTACCCGTCCCTTGACAACATTGATGGCCAGCTCCGCCGCCCGCTGTCCGGAATCATACATGGAAACAATATTGCCGCCCAGGACACCGTTTCCAATGCCGCCTTCCACCATGCGGAAAGCCGGGATCGGCGCAAATTCCGCGATCATCTCCATGGATTCCCGGTTGCTGTAGGTCCTGCCGTTACCGTCCTCCGTCATCACCACATAGATCAGGATCGTATTTTCATCAAGATCCAGAAGATTCTTTTTGATCGCTGCCGTGGAAAGTACGGAAGTATTGATCTCGGAAAATTCCAGATTGGGATATTTGTCCGCTACACTGTAAAAGTTCTTGCGTTCCGCCTCGCCCGTCAGCGTGTCATCCAGAATGCCTACCACGCGGGTCGCATGGGGATAAAGGCTCAGCGCCAGGTCAATGTTGCTCTCCACGGACAGGCTCTCCAGAATACCGCCTATCATGGGATCCTTTACGGCCTCCTCCGCCAGCTGCACGTCGTTGACACCTTCAAATATCAAAGGGATCCCGGAAAAAATATCATCCTTGTATTCCATGCCGAACTTTAACGCCGCGTCATCTCCCAGAATGATCGCGTCATACGGAGGAACCTGGGACATCCGATATGCCAGTCCTTCATAAAACAGATTCAGTCCCGTTTCATCATCCACCCGCTTGGTATCCATAAATTCATAATCCACGACCGTTCCTTCCGGCACGCCCGCTTCAATACCCTGAATCTGCAGCTGCACGGCATCCCACGCATAAGAGTAAGAACTGATGAACAGAATACGGTACCGCTTTTCCTCCGCCCGGAGATTCTCAGCGTTCAAAAGAAAGCCCAGCAGAAAGATCAGACAAAGCGCTATGCATATGAAATATTTTTTTGCTTTCTCGCAATGCCGATTCACTTCTTCCCCCCCTGATTTTCTTTTTGTATATTCGGTACTATTATACCATATACAGATTTTCAGTTAAATACTTTCTTAACAGAATTTTAGACAAATTTATATATTTTTTTTGCGTTTTCCCACGTGGCGGCCTCCACTTCCGCGGGGGAAATTTTTTTGATCGCGGCAATTTCTTCTATAATATATGGAAGATTTAATGAATTGTTTCGTTTTCCCCTGTTTGGCTCCGGGGCCAGATACGGGCTGTCCGTTTCCACCACAAGCCTGTCCAGCGGAATGGATTCCACCGCCTCCTTGAGCTTTTTCGCGTTTTTGAAGGTGACCACCCCGCCTATGCCGAAATAAAATCCCATATCCAAAAAGATCTCCGCCGTTTCCTTTGTATAGGAAAAACAGTGGATAATGCCGCCTGTTTCCCCGGCATTCAGCTCCTTCATAATATCCACGGTATCTTTGGCGGCTTCCCTGGAATGGATCACCACGGGCAGATTTAATTCTTTTGCCAGTTCCAGCTGGCGGATGAACCATTTCTTCTGCACTTCTTTTTCCGGCTCCGGCCAGTGATAATCCAGTCCGATCTCTCCCACCGCCACGCACTTCTTATGCGCGCAGTGTTCCTTTAACCACAAGATCCCCTCTTCGCTCAGTTCCGCGGTTTCGCTGGGATGCACTCCCAGCGCCCCATATACGAAAGGATATTTTTCCATCAGGGCCAGCGTACTCCTGCAGGATTTCAGGCTGGCGCCGATATTTACTACCCGGCCGATTCCCCCTTTTTGCAGCTCCTCCAGCAGGCTTTCCCTGTCCGGATCAAACGCTTCGTCATCATAATGCGCGTGGGTTTCAAAGATCATGGTTTTCTCCTCGGTTCCTTTTTTCATACAAAAAAAGCACCAACCCCGAGGCTCAATGTCCTCAAAGCCAGTACTTTTGCGCTCTCAAAAGAGAGTGTATGCACCGCCAGGGGCTCGAACCCTGGACACCCTGATTAAGAGTCAGGTGCTCTACCAACTGAGCTAGCGGTGCTCAATGTGAATTCCGCCGTGATCTACATTATAAATCACAACGCAAGTATGATTATATTATAAGGAAATCAAAAAAGCAATACCTTTTTTTATTTTTCCTGCCTTTTTACATAGAATACCCGATTCCCTCCAGGATTAATCCCGCCGCCACGCCGATCCCGTACAGCAGGAGCAGGATTTTAACATTCTCCTTTTTGTTCCGATTTACCCGGAAGAGGATCAGGCTTCCTACTCCGGCACCCGTCAGAAGGCCGGACATACAGGCCGCGAAACTCATAGCGCCGTCCAGATACAGTCTGGTCAGCACCACGGAAGCCGCGCAGTTCGGGATCAGCCCCACCAGCGCCGCCAGCAGTTCCCCCGCCACGGGACGGTTTAAAAGCAGCCTGCCCAGCAGTTCTTCACCAAAGAAAAAAAGCAGCAGATTCAGCGCGAAAGAAATCAGCAGAATAAAAAAGGTGATCTGCAGCGTATGGATCATAGCAGATTTCCAGATACTTCCGCCCTCTTCACAGTGACAGTGCTCATGCTCGCAAAGCGCGTGGATATGCCCGTGTACCTCCTGTTTTTGACGTACCAGAACGTCCACCGCCAGACCGGCGGCCATACCCACCGCCGCCTTTAACACCAGTATTTTCAAAATCGTGCCGAGCCCTACCCGGTCCGCTTCGGAGATCAGTATGGGCAGCATCTCATCCGAGGTGGAAAGATAGACGGAGATCAGCGTTCCCAGCGTGATCACCCTGCCGGCGTAGAGATTGGCCGCCGCCGCCGAGAAGCCGCACTGGGGGACCATTCCCAGAATACCGCCCGCCACCGGTCCCAGCCGGCCGCCCTTTTTCAGAACGGTTTCCGCCCTGCCCGCCGTTTTGTGTTCCAAATATTCCATGGCAAGATAGGTCAGAAACAAAAATGGCAGCAGTCTGACCGTATCCGCCAACGTATCCGCAATTACTTCCAGCATAAAAAACTCCGTTCCGGCGCCGGAAACCTCAGACGCCTATGGCCGCGGAAAGAACTCCCGCCGCCGCGCTCACGCCGATTATGGCGATCGGATGTACTTTCTTATAACACAGAAAACCGCCGATCAGCAGGATCACCGCGCTGACTATATTTTCCTTCCCCAGGATATCCTCGAACCGAAATATATTTTCTCCCACGGAAAGCAGCGCCGCGGCAATCAGCGCCACTACCGCCGGTTTCAGTCCCTGCATAGCGCCTTTTACCAGGCGGCTGTTCTGAAATTTTTTGTAACAGCCTGAGATCAGCAGGATAATGAGAAAAGAAGGAAGCACCACGCCCAGGGTCGCGGCCAGCGCGCCCATGATCCCCGCGGTCCTTACTCCCGTATAGGTAGAGATGTTGATGGCAAAAGGCCCCGGCGTGCTTTCGCTGACCGCCACAAAATCCACTAACTGGGTTTCCGTCAGCCAGCCGTTTCGCAAGACCGCCTCCTGTATCAATGGCAGCATGGCATAGCCGCCCCCGAAGGTAAAGGCCCCTATTTTCAAAAATTCCCAGAACAGCTTCAAGGGGATCATATTCCGCCGCCTTTCCCCTTTATCAGGCAGCCGCGGACAATCCCGGCGGCCGCGCAGACGATCAGAATGATGATCGTATTGACGTGGAATATAAACGCCGCCAGAAAGGCAGGCAGCAATATCCCATAGAAGAAAGCATCTTTTCTGGTCTGGCCAGCCAGGGAGATCAAAGCGTTTCCGATCAGGACCAGCACCCCGGCCCGGATCCCCAGAAACGCGCTCCGCACCACCGCCAGTTCCTCGATCCGCAGAAGTATGCCGGATACCGCCAGGATCACCAGAAAAGAAGGCAGCACCACGCCCAGGGTCGCGGCCAGCGCGCCCGCGAATCCCGCTACCCTGCTTCCTACAAAAGTGGCGCAGTTGACTGCCAGCGGGCCCGGCGTGGACTCCGCGATAGCGATAATATCAAAGATCTCTTCTTCGGTCAGCCATTTTTTTCCTTCCGCTACTTCCCGCTTTATCAGGGGAATCATAGCATATCCGCCGCCGAATGTAAAGGCTCCTATTTTTAAGAAGACGCCAAGCAGTTCCTTGCACTTTTTTACTTTCATGATTACTCCAATACTTGAAAGATATAGACCTTTGAAAATGACACTCTAAATGTCGTGTCTATGCAACTCTTAATGGCTTTTTGTTAATGCACTTTTACAGTATATCACCATAAAGCCATTTCTTTCAACCTGTTCAGCCGATTTATCATTTTACATATTTTATACAGGTTGAATTAAAAACTAATTTCACGGGAAAAGTAACTTCACGTTTCCAAAAGAAAAGTAACCTTTTTGTGAAATCA
>CANRPU010000021.1 GCA_947632555.1 uncultured Lachnospiraceae bacterium
GAAGCTCATCAGGGAGCCTTCAGCCCAACCATTATCATAGAAGATCAGTATTTACAGACTTTTATTCACACGCTCGAAAATCTTGTGGGAAGTCCAGCTTCCTTTAAGCTGGCGAGCAGGGTATTTAACCCCGCGAAGAACCATCCGATGATATTTGAAACGGCGATCATATGCGCGACTGTGGGCATCATGTGTCCCGCGATGAGTTTTATTGCCGCGTTTCTTTATTATCCCTACTACGCGGGATTTCATGTTCTGACATTACTCGCGAACTGGCTTAAGCTGGTCTGCTTTAATTTTCCCTTCGCGTTTTTTACACAGCTGTTTTTCATACAGCCTGCAGTGCGAGTGATCTTCAAAACGCTCTTCAGAAAGGATATCCGGGAGAGGGAACGGCAGGAAAGCGGGTTACAGCCTGAAAACGAGCAGGAAGTGATACTGGATATTTTCAGACGTATGGATGAGATACAGGAAGAGATAGCGCACGAGCATCGCCGCAGGAAAGCGCTGGAGGAGAATGTACATAAGATGGCTTCCCGGTAAAAATCTACGGGACCCGGATAAGAAAGCGCAATGTGTTTCGGCCCAAGGTCCTCTCCGAGGGCTGACTTGCAATCCGAAATTCCAGTGAAAAAGTAAATTCCACCTTGTTTTAAAATTTGGCGTATTTTATATATTTCCCATGGTCAAAACGTCTGCCGGATGTTATAATCAAGATAACTTCTTACAAAATATCTGATTTTAGGGCATAGAAAACAGACCGCTGGAGAGTTGGGGTGCAAAACTAAATTCCACCGGACACATGGCAAAAATGTGAAACTCTGAATTCCATCCTGACAGCAGATTTTTGTAAGTTGGTTAACGGTTATATTTGATCAGCTTAGGCGTCAGGTTGACTTCATCGGGAGCCACCGGCCTAAGCTGAAGCGCTTTTAAGGCACTTTCCCCGTATGTTCTCAAAGCGGCGGCGTAGGGCGTTTCTCCGGCAAGGCTTTCCCTGGGAGTGGAGTTGATGTGACTGACAATCAGGTTCACATCCCACTGGGTCAGGAATTCAAAACTTGTCCTTTTGGGAAGGATCATGCGGAGCATGGTATGGGCCTGTTCCACGCCGCCCTTCTGTCCGCTGCGCATAGGATCACAGTAATAAATGCTGGAGCGTTCTATCCCATTGATGCCTGTTTCCAGTGCGCATGGATCGCCGAACTCGGAGCCCCTGTCCGTCAGCAGGATGCCGAAAAGGGACAGGAAGCCATAAGTGCCCAGTTTCTTTTCCAGGCGGTCAAAGACCAGGCGGACAGCCCCTTTGGTACAGCGGTTCATAAGAAAGGCAAGAAAGAGTTTCTCACGCTTAAGGAAAAAAGTCAGAAGGACTTTTTTGGAATCATTGGAAGAATGGACTGTATCCATTTCTGTCCAGTGATCCAGGCCAAGGGATAGAAAGTCCGAATACAATCTTCCCTGAAAGACAGCTCTCTCTGTGATCTGTGACCTGTGGCATTTACGGGGCTTGAATTTCACCTTGCGCTTCAGGTCGATATTTCTGGCAGTGAGGATCCCTTCATCCAGATAGTTGTAAAGAGTCCTGACAGACATATCAAGTTCCGGGTGGTTGGTGAGGATCTGATAAGGGGACTGCCCCTGTGCGATCAGAGGGGAGATGACCATATCCTTCTGCCGGAGTTCATGCTTTGTCAGGCAGATGCCGGAACGGGAATCCTGCAGACATTCCCGGTACTTTCTGTCAGCAAACTTAGCATCATAGCGGTACTTATGAGCGATGGTGCAGTGGTTGATCGCCCTGGTACAGCCGTTGCAGACATAAGGAGCCTTATCAAGCCTGTCGCAGCGTTCCCGGCAGAAGTCCGGGCAGGTCTGGTTACAGGTAGGACAGGAGGCACATTTGACGTTGCACAGAATGATCTTGCCGCATACATTGGTCTTTCTGCAGTGATAGCGGTGTATGCAGAAGTTGTGGGCATTGTAAAAAGTGCCTTTGTGGTACCAGTCGCTGAGACGGTGGTTTCTGACCTCTTTGGAGATGGTGGTAGGATCTTTGCAGAGGAATCTGGCGATATCCTGAAAGGAGGAACCCTGGCTCAAAGCTCTTTCGATGTACCTGCGGTCATCAAGGGTAAGATGTTTCTGATTTCCTGGTATATATCTGCTCATGGTATTCTCCTTCTACTGCTGTCAGGAGGACAGGAAGATCATACCATGGGGATATGCAGAGGTAAACACTACTCATGCAGAAGTAAATTCCACCAGAGGATTTGAGAGTGGAATTTAAAATTTCAATTTTGGGTCCCCTCCGAGGCGGCAGAAAAGAATTGACGGTTATGGGTTTCAATGCTATAATTTGTGTATTTTGAGATAGATGGTGGGAAAGGCGTTGAGATCATGTATTATACAAATGTGCTGGACTTGATCGGCAATACGCCGCTGCTCAGTCTGGAGCAGACGACGGGGCTGAATATTTTCGCGAAAGCGGAGTTTCTGAATCCGGGCGGGAGCATTAAAGACCGGATCGCGCTGAATATGATCGAGGAGGCGGAAAAGAGCGGCAGGCTGAAGCCCGGGATGACGATTATCGAGCCCACTTCGGGAAATACCGGTATCGGGCTGGCGCTGTGCGGCATCCGAAAAAATTATAAAGTGATCATCGTCATGCCCGAAAATATGAGTGACGAGCGAAAGAAGATCATACGGGCGCTGGGCGCGGAACTGGTGCTGACCGATCCGGCGCTCAGTATTGACGGAAGCGTGCGGAAGGCCATGGAACTGGCGGCGTCTTCCGATGAATATTTTGTACCGCAGCAGTTCCAGAATCCGGCGAACCCGGATACGCATTATCGTACTACGGCCAGGGAGATGGTGGAGCAGCTGGGAAAAAGGATTGATATTTTCGTTTCCGGGATCGGAAGCGGCGGAACGCTGCAGGGAATCGCCCGGTATCTGCTGGAGCAAAATCCGGACTGCAAGATTGTGGCGGTGGAGCCCAAAAACGTCAGCGCGCTCCTGGGAGATGAGCCGGGACTGCATCAGATCCAGGGGATCGGGGACGGATTTATACCGGACATCCTGGATACCGAGATCATTACGGATATTGTGGAGGTCAGCGATGATGACGCCATTCATACGGCGAGGGAGCTGGCGAAAGTCCAGGGGCTTTTGGTAGGGACTTCGTCCGGCGCCAATGTCTGGGCCGCGAAGCGAATGGCGGAAAAATATGGACGGGACAAAGTGATCACTACAGTGCTGGCGGACAGAGCGGAGAGATATTTCAGCACCGCGCTGATCTGAGAGAAATGAACGGCATGACGAAATGAAATCGTCATGCCGCTTTTATTTTCTGTAACAAATTGTCAAATACAGTCATATCGTATAGAAAAGAACAGCCATGTTGGCGCCGGCGGAGGACAGGATGCGGGATATGGCGCCGGGGAGAAACAGGATGCGTAAAAAATACGAAAGGACTGTGTTGGTTTGCTTATTGGTTGTTTTTTTGCTGCTGCTCATACTGTTGCTGCTGCGCGGCATACGGTATGCGGGAAAAAGAACGGGTTGGGAAACATTTGGGGGACCGGGCAGCGGAGTGGAGCTGGTGATCGATCCCAGCGCGGAGAACGCGCCGCCGAAGGGGGACGCCCCCAGCCTGGAAGAGGGTGTGGTCGTGACCGGCCGGGAATCGCTGACCTTATCCGCGGGAACAAAAGAAGCGGATGTGGATTTTTATAATCCCCTGGAAAACGGGCAGCGGTATTATCTGACGTTTGAACTCAGGCTCTGCGTGGACGGCGGACAGGAATATGAGATCTTGTACACTTCCGGCCTTGTGGAGCCGGGCAGGCATATTTATCATATCACGCTTTCCCGTGAGCTGGAAAAGGGAGAATACGAAGCGGTGATACATGTGCAGCCGTATCGTATGGACGAGGAAAGGACAATGACCAATAACGTGGATATGCGGGTCAGACTGTTTGTAAAGGAAGCGGAAAAGGAAACGGTTGTTTTTTAGAGGGGAAAGATCGGAATGAAAAAAATACTATCAATGATGCTGCTTATGTGTTTTATTCTGCCCGGTCCGATGATCCTGCGGACGGCGGGGGAAACCATAACGCAGGCTTCAGGAGGAAACAGCGGCAGTCTTACGGTGGACTATAACGCGGGAGTGACCTACACCGTAACGATCCCCGCCAGCGTGACGTTTTCGGATACGGAAAAAGAGGTGGAAAGAGCGCTTCAGGTAAACAATGTGGTGCTGAACGCGGGCAGTAAGCTTAATATCAACCTGACGAGCCTGAATCATTTTAAAATGATGTGCGGCGAGGGATATATCGAGTACAGCCTGAAGGTCAACCACAATGAAACGCCCGAAGGCAATAATTATACGGTACTGACGGTCCCGGCCGGAGAAAATACGGGCTGGGCGATCCTTAACTTTTCCACGGACCTGCAGAAAGAGCATGTTCTGTACGCGGGAAATTATACCGATACGCTTACATTTACCGTAGTGATCAACTGACCGGCCGTAACAGGCGTTTAAACCGGTCATGTGACGCAGGGCTTGACATTTCAGACCACATGCTGTAGTCTGTATATAAAGACCACAGTATGTGGTCTGAAGGAGGAGAAAATGGCAGAGATACAGCTGGGTGTGATCGAAGCGCGATACGCGGATATGATCTGGGAACGGGAACCGGTCACGTCATCAGAACTGGTGAAACTGACGGCGGCGGAGTTTAACTGGAAAAGGACTACGGCCCACAATGTACTGCGGCGGCTGATCGACAAGGGTCTGTTTCAAAATGAAAACGGAGTGGTGACGTCTAAAATCTCCCGAGAGGAATTTTACGCCAGGCAGAGCAGACAATACGTGGAGGATACTTTTAACGGTTCTCTTCCGGCCTTTATCGCGGCTTTTACGCAACATGCGAAACTGACGGAGGAAGAAGCGGCGGAAATCCGTGAAATGATCGACAGGGCGCGGAAGGGAGAAGAGGAATGAGCGATATTTTTCTGAAAGTCTTCAATATGAGTATTACCGCGGGCTGGCTGATACTGGCGGTGCTGTGCTTCCGGCTGGTGTTTCGGAGAGCGCCTAAATGGCTGAACTGCCTGCTGTGGGGCGTGGTGGCGTTCAGGCTCGTCTGCCCGTTTTCGCCGGAGAGCGCTTTCAGCCTGCAGCCCAGCGCCCAGCCGGTGAGGATGGCCACGGCCGCGGACGGGGAAGCGCGGCCGTATATTCCTGTGGTGGACAGCCATTTGGAGATCGTGGAAAACAACATCAATCCCATGCTCAGGGAAACTTTTTCCTATCAGCAGTCAGACAGCGTGGCGCCTTTACAGGTAGTGACTTCTGTCGCGGGCAGTGTCTGGCTGGCGGGGATGCTTTTACTGGCGGGTTTTGCGGCGGTCAGCGTGATAAAGCTTCGGATACGGCTGCGGGAAGCCGTACGCTGCCGGAAAAATATTTATATCTGTGACAATGTGAGTTCTCCCTTTATTCTGGGAGTTATCCGGCCCAGGATCTATCTGCCCTCCGCGCTGTCAAAGGGGGAAGCGGAGTATATCGTGGCCCATGAGAAAGCGCATCTGCGAAGAAAGGACCACTGGTGGAAGCCGTTGGGGTATCTGCTGCTTTGCGTCCACTGGTTCAATCCTCTCTGCTGGGCGGCTTATATCTTATTGTGCAGGGATATTGAGCTGGCCTGTGACGAAAAGGTAGTGAAAGATATGCCCATTCAGGAAAAGAAAGCCTATTTAAGAGTGCTTTTGTCCTGTGCCCAGAAGAGGCGCATGGTGCTTATGTGTCCCCTGGCCTTTGGGGAAGTGGGGATAAAAGAGAGAGTAAGATCCGTACTGCGCTATAAGAAGCCCGCGTTTTTGCTTCTTTTGGCTTCGGCAGCAGTCGGTATGATCATAGCAGTGTGCTTTTTGACCAATCCCCGCAGGGAATACCGGATAGGGATTACCGTACCGCCAGGCAGTACGGGAGAGATCTGCTACGCGGACGAGGAGATCTGCTCGAAGGGCAGTTCCATGACTTTTTACGCGGAGGAGGGATTCGGGGATGGGACCATTCAACTGATCCCCGTGGAGGCGGAAGAGGAAAATGCCTATGCCGAAGCCTGGTATATCACCCCGGGTATGCCTGTGAAAATAGAAGTGGAAAAGGGAGCGTGGTTCAGGCTGGGAATCGTGACCGAAAATCTCACCGGCGCTGATAAAGAGGTATATGTGTCCGTAAAAAATGTGGACATGAGGGTTTCTTCCCATACAGAGGAACCGGAAAGCGGGTTCCCTGTTCTCGGGGAGATTTCGGAGAACGGACAGATACAGGAAAAAACGGCCCGGGAGCTGGCCTATGGGAAGGCTCTCTGGGAAGCGTATCTGACCGGCACCCTTCCTGACGGCAGTCTTTTGGACTATCAGGGAGAGGAAGAGGCGGCAAAGAACAGTTTTGCTGTGGCGGATGTGGACCAGGATGGGGAACAGGAACTGCTGCTTGTCTGGGACAATGGGATCATGGCCGGGATAGCGGAGTACGTGTTTGGTTATGACGAGGCGCAGGACAGACTTTATGAGAAACTGGTGGAATGGCCTCTGATCCGTTTTTATGATAACGGGTCTGCCGTGGCGGATTGGAGTCATAACCAGGGGCCTTCCGCTCCCGGGGATGTTTTCTGGCCGTATAATGTCTATCGTTACGATGTAGCGCAAGATCGCTATCTTCCTTACGCCACAGTAACTTCCTGGGATAGCGGTGTCGGTGACACACCGCCTGCTCCGCCGCTTTACGATGAAGGTGATTTTCCAAAAGAGCTGGATCTGGACGGGGACGGGATCCTGTACTATATTTTTCCCGGACAATGGGACGGGTATTATGACAATGACTGCCTGGTGGATGGCGCGGAGCTCGCGGAATGGGAGAACGCCTGTCTGGGCGGCGCGGCGAAGGAGGATATTGTCATACAGGCTCTGACGGAAGAAAACATCATTCCGTTTGGGTATCCCAAGCCGTATGTGGAAAAGCCTCAGCCACAGGGATAAGGAAAGGAAAGAGAAAGGACCCCGCGCATTGACACCTTCCGCCCGGAATGATACAATTTGATAAGTTTCGGAGGGAGAAAAAGATGATAGGGATCATTGTAGCGTATGATAAAAACCGGGTGATCGGCAGCAAAGGCCGCATTCCCTGGAAGATCAAAGGAGAGCAGCGCAGGTTCAGAGAGCTTACCACAGGAAACGTGGTGATCATGGGGCGCAGGACCTACGAGGAAATCGGGCGTCCGCTGCCAAACCGCTTTACGGTGGTGGTATCCCGCACCGGACGGTTTGAGGGAGAAGACTGCGCTACGGCATCTTCCCTGGGGGAGGCGGTGGAACTGGCGGAAAAACTGCGGCCGGGGAAAAATATTTATATCTCCGGCGGAGCGGGGCTTTATCGGGAAGGGATCGCGCTGGCGGACAGGCTCTATGTGACGGAGGTGGAAACGGAAGCGGAGGGGGATACCTTTTTTCCCGCGTTTCCCGAGCAGGACTATATTAAAACGGTGGATGAGCGGGTGGAAGGGGAGATTCCTTTTACCTATGTTACCTATACCAGAAAGGATGGAAAATGAGCGGAAAAGTAAAGGTTTTCATAGACGGCAGCGAGGGGACCACGGGACTGCGCATCAACGAGCGGTTTCAGGGCAGGGAGGACGTGGAACTGCTCACCATAGCGCCGGAACTTCGTAAGGATACGGAGGAAAGGAAAAGGCTGATCAACGCTTCGGACATTACATTTTTGTGCCTGCCGGATGCGGCGGCAAGGGAAGCGGTGGCTTTGGTGGAACGGGAGGATGTGCGGATCATCGATGCTTCCACTGCCCACAGGACGGAAAGCGGCTGGGCTTACGGGTTCCCGGAGCTGGCCCCGGCATTTCGCCAGGCCATCCGTGAGGGGAAGCGTGTGGCCGTACCGGGGTGCTATGCTTCCGGTCTGATCGCGCTGGTGTATCCGCTGGTAAAAGAGGGGATCCTGCCTGCGGACTATCCGGTGGCCGCTTTTGCCATGTCCGGTTACAGCGGCGGCGGAAAGAAAATGATCGCGGAATATGAGGGAGAGGAGCGGAGCGCGGAACTGGATTCTCCCAGAGAGTACGCGCTCAGTCAGCAGCACAAGCATTTAAAGGAAATGAAAGCGATTCCCGGACTTGCGAGGGAACCTCTCTTTTCTCCCGTTGTGTGCAGCTATTACAGCGGTATGCTGGTGACGCTGCCTTTGTACAGGGACCTTTTAAACAGGAAAATGACGCCCAAAGAGCTGCATGGATTTTTTACGGAATATTATGGGAAAGAGAGATTTATCACGGTGAATCCCTTTGGAGCGGAAGCGGAAAGCCGCGGCTTCTTAGGTTCCAACGGGAAAAGCGGCTGGGACGGAATGGAGTTGTTCATCACAGGCTGCGAAGACAGGCTGTTAGTATCTTCCAGATTTGACAACCTGGGTAAAGGAGCCTCCGGCGCGGCCATACAGTGTCTGAATATCATGCTGGGCTGTGAAGAAGATAAAGGGCTGAGGCTGTAGAACCGCGCCGGAAGGAGGACAGAACCGAAACAACGGGCGTTCAGGTTTCCGAAAGAGGCATTTTATCGGTAAGGGGAAAGCTGACGCAGGCGGTGAACAGATCTCCGTCCAGTTCGATGGAGAACGTACCGCCGCAGGCTTCCGTAAAACTTTGGACAATGGCGAGGCCAAGTCCGCTGCCTTCCGTGGAACGGGAGTTATCTCCGCGGACAAAGCGCTCCGTGATCTCATCGGGCGCGAAGTTCAATTCTTCGCGGGAAGTGTTTTTGATCTTCGTAAGCGCGCGGCCGTCCCTGACGGTGAGCTGTATATACACTCTGGAATTTTCCAGAGAATACTGCAGCGTGTTGAGAAACAGGTTCTGGAACACCCGGTAAAGTCTGTCACCGTCGGCTTCGATCATAACGGGTTCCGTTTCCGGGAACATTTTAAAGGTAAGGCTGGAAGCCGAAATAGGTTCGTCCATATCCGCCAGTGTCTGGCGGATCAGTTTTGCCAGATCCAAAGGCTGCTTCTCTATTTTCAGATTGCCGCTGGACGCCTTGGACAGTTCAAATACGTCCTGCACCATATCCCGCAGACGATATGCTTTTTTTCGCAGGGAATCCGCGTAGCCGGCGGAAGGCTGGGGCAGGTTCTCTTCACAGAGCAGATCCGCGTAGTTGATGATGGAAGTAAGCGGCGTTTTTAGGTCGTGGGATACGTTGGTGATCAGCTCCACCCGCATCCGGTTGGAGCGGTTCCGCTGAGCTACCGCGTTTTCAATATCTTCTCCCAGCCGGTCCAGCTTTTCTGCCGCCGGCTTCAGTTCGGAATGGCGGGAGAGGGTAAGCGGCGGCGCGGAGCGGAAAAGCGCCAGTCCGTCGATCCGTTCGGTAAGGATTTTGGCGTCTTTTGTAAAACGGCGCAGGGGCAGATAGGCCGCGAACAGAGCCGCCGAAGCGGCTACAAGCAGCCCTCCCAGGAACAGCAGGTCACTTCTGACCGTATAGTAACGGGACTGCCAGTATACGGGTCTGCTGTGCAGAAGCAGGTGGATGCCGGAAAAAAGGCACACCAGGGCGGCTGCCAAAAGCACGGCGCACCGCGCCATGATCCTGCGGTACCAGGGTCTGCTCTGCCAGTATTCCCGGCAGAAACGAAAGACCCTGGCGGCATAGGAATTGATGAAGGCGGAGGCCTTGTTCTGCCGTAAATCCGTATAGAGCAGATACGGCGCGCAGAATACGGGCAGGTATATCCACAGGAGCCCGAAACAGGAACGCAGGGGCGCCTGGGGGTAGTGCTGCCGGGTGTATAAAGCCGCCAGAACGCAGACAGCGGAAACAAAGAGCAGCTTAAGCTCCAGAGGAATACGGCGGGCAAACGCGGCGTAGGAAGCGGCGGCGCTCTTCTGCAGTTTCCGGCCGCCTAAGCAGAGGCAGCCCAGAAGGACAGTGAGCAGAAGACTCGCGGCAAAATGCCTGAGCATATACTGGTAGCCGCATGCCCGGAGAAAGAAATCGTAGCGGATCGCCCCGTAAAAGTGGCCGGAGGTACGGACTGCCAGTAAAAACCGGCTTTGGGCCAATCGTTCTTCATTGAGGGAGAGATTCTCCGGTATCAGCCCGCTGAGGGAAAACGCCTCTGCCGCTTCCGGAACGTCTTTGTCCCAGTAGCAATAGATGCGGTAGTCAGGGTCTGTGATCAATTTTCCCGTATCGTCGGTCTGCGGCGCGCGGTTATAAAAGGGTTCTTTGTCCGGCACATCAACATAATAGAGGATTTCGCTGCCGGCAACAGAGAGCATTTTTTGGAATGCCCTGCGGTACTGCTGCAGATCGTCCTCCGTAGCGTTCTCTGTTCCCACATACCCCAGAAGAAGATCGGAAGCGGTTTCTTCCATGAACTGCCGCGGCTCCGGAAGGTAAGAAAAGTCACCCCAAAAAACAGCCGGGCCGTACTGTAAGGTAACGCGCAGCGCTTCCCTGCCGATGATGCCCATAAGGACGGTGACAAAAAATGAAGAGAAGGCCAGCGTGCCCAGAAGAAAACGGCAGGCTTTTTTTATGGAGTGACATTTCGGAGCGTTATCGTTTGTTTTCCAGTTTGTATCCAATTCCCCACACCACCTTTAAATATTCCGGTTCACTCGGATTGATCTCGATTTTTTCACGTATGCGCCGTATATGTACCATAACGGTGTTTTCGCCGTTCATGGCCACAGGCTCTCCCCAGACGCTGTCGTAGATCTTGTCCGCGGAAAAGATGTGCCCGGGATGACGCATGAACAGTTCCATGATCTTGGTTTCAATAGAGGTCAGCTTGACCGCTTCGCCGTCCACGCTCAGAACATGGGCGGAAAAGTTATAACTCAATCTTCCTATCCGAACTTCATCTTTTTTGTCGGAATGGACGTCCCCCAGCTGCATATAGCGGCGGAGCTGGCTTTTGACGCGGGCCGTTACCTCTTTGGCGTCGAAGGGCTTGGTAATATAATCGTCCGCGCCGATGGAGAGCCCGAGGATCTTGTCGGAATGTTCGGATTTCGCGGATATGATCAAAATGGGAAGGTTCAGCTTTTCCCGGATCTTGATAATGGCGGAAAGACCGTCCAGCCGGGGCATCATGATGTCCAGAAGGATCAAATGGATGTTTTCCCGTGAAAGGAGCTGCAGGGCTTCCTCCCCGTCATAGGCACAGAATACCCGGAAGTTTTCTTTTTCCAGTTGGATCTTCAGGGTGGAAACGATATCCTTATCGTCATCCACCACCAGAATGCTTGCGTTTTCCATGAATCGTTCCTCTGTCTGTATTGGGTTTATACTATTTATTATAAAGGCGGATTCTTACAAAGCAAAGAGAAAAATCCTTACAAACTTCTTACAATACGCGGAAAGGACCACGGGTATTTCCGCAAGGACGGGCTTGTATTTTAAAAAACTTGCTGGTATCATAAGAGAAAACAGGGAGGCGGGATACTTATGAACAAACGGGAAGTGGCCGAGATCAGAAAGCAGTTTACGCAGGAAAGATGCGCTGTCATGCGTATCTGCGGCTGTTATGTAGACGGTGAGAAAAACAAAAAGGCCGAGCTGAAAGACGCGTTTCTTTCCTTGCCGGAAGAGGAAATATTCAAATATTTTAATATCTTTAAGAAAGCGCTGTCCGGCACCATCGGCAGGAATCTGCTCAATATGGAGTTTCCCATGGAAGCGGAGGCGGAAGGGGGCGCGCAGGATCTTCTGCTGAAGCTGCGGGATTCGGAATTAAAGGACGATGTTCTTCTGGAAGCGTTTTATGACAAGGTGATAGAGGGCTATTATTCCGTGGAGAACTACCTGATCCTTTTGATCTACGGGGTATATGACATTCCGGGAAGAGCGGAGGACGGGACGGAGATGTTTGACGCCTCCGACGAGGTTTACCAGCATATCCTCTGCTGTATCTGTCCCGTTACGTTAAGCAAGCCGGGACTGGCCTATGACGAAGAAAGCAACAGTTTTAAGACCAGGGTCTGCGACAGGGTGGTGGATATGCCGGACGTGGGATTTTTATTCCCCGCGTTTCAGGACAGGAGCGCGGATATCCACAGCCTGCTTTATTACGCGGCGAAGCCGGAAGAACTGCGGCTTGATTTTGTGGGATCGGTGCTGGGCTGCCAGGCGCCTCTTTCCGCGGGCGGACAGAAGGAAACCTTCCGCGCGCTGGTGGAGGAAACCCTGGGGGAAGAGTGTGAATATGAGATCGTAAAGAATATCCACGAGAAACTGAATGAAATGATAGAGGAAAGCAAGGACGAGCCGGAGCCCGTGATCCTGGACGGAGCGGATGTAAAGCGGCTGCTGGAATACAGCGGAGTGGAAGAGAAAAAGCTCTCCGGTTTTGACGAAAAATACGCGGAGGCGGCGGGGAGCGATGTCCAGTTTGCCGCGGCCAATCTGGCCAATACCAGGCAGTTTGAGATCCGGACGCCGGATGTGATCGTCAAAGTGAATCCGGAGCGGACGGATCTGGTGGAAACCAGAATGCTGGACGGCAGAGAATGTCTTGTCATTGAACTGAACGACCAGGTGGAAGTCAACGGCATTCAGGTGCGGCTGCCCGGCAGAGAGAAGAAAGATGATCTTTTATAATCGACAGTGAGAGAGTTTCTGATAAGGACGGTTATGAACGGAAAGTTTATGGCCGTCTTTTTCCGTGGCGTGTTCTGCTTTTGCATTTTTACTATCATTAAAAATTTAACGATTAACATTAAAA
This sequence comes from uncultured Lachnospiraceae bacterium, assembly GCA_947632555.1. GTDB lineage: Bacteria > Bacillota > Clostridia > Lachnospirales > Lachnospiraceae > Acetatifactor. The sequence continues at coordinate 12,815 of CANRPU010000021.1, forward strand.
ATATATTGACAAACATAATCGCAGAGAGTATACTCACATTACAAACCGCGGAATGGAACAGGTATCTTTGTATCGGACAGGAGGAAAGAAACTATGAACGAGCAGAACAATAAAATGGAGAAGATAAAGCGGAGCAGCAATATAGCGATGAGTATCGCGACGGTCGGCAAGATCTTTATGATCATGGCGGCGGCAGTGACGTTTATGGGAGGGATCGTTCTGGCCGTGCTCTCCATGGACAGTGATAAGAGCGATGAGCTCAGACAGATGCTGGAATCGGGAAAACTCACCGTAGACATCAGAGTATTTGGTTTCGACATCACCACGGATATGGTGGAGGGCGCCCCGATTTTGGACGGACTGATTTTAGCGGTAGTATTTATGTTTGTCATGTGCGTGCTGTTTATCCTGTTTGCGGTCACGCTGCATTTTACGGCTAAGGTATTTAAGGAGATCAGGGACAGCGATTCGCCGTTTCGGCCGGCTGTTCTTAAGGATTTACGGCTGCCCTTTATCCTGATCGTGCTGCTGTCCTCACAGGACAGTCTGATCTTTGGGGCGGTGGTAGGCATCGCGCTCTGGTGCGTCTACTGCATAGTGGATTACGGGTGCGAACTGCAAAGGCAGTCCGACGAAACGCTGTAACACATCATAACGGAAGCGGGGAAAAGATATGGCGATCATATTAAGACTTGACAGGATGATGGCTGACAGAAAAATATCATTGAACGAGCTGGCGGAAAAAGTGGGCATCGCCAATGTGAACCTCTCCAATATCAAAACAGGCAAGGTGAGCGCGATCCGTTTCTCCACTCTCAACGCGATCTGCGATGTGCTGGATTGTCAGCCGGGTGACCTGCTGGAATTTAAAAGGGATGCGACGGAAACGGAAGAAGGATAAAGACGAAATGCGGTGCGGCTTGCATAATGCCTGACAGTATGGTACAATAGGAAAAACGGCGGCGGGAACGGGGATCTTGGGCCGCGCCGGAAAGATGAGTGAAAGGGCAGGAGCAGAAGATGGACGACGCTTCGGGCGACGCGGATACCGACACCGATCATTTTACGTGTGCCGGCGGAGAAAACGATTCTGATAATAATAAGTACGGATGCGCAAGACATAACCTGTGGTGTGAAGATACGACAGGTTGTGTCTTTTTGTGTGTTTGGGAAACGGAGAAACAATATTGGGGACGATAGGACTACAGATAATACTTCAGCTGGGGTTTATCCTGATAAACGCTCTGCTGACAGGAACGGAAACAGCGGTGAATGCCCTGAACCCTTCCAGGCTTCATCGGCTGGAAGAGGAAGGAAGAGGATACGCGGGGCGGCTTTTAAAGATGGCGGAAAAGCCGGATGATTACCTTCTGGCGCTCCGTATGGGGAGGACCCTGACAGTCTGTCTGGGGGCGGCTGCCGCGGCGGTAAATTTTACGGGATACCCTGTGAACTGGCTGTACGAAGAACTGGGCTTTACCCTGTTCCCCAGGTGGGTACTCTGGGTGTTTTCCCTGCTGCTTGTCATGCTGATCTTATCCTATTTTACCATGATACTTGCCAGGCTGGTGCCGGAGAGGATCGCCGGTAAAAAACCTGTGGCGTGGAGCAGGATCTTTTACGGTTTTACAGTGGGACTGACGGCCCTGCTTAAGCCTTTTATCCTGCTGGTAAACGGCACTGCGGGACTGGTGCTGCGCATCCTGCATCTGCAGGACGAGGAGGAAGCGGAGAGCGTAACGGAAGAAGAGATCCGCATGATGGTGGATAAGGGCGAAGAGAAAGGAAATATCGACGAAAACGAAAAAGAGTGGATCCAGAATATCTTTGATTTTGACGATCTGAGCGTGCGCAGGGTGATGACGCCGCGGACGGATGTGATAGCCGTTTCCCTGGAAAACACGCCGGAGGAGATCGTCAAGCTGATAGAAGAAACCGGGCGTTCCCGTTATCCGGTTTACGCGGAGGACCTGGATCATATTGAGGGCATCCTCTACGCCAGGGATTTTCTGCTGGCTATGGGAAGGGGAAAGGAGATCGCCTTAAAGGAACTGCTGCGTCCCGCTTATTTTGTCCCGGAAAGCATTCACGCGGATGTGCTTTTTACGGATATGCAGAAGAAAAAGATCCACTTTGCCGTTATCGTTGACGAATACGGCGCCATGGAAGGGATCGTGACCATGGAGGATCTTGTGGAAGAGATCGTAGGAAATATTTATGATGAATTTGATCCCGAAGAAGACCCGGAGATCGTAAAGCTGGAAGAAGGCCTGTTTAAGGTGACGGGCAACACTACCATCGACGATCTGGCAGAGGAACTGGGGATCGAGCTGCACATGGGCGAGGAGAGCTACGATACGGTGGGCGGTCTGGTGATCAGCCTTCTGGAAGCCATACCGGAGGACGGTGTCAGCTTTGACGTGGAAGGCTTTGGCCTGCATATCCACGTGGAGGGAGAGGATATCAGGGACAGACGGATAGAGCGGGCTTATGTTACAAAGCTTGAGGAAAGCGTCAAAGCGGCGGAGGATTAGATCCAGCCGCCGTCAATGGAGATGATCTGTCCCGTCATGTAAGCCGGCGCGTGGATGATCTGCCATGCCAGTTCGGCTACCTCTTCGGGGGTGCCGCATCTGTCCGCGGGGATCGCGGCTGTGATGGCGGCGGTTTCTTCAGGGCTCAGACGGGCGTTCATGGCGGTGTCGATAAAGCCGGGAGCGAGGGCGTTGACCTGGATGTTGCTGGGCGCGAGCTCTTTGGCCAGCGCTCTGGTGAACGCGTTGACGGCGCCTTTGGATGCGGAGTAAGCCGTTTCCATGGAAGCGCCGGCCTGCCCCCAGACGGAGGAGATATTGAGGATGCGGCCCGCCTGCCTTTGCACCATGGCGGGGATGGCCAGCCGGCAGGTATAAAAACAGGCGTTGAGATTGGTGTCCATGATCTGCTGCCAGTCCGAAGGGGACATTTCGGAGAGCAGTCCGAAGTAGGAGCGGCCCGCGTTGTTGATCAGCGCGTCGGGAGCCGGTATCCGGGAGAACAGCTTTTCCACCTCTTCATAACGGCCCATATCGCAGACGAAAGCGTCACAGGGAACCGAACAGGTCTGTTCCAGTTCGGTTTTCAACGCGAAAAGGGAGTCTTTGTCCTGTGAGCAGGTGATGACGGGATGCCAGCCGCGGGATGCGAAAACGCGGGCGGCAGCGGCGCCGATGCCTCTGGAAGCGCCGGTGATCAATATGGTTTTCATGGATTGCCCTCCTGATAAGATTCTTTACAAGATTATACTATATTTTTTCCGGGACCGCTACAGAAGCGGAGCAGATTTTAACAGGAATGAGGATGGGCGGATATGGGCATTACTAGGAAAAGATAAGATGCTCAGCGCGGATGGGAGGACGGTATGTACGATTTGATCATTGTAGGAGCGGGACCGGCGGGAATGAGCGCGGCCATATACGGGGCGCGGGCCGGCATGGAACTGCTGGTCATGGAAAAAAAGCCCATGTGCGGCGGACAGGTCCTGGATACTTATGAAGTGGACAACTATCTGGGTATACCCGGCATCAACGGCTATGACCTGGGCACGCGATTTCGGGAACACGGTGAGAAGCTGGGAGTGCCGATAAAAGAAGAGGAAGTGCTGGCCGTAGAAGATGCGGGCAGCGTGAAACGGGTGCGGACTGCGTCCGGCGTTTATGAGGCCAGAGCGCTGATCTGGGCAGCAGGCGCGCGGCATGCCAGGCTGGGCGTGGAAGGCGAAACGGAACTGGCCGGGAAAGGAGTGTCCTACTGCGCCGTCTGTGACGGCGCGTTTTACCGGGGCAGGACCACGGCGGTAGTGGGCGGCGGGGATGCCGCGGCGGAAGACGCGGTCTTTCTGGCGAGGTTCTGTGAAAAAGTATATCTGATCCACAGGCGGGACAGTCTGCGGGCAGCGAAAAGTCTGCAGAAGAAGCTGGCGGAGCTGCCGAATGTGGAGATACTGTGGAATACCGTTGTACAAAAGATCGCCGGCGGAGAAAATGTAGAGGAGCTGGTTTTGCGGACCGCTTCGGGAGAAGAAAGCAGCCTGCGGGCGCAGGGCGTGTTTATCGCGGTAGGGATCCGTCCGGATACGGAGGCGGTCAGAGATCTGGTGGAATGTGATGAGAACGGCTATATTCTGGCCGGGGAAGACTGCGTGACCACCGCATCCGGTATTTTCGCGGCGGGGGACGTGCGAAAGAAGCCGCTCAGACAGATCATTACCGCGGCGGCGGACGGAGCCAACGCCGTGGCCTCCGCGGAAGGGTTTCTCCTGTCCTTTTAGAAAAGAAGAATAAAATGTTACAGAAATGCGGATTTTTTAAAAAATTAAAAATCCGCATTTTTGCGTTGTTTTTTGGAATTTTTTTATGCTTTCCGGTGTTGACAAAGGAAGGATACTGTGCTATATTTTTTAATAGATTTAATAAGTTTGTAACAATTATTACGGAGGATGACACATGAATTACCGTAGTGTAAGGCTGGCGGCAGGTGTGCTGGCGGCAGCAGTTACATTTTCAGGATTGCAGATAAACGCGGCGGCTTCCAACAGGGTTTCTTCGGTTCTGCCTTCAGGCGGCGTAAACCTTTCTCTGGTCAAAGATACTTCTCTGGGAAGTCTGGAAACCGCTACTACCAGCGCGAACAGCAGGATCGAGGCCACGGTGTCTGTCGCGGACATTCCGGATGCGGCAAGCGCTACCGCCCCGACCATGGGTGACCAGGAGGAAGCTTTCTTTAAGAACCTGGTGATCGCGCAGGTGCGCGATTATGTCAATGTCAGGAGCATACCCAGTGAACAGGGTGAGATCCTGGGCAAACTGTATGACGGTTCGGTAGGTACTTTTATCGCGGAAGAAAACGGCTGGTATAAGATCACGTCCGGCAGCGTGACCGGATATGTAAAAGCGGAATACTGCGTCACCGGTGAGGAAGCCGTGGCGCTGGCAAAAGAAGTGGGGACCAGGCTGGCAACCGTGACCACCACCACGCTTTACGTCAGAAAAGAGCCCACTACGGAATCTCCCGTGATCTCCATGGTGCCGGAGGGAGAAGATTTTCTGGTGCTGGAAGAAACCGAGGGCTGGGTAAAGATCAATGTGGAGGAAGGTGACGGCTGGGTATCCAAGGATTATGTAGATATCCAGACCGAATTTGTAGAAGCGGAGTCCAAAGAGGAAGAAGCGGCCCGTCTGGCCAAGGAAGCGGAAGAAAGAAGGAAGGCGCAGGAAGCCGCGAGAGCAAGTCAGGCAGCCGGCGCTTCCACGCAGGCTTCTCCCGCGGTCACCCAGCAGACCACCTACGCGGTGGGTGAGGGCAGTGAGCTGGGAGTGGCTGTGGCGGAGTACGCGCTGCAGTTTGTGGGAAATCCCTATGTGTATGGCGGCACCAGCCTGACCAACGGCGCGGACTGTTCCGGTTTTGTGATGAGCGTTTACGCGAACTTCGGCGTGAGCCTGCCGCACAGTTCCAAATCCGACAGAAGCCAGGGTTCCGCCGTAGACGGTCTGGCTAACGCGCAGCCCGGCGATCTGATCTGCTATTCGGGACATGTGGCGCTTTATATCGGAAACGGACAGATCGTACACGCTTCCAACTCCAGGACCGGTATCATTGTTTCTAACGCGGATTATAAGAAGATTCTCGCGATCCGCCGTATTTTCTAAAAATAATCGGAGAAATATCCGGAAACGAAAGGGCAGTCCGCGGGCTGCCCTTTAATTGTCTTTTTATTTCTGGTTATTGTTTGATAATAAAAAAGGGAGAAAAACATCCTCCTGATTTTGTCCTTGTGCAAGATTCACAAAAGTTTGGAAACGCAAATAGAAAAAGTCGAAAACTGTAAAAACGGAGGTCTTTACTTATCCACAGGCAAAAATCCCCAAAACTGGACAAAAGTCATTTATACACTGACTTATCCACATTGTCCACAGCTTTTTCGCGGGAAAACAGAGAAAAAAAGAAGTCAAAAGAAAGAACGGATGTTTTGTGAATTATAAATAAAAATGTGGAAACGCGGAAAAAAGTCGAAATTTGTATTGACAATCTGAATGTCAAAAACAACCAAATAAATGACTAAATTATTGCAAAAAACATCTTTGTCATGATATAATGACTATACAATAATTAACCGAAAGGGATGAGCGACATGAAATTTATTATTTTAGGCAGAAACATTGATGTAACTCCGGGGCTTAAGTCCGCAGTAGAAGAAAAGATCGGCAAGCTGGAGAAGTACTTCACCCCTGATACGGAAGTGCACGTTACCCTGAGCGTGGAAAAGGACAGACAAAAGATCGAAGTCACCATACCGGTGAAAGGAAGCATCATCCGTTCCGAGCAGGTGAGCAACGACATGTATGTTTCCATTGATTTAGTGGAAGAGATCATAGAAAGGCAGCTGAAGAAATATAAGACCAAGCTGGTGGACAAGCAGCAGGGGGCCGATTCCTTCAGCAGGCTTTTCACGGAAAACGATTATATGGACGATGAAGAGATCAAGATCGTCAGGACCAAAAAATTTGATATCAAACCCATGTATCCGGAAGACGCCTGCGTGCAGATGGAGCTGCTGGGACACAGTTTCTATGTGTTCCATAACGCGGAAACCGGGCAGGTGAATGTAGTGTACAAGAGAAAAGGCGATACCTACGGGCTGATCGAGCCGGAAGAATAAAGGGTTTCAGATTTGGAAAGGGCATCCGTACAGGATGCCCTTTTTGCGGTATGCTGCCCTGTCCTCTGTGGGAATAGTGCGCCTCTTCTTCTCATATACTGACAAGAGAGAAAAGCAGGAAACAAAAGAAACAGCTGCTTTGTTTGGGAGGTGCGGGTATCTATGCAGACATACCGCATAAAAAAGTGGAGAATGGTAATGGCGGCGGAGGCAGTGCTGTGTCTGATCGCGATTACCGGCATCATCTGCGATAAAATAGAGGTCAGAAAAGAACGGGAGCCCCGTGTCAGCGAGGCGTCTTACGTGCCTGTGGAAGAAGCCGCGAAAGAGGCGGTCAGCGAGGGTTATATCAAGTGGGTGGATTTCGGTGTCAGTTACGATGCCCTGTGCGCCGCTTACCAGTGGGACGTGGATACATGGGGAAAACCTGTACATATTGACTGGGTGGAAATGCTGGCTTATCTGGGAGCCAGGTACGGAGGGGATTTCGGCGCCTACGAAAAGCAGGTGGCCAAGGATATGAACCGGCTGGCGGAACAGCTCATCGAAGAAGGACGGACCATGGAGGAACTGACCGCGGATATGGAGTATTACGCCTATTACGAAGAGGCCTACCGGGCCGTTTTGGGCGGCATGGTGGGAGAATATGAGATCGCGGAAACCGATGAGCAGGGAAACCAGCAGTGGAAAAAAGTGTATGGGCTGAAGGCTTATTCGCCCATTGCCAAAGGCTTTGAATACAGCCACTACGCGGATTTCGGCAGCAGCCGCAGCTACGGCTATCAGCGGCAGCATCTGGGGCACGATATGATGGGGCAGGTGGGTACGCCCATCATCGCTGTGGAATCCGGTTATGTGGAGGCGCTTGGCTGGAATCAGTACGGGGGCTGGAGGATCGGGATCCGCAGTTTTGACGGCCGGCGCTATTACTATTACGCCCATCTGCGGCAGAACTACCCTTACGCGGAATGGCTGAAGGAAGGCAGCATCGTCACTGCCGGGGACGTGATCGGATATATGGGGCATACGGGGTACAGCACGGAAGAAAATGTAAACAATATTGAAGTAACGCATCTGCACTGGGGCATGCAGCTGATCTTTGACGAGTCCCAGAAAGAGGGAAACAATGAGATCTGGATCGACGTGTATCCGCTGACGCAGTTTCTCTATAAGCACCGCAGCGAGGCGGTAAAAGTAGAGGGGACAAAGGAGTGGCGCCGGGTTTATGAAATGCGGGATCCGGCGGTGGAGGCTTATCAGGAGGCCGGCGGCCGCTTTACTCCCCCAGTCGGAAATGACGGCTCTGATCCAGACGCTCCTTAAAGACGGCCTCTTCGCCTTCACCGGTGGGACGGTAATACCGTTTGTCCTTCAGACTTTCCGGAAGACAGGTCATGCGGGCGATCTTTTCCTTTGTGTCATGGGCGTAGACATAGCCCTCCCCGTAGCGCAGTTCGCTCATCAGAGCGGTGGGCGCGTTGCGGATGACCAGGGGGACCGGCTCGGCCAGCATGGAAAGGGCGTCCGCCTTGGCTTCTTCGTAAGCGGTGTAGAGCGCGTTGGAACGCGGCGCCAGCGAAAGGTAGACCACCGCGTGGGTCAGGTTTACGCTGCACTCCGGCATGCCGTTGAAGTGGCAGGCCTGGTAGGCGGCTACGGCGATCTGCAGCGCCTGGCTGTCCGCCAGACCGATATCCTCGCTGGCGAAACGGATCAGGCGGCGGGCAATATAGAGAGGGTCCTCGCCGGCTTCCAGCATACGGGCCAGCCAGTAAACAGCGGCGTCCGGATCGCTGTTGCGCATGGACTTGTGCAGGGCGGAGATCAGGTTGTAATGTTCTTCGCCGTTTTTGTCGTAGAGCAGCGACTTCTTTCCGAGGCACTGTTCCAGTATTTCCCGCGTCACGGTGATGGAGCCGTCGGATTGGATCTCCCCGTTTAAGATGGTCATTTCCAGCGTGTTCAGAGCGGAGCGGGCATCGCCGTCGGAAGCGGCCGCCATGGCGGAGAGCATATCCTCCTCTATATGGATAACGCTGTTTCCGAATCCCTTTTTGCTATGCAGGGCGTGGCGGAGCAGTTCTGTCAGTTCGGCCGTATCCAGGGCTTTCAGGACAAAAACTTTCAGGCGGGATAAAAGCGCGGCGTTGATCTCAAAAGAAGGATTTTCCGTGGTGGCGCCTATCAGGATGATGCTCCCTTTTTCCACATAGGGCAGAAAGGCGTCCTGCTGGGCTTTGTTAAAGCGGTGGATCTCGTCCACAAAGACCAGAGTACGGATGCCATAGGCGCGGTTTTCTTCCGCCTGTTTCATGATCTCCTTGATCTCCTTGATGCCGCTGGTAACGGCGCTGAAATTGATAAAGCGGGATCTGGTACGGTTCGCGATAATGCGGGCCAGAGTGGTTTTGCCCACGCCGGGAGGCCCCCAGAAGATCATGGAAGAGATCAGGTCCCGTTCCAGCATCTGGCGCAGGGGTTTTCCGGGAGCCAGAAGATGCTTCTGTCCTATATATTCTGTCAGATCCTGGGGCCGGAGCCTGTCCGCCAGGGGCGCGGACAGCGGGGCGGCGGAAAAATTGTCAGAGTCAAAAAGAGAAAGCTGATCCATGTAAACTCCTTTCGGAAATTTATTTCCCAAACAGAATCCTTTTCAGAAAACATCCCAGAAAGACTACGCGGTTGCGGAGCATTCTGGCGAAACCGTAGTGCCGCATACCGGAGTTGTTTCCTCCGTGCCTGCGGTAATAGAGCAGGGGCTTTTCGCAGAAACAGGATTTTTTGAAATAAAAATCATTTAAGATCCCCAGCCACTGGTCATGCATTTCAATGGAGTCGGGAATGGGCAGCGCCCGAAACAAAAGTTCCCGGCGGAAAGCCATGCAGCAGCCGATATAGCTGTTTTTCCAGAGGTTTTTCCATACGCCGGCGCCGGAACGGCGGAAGGCGAAAAAGGACGCCATAACGGGATGCGAGATGTCCTCCGTAAATACCACGGCGTCATGGATCACCAGAGAGGCTTTCCGCGTCTGAAAGCAGCGCAGCACTTCCTTTACTTTGCCGGGGGCCCAGATATCGTCCTGGTCCGCCAGGAAAATATATCTGCCGTAACAGTGGCGCAGAGCGCATTCCACATTGGCTTTGATCCCGGCTCTGGGACCGGGGACCAGCCGGATGGGAACGGGGCCGGACGCGAATTCCTCTATGATCTTCAGGGTGCCGTCGCTGGAACCGTCATCGGAGATCACCAGCTCGTCTTCTTCGGTCAGCTGGGACAGGATGGAGGCAAGCTGCTCCCGCAGAAAGGCTTCTCCGTTACAGGTTGTCATGGCCACGGAGATCCGGATTTCTTCCGTTACCATAATTTCCACCCCCATTTATGAAAATAATAAAGCATGGAACGCAGATGTTCCCTGCGCAGGGCTCCGTCCCGATGGGAGGCCTTTTCCCATTTGTGGATCACTGTGGTATAGGGACAGTAGAGAAGGCTGCTGACCTCATTGAGGCGCCTGCAGAAATCCGCGTCTTCCACGTACATAAAAAAGTGCTCGTCAAATCCGCCCAGCGCCCGGAACAGTTCCGTGCGCAGCACCAGAAAGCTGCCCTGGGCGAAGGGAACGGGAAAGGGCCTGGAGGCATCCATGTCCTGCATGGTATGAAAAGCGCGCCGCCTGCGGAAACCGAAGGGCAGGTGGCGGATGACCATATCCAATACCGTCAGTTCCCTGCGGCAGGCCTCCTGCGTGACGCCCTGCCCGTCCACCATACGGGGAACGGCCATGCCGGCGGAGGTTTCTTCCAGAAAACGCATAAGGATGCCAAGGCTGTCCTCCTTCAGCAGGATATCAGGATTGACAATGGCGTGGAAACGGGAATCCAGCAAAGGGAGCACTCTGTTGTGCCCGGCGCCGAAGCCCAGATTTTCAGGCGTTTTGTCATAAAGGACTTCAGGATGTTCTTCGGCCAGCAGGTACAGTGTGTTCGGCCGGGTGCTGTTGTCCACGATATACAGTTTTCTGGATATGCTCAGAGCGGTATGCTCCAGAATAGAACATACCGCTTTCCGCACGTCAGATTCATTATTGTACGCTACAATCGCAATGGAAATATCCGTCATCATGATCCTTTTCCCGTCAAAACCACCAAAACGGTCTTAAAAAGTATTCTGCAGTCCATTCCCAGTGACCAGTTGGAAATGTAATGGGTGTCCAGCCGGACGATCTCTTCAAAATCACTGATCTCGTTGCGGCCGCTGACCTGCCACATACCGGTGAGCCCCGGTTTGATGCCCAGTCTGGCTTTGTGGTGCAGATCGTAATTCGCGTATTCTTCCATGGTAGGGGGTCTGGTGCCTACCAGGCTCATTTCTCCTTTTAACACATTGAAGAACTGGGGCAGCTCGTCAATGGAAAATTTCCGCATAAACCGGCCGATGCCGAAGATACGGGGATCGTCCTTCATCTTAAACATGTGCCCGCTCATTTCATTCTGCTGCATGAGCTGCGCCTGCATGGAGTCGGCGCCCACCACCATGGTGCGGAATTTGTATATTTTAAAAGGGCGCCCGTTTTTGCCGATCCTGGTCTGCGAGTAAAAGACAGGTCCCTTGGACTGGAGCTTGATGATGGGAGCGAAGACAAGAAAGGCGATTCCCGTCAGCAGAAGACCGATCAGGCTGCCTGCGATATCCATGGCCCGCTTAAGGAAAAGCTGTCTGGTGGAAGCGATCTTCATGCTGCTGGTCAATACCATATACTGGCCGCAGCGTTCTATGATCTTATTGGGGCGCAGCGCCGAGGCCTGCACCAGGTTAAAGTGGACGGTCACGCCCAGCTCCAGGAGCTCGCTGGCGATATCCTCGCTGATACTTTTGGTATTGGTATTGAGAAATACTTCGTCCACCACATTGCCGCAGATGTACTGCAGGCAGTTTTCCCTGGAGGCTACCACGGGAACATTTTCGATCATCTCTCCCGTTCTGTCCTTATCCAGGATGACGATGCCCGAAACTTCAAATTCTTTGTAAAGCGTGTGGCGGAAGCTGCTGACGCATTCCTGCGCGAAGCAGTCCTCCGTGATGACGAGCAGCTGGTTAAAGGATTTATTGTGTATCATCTGGTAACGGATAAGGCGTTTCCAGAGGCAGCGGCACAGGTACACCGAGGGCAGGGACAAAAACCAGAACACGATCACCACCTGCCGAGAATAGATCTCGCCCTGCTTGGTCAGCCAGATGTACACGATCAGGATAATGGAAATAACAGTGCAGTTTGTAATGGAAGCAGTCAGTTCCTGCAGTTTATTCCGCCGCAGGATACCGGAATAGGATTCAAAGAAAAAGGTCACGCAGATGACGGTCAGCAGCAGCACTACCGCCAGCTTGCTGTAATAGTCCTGAATAATGTGGATGCGTTCAGGCTCTTTGCTGAGCCGGATCAGGTAGGATATAAAAAAGGAAATTTCCAGACAGATGATATCCACAAGCAGGAAATCCCAGTGCTTTACCCAGCTTTTTTTCTGTTTCTTATACATAACGGTTCTCCAGATCGTTTTTGCCGATGACATTTCCTATCGTGTCATTTCGCTGATAGGATGCATCATTACATTGTTTCGCTTTATTATGTATAATCCGTACTTCGATCAATGCATTTATTTTAACACTTGCGGAGAAAATCCGCAACCAATCTTAATGAAAACTTAATCAACTCTGAAAGAAATGAAAAGAAAATTTTTATACCATGGGGGGAGGATAAAGATCGGAAAATAAGGAGGTATGGATATGCGGGGGGGCAGTGAACGCCGGTATAACAGAACGGGAAGCGCGGAAAGGATGAAAAGAAGGAAACAAAAGATCCGAAGATGGCGGGGGATCCTGCTGGGTACGGCCGCGCTGGTGGCGCTTATGCTGGCGGCGGGCGGCAGCCTGGGAAAATTTCTGGTGAAAATGGGGCTGAAGCACGGACCGGAGGAGCGGAATACGGCCGCCGTTTTTTACGCGGAAATGGAAACGGGAGGCGGAGAAAGGAGCAATGAAAACCCGGAAAACGTTTCCGCCGGAAACATTCCCGACGGCAGACAGGTTTTGCAGGACGCGCAGCTGGAGGAAGCGCTGGCGCTGCTGGCCATGCAGGATGAAAATGCCGCCGCCGTTTACGCGGCAAGAGAGCAGTATCCCGAAGAACTGCTGGCGGCATTTTTGGGAAACCCTGAGATGGCGGATTTTGTAACGGGCTATCCAACGGCGGAGAAAAAGGCTTCGGGAGGCTTTTCGCAGGAAGAGCTGGAAGCGGAGGATCCGCTGCTGCTGCAGTGGGACGCCCGCTGGGGCTACGCGCCTTACGGGGAAAGCAATATCGGGATCGCGGGATGCGCGCCCACCTGCCTGTCCATGGTGATCCTTTCCCTGACGGGAGATACGGAAGCCACGCCGGACAAGCTGGGGGAGTACAGCATGAACAACGGGCATTACGTGGAAGGGATCGGAACAGCCTGGACGCTGATGAGCGCGGCCGGCGGGGAGTACGGACTGACGGTGCGGGAACTGGGACTGAGCGAGGAAGAGATCAGGGCGTGTCTGGATGCGGGCGGGCTGATCATACTCAGTATGCGTCCCGGGGATTTTACTACTACGGGACATTTTATTGTGGTGAAGGGATATGATGCGGGAGGCTTTTACGTGAACGACCCAAACAGCAGGGAAAGGAGCGGCATGCAGTGGAGCTATGAAAAATTAAAATATCAGATAAAAAATATCTGGGGATTTTATCCGTAGGCGGATAAAAAACGGAAAAAAGCAGGAAAAATAAAAATCCATTGCAAAAGGTATGCGGCTATGATAAAATGAGAACAGTGGCAATGACAAAAAAATAACAATCATTGCGGAATCCCGAAAATGCGAAGATGGAGGAAAGACAAATGGCAAGAAAAGTAGTATTGGCCGGCGCGTGCCGTACAGCGATCGGCACTATGGGCGGCAGCCTGAGCACCACGCCGGTGGTTGAACTGGGCGCGATCGTTATCAAAGAAGCGTTGAAGAGGGCGGGAGTTGCTCCCGAAGCGGTGGATCAGGTATATATGGGCTGTGTGATACAGGCCGCGCAGGGCCAGAATGTGGCGCGCCAGGCCTCCATTAAGGCCGGACTTCCCATCGAGGTGCCTGCCGTGACCATGAACGTGGTCTGCGGTTCCGGTCTGAACTGTGTCAACCAGGCGGCGCAGATGATCATGGCCGGTGACGCCGACGTTGTGGTAGCGGGAGGTATGGAAAACATGTCCATGGCTCCGTACGCCGTTCCCCAGGCCCGTTTCGGCTACAGGATGAACAACGGTACTCTGGTGGATACCATGATCAAGGATGCATTGTGGGATGCCTTTAATGATTACCATATGATCAAGACCGCGGACAATATCTGCGAGGAGTGGGGGCTGACCCGTGAGGAACTGGACGAGTTCGCTCTCAGGAGCCAGCAGAAGGCAGAAGCCGCTCAGGCTTCCGGCGCTTTCGACGCGGAGATCGTACCCGTGGAAGTAAAGAAAAAGAAAGAAACCGTTATCTTCAATAAGGACGAGGGTCCCCGTCCCGGCTCCACCATGGAGGGACTGGCGAAGCTGCGTCCCATCAATCCCGGCGGATTCGTGACCGCGGGCAACGCCTCCGGCATCAATGACGGAGCCGCCGCTATCGTGGTGATGAGCGAAGAGAAGGCAAAGGAGCTGGGCGTAAAGCCTATGGCTGTCTTTGTGGCGGGCGCGCTGGCAGGCGTAAGACCCGAGGTAATGGGAATCGGTCCCGTAGCCGCTACCAGGAAAGTCATGGCTAAGACCGGCATGAAGATCGAAGATTTTGATATCATTGAAGCGAACGAGGCGTTCGCGGCACAGTCCGTAGCGGTAGGACGGGAACTGGGCATCGATGTTGACAGACAGCTGAATCCCAACGGCGGGGCCATTGCCCTTGGGCACCCGGTAGGCGCATCCGGCTGCCGTATCCTGGTAACGCTGCTGCATGAAATGCAGGCCAAGGGAGCCAAGACCGGACTTGCCACGCTGTGTATCGGCGGCGGCATGGGCTGCTCTACCATCGTAAAAATCGAAGACTGATAATCAGGTTTACCACACGCAGGGAGAATGCCGGTTCCGGCATTCTCCTCGCTGTGCGAAAACCGGAAATGAGGAAAATATGGAATACATACTTTATGAGCAAAAAGGACAGACGGCGATCATTACCATCAACCGGGAAAAAGCGTTGAACGCGTTGAATTCCCAGGTATTGGAAGAACTGGACGCCACGCTGGACGCGGTGGACCTGAATGAGGTAAGGTGCCTGATCTTAACGGGTGCCGGCCAGAAATCTTTTGTGGCAGGCGCGGACATCGGAGAAATGAGCACATTGACAAAAGCGGAGGGAGAAGCCTTCGGTAAGAAGGGAAACGACGTGTTCCGCAAGCTGGAAACGTTTCCCATCCCCATTATCGCGGCGGTAAACGGTTTTGCCCTGGGAGGCGGCTGTGAGATTTCCATGAGCTGCGACATCCGGATCTGTTCCGACAACGCCGTATTCGGACAGCCCGAAACGGGCCTGGGAATCACTCCCGGCTTTGGCGGAACGCAGAGGCTGGCCCGGCTGGTAGGTCCGGGAATGGCAAAGCAGATGATCTATACCGCGAGAAACATCAAGGCGGACGAGGCGCTCCGCATCGGACTGGTGAACGCGGTTTATCCCCAGGAGGAACTGCTTCCCGCGGCGGAAAAGATGGCGGCGGGCATCGCCAAGAACGCGCCCATCGCGGTGAGAAACTGCAAGAAAGCCATCAACGAGGGGCTGGACATGGATATGGACCGCGCCGTGGCGCTGGAAGAGAAGCTTTTCGGTGACTGCTTTGAAACCGAGGACCAGAAATACGGTATGGCGTTTTTCCTTGACAAGAATAAGGAAAAAGTGAAGGAGCCTTTTAAGAACTGCTGACCATTGGGAGAACGCTCTCCCAAATAACAAAATAGAATGAGAGAAATATAAAGGAGGAACTACAATGAAAGTTGGTGTTATCGGTGCGGGTACCATGGGTGCCGGGATCGCGCAGGCGTTCGCAATGACGGACGGATACGAGGTATGTCTTTGCGATATCAAACAGGAATTTGCTGACGGCGGAAAGGCCAGAATTTTAAAGAACCTGAATTTCCTGGTAGGAAAAGAGAAGATCACCCAGGAGAAAGCGGATGCGATCGCGGCCAAGATCGTGACCGGTTTAAAGGATATCTGTACCGAGTGCGATCTGGTGATCGAGGTGGCGCCCGAAAACATGCAGATCAAGAAGACTACCTTTAAGGAGCTGCAGGAGATCGTAAAACCCGGATGTATTTTCGCTACCAACACTTCTTCCCTCTCCATTACGGAGATCGGTGCCGGTCTGGACAGACCCATGATCGGTATGCATTTCTTTAATCCGGCCGACAGAATGAAGCTGGTGGAAGTGATCGCCGGCGAGAATACGCCCGCGGAACTGGTTGAGAAGATCAAGAACATCGCCGTGGAGATCGGCAAGACGCCCGTAGAGGTAAAGGAAGCTCCCGGGTTTGTGGTAAACAGGATCCTGATCCCCATGATCAATGAGGCTATCGGCATTTACGCTGACGGCATCGCCAGCGTTTCCGATATTGACGAGGCAATGAAGCTGGGTGCTTCCCATCCGATGGGACCTCTGGCTCTGGGCGATCTGGTCGGTCTGGATATCGTGCTGGCCATCATGGAAGTATTGCAGAGCGAAACCGGCGATCCCAAGTACCGTCCTCATCCCATGCTGAGAAAGATGGTGCGCGCGGGCAAGCTGGGCAAGAAGACAGGAAGAGGCTTCTACGATTACACGAAATGATGAAATAAAACAGATATGGAGGAAATGAAATCATGGATTTTGCTTTGAAAAAAGAACATGAAATGGCGAGAGCTCTTTTTAAAGAGTTCGCAGAAAAGGAAGTAAAGCCGCTGGCGCAGGAGGTTGACGAAACCGAGGAATTTCCCAGGGCTACCGTGGAGAAAATGGCAAAATTAGGTTTCCTTGGCATTCCCATTCCCAAGGAGTACGGCGGACAGGGATGCGATCCCCTTACCTACGTGATGTGCGTGGAGGAGCTCTCCAAGGTCTGCGGCACCACGGGCGTTATCGTTTCCGCGCATACATCCCTCTGCTGCGATCCCATCCAGACCTTCGGTACAGAAGAGCAGAAGCAGAAATATCTGGTGCCTCTCGCGAAGGGTGAGAAGCTGGGCGCTTTTGGTCTGACCGAGCCCGGTGCCGGAACCGACGCACAGGGACAGCAGACCAAGGCCGTGGAAGACGGTGACAGCTATGTGATCAACGGTTCCAAGATCTTCATTACCAACGGCAAAGAAGCGGATGTATACGTGATCTTCGCGGTGACCGGTATGATAGAGAAGCGCGGAAAGATGATGAAGGAGATCTCCGCGTTTATCGTGGAAAAAGGCACTCCCGGATTTACTTTCGGTACCAAGGAGAAGAAAATGGGTATCCGGGGTTCATCCACCTATGAACTGATCTTTACCGACTGCCGTGTACCCAAGGAAAACCTTCTTGGCAAGGTAGGACAGGGCTTTAAGATAGCGATGCACACTCTGGACGGCGGACGTATCGGTATCGCTTCCCAGGCGCTGGGTATCGCGGAAGGCGCGCTGGAAAGAACGATTGCTTATACCAAAGAGAGAAAGCAGTTCGGAAGGAGCATTGCGCAGCAGCAGAATACCCAGTTCCAGCTGGCTGATATGGCAACCAAGGTAGAGGCGGCCAAACTGCTGGTCTACAAAGCGGCGCTGGCGAAAGCCAATCAGAAGGAATATGGTTTTGAGGCCGCGCAGGCAAAGCTGTACGCCGCGGAAGTAGCCATGGAAGTGACCACCAAAGCCGTTCAGCTCCATGGCGGCTACGGCTATACCAGAGAGTACGATGTAGAGCGCATGATGCGCGACGCCAAGATCACCGAGATCTACGAAGGTACCTCCGAGGTACAGCGTATGGTCATCTCAGCGGCGCTGCTGAAATAAGCCAACCCATACCATAAACAATCATAGAAGGAGTGAAAATACAATGAAAATCGTTGTTTGCATTAAGCAGGTACCCGATACAAAGGGCGGCGTAAAATTCAACCCTGACGGTACTCTGGACAGAGGCGCCATGCTGACTATCATGAACCCCGACGATAAAGCGGGACTGGAAGCGGCATTGAGATTAAAGGATCAATACGGGGCGGAGGTAACGGTCATTACCATGGGACTGCCCAAAGCGGAGGATGTGCTGCGTGAGGCAATGGCCATGGGCGCGGATAAGGGAATCCTGGTAACCGACCGCGTACTGGGCGGCGCGGATACCTGGGCTACCAGCCAGACGCTGGCAGGCGCCATCCGCAATCTGGAGTATGACCTTATCATTACCGGCCGTCAGGCGATCGACGGCGATACCGCGCAGGTAGGCCCCCAGATTTCCGAGCACCTGGGAATCCCTGTTATTTCCTACGCGCAGAAGATTGAAATTGAAGGTGACAGCGTGATCGTGGAGCGTCAGTTCGATGACAGATATCATGTGCTGAAGGCTAAAATGCCCTGCCTGATCACTGCGCTCGCTGAACTGAACGAGCCCCGCTACATGACTCCCGGCGGTATCTTTGACGCCGTAAAGGCTGATATTACCGTTTGGGGCAGAGCCAATCTGGTGGACGTGGAGGACTCCAATCTGGGTCTGAAAGGTTCTCCTACCCAGATCGCGAAGGCTTCCGACAAGGTAAGAAAGGGCGCGGGCGAAAAGGTGAACCTGGATCCCGCGGAGTCCGTGGACTATATTGTAGGCAAATTAAAAGAGAAGCATGTCATCTGAATTTGAGAATCAACTTGCCGCCCGGCGGCAGAAAGCGAGGAAATGATGAGTTTAGAAGAGTATAAAGGCGTATATGTCTTTGCGCAGCAGGTGGATAACGAAATCAGCGGTATCGCGCTGGAACTGATCGGCAAGGGCAAAAGCCTGGCAAACGATTTAGGTACGGAAGTGACCGCGGTCCTTGTGGGAAGCGGCGTAAAGGGACTGGCGGATGAACTGGGCGCTTACGGCGCGGACCGCGTTATCGTAGTGGACGATCCCGAATTAAAGGAATACAGAACGGAGCCTTACGCGCACGCGCTGGCTTCCGTTATCAAACAGTACAAGCCGGAAATCTTTCTGGTAGGCGCGACCGCTATCGGCCGTGACCTGGGCCCCCGCGTATCCGCGAGGATCCATACCGGTCTGACGGCGGACTGTACGCAGCTGGACATCGGTGACTTCCCTCTGGCGCCGGTTCCCGGAAAAGAGCAGAAGCACAATCAGCTGTTAATGACCCGTCCGGCTTTCGGCGGCAATACCATCGCCACCATCGCGTGTCCGGATTTCCGTCCGCAGATGGCTACGGTCCGTCCCGGCGTTATGCAGAAGCTGCCCAGGGAAGAGGGCAGAAAAGCGGTTGTGGAAGAGTTTAATCCCGGATTTACGCCCGACAACAAGTATGTGGAGATCTTAAAAGTAGTAAAAGCCGTTACCGATACGGTGGATATTATGGACGCGAAGATCCTGGTATCCGGCGGACGCGGCGTGGGAAGCCCCGAAAATTTCAAACTGCTGGATGATCTGGCAGAGGTACTGGGCGCTACCGTAAGCTGTTCCCGCGCGGTAGTGGACGCGGGCTGGAAGCCCAAGGATCTGCAGGTAGGACAGACAGGAAAGACCGTTCGTCCCAATGTGTATTTCGCGATCGGTATTTCCGGCGCGATCCAGCATCTGGCCGGCATGGAAGAGTCCGATATCATTGTAGCGATCAACAAAGACGAAACCGCTCCCATCTTTGACGTGGCGGATTACGGTATCGTAGGCGATCTGAACAAGATCCTGCCCCTGCTCACCGAAAAGCTGAAAGTGGAGATGGCAGCGAAGTAATACAGTCAGAAGAACGGCACAATTAAAAACAGTCAGGCAGCATGGCCGAAAAGCAGATGCGGAAACAGCACCGGTTTTTCGGCCATTTGACAAGGATATTGTTTTTTCAAAGGAAAGGGAGATCATGGAACGTATCGAGGCAGCGGGTATCGCCAGCGCGTACGGCAGCAGAAAGGTGCTGCGGGACGTAAATATATCGGCGGGCGCCGGGGAATGTGTGGGGCTGGCAGGAGCCAACGGCTGCGGAAAGTCCACACTACTGAATATACTGGCCGGAATGCGCAGGGCGGATGCGGGAAGGATTTCCTTTGACGGCCGGACGGTTTATGACGCGGATGTTTCCGGCATCCATTGGGAAAAACGATTTTTTCCCCGTTATACCGGCTATGTGCCCCAGGAATGCCGGCTTTTGGAGGAACTGACGGTAAAAGACAACCTGCTGCTCTGGTACGGGGACAAAAAGGCGTTGAAAGAAGCGCTGGAAGGCAGGCTTCTGACGCGGCTGGGTCTGGAGGAGCTGCTCAGGCGCCCTGTGAAAAAACTGTCCGGCGGTCAGAAGAAGCGGGTCAGCATCGGCTGCGCGTTGGCCGGAGAGCCGCCGGTCCTGCTTCTGGATGAACCCGGGGCCGCCCTGGATATACCGGGAAAGCTGGAGGTCAGAGCATATCTGCGGGAATATAAAAAGATGGGCGGAACCGTTATTATGGCCACCCATGAAGAGAATGACCTGGAGCTTTGCGATAAGGCGTACGCGCTGAAAGACGGAGTCAGCGTAGAAGTACCGGTTTCCCTGCGGGGAGAAGCGCTGATGGAAATGTTATAGAGGAGGGGAACGGTTATGCGTAAGAACGGGCAACAGCAGAGTAAGAAGCGCGTAGGCATATGGGCAGGGTGCGCGATCGCGGCGGTACTGGCGCTGGGAGCGGGAGGTTTTTTGGCCTGCCGTTTTCTGTTTCGGACCCCTCAGGTCAGGCTCAGCAGAGGACTGGCCGATATGGTCAGACAGGGAAGGGAATATCGAAACCCCGTGTGGGAAGAGATCGGCTTAGCGGAACTGCTGGAGGAAAGAGGCAAAAACGCTGTCCTGGATATCTCGCTGAATCTTTCTCTTCCCGGGCTTCAGGATCTGCCTGCCATAGGTCTGGATATGCAGAACAGCTACGACTATGAAGAGAAGCTCTGGCAGAATCGTATGCAGGCAGGCGTCTATAACGTGGATCTGGCGGAGATGACGGTAACGGTAGCGGACCATATGCTGTATCTGGAGGTGCCGGAAATTCTTGATGACGCCTATTCGGTGGATCTGGCCACGCTGGGAAAGGATTACCGGGACAGTGTCTGGGCCAAGCTGGGAGGGGACCTGATCGAAGAAGATTTCAGTTATGATTTTTTCGGAAGCAGAAAGCCGGAGGAGAGCGTAGAGAAGATACAGGCGCTGACGGAAATATTTCTGCGGGATTCGGAACTGCTCAGAGAGAATATGCGCATTGAGGAAAGCGGGGAGAGCCGGGAGATAGAGCGCGGCGGAAAGACGGTGGTCTGCAGGGGGATCCTGCTGACTTTGGACCGGGAAAGCCTGAATACTCTGACGGAAGATGTGACGGAGGCCGCGATCCAAAACCTCTGCCCGGCAGAGGACGGCGCTGTCCGGGACTGGCTGGAGGAAATCCGGGCACCGCGGTTTCAGGAGGATGTGCAGCTCTGTTTTTATCTGGACAACAGGGACAGGATCCTGGCTGTGGAAACTGTGGATGCTGTCAGACTTCAGGAAAGCGCGGCGGAGAAGATCGCGTTCACCGCGCGGTTTACGGGAGAAGAAAGACCGTTGGACTATGTGGAAGGAGAGATCTCCTTCTGGTCAGACGGCGGCGAATATACGCTGGAATTTACCAGAGAAGCGAAGCTGGAGGAGGAAACCCGGACGAACAGCGTGGATGTGGTCCTGAGCGGGGGGAAAGAAGCGGGAAGCATCCATGCGCGGTATCAGGCTGACTGGGATACGCCGCAGAAAGAGTTTGCCGTGAGGCTGACAACGGAAGATTGGGAGCTGTCAGCCCGGGGAGCGCTGGAAGACATCGAAAAAGGTGAGAGCTGTACGTTTCGGCTGGGGAAACTGAATCTGCTGGCGAACGAAGAAACGATGTTCATGCTCTCCGGCACTCTGCGCGCGGAACCTTTCACGGGAGAGATCACGCCTCCCAAAGACGCGAAGGAATTTCTGAAACTTGGAGAATGGGAACTGTATGGGCTGCTTGTGGAACTGGAAGCGGCGCTGAAAGATTTGGGACTGTAGATGAAACGGTTTTGGATATGGCTGAAAACGGAATATAAGAGGGCGGCGTTCCTGCTGCCCTCCCTTTGCGGACGGGCGGCGCTGGTTTTGGCGGCGGTGTTTCTGCTGCTCTTCTGCGCCCGCAGGTGGGCGGAGGGAGAAAACAGCGGGCCGATCAAGATCGGATACGCGGCGCAGGAAGATCCGCTTACCCGTATGGCGGTATCCTATGTGGAAAACATGGAATCCGTTAAAAGTTTCTGCAGCCTGGTAGCGGTGGACGAGGAGGAAGGCATGGAACGTCTGCGGCGGGGAGAACTGACGGCGCTGATCGTGCTTCCCCGGAATGTGGTGGAAGGGATCCTGAATGGGCAAAACGAGCCGGCGGAACTTTATCTGTCCCAGGCGGCACAGCCGCTGGGGCTTTTGTTTGAGGAACTGGCGGATACAGGGATCGGACTGCTGCAAACGGCCCAGGCGGAAATTTACGCCACGAGCAGACTGACGGAGGAATTCGGCGAAGGCGGCGAGGCTCTGGAAAGCATGTACCGGGAGATCGATGCCTTCAATCTGAACCTGGTCATGAACCGGGAGCAGTATTTCCGTCAGCGCGGTCTTTCCCCTACGGGCTCTCAGAGCGCTGCGGTCTATTACGGAGGAGCGCTGTTTACGGTCTACCTGCTGCTGTCCGGTCTTTTTTTCATAACCCGCCTGAAGAGAAGCATGGAAGAACAGATGCTGCTTGCTTTAAGACGGGGGATTTCCCTGCCCGCGCAGCTGGCGGGAAGGACGCTGGTCACCGTATTTCTGTTTTTTGCCGCATCCTGCCTGCCGGCGGTTTTGTGGCTGTGGCCTCCGGTGAGGGAGAATCTGAGGCCCGCTCCGGATCTGCCGGTATGCGGTGTGCTGTTTTTAGCGTTTTTGTGCGCGGCGGCTCTGCTGCAGCTTGTCTGTCTGCTGGCTGACTCGCCGTCCGCCACGATACTGATATGGGGCGTTTTGGCGTTGATGATGGGATATGTTTCAGGCTGCTTTCTGCCTTCGGCTCTTCTGCCGGAGATCGTGGAGAAACTTTCGCTCTTCCTTCCCACCACGTATATCAGAAGCGCTTTTTCCATGCTGTTTTCGCCAACGGCGGCTGACGCGGGAAAAACGGCGGCCGGGCTGGCGTTCTTTACGGCGCTGTTCTGTCTGACCGGCTCTCTGGTGGCGGAAACGCGGAAAAGAAGGAGGGCCGGCCTGTGAAAAGAGAATTTCTTCTGTTTCGGATCCTGGCAAAAAGAATACTGCGCAGAAAGAGCGTGTGGGTGACGCTTCTTCTGACCGTATGCGTGACCGCGGCGTTAGTGAAACTGGAAAAGAATTCTTCTGCCGTCATCTACGCGGCGGTTTGTACGAAAGATGAAACATTGGCGGCGCATCTTGCGGAGCATGAAGGGCTGGTGCGTTTTGTTCTGTGTGAGGACGAAGAAGAGGTAAAACGGAATGTCATAAAGGGAGAGGCGGAATGCGGTTATGTTTTGCAGGAAGACTTGCAGAAAGAAATTGCCGCCGGAAGAGGGAACTGGAGTATAGAGGTCTGGGCAGGAAGTGATTCCGCCATGACTCCGGTGGTGAATGAAATATTGTTTGAAACAATATTTACCGAAATAGCGACAGACTGGTATGCAGGATATATTGCAGAACATCCGGCTTTTCAGAACACGGTGGAAAGGCTGGGAGAAGAAGCGGCGCGGGAAGCGGCAAAAGCGGCTTTTCTGGAAAAACTCACGGACGGAAGCACTTTCACGCTGGTGAGCAGCCGCCAGGAAACCCTTTCGGACAAAGAGGAAAGCGGAGAGGATTACGGGAAAGCGCGCAGAAGCACTTATCCCGTGAAAGCGGGCATGGGAGTGTGCGTGCTGCTCTGCGCGCTTACGGGCGTGGGGGAAACGCTGCAGGACAGGAGAAAAGGATATTTCTTCAGACAGCGGGTATCCGCGGCCGTTATGACCGTGGCGCTGTATACCGGGCTGGGCTGCGCGGCCGGGATCCTGACGTTTCTGCTGGCGCGTTAGCGCGGGGGCAGGCAGGTATTTCCGCGCGGCGGAGTTTTTCGCCTTTGGAATTGACAGATATTTCCATGAGGTATACAATAAAATTACTTATTCTTTATATCAACCTTAAATTTATATATTGACTGCTGAAATGATGTTTATAGGGGGACATGTGGATGCAAAAATATAAAAATCCTGTTTTCTTATATTTTTTCCCAAACCAGAAAATTGAAAAGCAAAGATCCGCTCATGAACGGTCGTTTTGGAAAGGAGCGCTATGAAAAAGATTCTTTTTTTGCTGCAGAACGCGTGGAAGTATATTCGTTACAATAAATTCAGCAGCATTGTACTGTTTTGCGCCATTACAGTGGGCTTTCTCTTTCCCATGATGGCGTTGAACGATGTGAACAATCTGCTATGGGATGCCCGGATATCCCGATACGAGGACGCCGCGGGCATAACCATACTGAAATATCTGATGCCCTATAAAGAAGAGGCGCAGATGGAGGAAGCGTTAAAACAGGCAGAAAAATCTTTTGAAACGGCAGGGTATGTGGGAATGGCCCAGCAGCTGGTTTACGCGAAAGGGGAATCCTATTCCGGAACCGTGGCCGCCATCAGCAGGGACTATCTGACAGTACTGCCCTGTGAACTGGTGGAGGGCAGCTTTTTTTCCGAAGCCGATTACTCGGAAAGCGGAGAAAGGACCTGTCTTCTGCTGTATACCACAAATCTGGCGAAGGACGGGGTCAAAGTAGGAGATAGTATTGAGATACTGGGAAATTCTTATACGGTCAAAGGGATCATCCGCGCTCCGCGGGCATTCGGCGGGGTAATGGTGCCTTATACTTTTGCCGGGGAAGTCCTGAGAGGAGGGGAGGATGTCAATATCTCCTATCATATCATAACCTATGGACACAAAGGGGTAGTTTCCATTCATTTCCCGGATCAACTGACCAGCGAAAGGGAAAAAGGGGTAAAGGAGGATGAAGAGTTTTTTGCGTCTGTGTGGAAATTAAATCGGTACCGTATGCTGCGCGCGGGGATCATCATTCTTTTTACCATGATAAATATGCTGATCCTGTTTCTGGGAATGACGGTGGGAGAGCGCTACAGTATGGCGGTGCGCATGGCTTTGGGAATAAGCAGAAAGTCACTTTTTCTGGAAGTGCTCTTTAGAAATCTGTTGTTGATGCTGCCGGCTTTTTTGGTATCTGTTCTGATATATCCGTTCTTTTGCGTGTTTGTAAAGAGTATTGACAGCCATCTGCGGGGCGATACCATGCTGCAGGCAGGGCTGGGCGGCGCGGTTCTGATCATTCTGATCACACTGGCCGTGCTGTGGTTTGGCTTCCATAAGCAGGGTGTGGCTTCCATGCTGAAAAGACGGGCGGAATAGCGAAAAGGAGGAAAATTTTATGATAGAAATGAAAGAGATCGTAAAACATTACGGAAAAGGCGATAATGTGACGGAGGCTTTAAAGGGGATATCCCTGCGGATAGAAAACGGTGAATTCACAGCTATAACAGGACATTCCGGCTGTGGGAAAAGTACGCTTCTCAATATTCTTGGAGGAATGGACAGACAGACGAAAGGAGAGTATTTCTGCGACGGTGAAGACGTAAGCGGAATGAGCGAAAGGGAACTGGCAAAGTTCAGAAACAGCCATATCGGTTTTGTCTTTCAGGCTTTTCATCTGGCAGGAGAACTGACTGCAGCGGAAAATGTAGCGCTGCCATTAGGATACGCGGGAGTAGGCGCGAAGGAAAGAAAAGAGCGGGCAAAGGTTTTGCTGGACAGAGTGGGACTGGCTGAAAAATACAAGGCGTATCCGGCAAAACTCTCCGGAGGGGAAATGCAGAGAGTTGCCATTGCGCGGGCGCTGGCGAATCATCCCCGGATCCTGCTGGCGGATGAGCCTACGGGAAATCTGGATCATGAGAACGGGGAAAAGATCATGGCGCTCTTAAGGGAGCTGAATAAAGAGGGAATGACGGTGGTAATGGTCACTCATGATCTGGAACTGGCAGCTATGGCAGACAGGTGTATCCATATGGCGGACGGAAGCATCATAGCACAGAAGAACTGACAAAACAGCCGGCTGAACGGCAATTTTGAATGAATGCGCGCTGAAGCGCGCAGGGGGAGTAAGCATGAAATATTCTATTTCAAGGATCCTGCACAATCTGTTCCATAACAGGCTGCTGTATCTGTTTGTACTCGCTAGTTTTGCCATAGGCTCCGGTCTGTTTATTATCTGCATGAATTTCAGGAGCACAGGAGAGCGGCTTTTGGAGGAAGCCAAAATAGAGAGCTCGCAGGGTCTGATCAAGATCCAGTGGTATTTTAACGGAGAATTTGACGTGATGACCAATCCGGAGGAAGCGGAAAAGGAGCGGAACGAGTATCCGATCCCCTATGACGCTTATCTGAAGCTGGTTTCCAATCCGCAATATACGGAAGATCTGGATATACTCTACGCCCTGAATAGCGGGGTTACTATCTGGGAATCGGAAAACCTGTTGGATTTTGATCTTTATTTTATGAATGACCAGCTGTTTGCGCATCTCTATGACACAGACAGACAGGAGGGGAAGGCCTATCTTGGAGAAGCCGCTTATGAAGCCCTGCTGTATGTGGGAGAAGGTATAAAAAACGGGAAGGAGTTCAAGCCGTGGAATGACGTGATGTTGTACATTGATGGGGACAGACTGATCATACAGGATAAAAGTTATCCTTATGAGGTCATTATGCCAAAAGACCCGGACGTAGTAGTGCTGCCTGTAGTAGCGGCCTTTTTGACGGAAGAGGAGCTATCCGGGGAGCTTATGGACAATTATCGTATGGACGATGCGGTTGTTCTGCCTGTAGAGGATGTTTTTAAACCGGCTGGTTTTCCGCTTCTGATGAATAATCTGTTCCTCCGTTACCGGAATGCCAACTGGAGCGAGGATACGGCCGCGCAGGTGGTAAAAGAGCTGAACAAGATCAACCCTAAAAGCAGTTTCACTATAGAAAACCGGTATCTGGAATTAAAAGGGGATATGGAAGATTACAGTTACGACATGGACCGATGGATGCTGATCGCCATCAGTATCCTGTTCCTTTCGGGAGTGGGCTGTATCGGTACCATGTATCTGACACTGGAAAAAAGACGGCACTTTATGGCGGTGTCCGTGGCCTGCGGCTCTACTTTAAAAAGGATCGCGGCGGAAACCACGGCAGAGCTTTTTCTGGTGCTGGCGGCTGGCGGCCTGACAGGGATCCTGCTGCTGCCCCTGCTGCGGAAGCTGATAATCTACTGGGACTGGGAGAAACTGTATGTCAGCGCGGGAGGGATCGGCATTGTAGCGGCCGCGGCCGTGGCGTTCAGCCTCATCTCCACTTTTTTAGGACTTCACGCGGCGAGGCTTAAGGACGTAGCGGCGGTACTGAAAGAAGAATAAAGAAGATATCAATGGAATCCGCGGATGATAGGAGCGGCAATAATATACAAAGAAATCAAAGGAGGACGGCATGAAGAAAAATTTATTTGTACTGGGACTGGCAGTTGCGCTGACATTGGTATGGAGCGCGCCAATTCAGACTGAGGCAGCGTGTGGAGGCTGGGAGGTGTATGAGGCCCACACATATTGCTAAGATTAATATTCAGATACTTATAAAGAATAGTATCGAAAGCAGGATTCCATTGTATATATGTATTGCAGACGGGCGAAGTCATTTTTTGACTTCGCCTTTTGCTAAGTCATGTCCAAAGGGTCAAGGTCTGTCGCAATTTAATTTTTTAAGATTTCAGAAGTTGTCACTTTTCTGTCAAAAGTTAAAGACTTGTTAAGAATTTCTATGCTATGATTCAGAACATGGAGAAAATAAAACGAGGGAAAAGAGGGATACACTATGTTCTGGAGGATATTGAAAAAAGACCTGAAACGCAAAAAGACCATGAACATCATTCTGCTGCTGTTTGTCATTTTGTGTTCCATGTTTGCGGCGGCAGCGGTGAACAATATCGTAGCCGTGACCGGCGGTATTGAGTATTATTTCAATGCGGCGGATGTTCCCGATGTCACCGTGCTGATGATGTTCAGCGGGGAAAACGATCTTGAGGAAAAGATTGGGGAGCTTACTTCCGTGAAGGAGATCAGGACCGAGCATTGGCTGTGTGTAGCCAGCTCAAAGTATTTTAAGTATAACGGAAAGAAACTTGATAATTTCACGAATGCCGCCTGGTTGATCTCCGATAATGAAATGGCTGTCAACTATTTTGATGAGAACAATAACATCATCGAAAGCGTAGACAAGGGCTGTTTTTATGCCAATGCTCCTTTTTTACAGGACATTGATATAAAAGAGGGAGATGAAGTGGAACTTACTGTCGGCAACAGTCATCTTGCGCTTAAGTTTATGGGGCGGTTCAAAGGCGCGCTGTTTGGTTCGGGAAACGCGACCTCCCCATATCTTATCATAAACTCTGCCGACTATGACTATCTTGACAAGGACGAAGCCACTCATATCATGAATGGCTGGCAGTTTTATGTAACTACATCGGATGTGGATGAAATAAGGGAACTTGCAAAGGACTATAGCGGTGTATATATTTACACACGGGAAGAAAATAAGAGTATTTATCTATATGATATGCTTTCTGCGTATATTTTAATGATAATCAGCATCGTGCTGATGTTCACAGCCTTTGTGGTGCTGCGTTTCACGATTGGATTTACGATCAGCGAGGAATTTCGCGAGATTGGTGTAATGAAGGCGGTGGGTATCGGGGGCGGCAGTATAAGAAGCCTATATATCGTCAAGTATCTTGCCATTAC
>CANRPU010000022.1 GCA_947632555.1 uncultured Lachnospiraceae bacterium
GTGATGGCTACGATACGGGTATCGGAAGGCGTTTCCACGCTGATCCGCCCTTCCAGATCGTCATAGCTGTCCTCCAGACCCAGTTCCCCGATGACCTGCTCCAATACGTCCCGCGTGGTGATCAGATGGGCGTAATCCTTGGTCAGCGTCGTGCCCATCTGCAGATCGGTGTAGGTGACATTTTCCCCGTTGTTCAGTATATAGATCTCCGTCGTGGACTCATACTTATCCGCGATCACGAAGCAGCTCAGCAGAAAGCCCAGCGCGCCCGTCAGGACGGCTGTCAGCGCGATCAGCCACCACCTGCGCAGCAGCAGCCCGAATATCTCTAAAAGGTCGATCTCTATCACATCATCGTTTTGGTTTTCCTGCATGTTCATCCTCATTCTTCCTGTTTTTTATAACTCCCGCGGTTCCAGCAGTTTCATGGCGTTTCCGCATAGTATTTTTTCAATATAGGGATCTTCGTATTTTCTTCCCAACAGCTTCAGAAGTTTCCTGATATCCGGCGTTCTGGATCTGCTTCCGTGGGCATCCGTCCCGATGTAATCCACCAGCTGCCGTTCCAGAAGGATACCTGTCAGTTTCCGGGCCTTGATCCCCGCCCGGCCCGTAACACCGGAAGCGTTGATCTGGATCTGGGCTCCCATGGTCCGAAGCGATTCTACGTTTTTCCAGTCCTCCAGCAGACAGCCGTACCTCTCCACATGAGCGATAACAGGGACAAGCTCCATGCCCAGCACTTCATCCAGGGCGTTGCGGATCAAACGGTAAGAGTCCGTGGGAGAGAATTCTATCAGTATGTAAGGACTGTCATTGAGGGTGCATATCTTCTCCGACAGAGGGATATCTTCCAGCTCACTGAAAAAGCGGACTTCATTGCCCGGATAGAGATTTACATCCACTCCGCGTTTTACCGCCTCCCGGCGCACCTCTCGGACCCGTTTTCGAATCGTGTCCGGGCTCGGATTACGCATCCCCGCCCTGTAATGAGGGGTCGCGATGATATCCGTGATCCCGGATCTCACGGCGATCCGAAGCATCTCCATGGATTCTTCCATGCTGCCTGAACCGTCATCCAGTTCCGGCAATATATGACAATGAATGTCTACGATCCTGTTTCTCTTTTTCATGCCGATCTGCCCTGAATTTCTTGATAAGACTGTCCGTTCCGCTGATAATGATCCGTATAATATTCAAATTCAGCCTGCCGATGCTATTGACAGACACATGTATTCTACTCCATTACACGTTCTACCCCCGGAATGCCCACATGGCGGTATTTTCATTTTACTACACGCGCTCTACCCCCCCCGAAAAAGCCGCCATATGGTTGCATCGGATGAAAAAAGCGCCCGTATACTATAAAAATGGGAAAAAGAAAGATGATCTGACATTTCAGAAGAAAAGAAACTATTTCCGCCGCGTGAAGAGTTCACGCGGCGGTTCGTTCATATTTTGTTCACAATTAATTCAAGATTTTTTCATTCACTAATCATTCTTTAGACACTTTCTTTGCCTATACTATACTCATAAGATGTTTGTGTTTCACTTTACGCCAATATCAGTATTTTCATTATTGAAAAACTTTTTCATAATAAATGCCAGACAAAGTATTTTGTCTGGCATCCTCCCTTTTCAGGGGTTTTTTTCTCCTATCTCATCCAGATAAAGCTGCGTTCGGTTTCGCATGATCTCTGTGACTTCTTCTATTGTCTTGCCGCCGTCAAAATAGGCTTGGCTTTCTTCCGCTATGATGTCCAGGATCTCGTCGGTCTTCCAGGGCGGCTGTTTTCCTTCTTCCAGAAACTTCTCCATTGCCGAAAGCTGCTCCTTTGTAAAAGCATCCGCTCCTGCTTTCACGCTGTCCGGCCCCATATCCGTAAAAACCGCATCAAACTTATAGGAGGAGGCATTTTCGACAAAATATTCTCCCGCTTCCTGAAACGCCCTGCGGCTTACCGGCAAGATCACATCCGCATTTTTCGCGCCAAGGAAGAACTGATTCTCTTCTCTTAACAGAAACATCATAAATTCCCAGACGCCCTCCTTGTTCGCTGAGGCCGCGTTCATGGAAAAGAAATAGGGATACACCTGATGTACTCCTCCCTCCGCCACCGGTTTTCCTACCAGCTTTCTTCCTGTTTCGCGCATAGCATTGTCATAGACCGCGTATAACATATAATTCATCATGCGTACCGGGCTCAGCACTACGCTTTCCGCGTTTTTGCCATCTCCGTCCCCATATCTTTTGGCCAGCTCCAGTAATCTGGCGAAATCATCTCCTGAGAAATCACAGGTATAGTTTTCCCAGTCGATCAGACCGTTTAAGTCTTCCGAACCTTCTAACAGAAGCGTCAGGATATAGGAAGCGCTATAGCCCTTCAGCAGTACCGCGTCTTTTGGGTACTCTTCCAATACCGTCAGAAGCCCCTGCAGATCATACTCCTTGTCTGCGGGATAAATATCGGTATCGATGCAGTAGGAAAACAGATTCATCCCATAGGGCATTCCGTAGACGCCGTCCTCCCGTCCCAATATGCAGAAAGCCTGGGGAAAATAATCTTCCCGCCGGATCCCTTCTTGTTCCATCCATCCGGTCAGATCTTCCAGTACCCCCATATCCACCAGCTCGGGCGTGGATTGTATGCAGTCCATATCAAAAATATCCGCGCCATGTCCTGCCGCGATTTCCGCCTGGAGTTTTTGACAATACGTTTCATAGTCCATACTCTCCGGCATCTCTTCACTTTTCACATAATACTTTTCGTTCTCCTGATTAAAACGGACTATCAGCTCCTTCATTTCCGGCCTCAACCCGCTGCTCTTCAAGGTAAGAATGATCTTATCGCTGTCCTCCGGATTCACCTTGGACAGCGTTATCAGCATATCATTCTCCCCGTACAGCTCCACCAGATTGGAACTTATAAATTTTATATCCCGCACGGAGGAAGGCTCGTATCCCGTACCGGCCCATTCCATATAAAAGCGCTTGGTCCCGTCAGACAGCGTATAATCATACAGTCCCTTTTCATCCAGGATCAGAATATCTCCCGTCTGTCCCTTCGCCGTTTTATAGATCAGGCCCTTCTGCCAGATGATCTCCCCCAGTTCCCCTGTTTCTTCATCCAAAACAGCCAGCCCGCTGGTGTATGTTTTGGTATTTCCTACTGTTACAACGATCTGCCCCTGGGCGGATTCACAGATGTCCGTCACCACTCTGTCCGTCTTTACGCTGCAGCGTATACTCCCGTCCGGGTCCACCCCAGTCAGACTGTTTTCGGAAAATATCCAGGCGGTTCCATCCGGAGCGATCCACCAGCTGCCATATATGTCCGTCAGTTCTTTCGGGACTTCTGCCATCAATACTTCCGCGGATTCTCCGTCACGACACAGAAAAACTTCGCCTTCCCGATTTCCCGTTATCTGAACGGCTTCCCCTTTATAATACTGCTCGCCCAGCAGGTAATTTCCCGATTCTTCAAAAACCAGGGCCTCATACTCAGGTATGATGTCATAGCCGCTCTTGTCCGCGCAGCCGGACAGGCAAAAAAGGATTCCCGCCGTCAGTAAGATCCGCCTGAAGGTCATTTTCTTCTCTCCCTTCCTATTTATAATATCCTGTTTCTTTTCCCGCAAATTTATAAGGCTCCCGAAAACATTCGGGAGCCTCTGTGTTTGATATCTTATGCCTTTCCGTCGGAACCAAGTACGTTGACAATCTTGTGAGCTACCATGTCCTTAACAGCCTGACGAGCAGGTTTTAAGTACTGGCGGGGATCAAAGTGATCCGGATGCTCCGCGAAATACTTACGGATGTTGCCGGTCATTGCAAGACGGATATCGGAGTCGATATTGATCTTACATACCGCCAGCTCCGCGGCCTTACGAAGCTGCTCTTCCGGAATGCCCACCGCATCCGGCATATTGCCGCCGTACTGGTTTACCATCTTAACGAACTCCTGCGGAACGGAAGAAGAACCGTGGAGAACGATGGGGAAACCGGGCAGACGCTTAATGCACTCCTCCAATACGTCAAAACGAAGGGGAGGGGGAACCAGAATGCCGTCCGCGTTCCTGGTACACTGAGCGGCTGTAAATTTGTAAGCGCCGTGGGAAGTACCGATGGCGATCGCCAGGGAGTCGCAGCCGGTTCTGGAAACGAACTCTTCTACTTCTTCCGGACGGGTATAGGACTCATGGCCGGACTCAACGGATACTTCGTCTTCCACACCTGCCAGAGTTCCCAGCTCGGCTTCTACTACGACGCCGTGCGCATGAGCATATTCCACAACCTGCTTGGTAAGAGCGATATTCTCTTCAAAAGGCTTGGAGGAAGCATCGATCATAACGGAAGTAAATCCGCCGTCGATACAGGATTTACACAGTTCAAAGGTATCGCCGTGATCCAAGTGCAGCGCAATGGGGATCTGGGGATTTTCCGCGACAGCCGCTTCTACCAGCTTAACCAGATAAGTATGGTTCGCGTAAGCTCTCGCTCCCTTGGATACCTGAAGAATGACAGGGCTGTTCAGCTCGCCGGCTGCTTCCGTGATACCCTGCACGATCTCCATGTTGTTCACATTGAACGCACCAACCGCGTAGCCGCCATTGTATGCCTTCTCAAACATTTCCTTTGTTGTAACTAATGGCATTGTTATTACCACCTTTCCTAATATGATTCTGACCGGCCATCCAACCGAAATTTACTACGGTTTTTATTATAACCTAAAGCCCGTCCTTGCGCAAGCACATTCTGGAAAATCAAGATATGGCCGGGAGCGTCCCGTTCTCTTTTATCCCGCCTCGTCCAGGTAAAGCTGCACTCTGTTCTGAAGGATCTCTATGACTTCTTCCGCCGTCTTGCTGCCGTCAAAATAGGCTTCACTTTCTTCTTTTATGATCTCCAGAATGGGTTTTGTTTTCCACGGTGCCTGCTGCCCCGCGTCCAGCAGGGCCTCTATCCGCGAAACCTGCTCGCCGGTGACCTTATCCGCGGCAAGCTCTATGCCCGGCGCCATTGACATATTAAATTCCGCGAGTTCATATCTGTCCGCTTCCCTCTGTGTTTCCTCTACAAAAAATTCTCCGGCCCGCCGAAACGCGCCGCGGCTTACCGGATACCCTGACGAATGCGGATCCGATACGCAGAGGTCATACTGGTTTTCTTCCCGCAGCAGAAACATCATAAATTCCCATACGCCGTCCTGATACGGCGATGCGGCATTCATACAAAAACCCGTTAACGCCGCTTCGTTGACGCCGCCCTCTTCCACGGGCCAGCCCGCGAAGTTCCAGTCCGTATTCCGCGTCAGGTTGTCGTACTCCGCGTATACCATATACGGGGACAGATCCGCCCGGATCATAATATACGGGATGCCTTCTTTATTATCCTCATCGGGCTTGTCCGGTTCCCCCGTATACAGTGCTATCCGGTCGGAAGTCAGAAAATTTACGGCCTGCACCCTTTCCGGCTCATAGGAAGAACCTGCCCACTCCATGTAAATATTCTTCTTTTTATCTCCAAAACGGTAACCGTATACCCCTTCTTCATCTACCGCCAGCACCTCTTCTTCCTGTCCTTTTCCTACGGCGCTGATAAAGGTTTTCTGCCAGTTGACCTCTCCCAGGGTTCCGGTTTCCGTATCCAGCGCCGCCAATCCGCTGATGTATTTCTTCGGATCTGTCAGTACTACTACCACCGTTCCCGATGCCCCTTCACAGATACCACCGGAGATAAGATCCGTATGTATCCGGTATTTTTCGCTGCCGTCGGGATTCAGACAGATTATGGTATCCGGGCAAAGCGCCCAGGCGGTCCCGTCCGGGGCCAGCCACCACCGCGTATCCGGACCGAGCAGTTCCTCCGCCACGCCGGTTACGCATACCTCTGCCGCCTCTCCCTCTCTGCATAAAAGAATATCCGATGTCAAAAGATCCGCCTTCAGCTGCGCGGGCTCTCCGTTATAATACTGGGCCCCTACCGGATAATTTCCTTCTTCGGAGAAGATTAGCGCCTCATATGCCGGCACAATATCATAATGGGGTTCCGCCTTGGTACAGGCGCCGATAAAGCACATTGCCCCCAAAAGTACCAGCGCCAGCCACACGTGTTTATGCCCGTGTCCCATATTCCCACCCCGGTTCATCATGTACTACGCCGCGCGTTACGGTTATTTCTATATAATATATATCACCCGTTCCTTACAGCTTTCTTTCAAAGTCCTTACATTTTTACAAATATTGGCAGCGGGAGAAGATCCGGGCGTCAGAAAAGTGACTTACGGCACCATGATCTGCAGCGCTTCCCTGTAATCCTCGATCAGGACCTCCTTGTGGGCGCCGCCGTACTCTCCGTCCAGCGTCCAGGCGATCTCCTCGTCGGATTCGATCTGAAGCCGGGAGGTCTTAAACCAGCAGATCAGGGCATTTTCCGGATTCTTATCCGCCAGCGCGCCGATCAGCTGATTCATTTCCGCCAGGCTGCCGGGCAGCCTCACCAGCGTTACCTCCAGCTCTCCGTCATTTAACTCTACATTCTTTCCGGTTATCTTTTTAAATCCGCCCACCGAAACGGAGTTGGTTATCATGCCGAACAGGAAATTGCCTTCTATGACATTATTGTCATAAGCAAACCGCATATGATAAGCCTTTACTGCCGTCAGGCTTTTTACGCCTTCCAGGATATACGCCAGATGTCCCAGCGCGTTCTTCATTTCCTGTCCTGTTTCATAGGACACGTCAGTGAACATGCCGAACGCTGCCACGTACACAAACAGATCCCGGTTAAACGAGGCGATATCGCAGGCAAAGGGATGCCCTTCCACAATGACCCGGGCTGCCTTTTTCATGTTCCGCGGCAGCTTCAGGCTGCTGGCGAAATCATTGGTGCTGCCCGCGGGGATATATCCTACAGGCAGGGATTTCCCGCTTTTTACCATGCCGGTCACCACCTCGTCCAGCGTGCCATCTCCGCCGCTGCACACCAGAAGCTCATACCCCTCTTCCCTTGTTTCCACCAGCCGTATGGCATCTCCTTTTTCCTGGGTCACGCAGACGGTCACTTCGTAACCGGCCTTTACGAAAATATCCACTATCTCCAGAAGGTGGTTTTTGATCTGGGCTTTTCCGGCTTTGGGGTTCAGTACAAACAGAAGTTTCTTTCTCGTCATGGTATTTATCTCCCTTTTCCTTAAACATACTCCTAAATAAAAACGGAATCAATAAAGAAACTGTAAAGTCTTTATTGATCCCGATCTCGATTCCGTTTCAGAAGACTTTCTTTCAGCCGGCCCTGCCGCTTAAGTAATGCTCGATCCCGTCAAGCGCTTCCTTCTCGTCATCCCCGTCCGCTTCCACGACTACATTGGCTCCCGCGTTCAGTCCAAGACTCATCATCCCCATAATGCTCTTGGCATTGACCCTGACCGCGCCGTCCGAAGACTGAATGTAGATCTTGCTGTCGTATCTGCTGGCCACCTGTACCAGCATGGCGGCCGGCGTTGCCTCCAGTCCTTTTTCCAGATTGATCGTGATGGTTTCCTTTGTCATAAATTCTCCTCCTTTTACAGTCTGATCCGCTCGGCAAGCTCGCTGAGCCTGCGCAGCCGGTGATTGACTCCCGACTTTCCTACAGCCGGATCCAAATGTTCCCCCAATTCTTTCAATGCCGCGTCCGGATACTCCAGTCTTATTTCCGCCATTTCCCGCAGATTATCCGGAAGTCTGGAAAAGCCGTAATGTTCTTTTAAATACAGGATGTCCTCTATCTGCCTGGCAGACGCCTGCACCGTTTTGCCGATATTGGCCGTTTCACAGTTCACCCGGCGATTCACGGAATTGCGCACCTCTTTTAAAATGCGCGTATTCTCCAGATTCATCAAAGAAACATGGGCTTCCATAACATTCAGAAGGTCCGCGATCCCTTCGCTTTCCTTCAGGTATACCACATTATACTTTTTCCGCAGTACGATCTTTCCCTCCACGGAAAAGGTTTTCATCACTTCCACCAGCTGAGCGGCCTGCGGGCGATTGCCGCAGACAAATTCCAGATGATAGCCCTTTTCGGGAGCGCTGACAGAACCGCAGCTTAAAAACGCGCCTCTTAAAAAAGCCCTTCGACAGCAGGTATTCTTCAGAAAAAGGGCATCCACGGGAGCGGACAGTTCGCCGAATTTCGCGATCAGCTTCTCTTTTTCTTCCCCGTAGAGAATCGCGCCAGTATCTATATTAAATGTTTTTCTCAATAATGTAAAGCATTTTCTGACAAGCGCTTCATTTTCCGTCTGAAGCCCGATCGTCAGCCCGCCGTCCTGATCCAGTCCGTACTGCCCGCAGAAATGCAGGATGGCCGCCAGTTCCGCCATCTGGCAATGCCTGGCCGGACTGTTGTGTCCCGCCAGTTCTTCTTTGACCTCGGCCGAAAAAGTCATGTTTCCTCTTTTCCGCTGAAAATTTACAGCACTATTTATTCTGCTCCCTGTGAAACAGCTTTATTCCGTAGCTTCCGTGATCTTTCATCCGGATATACAGTTCATTGGCAAGCGTCACGCTCCTGTGCTGGCCGCCGGTGCAGCCTATAGCCACCACCAGCTGATATTTACCTTCTTTCACGTAGTTGGGGATCAGAAACTCCAGCAGCTCCGTCAGCTTGTCCAGAAATTCGCCTGCCTCCGGAAACTGCATGACGTAGTCCCGTACTTCCTTATCGTTTCCCGTTTTGTTTTTCAATTCCTCCAGATAAAACGGGTTGGGCAGGAATCTGACGTCGAACACCAGATCCGCGTCCGCCGGAATGCCGTACTTAAATCCGAAGGAAAGCAGGGTTATCATCAGGTTATTATATTCCTCATCCCGGATAAAAATTCTGTCCAGCTCCTGTTTTAATTCCCTGGTCAGCAGGTTGGAAGTATCAATGATGTAGTCCGCTTCCTTTTTCAGGCAGGCCACCATTTTTCTTTCCTCCCGGATCCCGTCCTCCACACGCCCGCCGCCGGCCAGCGGATGCACCCTTCTGGTTTCTTTATAACGTTTGACCAGCGCCGCATCCGAAGCGTCCATATAGAGGATCTCCACCTGACGGCCCTCTTCTTTCTGCTTTTTTAAGATCCTGGAGGCCTCCGTAAAAGAATGCCCCGCCCGCACGTCCAGGCCCAGCGCCACCCGGCTGATCTCACTGTCCGGCATGGTGATCAGTTCCACGAATTTGTCAATGAGAGAAACGGGAAGGTTATCCACGCAGTAAAATCCCATATCTTCCAGCATTTTCAACGCGGTGCTCTTCCCGCCGCCGCTCATACCTGTCACTACTACAAAACGCATCCTTCCCGCTCCTTTCCGTTAAAATTTTCCCAGGAAAATAACCTCAGGTTCCAGCCGCACATGGAAGCATCTGTCCACTTCCTCCTGCACTCTGGCAATCAGCCGCCGGATATCCGCGGCCGTGGCGTTTCCCGTATTAATGATAAAACCGCAGTGTTTTTCGGAAACCTGCGCGCCGCCAATGCTCTCTCCCGCCAGTCCCGCGTCCATGATGAGCTTGCCGGCGAAATATCCTTCGGGACGTTTAAAAGTGCTTCCCGCGCTGGGATATTCCAAAGGCTGCTTTTCTTTTCTTTTCCGCTGCAGTTCTTCCGTTCTGGCCGCGATGGCCTCTTTCTCGCCTTTCCGCAGTCTGAAACAGCATTCCGTCACGATAAACGGCTGGGATTTGATGGCGCTGGTGCGGTAGCCGAATTCCATGGTGTCGTTATCCAGCTCCAGCCGGTTACCATCTCTGTCCAGTACCGTCACGCTGTCCACCACCTGTTTCATTTCTCCGTCGTAGGCGCCCGCGTTCATCACTACGCCGCCTCCCACGGTTCCGGGAATCCCCGCCGCGAATTCCATGCCGCTCAGGCCGTGTTCCAGGGCCGCGTTCGCTACCTTAGACAGGCGGGCGCCGGCCTGGGCGTAAATCCTTTCCCCCCGCACCCGGATGTCCTGAAACGCTTCCGCCAGCTGCAGGATAACGCCCCGGTATCCCTCGTCGCTTACCAGCAGATTGCTGCCGTTCCCCATAATAAAATAGGGCAGTCCCACCTTGTTCAGGTAGGCTAACAGCGCCGCCAGCTCTTTCTCATCTCGTATTTTGATAAAGCAGTCCGCTTCTCCCCCCACCCGAAAAGTAGTATGCTTGCTCAAGGGTTCTTTGTAAAATATGTTCTCTGCAGGTATAAATTTCTGTAATGCTTCCCTAACTGCCTGACTTATCATCTCATACCTCGATAGTTTTATACAAAAATTTTTCCCTATTCCGCTGCGGATCTAATTCCGTGTGTCCAGGATCAGTTTCGCCGCGCCGAAAATAC
Source organism: uncultured Lachnospiraceae bacterium (assembly GCA_947632555.1). Classification (GTDB taxonomy): domain Bacteria; phylum Bacillota; class Clostridia; order Lachnospirales; family Lachnospiraceae; genus Acetatifactor. The sequence goes on from CANRPU010000022.1 coordinate 10,350, forward strand.
CGGCGTCATTCCCCAGTGTGGCCAGAGCGAATTCCGCATCCCGGCAGCCTCTGAAGGCGTACTGCATGTAATACGGCCTGATGTACTCGAAAAGCACCTCTCCCGCTTTGGACACGCCGCCGCCGATGACAAATACCTGCGGATTGACTACCGCCGCCACCGCCGCCAGTCCCTTTCCCAGATATCCGCCGAACTGCTCCGCCACTTCCACCGCCAGCTTATCCCCGAATTTTACCGCGTCAAAAACCGCTTTGGCCGTAAGTGTCTGTCCTCTCAGCACGCTGGGCGTATCGTCTTTCTCCAGCCGTTTCCCTGCCAGCCTTACCACTCCCGTGGCGGAAGCGTACTGCTCCAGGCAGCCGATATTGTGGCAGCCGCATTCTTCCGTTTCATTGTCTTCCACATGGATATGGCCGATCTCGCCGCCAGCGCCGCCGGCGCCCGTTACCATCTGCCCGTTACAGATAATGCCGCCGCCCACGCCGGTGCCAAGCGTCACTACCACCAGATCCTTATAACCTTTTCCGCCGCCCTGCCACATTTCGCCCAGAGCCGCTACATTGGCGTCGTTTCCCGCCATCACCGGCAGATCCAGATACTTCTGAAAGGCTTCCGGGATATTGAACACCGTATCCCAGCCCAGATTGGCGGTTTTGTATACCGTGCCGGCGGCATCCACCGGTCCGGGCACGCCGATCCCCACGCCGGCCACCTCTTCCTTTTCTATGTCCGTTTCCGCCATTTTCTTTTCGATGCTTTCCGCTATATCCGGTAAAATACGTTCGCCGTCATTGGCGGTCACACTGGGGATCTCCCACTTTTCCAGAAGATTGGCGTTCATGTCGAAAAGGCCCATTTTGATGGTCGTACCGCCCACATCCACTCCGAATACATACTTTTTCATACCGTCTATTCCTCCTCTTCTTCATCCCGTTTTTTCGCCAGAGAATTCTGCACTCTGGTATAGAGCTCCTGCGCCGCGTTATACCCCATCTTTTTCTGTCTGTGGTTGACCGCCGCGGATTCACAGATAACCGCCAGGTTCCGTCCGGGACGGATGGGCAGCGTGTAGCATACCAGTTTATTCCCCAGATATTCCGTATATTCCTCTTCCAGCCCCAGTCTGTCGTATTCCTTATCCTTATCCCAGTCCTCCAGCCTGATCACAAAATCCACGGACTGGGTATCCTTCACGCTGGAAGCGCCGAACAGCGCCTTCACGTCTATGATGCCAATGCCTCTCAGTTCGATAAAGTGCTTGGTGATATCGGGCGCGGAACCCACCAGCGTTTCATCGCTGACCTTGCGCAGCTCCACCACATCGTCCGTTACCAGACGGTGCCCTCTCCGGATCAGTTCCAGGGCCGCCTCCGATTTTCCGATACCGCTCTCTCCGGTGATCAGCACGCCTTCCCCGTAAACATCCACCAGTACGCCGTGCACGGAAATGCAGGGCGCCAGCATAACGTTGAGCCAACGTATGGCCTCCGCCATGAACGCGGAAGTATTCATATTGGTGGAAAGTACCGGCCGTTTATATTTATTCGCCATTTCCAGAAAAATTTCATCCGGCTGCAGTTCCCGGCAGAATACCACGCAGGGGATCTCATAGGCCATGAACTTCTCATAGACCTCTCTTCTGCGCGCCTCATCCAGGCTCTCCATATAGGTATATTCCACAAAGCCGATGACCTCCATGCGGGAACAGTCAAAATGCTCAAAATATCCCGCCAGCTGCAGCGCCGGCCTGTTCAGATCGGGCAGCGTGATCCTGATTCCCTTGATCTCGATATCCGGTGTCAGATTGGTCAGTTTAAATTTTTCCACTACCTTTGCCAGCGTAATACTCGCCATATCCATACCTCGCTTTTCTTTATTTATATGCCGTTTCTGTATTGTTTCATTGTAGCACACTCCCTTTTTGATGTGAAGTCCGCTTTTACTCCTTTTCGCCGGCATCCGTCTTTTTCTCCTTCCGGAAAAAGGCGTAAATTTCTTCCGCGATATGTTCCGGTATCTCCGGGACCCCTGCCAGTTCTTCCACCCCGGCCTTTCTGATCTCCTCTATGGATCTGAAATGCCGCATCAGCGCTTTCCGCCGGGCGGGCCCTACATTGGGGATATCGTCCAGCACCGACCTGACCTGCGCCTTCCCCCGCAGGGACCTGTGGTACTCTATGGCAAAACGGTGGGCTTCGTCCTGGATCCGGGTGATCAGCTTAAAGCCTTCGGAGCGGGTGTCCATAGCGATTTCCACATTATTATAATACAGTCCCCTTGTTCTGTGGCTGTCATCCTTTACCATGCCGCAGACCGGGATCCGCAGTCCAAGCTCTTCCAGAACCGCCAGCGCGATATTGACCTGTCCCCTGCCGCCATCCATTAAGAGCAGATCGGGGAATCGGGTAAAGCTGCCAAATTCATTGTCGATCTCCTTTTCCTTCAGCTTCAGCTGTTCATCTATCCCGTGCATGAAACGACGGGTCAGCACTTCCCGCATACAGGCGTAATCATCCGGTCCCGCCACGGTGCGGATCTTAAATTTGCGGTAATCGCTGCGCTTGGGTTTTCCTTTTTCAAAGACCACCATGGAACCCACATTGGCAAACCCGCTGATATTGGAAATATCGAAGGCTTCCATCCGGCTGACGTTCTCCAGCCCCAGCAGAGAAGCGATCTCTTTGACCGCTCCGATGGTCCGCCCTTCTTCGCGCTTTATCCTTTCCTTATCCTGGCTCAGTACCAGCGCCGCGTTCTGCGCCGCCAGTTCCACCAGCTTTTCCTTGCTCCCTTTTTTGGGCACCAGCAGCTTTACCCGCCCGCCCTTTCGTCTGCTCAGCCAGTCCTCTATCAGTTCCCTGTCGGGGATCTCGTACTGAAGCATCAGCTCCCGGGGAATAAAAGGGGTTCCGGCGTAAAACTGTTTCACAAAATCCCCCAGGATTTCCTCTTTCGCGCAGCCTTCTCCCCGCATCATGTAAAAATGCTCTCTTCCGATCAGCCTGCCATCTCTTACGAAGAAGACCTGTACCACCGTATCCCGCTCTTCCCTGGCGAGCGCGATGATATCCCTGTCTTCCCCCGCGCTGTCGGTAATCTTCTGTTTCTGCGCCACCGCTTTTACGCTGTTCAGCAGATCCCGCAAGCGGGCCGCTTCCTCATACTCCATGTTCTCCGCGGCCTCTTTCATTTTCTGTTCCAGCTCTTTTAATACGGTGCCGTAATTCCCGTTCAGGAAATCCAGCGCCCGCTCCACCTGCTGCCGGTATTCCTCCCTGCTGACATTCCCCTGGCAGGGCGCCAGACACTGCCTGATATGATAATTCAGGCAAGGTCTTTCCTGCCCGATATCCCTGGGCAGGTTTCTGTTGCAGGTGCGCAGTTGATACAGCTTATTCAGCAGTTCGATGGTGTCCTTTACCGCGGCCGCGCTGGTATAGGGACCGAAGTAACGGGATCTGTCTTTTTTCATTTCCCTGGAAAACAGAATCCTGGGGTAGTCCTCCCCCACCGTCACTTTGATATAGGGATAGGTCTTGTCATCCTTCAGCAGCGTATTGTATTTGGGCAGATGCTCCTTGATCAGATTGTTCTCCAGTACCAGCGCTTCCAGCTCCGAGTCCGTGACAATGTACTCAAACCGGGCGATCAGGGATACCATTTTGTCGATCTGCGGCCCCCTGCCGATATTTTCCCTGAAATAAGAGCGGACACGGTTGCGCAGGTTGACCGCTTTTCCCACATAGAGAATGGCGTCCTGCGCGTCATGCATGATATATACCCCCGGTTTGGCCGGCAGTTTTTTCAGTTCTTCCTCAAAGCAAAACCCCATACGCTCTCCCGCCCGCAAAAAGCCGTACCAGAACTGATACGGCTTTGTTATCCGGCCTGTGCCGGTTTATTTATCATCGTTTAAAACATGGTTGGAAAATACGCCCACGCTCCGGTCCTCCGCCTGTCCGGGCGCATCCGCCGGCGCCGATGCCGGTTCCCGCTCCCCGGGTTCTCCGGCGGCTTCCTCTGTGGATTCTCCTGCGGGTTCCGCCGTAGTTTCCGCTGTGGCGGCCTTCTCCGCGGTTTCCCCGTCAGCTTCCGCCGTAACGGCCTTCTCCACGGTTTCCCCGTCAGCTTCCGCTGTGGCGGCCTTCTCCGCGGAAGCCTCATCCCGCGTTTCTTCTTCGGGCTCCGGCAGTCCTTTTTCCCTGCGGTAGATTTCCATAAATTCCTTGCCGGTAATGGTTTCCTTCTCGATCAGGAACGCCGCCAGCTTGTTCATCAGTTCCCGGTTCTCGGAAAGCAGTTTTTTCGCCTTTTCGTAGCTTTCTTTCAGAATGGCCACCACTTCCTCGTCTACCTGGGCCGCGGTCTTGTCGCTGCAGTTCAGGACTTCCCTGCCTTCCAGATATTTGCTTTCCACGGTGGACAGCCCTACCAGGCCAAAACGTTTGCTCATTCCGTACTGGGTGACCATGGAACGGGCGATCCCGGTTGCCTTTTCAATATCGTTGGCCGCGCCTGTTGTCACGGTATCAAACACGATCTCCTCAGCGGCCCGGCCCGCTACCAGGCTTACCAGCATATCCCGCAGCTCTGCCTCGGTATTCAGGTACTTTTCCTCCTCCGGCACATGCATCACATAGCCCAGCGCTCCCATGGTACGGGGCACGATCGTGATCTTCTGCACCGGTTCGGAATTTTTCTGCAGCGCGCTGACAAGGGCGTGCCCAACCTCATGATAGGAAACGATCTTCCTCTCTTCCTTGCTCATGATGCGGTCCTTCTTTTCCTTGCCCACCAGAACCTGCTCCACGGCGTCAAACAGATCCTTCTGGCTCACATATTCCCTGCCGTCCTTTACCGCGTTGATCGCGGCTTCGTTGATCATATTGGCCAGATCCGCGCCCACCGCGCCGCTGGTAGCCAGCGCGATAGCGTCAAAGTCCACCGTTTCGTCCATCTTGACGTCCTTGGCGTGTACTTTCAATATCTCCACGCGCCCCTTCAGGTCCGGCTTATCCACAATGATCCGGCGGTCGAAGCGGCCGGGGCGCAAAAGCGCCTTATCCAGGATCTCGGGCCGGTTGGTGGCGCCCAGGATCAGGATTCCCTTGGAAGTATCGAATCCGTCCATCTCCGAAAGCAGCTGGTTCAGCGTCTGCTCCCTTTCCTCGTTGCCGCCGCCGTATTTGGAATCGCGGCTCCTGCCGATAGCGTCTATCTCATCAATAAAAATGATACAGGGAGCGTTCTTGGTGGCTTCCTTGAACAGATCCCTGACACGGGAAGCTCCCACGCCCACATACAGCTCGATAAAGTCGGAACCGGCCAGGGAGAAAAAGGGTACTCCCGCTTCTCCGGCCACCGCCTTGGCCAGCAGCGTCTTGCCGGTACCCGGAGGGCCCACCAGCAGGGCGCCCTTCGGCAGCTTCGCGCCTATCTTGGAATATTTTCCGGGATTGTGCAGGAAATCCACCACTTCCTGCAGGGACTCTTTCGCTTCGTCCTCTCCGGCCACGTCCTTAAAGGTAATGCCCGTTTCCTTCTGCACATAGACCTTGGCGTTGCTCTTGCCCACGCCCATGGGTCCGCCGCCTTTGTTCATCTTGCGGAACAGGAAACTGAGCAGGATCCAGAACAGCACCAGCGGCAACACATAATACAGCAGGATCTCCACAAGGATACCGGAGTTGTCCGGAATATATCCCCACACTTCCACCCCAGCTTCCCGCAGTCTTTCCGGCAGACTGTCATCTTCCACCATCGCCGTATAATAAGTGGTCCTGGCCGCGGTGGTATAGTAAGCTAACAGCGGATTGATCTGCCGCTCCTCTTCTTCCACACGCTCAATGTAGATGCTGTCCGAGCCGTAGTGCACGCTCTTTACCACGGTATTGGGCTGTCCCTCCACCCGGCCGGCATCCACCCACTGCATAAACTCGCTGTAGCTGATCTCCTTGGTTTCACTGTTATTCAGCGTCCGCATAAATATGCTGGTAAGGACCAGCGTGATCAGCGCCGCCACTAAAAGCAGGAGCAGGTTCACCTTTCTCGGATTGGAACCGCCGCCTCCCTGGCCGCCGTTTCCGCCGGGGCCGCCTTGCCCGCCCTGGCCTCCCCGGCCGTTATTATAGCCGTTTCCGTTGTCAAATTCATTTACGTTTCTGTCACTCATTTATCCGTTCTTCCCTTTTAAAATTGGTTCGCTGGTCAGATCTACGCCCAGCTTCTTAAAGATCTTCGTATCCACGTCCGAAAGCATCACGGAGGTGTGCACCTGACAGCCCCGCAGCTTGGGAAGCTGCTCCAGCGCTTTTCGCGCGTTCCCGTCGCTTGTGGCGCAGACCGAAAGCGCTATCAGCACCTCATCCGTATGCAGTCTGGGATTTTTCCCTCCCAGATATCTGGTCTTCAGTTCCTGGATCGGTTCGATCGCCTCCGGGGATATCAGGTGCGCATCCTCGTCCACGCCGCCCAGATACTTCAGCGCGTTCAGCAGAAGCGCCGCCGATGCGCCCAGCAGATCCGTGGTCTTGGAAGTGATGATGGTGCCGTCCGAAAGCTCTATGGCGGCGGTGGGCACTCCCAGCAGCCTCTCTCGCTTCTTCGCTGCCACCGTCACGCGCCTGTCATCCGTGGTGATCCTGGCCTGCTTCATCAGAAGCTCTATCTTATAGACTTCGCTCTCTTTGGCCTTTCCCCTGCGCGCATCGCAGAGGGTGGTATAGTAACGGCGGATGATCTCCATGTGGGAGGCTTCCGTGCAGACATCATTGTCCACGATACAGAATCCCGCCATGTTCACTCCCATATCCGTAGGGGATTTGTAAGGATTTTCCCCGTAGATCTTTTCAAAAATAGCGTTCAGCACCGGGAATATCTCAATGTCCCTGTTATAATTGACCGTGGTTTCCCCGTAAGCATCCAGATGGAACGGGTCGATCATATTGACGTCGTTCAGATCCGCGGTAGCCGCCTCGTAAGCCAGATTGACCGGATGCTTTAACGGCAGGTTCCAGACGGGAAAAGTTTCATACTTGGCGTATCCGGCCTTGATCCCCCGCTTATTGTCGTGGTAGAGCTGCGAAAGGCAGGTAGCCATCTTGCCGCTCCCCGGCCCCGGCGCCGTCACCACCACCAGCGGTCTTTTGGTTTCGATATACTCGTTTTTGCCGAATCCGTCCTCGCTGACGATCAGCGGGATATTGGAGGGATACCCTTCTATGGTATAGTGCAGATATACTTTCACCTGCTTTTTTTCCATTTTTTCTTTAAATTCCACCGCCAGCGGCTGTCCGGCATAGTGCGTCAGCACCACGCTGCCCACATAGAGCCCGCGGCAGGTAAATTCTTCCATGAGCCTCTGCACGTCCTCATCATAAGTGATGCCCAGATCCCCGCGTATTTTATTCTTTTCAATATCGGCCGCGTTTATCACAATGACGATCTCTACTCTATCGGAAAGCTTCATCAGCATCCGCAGCTTGCTGTCCGGCTCAAATCCCGGCAGTACTCTGGAAGCGTGATAATCGTCAAACAGCTTGCCGCCAAATTCCAGATACAGCTTATCTCCAAATTTGCCGATCCTCTCCTGGATATGTTCCGACTGCAGTTTTAAATATTTTTCGTTGTCAAATCCTGCTTTCATCACGTACTTTTCCCATTTCCTTCTGCGGGTTTTTTCTACATATGCCGTTCTTTATTGTAACACAACCTTTCGGAATATGCTATAAAAAACACATGAAGAACTATCAAATTTTTATAAACCCGTCCCCTCCCGGCGCGGGAACCTATTGACAACAGCGGTTTACAGTGCTAAAATCCACTTGTTAAGGCAACGGTGCTATAGCTGTGTTTATAGTACCTTTTTTTATTTGCAGCATCGCATTTCTCAAAAATCAGGTAAAGCCGAGGTATCGCTATGTCAGTAAAATATGTGTTTGTAACGGGCGGCGTGGTTTCCGGACTGGGAAAAGGGATCACCGCCGCATCTCTGGGCCGCCTTCTGAAGGCCCGTGGCTATAAAGTCACCATGCAGAAATTTGATCCTTATATCAATATCGACCCTGGTACCATGAATCCTATCCAGCACGGGGAAGTTTTCGTCACCGATGACGGCACCGAAACGGATCTGGATCTTGGGCATTACGAGCGTTTTATTGACGAAAATCTCAACAAAAACTCCAATGTCACCACGGGAAAGGTATACTGGAGCGTCCTGCACAAGGAGCGCCGGGGCGATTACGGCGGCGGCACCGTCCAGGTGATCCCCCATATCACCAACGAGATCAAGAGCCGGTTTTACCGTAATTTTACCAGCGACGATACCTGTATCGCCATCATTGAAGTGGGCGGCACCGTGGGCGATATTGAAAGCCAGCCCTTTCTGGAATCCATCCGGCAGTTCCAGCATGAAGTAGGACACGATAACGCTATTTTGATCCACGTTACCCTGATCCCCTATTTAAGCGCTTCCCAGGAGTTAAAGACCAAACCCACCCAGGCCAGCGTAAAGGACCTGCAGGGCATGGGGATCCAGCCGGATATCATCGTCTGCCGGAGCGAGCATCCGCTGACCCAGGATATCAAGGACAAGATCGCGCTCTTCTGCAACGTTCCCGACAACCATGTGCTGCAGAATCTGGACGTAAAATATCTTTATGAGGCGCCTCTGGCCATGGAGCGGGAACATCTGGCACAGGTGGCCTGTGAATGCCTGCATCTGGACTGTCCCGAACCGGATCTGACAGACTGGGAAAAAATGGTGGAAGATCTGAAGCACCCCACGGATGACGTCACCATCGCGCTGGTAGGCAAATATGTTCAGCTGCACGACGCGTACATCAGCGTGGTAGAAGCCCTGAAGCACGGGGGTATTTCCAACCACGCCACCGTCAATATCAAGTGGGTGGATTCCGAAACCGTCACTCCCGAAAACGCGGAAGAGATCTTTTCGGATGTACAGGGGATCCTGGTACCCGGCGGCTTCGGTTCCCGGGGGATCGACGGCATGATCACCGCCATCTGCTACGCCCGCACCCACGACATCCCTTTTCTGGGCCTGTGCCTGGGTATGCAGCTTACCATTGTGGAATACGCCAGAAATGTAGTCGGCTATAAAGACGCGCACAGCATCGAGATGGATCCGAATACCACCCATCCGGTGATCGCCCTGCTTCCGGACCAGAACGGCGTGGAAGACATCGGCGGCACCTTAAGGCTGGGCGCCTATCCCTGCGTGCTGGCGGAAGATTCCCTGGCGCACAGACTGTACGGCACCGATGCCATCTCGGAGCGGCACAGACACCGCTATGAAGTGAACAACGATTACCGGGCGGCTCTGACCGGCCACGGCCTGCGGCTTTCCGGCACCTCGCCCGATAACCGCATTGTGGAAATGTGCGAGCTTCCCACGCATCCTTTTTACATTGCCACACAGGGGCATCCTGAACTGAAATCCCGCCCCAACAGACCCCATCCTCTTTTCAGAGGGCTGGTGGAAGCGGCTCTGCGGTATAAGAATAAATAACGGCAGTTATCTAAAATTCCTTTATTTTTGTTTTTTCACGCAGGCCTCTGAAAAATTTCCTGCAATGTTATGTCAGATTTTGCAAGTTATCCGTCACGCTCGCAAAATCTGACATTTTTGTCATCTTAATCCAATCCTATATCAGCAGAATATAAACAAGTGTCATAACCAACCCGACACAGAAAAGCAGCAATCCGAAAGAAAGGCTGCGGCCGATCATGATACGATTCTCCTTCTGTTCCTCCGCGAACATCGCCAGCTTATGCTCAAACGACCTCTCCCGGGGAGTTTTTTCGCGCCGGAAGATGTTCCTGCCGCCGTCCAGCGCCACGCCCGCCGCGTGGGTCAGCACGTTTCCTTCTTCCAGTTCATGCGGCAGCGGGGAATCCCGATATACGCTCCTGCGCAGCCCCGCTATCAGCCAGTCTGTCAGATTGTCCAGAAAACGGCATATCACGCTGAGTACAAACGCCAGGCCGTTCAGAAGCGGTCTGTAAACCCGTTCCTCCAGATCCCATTCCGGTTTCCAGCGATTGATATACCGCCCGTTTTTCATTAAAACAGGCCGGACAAACAGAAGGTAGATCCCGGCTCCGATCAGCAGGGACAGCAGGGCTCCCCACAGGCTTTCCCCGTTAAAGACCCCTTCCCGGATGCCCGCTCCCACGCCCAGCGCGGGGAGCAGAGCCGCGGCGGTCCCTAACAGCGCGCCGCTGAGCGGTTTCATATACCGCTTCTTCTCCTCATAGGTTTTCTGCACGGCTTCCTCACTGTTCTTTTCCCAGAAAAGCGCCACATACAGTTTCGCCATGTAGGCCGCGGTACAGCCGCCGGCGCAGATAAAGATCCATTCCGCCGCTCGGGCCCATGGCAGAGGCCACTCCTTTCGCAGCAGAAGCAGGCTTTCATGCAGCAGACTTTTGCTCACGTAGCCGTTAAAGAGCGGCACTCCCGCGATTCCCAGCGCGCCCGCCAGGAAAACAGCGTGGAGCAGCGGCTTCTTTCGTCCGAAGCCCCGGATCTCATTCAGATCCAGCTTATGCAGGTTCATAAAGACCACGCCCGCCGCGCAGAACAGCACCAGTTTGATCAGGGAATGGTTTATCATATGCAGGATCCCACCGTTCAGCGAAACCAGCAGTCCCTCTTCCGAGGCCGCCGTTCCTCCGCTGAAGATGCCGGCCGCTCCCACTCCCGTAAAAATAAATCCGATCTGCGAAACGGAGGAACAGGCCAGCGTCCGTTTCAGGTCCACAGAAAACAGCGCCAGGACCGCTCCCGTCAGCATGGTGCAGAGCCCCAGTATCAGGATCAGGGTGCCGAATCTTTTGTCCCCCCAAAAGAGCCGCAGAGTTAAGAGCATCACGCCGAATACGCCGGTTTTCGTGAGGATGCCGGAAAGCAGCGCCGAAGCCGGTGCCGGCGCTACCGGATGCGCTTTCGGCAGCCAGATATGCAGAGGTACGGATCCTGCCTTGGCCCCGAATCCCGCCAGCATCAAAAGCCCTGCCGCGGCAATCCTGCCCCGGCTGATTTCTCCCTGCCGGGAAATGCTCAGCATGATCTCCCCCGCCGTGGAAAGGTTTCTCATGTCATTCCCATAGAGTAAAAACATTCCCATCAGGATACACAGGCCGCCAATGACCGCGATCGCCAGATAGGTTTCCGCCGCCCGCAGGGATTCCTTTCTTTCATCCTGCGCCACCCACACGTAGGAGGCCAGGGACATGATCTCAAAAAATACGAACATGGTAAAAAAGTCCGCCGACAAAAAGACGCCTTCCGTCGCGCCCAGTGTCAGGAGCAGGAAAAAGTAATAACGGGTTTTATGGGGATAATGCGCCATATAATCAAAAGAAAACAGGGTGCACACCGCCCACATAAAGGCGGCAGTCAGCGCGTAAAGTCCCCGGAATCCGTCTACCGCGAAACAGAAAGTTCCGCCGCAGATATGCTGCCAGTACACGATCGCCGCCGTACCGGCCTTCTGCCCCGCGGGATAAAACACCCCGGCGGGGTCCGCCAGTCCCGCGTTCCCTGTCAGCCGGCCGGCGAAACAGAGCCCCAGCACCACTGCCACTTCTCCCAGCACCGTTATCGCCGCCATTATGTTTCCGCGGGCGTATCCCGCGGCCTTTTCCTGCTTTCTGCCCAGGATCCAGGTCAGTGCGGCGCCGCCGAAAGGCCAGAGCACCGCCAGCGCGATATATTCTTTCAAAACAGCCACCTCCTAGTATCTGCCCGCCGCCACTTCGCCCAGGAAGCCGGTCACTATCCGGGAATCCACTCCGAACAGCAGAATTACTATCACAAAGAACAGCAGGGGAAGCCACATCAACGGTTTGGCATCCTTTACCTGCGCGATGGTCCCATAATCAAAATCTCTTGGCGGAAAGTACGCCCGTATCACAATGGTCATCATGTAGATCGCGGTCAGGAGCGCGGAGATCAAAAGGGCCGCCACTCCCAGATACGCCAGCGGGTTTTCCGTGGACACCGCGGCCTTGGCCAGATACCATTTACTGATAAATCCCGCCATGCCCGGCACTCCCATCAGCGCCAGCGCCGATACGGTAAAGCAGGCGAAGACCTTGGGCATCTTTCTGGCGAAACCGTCCAGCTCATGGACATAGTTCCTGCCGTTTTCGTGCATGATGGCGCCCACGCAGAAGAACGAGCAGATCTTTATGAACGCGTGGAAGATCATATGCGTCAGCCCTCCCATCAGTCCCGCCGGCGTCATCAGGCTCACGCCGAACAAAATATAGGAGAGATTGCTGATGGTAGAGTAGGCCAGCCTTCTCTTCAGATGCGTTTCCTTTACCGCGCGGGAACAGCCGTAGACAATGGTGATAATGGTCAGGGTCATCACTACGTCCTGCGCCCACGTTCCCCGCAGGAACTCCGTCCCGTAACTGTAATAGGTCAGCCGCATAATGGCGAACGCGCCGGACTTTACCACCGCCACCGCGTGCAGGAGGGCGGTCACCGGCGTAGGCGCCACGCCGGCCTGGGGAAGCCATGAGTTAAACGGGCAGAGCGCCGCTTTCACGCCGAAGCCGCAGAAAGCGAACACGTAGATCAGCCGCAGGATATTCGCGCGTTCCCCCACTTTGGCCAGATCCAGTACCCCGCCGTACACAAAATCCATGGAGCTGCCGTAGATGATCACAAAGATCAGCCCGATGAAGGCAAACGCCGCGCCGCCCAGAGAATAGTACAGATATTTCCTGCTGGCCAGTATGGCTTCTCTGGTCAGCGTCTGCATCACCAGCGGCACCGTGACCAGCGTCAGAAGCTCATAAAAGAAGTACAGCGTAAGCAGATTTCCCGCCATGGCGATCCCCAGCGTCACGCCGTAGGTCATGGTATAAAACAAAAAGAAACTTCTCTCCCTTGGTTCCCCGCGCATATACTCAAACGAATACAGCGTGGCGAAAGGCCAGAGCACCGCGATCATTCCCGCGAATACCGTGGACAGCCCGTCTATCTTAAACTGGATCGTCAGGCTGCCCGTAAAAGTTACCACGGTAAAAGGCGCGGAAGGCCCGCGCATGAGCAGGTACCCTACCAGCAGGGACGCGGCGCAGACCAGGATCTCCAGATATACGCGCATGGCCCCGCGGTTCCGCCACGGGAACAAAAATACGGGGATGCTTCCCAGAACAGGCAGCAAAACAGCTCCGATCATCAACATTCCACTCATCCCGCAAGCCCCTCCTTAACCAGAACATCCGCGATGCCCGTTACAAACGCCGTTACCTTATCGGGAAAAAGCCCCAGCAGCGTGACCAGCGCCGTAAACAGCAGGATCGGCGCCAGCATCAAAAACGGCGCTTCCTCTCTTTCCGTTTTTCCGCCGGTTTCTTCCCCGCCCAGAAATCCCCGTATGGATATGGGCAGCAGATACCCCGCGGTCAAAAGCGCCGATACCAGCAGAACCGCCGGGCCCAGGATATCAAATACCGGCAGGCCGCTGTTCACGCCGCCCCTGCCCAAATACCATTTGCTCACAAAGCCTCCGAACGGCGGTATGCCGATCAAGGACAGGGAAAGCAGCGTATAGCAGCCCATAGTCACGGGCATCCGGCGGCCTATGCCGGAAAGCTCCTCCACCCTGGTTTTTCCGGTCTTAAAGATAACCGCTCCCGCCACCAGGAACAGCCCGCATTTCATCATCGCGTGGGCCGCCGTATGCAGAAAAGCGCCTGTAAAGCCCTCTTGCTGCAGCGTAGCCAGCCCAAATAAAATATAGGAAACCTGGCTTACCGTAGAGTACGCCAGCCGCTTTTTAAAGCCTTTTTCCCGGTACGCCATCATGGAACCCAAAAGCACGGTGAGCAGGATCAGCGTCATCCATACCTGCTGCACCCAGGTGCCCCGCAGAAAATCCGCGCCGAACAGGTAATAGACCGTGCGGATAACTCCCAGCACGCCGCATTTCACGATCATACCGGACAGAACGGCGGAAGCCGGCGCCGGCGCCACGGGATGGGCTGTGGGCAGCCAGGCGTGCAGGGGGAACATCCCCGCTTTCACGCCGAAACCTAAGAGCATGACAAACGCTCCCACCAGCAGTATGCCCTCCCGGCCTTCCGTCAGCGTGGGGTCCAGCACGCCTCCCGGGGTAAAGCTCAGCGTATTTCCGAAACGGTTAAGCAGGAAGAGCCCGAAAAGCACCATATAAGCTCCGGCCAGTGAAAAGAACAGATATTTCAGGCCGGCCATAATGGCCTCCCTGCTGCCGTTATGCAGCACCAGCGGCAGCGTCAGCAGGCTCATCCCCTCATAGAACAGGTACAGGGTGATCAGATTGCCGGAAAATTCCAGCCCCGTGAGCATCGCGTAACTCAGCAGATAAAATCCGTAATACCGCTTTTCTTTCCACTCGTGCTCCATATACGCGAAGGAATAGATCCCGGCAGGCACCCACAGCAGCCCGGTCAGTACCGCAAAAAAGCAGCCGACCCCGTCTACCTTAAAAAACACAGGCAGTCCGGTGGTGAGGTTAAACAGCGTAAACATACTGTTTCCGCCCGTAAACATACTGTTTCCGCCCGTAAACACATTATTTCCGCCCATGGACAGGCTGACCACAGCGCAGGCCGCGAGAAAGGAGGCGGCCAGGGCCGCTCCGGTAAATACCCGCAGCCGTTTTCTGTTTTTCCATTCCGGTCCCAGCAGCAGGATGAGGCCCGCCGCGGCCGGTATGAAAATTGCCGTAAGTATCATCATGCGAACATCCCCAATCCTTTCATGATCAGATTTTCCCAAGACTGGGACAGGCATCCCAAGTGCAGGTTCAGAACCACCAGCAGTACGCACGCCGCCGTAAACAGCTTCGGGTTCCCCGCGGTACGGCCCTCATACCCGGTCTGCGCGGGCGTGTAGATACGGATGACCGTCTTCATAAAATAAATGGCGTTCAGGATCGTGCTGAGCGCCAGCACGATCAGCGCGGGAAGCATTTTTCCCTGGTTCTGCACCGCGGCCTGGGCGAAGAGCAGCTTGCTGATAAAGCCGGAAAACAGGGGCAGCCCCACCATGGAAAGCGAGCCTGCCGCGAAAGCCGCTCCCGCCGTCTTGTTCCGGTAAGCCGCTCCGGTCAGATCCTGAAATTTCACGCTGCCGCCGGAAGCGTCCGTAAGTCCCACGCACGCCACAAAGAGCAGCGACTTGGAAGCCGCGTGGGAAAAGATATGGAAGATCGCCGCCAGCATACCGGCCTGGGTCCCCATGCCGATGCCCATATAAATATAACCGATCTGGGCCACCGAAGAAAACGCGATCATCCTGCGGATATTGTTTTCCTGAATGGCGCTCAGGGAGCCGAATATCATCCCCGCCAGCCCGAAGATAAAAAGCACGTTTACGATCTTGGTATCATGGAAAACGTCAAAGCCGATGACGCGGTAAATGATCTTTATCAGCAGAAAGATGTATCCTTTGCTCACCAGGGAGGAAAGGATCGCCGCGCTGGAAGCGGCGGAATATCCGTAGGCGTCCGGCACCCATGTGTGGAACGGAAAAAGCGCGCTCTTAATAGCGAGCCCCACCGTCATCAGTCCGATGGTGACGGTAAGGGGCACTCCATACTCCCCGGAAGCATGCAGCCTTGCCACGGCTTCCTGTATATTGCTCATCAGCAGATGCCCCGTCAGGTCATAGAGCATACACAGCCCCATGAGCAAAAGCCCGGAGCCTAAAAGGCTCATGATCATATAGCGCACCGCCGCTTCGATGGTGCGTCCCGTCTGCCGGATCATAATGAGCCCGCAGGCCGATATGGTATTGATCTCCACAAACACATAGGCGGTAAACAGGTCGTTGGTATAGATCAGCGCCAGCAGAGAACAGAGGAGATGATCCGCCAGTACATAATAAAGGAAGATCTTATCCTCCGCGATCTTCTCCTGAAGCTGCCGCTCCCCGCCCCAGAGCGAGAGCAGCATGACCACGCAGACAAAAAGCGCCAGCAGCGCCTCCAAAACGCCGGCGCGGATCTCATTTCCCCACGGCGCGGGGAATCTGCCCATCACGTAAACAAAAGCCTCTCCCGTCACCGTCGTATAGTAAAGAGTACAAAGATTCAGGAATATTTCCGTTCCTATCAGAATACCGTTTAACCGCTTCGCCGCTTTGGCCTTCAGCCCGGAAGAAACGATCCCGGCAAACAGGCACAGAAGGATGGAAACGGCCGGAAAGTTTCTGATGATTTCCATTTACGCCTCCTCCTTCTTGATCAGCGCGGAGATCTCATCCAGATTCAGCGTATGGTATCTCGCGTATAACCGAATGGTAATGGACAGCATGAGCGCCGTAACGGACACGGAAACCACGATGCCCGTCAGCACCAGTCCGCTGGGTATGGGGTTGATATACGCTTCCATCTTCTGTACCCCGTCCGTGATGATCGGCGCGGCCCGGCCCGCGATATATCCTTTTTCCGCCAGGAACAGATAGATCGCGGCATCCATGATATTCATACCAATGATCTTTTTGATCAGGTTATTCTGTAAAAGCAGGTTGGCAAAGCCAATGCCAAATAAGATCATCGCCACAACTTCCTCGTAATTGGCAAACAGGTTCGCTCCCATATTACAGTCCTCCTCTTCTGAACAGCGCGTAAAACGCGTACATGGTACAGGCCACTTCGATCCCCACGCAGATATTGATGGGCAGGATAATGCCGCCGCTGAGAATATGTCCCGGCAGGCCCAGCGGAATATGATTCTCAAGCCCGTTGGCGCCCGTGATATAAAAATAGGAGCCCACAAGGCCGTACATCACTAACGAAGTGATCTTGGCCGTTTTATACACGGTTTCATTGAAAAAGCGCTGCGTCTTCTGAAAACCGAACGCGCTGACATACAGGATCAGTCCCGCGCCCATAACGGCGCCGCCGGAGAAACCTCCTCCCGGTCCCAGATGCCCTCCCAGGATCACGTATATGCCAAAGATAAAGATGACCGGACAGAGCACGAACGCCATTCCCTGTAAGATCGCGTCATTCTTGGGCTCGTACTTTCTGTCATTGTCCGCTCCCTGTTTCTTCAGAAGCGCCTCATCCACCAGCAGCATGACCATCACGCAGCAGGTCGCGATAAACAGCACATTGGTTTCTCCGAACGTATCGAACGCCCTGTACGTCAGGATCATACCCGTCACGATATTCACCGAACCCGTTTCCTGCAGCCCGTTTTCTATGTAGCGGGCCGAAACCTCGTTGTTGTCCGGATTGGCCGCCTGTCCCACCGGCGGCAGCCAGGATACCGCCATCACCAGCAGTACGATAAAGGACAGGGCAAACACTACCGCCAAGACCCGGTAGACCCGTTTAAAAAACCGGTATTCTTTATTGTGTTCCACATTGTTGACTCTCTCCGCTATCCGTCTGCGGTCCTTTTCCTGCTGCCGCAGGAAATACGGAGAAGGTTCATATTCTTTCTGAGGGCGCGTTTCCATCACGCCCGCGTAGATATCCGTTTCGCCGTCCAGCCAGCTTTGAAACCGGCCAGCTTTCTCTTTTCCTTCTTTTTTCTTGTCCATTTCCGCCTCTCATTCCGCGCGGGCGCCTTCCGTCAGTGCCTGTTCTCCGCGTCCTCCTGCTGTATCGCGTGGATCTTCTTTAACGTCACAAAAAAGAGAATGGTCGTCACTCCCGCTCCCACCGCGGCCTCCGTGATCGCCAGGTCAGGTGACTGCAGACAGATCCAGATCATACACATCACAAGAGAAAAGGACATATAGATGATGATGGAGTTCAGCAGGTTTCGGGAAAAGCTCACCGCGACGGCGCACACTATCAGAAATCCCAGTAAGATCGCCTGTAAAACAGTCATATCTCTTCCTCCTTTTTCGCTTCCGCGGAGTTCTCCCGCTCCATATCCTCTCTGATCTCGCAGTATTCCTCCAGTTTCTCATTGGTGGTGACTTCCAGCCTGGCGATCAGATGCGAAGAAACCGGCGAAGCGCACCACAAAAACAGGATCACCAGCGCGAATTTCAGCGTCACGAACTGAAAACCGGCGAAGATCATCAGTCCCACCAGGGAAAAACTGATCCCCAGCGTATCTCCCATAGCCGCCGCGTGCATACGGTTCAGCACATATTTGTAACGGAACACGCCGAAAAGCTGCACGCAGAAGATCATCATGCCGATCAGCAAAAACAGGCTCCCCGCGATAAAACGTATCCACTCAGCCATTTTCGGATCCCTCCTTCTGTTCCCGGTCCTTTTCCCGGTTCCTCCTGCTTTCCAGATAAACGCCGGTATAGACCTTCGTCAGCACCACCACCGCCAGAAAACTGATCATGGCGTAGATCAGGCAGATATCCGCCAGATATCCTTCGTCCAGAAGCAGGGCAAACACCGCGATCATCACGATGACCATGGTCCCCATCATATTGACGGCCACTACTCTGTCCGCCATCCGGGGTCCCCGCACGGCCCGCAGCAGACAGGCGAACAGCAAAAACGCCATAAAGATCAGGATCCCGCCATATACGTTCTGATAGAGCATCTCCAGTTCCATTATTCCGGCCCTCCCTCTTCCAGCCCGCGCAGCAGTCTGACAAACACGGAACTGTCAATCCCCTCCGCCAGGCTCTTGTCCAGGCAGTGCACGGTATATTCGTTCCCTTCCAGGGAAACCGTAATGGTCCCCGGCGTCAGGGTAATGGAATTTGCCAGCAGCGTTCTGGCCATCCGGGTTTTCAGATCCGTTTGAAACCGGACCAGAACCGGTTCGTTGTGAAAGCGGGGCGAAAGGATCATGCGCATGACCGACGCGTTGGCCTTGACGATCTCCCATACCAGCACCACCGCGTACTGCAGAAAGCGCAGGCTTTTTCTGCAGAACCACAAATCCTTTTTGATGCTGTAACCCATGAACCTGCAGATAAAGGCGTACATGACGGCCGCGATCACCAGGCCGAACAGCGCGATCTCCAGGGTCAGGTTCCCGTTAAAAATGATCCAGATCAAAAACAGTATTATGTACATAAAAGCTTGTTCCCCTCTTATGATAAAGATAAGAAAGCAGATACGGCCTCACGCCAGTATCTGCTCTGTTTTCTCCGCCAGCTCCGCCGCGCTCATGGCCCCGACAAAGGTATTTATCACGTCCCCGCCGTTAAAGAAGACAAACGCCGGTATACTCACTACGCGGTATTTCTGCGCCAGCTCCATTTCCTCGTCCACGTTGACCTTTCCCACTTTTATTTTTCCCTGATATTCCTCCGCCAGCTTTTCCACTACAGGCGCCATCATTTTACAGGGTCCGCACCAGTCCGCGTAAAAATCCACAAGGACCGGCGTTTCACAGGAAAGCACCTCCTCGGCGAAATTTTCTCTGGTCAGCTTCACTTCCATGCCGTACTCCTTTCTTTCCCTTTTCCGGTAGTATGCCCGGTTTCCCGCCGCTCATACCACTATCTGTATATAATATACTTGCAGATGGGATTTCCCATAGCGGAAAATCTCTCCTCATACTCCGTCATGATATTGCCGGCGCGCAGGGCATCGTCATGGTGCAGATCGTAAGTCACCGCTTCCGTCTTCCAGCCCGCCTTCTCCAGCTCCTCCACCGCGAAATCAAAAAGCTGCCGGTTGTCCGTTTTAAATTCCAGCCTTCCCTCCGGGGCCAGCACCGCATCATAGCGCTCCAAAAACCGCGCGGACGGCAGCCTTCTCCCGGCGTGTCGGTCCTTGGGCCAGGGATCGGAAAAATTCAGATAGATCCGTTCCACCTCTCCCCTGTCAAAAACTTCCGTAAGCTCCTCCGCCTCCATGCGGATAAATTTCAGATTGGGCAGTTCCGCTTCTTCCATTTTCTGAACGGCCCGCAGCAGCACGCTGGAATACTTCTCGATCCCTATATAATTGATATCCGGATTGGCCGCGGCCAGCGTATAAAGAAACTTTCCTTTTCCCATGCCGATCTCTATCCTGACAGGGTTGTCGTTTTGGAACAGTTCCTTCCACCGCCCCTTCCGCTCACGGGGTTCCTGGACCACGAACCTGCTCTCTGCAATTTTTTCCCTGGAACCCGTGACATTCCTCAGCCGCATTTTCTTCAATCTCTTCTCTTTTTTATCTAACACAGTATAGCACAATTAAATAAAAAATAAAGTATTAATTTTTCACAAAAATAGTGTATAATAAGGACGTATTTTCAAATTACTTTCACATGATTTTTACTTCCGAAAGGTGAGATCGCGTTGCGGAAACTGTTTTGTTTTTCTTCCCGTAAATTCATTCTTTTTGTACTGCTGCCGTTATTTCTGCTGCTTTGGCCGGAAAACAGCCTTTCGGTCCGCGCCCTGCCCGTCATCACGGATGCGGAAGAACGGCTTTTGATCCCGGCGGAAACCGATTCTGTCCCCAACTGGCCGACAGCTCCGCCGATCAGCGCCCAGTCCGCCATTCTGATAGACGCCGACAGCGGCGCCATCCTTTACGAAAAAAACGCCCACGAACGGCTCTACCCCGCCAGCACCACCAAACTTTTAACCTGTCTGATCGCGGTGGAAAACTGTTCGCTGGACGAAGTCGTTACCCTGTCCCATGACGCCGTCTTCGACACCCCCAGGGACAGCTCCCACATCGCTCTGGACGAAGGCGAATCCATTACCGTGGAGCAGTGCCTGAACGCCGTGCTGATCGCCTCCGCCAATGAAGCGGCCTTCGGCCTGGCGGAACATGTATCCGGTACGGACTGGGAAGATTTCGCCGTCATGATGAATGAGCGCGCTAGGGAGCTGGGCTGCGTGGATTCCCATTTTGTCAACCCCAACGGGCTTCCTGACGAAGATCACTATACCTCCGCTCACGATCTGGCCATGATCGGCAGAGGCTTTTTCGCCAATGAGCTGCTGTGCAAGATCTCCTCTACCGAAAAGCTGGATCTGCCCGCCACGGCCACCCAGCCGGACCATATCATCGCTTATTCCAAAAACCAGCTTTTTCCCGGTATGCCCTATGCCTACGAATACCTTGTGGGGAGCAAGACCGGCTATACCAGCGCGGCCAAAAACATCCTGGTATCCTGCGCCCAGAAGGACGGCATGAAGCTGATAGCGGTAGTCATGGTAGAGGATTCCCCCGCTCAGTTCGCGGATACCGTTTCCCTCTTTAACTTTGGCTTCAGCAATTTCCAGCGGATCAACATTTCCGAAACGGATACCCGCTACAATATCGACAACGTAGGGTTCTTCTACAGCGGCAATGACATTTTCGGCAGTTCCAGGCCCATTCTTTCCCTGAACACGCAGGACTGCATCATCCTGCCCAAAACCATTTCCTTTGAGGACGTAAAATCTTCCATCTCCTACCAGACAGACAGCGAAAAAGAAGCCGCGCTGATCACCTATACCTACCGGGGCCGCTTTCTGGGCTCCGTATCCGTGGATTTTGCCGGCGAAACCGAAAACTACTCCTTCGAGAGCGGCGCCATGCAGCCGCAGGCCGAAAAAGACGGCAAAGATACGCCCTCGGGCCCCCGCACCGTATTCATCAATGTAGTCAAGGTCATCCTGTGGGTTCTGGGCATCGCCGGAGTATGCATCCTCCTTGTTTTTATCCGCGCCTTTTTTGTCAACTACCACTTCGACGCTCCCGAGCGCAATAATCGGCGGAGCTGGCAGCGCAGCCGCCGCAGAAAACGCCGCCGCAGGCCTCCCCGTGGATCCGGCCGCCGCTTTCGGGGCCTTTTCCGTGATAATTGACAGAAACCTTTCCCTCATGCTACAATATCGTCAGAATACAATCGGGAGGTGACCGTGTGAAAATACATATAGGCGCCGCGCTGCTCCTTTTGCTGGTTTTGTCTGCCGGATGCGGCGGCAGGGAACAGCCGCTTAAAGAAACCACGGAATTATTTGATATTTACACTATATCGCCATCCGGCGCGTTAAAATTTGACGGATACGGTTATCTGCATTTTTGCAGCGCGGAAACAGACCAGTGGACCTATCTCTGCAACAAACCCGGCTGTCTGCACAGCGACAGCTCCTGTGGCGCGTTCTGGGGAGCAGACGGTGTAAACCGCGCGTTTTTTTATAACGGCAATCTGTATGTCTTTCATCAGGATACGCTGTATCAGGCCAATGCCTATGGAGAAGAACGTCGCGCTCTCGGAAAAACGGAGGCTCTTCCCTATCTGATCAGCGCCATCCGGCTGGACGGAGGCCGGGTATACTACATCGGCGAGTGCTGGAACGATACCAGCAATACCGCGGAAATGCGGCTTTGCCGGATGGACCTTGCCGACGGAACATACGAGGAGCTGCCTCAGCCGGATAACGGCTACGAGTTCCGCACATTATCGTGGTATCATATTTCGGGAAATGACAGTTATCAATTTTACGTGTCCACGGAAGTAAACCTCCATGATTTCTTCGACCCGGAGAGCCAAGAACTCACAGAAGGCTGGAAGGACGTCATTCCCATCTGTCAGCTTTACCGGACAGATCTGGTCACGGGAGAATCAGAACTGCTTCTGGAGCGGGAATCCCCACGCAATGCCGGTTCCGCCCTGGAACCGGTGGCGTTTCACGACGGCCTGCTGACACTGATACTGGACGAAACGGCAGTGGATTACGATCCGGCCACAGGAAAGACAACGCCTTTAGCGGATATGTCCGCGATCGCTCCTGACGGCTGGTCCAAGATCATCCTGCTCGGGGACAAACAGATCGTATGCGCGGCAACGTCGGGTCCTATCGTGCTTGACCACTGGCAGGTAACAGGATCTCCTGAGGAATTGCGGGAAACGGAGCCCATCGGAATGTGCGGCGATAAGATATTCTTTTTCTATGACACCGTCCATAACACCAGGCTGGCCTATCTGCTCCAGGAGGACTGGGAACAGGGCCGCTACGTTTTTCACACGGCAGAGGGCAGCGCCCCCTGAAGAGGAGCCGTTTTGCCCGCGGAAAAGATTTCAGAAAATTTCTGTTGCGCGGCAGTTTTTTCTGTGTTACATTAATATTA
>CANRPU010000023.1 GCA_947632555.1 uncultured Lachnospiraceae bacterium
TTGATTTCACAAAAAGGTTACTTTTCTTTTGGAAACGTGAAGTTACTTTTCCCGTGAAATTAGTTTTTAATTCAACCCTTTTCAAAAAATTAAATCATATCAATGGCATCCTGCACTCCCGATACTCCCACGATCCGGATCCCTCTGATCTCCTTCAGGGCGTCCGCGTTCGCCTTCGGCAGCACACAGGTGGTAAAGCCCAGTTTTTTCGCTTCCTGCACCCGTTTCTCCGCCATGCTCACTCCCCGTACTTCACCGCTTAAGCCGATCTCGCCGAAAGCCATCAGCTTTTCGTCTATGGCGCGGTTCTTAAAGCTGGAAACCACCGCCATGGCGATCCCCAGATCCACCGCCGGTTCCTGTATCTTCATGCCCCCCGCGATGTTTACATAGGCGTCGCAGCCGCTCATCTGCAGTCCCAGCCGCTTTTCCAGAACAGCCATAAGCAGATTTACCCTGTTGAAATCCGTTCCCGCCGCCTGCCTGCGGGGAATCCCGAAACTGCTGTGGCAGACCAGCGCCTGCACTTCCACCATCAAAGGCCTGGTCCCTTCCATGGAACAGGCCGCCACACAGCCGCAGGCATCCTTCGGCCGCCCGCTCAGCATGTACTCCGAGGGATTGGCTACTTCCGCCAGCCCCTCTTCCCGCATTTCAAACACGCCGATCTCGTTGGTGGAACCGAAACGATTCTTCACGCCGCGCAGGATCCGGTAAGAGGCATGCCTTTCCCCTTCAAAATACAGCACCGTATCCACCATATGCTCTAATACCCTGGGCCCTGCCACGGTCCCTTCCTTGGTCACATGCCCCACGATGAAAACGGAAATGCCCATTCCTTTCGCCAGCCTTAACAGGATACCTGTGGATTCTCTCACCTGGGAAACGCTTCCCGCCGCGGACGTCACGTTT
Organism: uncultured Lachnospiraceae bacterium; assembly: GCA_947632555.1. GTDB lineage: Bacteria > Bacillota > Clostridia > Lachnospirales > Lachnospiraceae > Acetatifactor. Next base: position 913 of record CANRPU010000023.1, read on the forward strand.
TCACTGAACATGGTCTGGATGGAGTCTATGATCACCACTTCCGGCGCGGACTGCCGGATGGTTTCCTCGATCATCTCCAGATTGGTTTCGCAATATAAAGAAAGGCCGTCGTTGAAACGGCCTATCCTGTCGGCGCGCATTTTAATCTGTTGTAAAGATTCCTCGCCTGAAATATAAAGTACTCTGTGCCCCGCCAGCGCCAGCAGACGGCACATCTGCAGCAGGAGGGTGGACTTGCCGATGCCGGGATCTCCTCCGACCAGGGTCAGGGAGCCCCGCACGATACCGCCACCCAGCACTCTGTCCAGTTCGGCGATACCGGTGGCCATCCTGTCATCCTCTTTCGCGGTGATCTCGGAAAGTACGGAGGGCTTTCCATGAAAGCCCGTTTCCGCGCCCATACCGCCCTTTTTTGCCGCCGCGCCGCCCGAAGGTTCTTCTACAAAGGTATTCCACTCCCGGCATGACGGACACTGGCCCATCCATTTGGGAGATTCATAGCCGCAGCTGCCGCAGAAAAAAACCGTCGCATGCTTTCCTTTCGCCATTCCTTTTCCCTGCCCCTTAATCCTGTACGACCTTTACCTTCACTTCTCCGGCCGCTTCCAAAGCCACGCTGAGATTCAGTTTCCCGCCGAATCCGGTACGCATCTTTCCCGTGCTCTTGCCGTCCACAAACACTTCGTATTCGGTATCTTCCTTTAATCCTATGGTGAGCTGGGCATCCTCGTCACCCTCCACCACAAATTCCACGCCGTCCGCGCTCTCCTTAAATTCCAGCACGCTGGTGCCGGGTACGGACTCATACAGGAGCATGCCGTTTTTCTCGAGCTTGGTGATCTCCCGATAGGTCTTTACCTTGTACAGATCTCCCGCGTACTCATAGTCTTCCTTTTTGGTCTTCTGCTCCAGTCTGTGATTGCCAAAACTGATTGCGCCGTCCGTTTCCGTCCGAAGTAATTCTTCCACGATTGCCATTTGTATTTTCCTCCTGATTTTCGTGCGGTACAAACTATATTATCAGTATAATATATTCCGCGCGCGGTTTCCACTGTTAATTTGTCACGGTAAAGGTAACTTTTTCTCCTTTGCAGCCCGCGGTTACCGAATCTCCCCGCTTGATCCCGCCCTGCAGGATCTCTTCCGCCAGCGCGTCCTCTACCTCCGACTGTATGGCGCGCTTTAAAGGCCTCGCCCCCATTTTCCTGTCGGCGTGCTTTTTCACCAGATATTCCTTCAGGGCCGGCGATATCTTCAGCTGAATGCCCATCTGCGCTTTGCAGCGTCTGGAAAGATTCCGCGATAACAGCCCGGTGATCTCTTTCATATTTTCACTGCTCAGCTGATGGAATACGATGATATCGTCAATGCGGTTGATAAATTCCGGTTTAAATACCCGCTTTACCTCTTCCATCACGCCGCTTTTCATTTTTTCATAGTCCTTCTTTTCACTGCTCTCCGCGGCGAATCCCAGGTTTTTGGGATCCACGATCCTCTGCGCTCCCGCGTTGGAGGTCATGATCAGAATAGTGTTCTTAAAGCTTACCTTTCTGCCCTTGGAATCGGTGATATGCCCGTCATCCAGCACCTGCAGGAGCACATTGAACACATCCGGATGGGCCTTCTCGATCTCGTCAAAGAGCACTACGGAATACGGGTTGCGCCGCACTTTCTCGCTGAGCTGCCCGCCCTCTTCAAAGCCCACGTATCCCGGAGGCGAGCCTATCATCTTGGAAACGGAATGTCCTTCCATATATTCCGACATATCCACTCTGATCAAGGCATTTTCCGAGCCGAACATGGCTTCCGCCAGCGCCTTGGAGAGTTCTGTTTTTCCCACGCCGGTAGGGCCCAGGAACAAAAAGGAACCAATGGGCCGGTTCGGATCCTTTAACCCTACCCTGCCTCTGCGCATGGCCTTGGCCACCGCCTTGACGGCCTCCTCCTGCCCGATCACCCTCTCATGGAGAATGCTCTCCAGCTTCAGGAGCCTCTCGCTCTCTTTTTCCGCCAGCTTCTTCACCGGGATCTTCGTCCAGAGAGATACTACTTCCGCGATCTCATTCTCGCCTACCACGTATTCCCTGGCGCTTTCCTTCGCGTCCTCCCGCTTTCTGAGCCGCTCGTACTTCGCGGCCAGTTCGTCCTGCAGATTCCGCAGTTCCGCGGCCTGCTCATAGTTTTCCATCCGAATGGAGCGTTCGATCTGCGCGTCTTTCTTCCGGATTTCGTCCAAAAGTTCCTGCCGTTTCTGGGAAACCCCTCCGCTGTGCAGGCGGACCGCCGCGGAAGCCTCGTCGATCAGGTCAATGGCTTTGTCGGGAAGGTTCCTGTCGTTGATATACCGGTCGGAAAGCTTTACGGCCGCTTCCACAGCTTCCGGCAGTATGGTGACACGATGATGTTCTTCATATTTGTGCTTGATGCCGGTCAGAATGCGGATGGACGCCTCCACATCCGGCTCCTCCACATTCACGGGTTGAAAACGGCGTTCCAGCGCCGCGTCCTTCTCCACGTACTTGCGGTACTCCGCTACAGTGGTGGCGCCGATGAGCTGGATCTCTCCCCTGGCCAGAGAAGGCTTCAGGATATTGGAAGCATCGATGGCGCCCTCCGCGCCGCCGGCGCCGATCAGTGTATGAAGTTCGTCCAGAAACAGAATGACGTTTCCGGCCTCGATCACTTCTTTGATCACTTTTTTAATTCTTTCCTCAAATTCTCCCCTGTATTTACTGCCCGCTACCATGCCGGACAGATCCAGGGTCAGTACCCGCTTATCCCTGACGGTAAAGGGCACCCTGCCCTCCACGATCCGCAGGGCCAGCCCTTCTACGACCGCGGTTTTCCCGACGCCGGGCTCCCCTATCAGACAGGGATTGTTTTTGGTCCTTCTGCTGAGGATCTGGATCACCCGCTGTATTTCTTCTTCCCGGCCGATCACGGGATCCAGCTTTCCCTCCTTCGCCAGCGCCGTCAGATCCCTGCTGTACTGCTCCAGGGTGGAGCCGTTCCTCCTGTTCTGCCGGTTCCTGGCCAGATCTTCTTTGTAAAGCCCCCCGTCCTCTCCAATGGCGATCAGGATATCCACATAGATCTTCTGCGTGGATACCCCCAGGGTATTCAGCAGCCGCACCGCCACATTCTCGCCCTCTTTGATCAGGGCCATCAGAATATGCTCCGTGCCTGTCTGCGTTTCTCCGAAACGTTCCGCCTGTCTGTGGGCTTCCTCCAGTACTTTTCTGGCCCTTGGAGAATAGGAATCCCTGTCCTTGATGGATATGGGACTGTCCATGGCGATCAGGTCCCGTATCATTTCGATGACCTGCGTTTCATCCACATTGTTGTCAAAAAGCACTCTCGCGGCAACACCCGTCTTTTCCTTCATCAGGCCTACCAGGATATGTTCCGTTCCCACGTAACCCTGGCCCAGCCGCTTTGCCGTCTTCTCCGCAAGTAACAGCGCCGTTTTGGCTTTATCCGTAAATTGTGACTGCATCAATAATGTCCTCCATAATCTTCATATATTTCATCGATGAGAGCATGCACCTCTTCCCTGGAAATATTCCTGCAGCTGCTCTTTGCCAGGATCACCTGCAGATCCTTCCTCAGTTCTTCCACAGCATGCATCCTGTCAACATCCACCGCTATCACCGCGCCGCGGCGTCTGTCCACTTTGACATACCCCTCCTGCTTCAGTACCGTATACGCCTTGTTTACCGTATGCATATTGATGCCGATATCATCCGCTAACTGCCGGACAGAGGGAAGCTGCTGTCCTTCCCGGAGCCGGGAAGTGGCGATCCCCAGAATGATCTGGTTGCGCAGCTGCATATACAACGCTTCGTCACTGTTAAAATCAATTTCGATGATCACGTCTTTCCCTCCTTTGTCTGTTATACATATATTATCACACTGAATCTTCCCGTCAATACACTTTTGTCTTTCCAGACAGAAAATCCGCCGCGGTTTTTCTGTAACAATAAGAATCCGGCCCTCTGCCCTGCGGCAGAAGGCCGGCGTTTACAGATCTATTGTTCTTCTTCGCCATCCCAGTTCAGGAACTCAAACTCAAATTCATCGTCGCTCATAAAATTTCTGGATTTACGCGGCTGCTGGCCTCCGGTCATGCTTTTCTCCAGATTTCTGGCTTCCACATCCTCCTGCGCCTGTCTTTCCAGTTTTTTCGTTACTATACCCTCATCCGCGCTTCGGCTCTCCGCCGGTCTGCTTCCGGCCGGTCTGTTCCCTGCCGGACGGCTTCCTGAGGATACTCCCCCCGCCGGCCTGCTTCCAGCCGGGCGGCTCCCTGTGGGACGATTTCCGGAAGATACCGGGCTGCCTGCCGGTCTGCTTCCGGCCGGGCGGTTTCCTGTGGGACGGCTCCCCGCCGGACGGGTTCCCGTTGTCCCGGCCGGCCGGCTCCCTGCCGGGCGCTGCCCGGAAGGCCGGGGACCTGTCTGACGGCCTCCTCCGTTCCTCACAAAGTCAAAACCGTCATCCTCACTCATATCCCGTATCTTAAAGATCAAAACGGTAACCGCCAGTACCAGCACCACCAGAAGCACGGACAGAAAGATCAGAATACCGTTCTGCCTGGAAATCTTTCTCCGCGCGTTGTCCAATTCCGTGGCGTTCTGCTCTGAAGCGGCGAACAGGTTGCTGATCTGGTACTGCTTTCCGCCTTCATTATCGATCAGGTACCATACGCCGTCCACTTCCAGCGTATCATAGGCTTTATTCACCGGCACGGGTGTTGCCTCCGGTGTTTCAGCGGGCGTTTCCGCGGGTTCTGCGGGCGTTTCCTCAGGGGGCAGCAGCTCACCGCTTAAGGTGACATAGTCGGAGCGGATAAATCCGGTCACTTCCGCGCTGTCCACCGTGAAGCTGACATAATACCAGGTTTCATTGTTGTTCCCCGCCTTGGTGCCGTGCACGGTCAGCATGACGCTCTGTCTGACTGTGGTCACGATATCCGCGCTGGTAGAGCTGTCCGCCCTGACCCTTACCTGGTCTTTATTGACGGATGCGCTGACAGGCTTTACTTCCACCACGCCCTCGGTATTGACCGTTACGCTGGTATTGGGCGCCGTGGGCGTTGTGGAGGCCGCGGGCGTCGGGGACGGGGAAGGTGACGCCGGGGTAAGCGTGCCTGAAGGCACGGTGCCTTCTCCCTTCGTCAGCAGATCCGCGCGTATATACCCTGTGGAGTCGGCATCGATCACGACCTTATACCATTTGTTCCCGTCGGTACCGGTCACTTCTTCAATGATCTCCACTTTATTTCCGTTCAGCACACTGGCCAGCACCGTACTGCTGGGATCGGCGCTGGCACGAATATTGGCGGAAGAGGCCGATACGGTTCCCTGCACATTGGCCAGCACCTCCTCATACGGCAGCAGCGCCAGCAGCGCCATACAGAACAGAACTGCCGCCCCCATTGCCATCTTCTGTGTCCATCCGAATCTTTTTTCTCTCATGTACTTCATTTCTCCTCCTATCTGTCCAGCTTAAACCGCTTTTCGCCGGTGGCGTCCCCATGTCCCATGGCCACGCCGTGCATATTCTTTTTCTGCATCTGACGTACTTTTTCTTCCAGCTTTCTGTGATACTTGGCTTCACAGTCCGGACAGAGCCTGCCGCTGTTGATCTTTCTGCCGCACATTTCACAGTTTAAAAACGCCTTGGAATCCGGCGCCACCTGTAGCCGGCCTTCCTTCAGCATGTTCCGGATGCTCCGCTGCTTTACCTTGGTGGCGGCCTCTACTTCCGCCGCGGTAGCGCCTTTGTGCTCCTCCACATATTTGCGCACTTTTCCGTAGTCATCATAATCTATGGCCTTACAGTTTTCACACTGATATTCTCCCACTCCCCGGAATATCATAACGCCGCCGCAGACCTTACAGGTCTGGGGGATATTGTAATCGTTCAGTTGAAGCAATTCCCTGTCTTCTCTCATAGATCTCCCTCTTCAGCGCTATACTTCATCGATCGCTTTTCCTATATCATGGCGCATATATTTATTGGCGAAATCCACCCATTCCGCCGCTTCATACGCCTTTCTGCGGGCCTCTTTGAGCGTAGCTCCCTTGGCCGTGATCCCCAGCACGCGTCCCCCGTTGGTCACGATACGCCCCTGTCCGTCAAATTTACTGCCCGCGTGGAAGCAGTAATAATCTTCTTTTCCTTCAAATTTCTCCAGGCCCGTGATCTCGAACCCTTTTTCATAGGATACGGGATAGCCCTGGGAAGCCAGGACCACGCAGACCGCCGCGTTGTCCTCAAATTCCAGTTCCACCTTATCCAGGGTACCGTCTATGCAGGCATCCACCACATCCATCAGATCATTTTTCATGCGGCAGAGCACTACCTGTGCCTCCGGATCGCCGAAACGGGCGTTAAACTCCAGCACCTTCGGCCCTTTGGGAGTCAGCATCAGCCCAAAGAAGATCACGCCCTTAAACTCCCTTCCTTCCGCCGCCATGGCATCCACCGTAGCCTGATAGATATGTTTCTGACAGAAGTCATCCACTTCCTTGGTATAAAACGGGCTGGGAGAAAAATTTCCCATACCCCCTGTGTTCAGTCCCTTGTCCCCGTCCAGGGCCCTTTTGTGGTCCTGCGCCGAGGTCATGGTCCGGATGGTCCTGCCGTCCACAAAAGAAAGCACGGACACCTCCCGTCCCGTCATGTATTCCTCGATGACCATACGGTTTCCGGCGCTTCCGAAATGTTTATCCAGCATGATCTCCCTGACGCCCGCTCTGGCTTCTTCCAGCGTATTGCAGATCAAAACGCCCTTCCCCAGCGCCAGGCCGTCCGCCTTCAGCACAATGGGCATTTCCGCTTTTTCCAGATAGGCCATCGCCGCCTCGGCATCGTCAAAAGTTTCATAGGCTGCCGTAGGGATCCCGTACTTCTTCATCAGATCTTTGGAAAAGGCCTTGCTGCCCTCCAGAATGGCCGCTTTCTTATCCGGTCCGAAAGCCCGTAACCCGGCTTCCTTCAGCACATCGACCAGACCGCCCACCAGAGGATCGTCCGGCGCCACAAACACCAGGTCCACCTGCTTCTCTCTGGCGTAATCCACGATCCTGTCAAATTCCATCACGCCGATGGAAGGCTCGCACTCGGCAATCTGCGCGATCCCCGCGTTACCGGGCACGCAGTAGATCTGATCCACCCTTTTGCTTTTTTTCATGCTTACGGCTATGGCATGTTCCCTGCCGCCGCCGCCCACTATCAGTACTTTCATTGTCCGTCTACACCTTTCCGCCGCGGTATACATGACCGTCCTTCACGGTCAGCCTTCCGTTCGCAATATCATCTATGGTCTGCGGAAGCAGGACCCATTCCGCCTGCTCCATCACCCTGCGCTGCAGGATTTCCGGCGTATCGTCTTCCTCCACCGCCACAGCCTTCTGGGCGATAATGGGGCCCTCGTCCATGCCTTCATTGACAAAGTGCACCGTGGCTCCCGTCACTTTAACGCCGCGCCGCAGCGCCTCTTCATGCACTTTCAGTCCATAGTAGCCCACCCCGCAGAAAGAAGGGATCAGCGAAGGGTGGATATTCACGATCCGCCCGCTGAATTTTTCCACCATGCTCTCCGGAATCCTTACCAGAAACCCGGCCAGCACGATCAGGTCAGGATCCCACTCGCACATTTTATCCGTAAACGCGCGGTTAAAACTTTCCCTGTCCGGATAGTCCCTGGGGGACAGGACCACATCGGGGATCCCATGCTTCCGCGCCCTTTCCAGCGCCTTGGCCCCCGCGTTGTTGCTGATGACCGCGATCATGTCCGTGTTGGTGATACGCCCCGCGTCCATGGCATCCAGAATGGCCTGCAGATTGGTTCCTCCGCCCGATACGCATACCACTGTCCTTAACATAAGGTTACTCCCTTTTCTCCGGCCTCGCAGAAGCCGACCTCATAAGCCGTTTCGCCTGCCGCGCGCGCGGCCGCCAGCACCCGTTCCTTGTCCGCGGGCGCAGCCGCCAGCACCATGCCAAGTCCCATATTATAGGTATTGTACATCATCTCTTCCGCGATCTGTCCCCTGCTCTGCAGCAGCTTAAAGACAGCGGGCACCTCATAGCTGTCCTTCCTGATCACGGCGCGTACCCCTTCGGGAAGCATTCTCGGGACATTCTCATAAAAACCGCCGCCCGTGATGTGGCTGCAGCCCTTTATGACCACTCCCGCTTCCCGGATACTCCTTAAGGCCTTAACATAGATCCTGGTGGGCGTAAGAAGCGCTTCCCCAAGGGTGCATCCCAGCTCCCCGTAATAGGTATCCAGGCTTTCCTTCGTCATATCGAACACCTTGCGGACAAGAGAAAAACCGTTGCTGTGTACGCCGGAAGAAGCCAGGCCGATCAATACGTCACCCGGCCGGATCTCCTCACCGGTAATCAGTTCTTTTTCTTCCGCCACTCCTACCGCGAATCCGGCCAGGTCATATTCATCCTCCGGCATCAGTCCGGGATGTTCCGCCGTTTCCCCGCCGATCAAAGCGGCTCCCGCCTGTCTGCAGCCTTCCGCCACGCCTTTGACGATCTGGGCGATCTTTTCGGGATAGTTCCTGCCGCAGGCGATGTAATCCAAAAAGAACAGCGGCTCTCCCCCCGCGCAGGCCACATCGTTGACGCACATTGCCACGCAGTCGATACCGATGGTATCGTGCTTATCCAAAAGAAACGCCAGCTTCAGCTTGGTACCCACGCCGTCCGTTCCGGAGAGCAGCACCGGATGCTCCATTTTCTGAATGGCCTTCATGGAAAACGCTCCTGAGAATCCGCCCAGTCCGCCCATCACTTCCGGCCGCATGGTGCCCTTCACATGTTCCTTCATCAACTCCACCGATCTATAGCCGGCTTCTATATCCACTCCTGCTTTTTTGTAGTCCATCCTTTCAGCCTCCCTCTCAGCCTTCGTGTCTTTACTTTTCCAGATATTTCTTGTAGCCCTCTTCCCGCAGCTTCGCGTCCTTGGCTTCCACCTGTTCCTTCAGCTTCCTGCTGTACGCCTTCAGCTTTTCCAAAAGCGCCGCATCGGAAACCGCCAGGATCCGGGCAGCCAGAAGCCCCGCGTTGGCCCCGCCGTTGATCGCCACGGTAGCCACCGGGATCCCGGAAGGCATCTGCACGATGGAATACAGGGAATCTCTTCCTCCCAGCGAAGTCGTATGCATGGGCACGCCTATCACAGGCATGGGAAAGATTGCCGCGCACATCCCCGGCAGATGAGCCGCCATACCGGCTCCCGCGATGATCACCTTAAATCCTTTCGCTTCCGCGCTTTTCGCGTATTCAAAAAACACATCCGGCTCCCTGTGCGCGGAAATGATCGACATTTCATAAGAAATACCCAATTCTTCCAGAATATCCGCCGCTTTGGCCATAATGGGCATATCCGAGTCGGAGCCCATGACAATTCCTACCTGCGCCATCTTGTTTTCTCCTTTCCAAATACAGCCGCCCTTCTCATTCCTATTCCTAGTGTACTAAAAAATGATTTCGGGCGCAATGCTATTTTCTTAAAATTCTTTTAATAATGGCCTGTTCAGTTCCTCGCAGCCTTCCGGTACAAACCGGCCTTCCCATATGATCTTTACACGGCTTCCGTCCTCGCGTACTGCCGTCAGTTCCCCCAGTTCGTCATAGGGAATGGTAATATCCGTATGGCAGTTAAAATAAGCCCTGCTCCTGTCCGTGTCCCGCAGCGCCGATATCTCGTTGTCACGCGCCACGATCTCCTTTCCGTCCGGATTGTACACCTTGACATCCTCGGCCTGGGCGTAACAGGTATCCCCCAGCGCAAAGTGGGGCCCCATTTTTTCCGCGATCAGGATCGGCAGCCTGTCACCGATGCCATACCTGCGGGCCGCCACATAGGCAGTGGTATTGGTGCCGATGGCAAATTCCCCCATGGGAAGCGCTTCATGATGAAAGAGCACATTGTCCCGGATATACCGCCTGCCCTCTTCCCGGTCCTCAAAATTTCCGCAGGAATAATCCGTTGTCATGCCGTCTTTCCACGTGATCTCCAGATCCCGGTATTCCAGCTCATTCAGAAATACCCTGCTCACATGCAGCCTGCCTTCCGTACCCGCCAGCACGGGAGAAGTAAACACCTCCCCCACCGGGATATTCACATCGGCCACGCAGTTTTCAAATTTCGTTTCCTTCCCGGGATCGGCAAGCGGACGCAGCATCACCCGCAGATTTGTGCGGTTGCCGTTCATTCCCTTTATTTCCACATATTCCGCCGTATCCAGTATATCAATGAGGACCTGCTGCATTTGACGATACCGTTGATAATCCAGCGTATTGATGCGGATGATCTCGCTGAAAATCTCGGCGAAAGGCTCGCCGATCGCCGGCGTCGGAAAGGCTATGATGGTAAAACTGCGTTCCTCCTCTTTGATATACTCCGCCTGTATCTGCCGGTAGGCGGAAGTATATTCCACCATCAGCTTCCGGTATTTTTCCCCGCCTTTTACCGTTTCCGCCCCGGGTACGGGCACAAAAGGCTCTTCCCCGAATACTTCCATTACCGCGGGACCGCCGTACACGCCGGCCGCTTCCCGGTTTTTCTCAAAAGCGCAGCGGACCGTTTCCAGCTTTCGATTAGCATACTGCCTGTCAAACACAAGCGCCGCGTCATCCTTGTGGTCGTAAAGGTACTGCCTGTTGACAGGCGTCCCCTCGCAGGTTTCCGCGCAGAGAATACTTTCCAGGCCCATGGCGGCAAAATTCTCCACTGCCCTTTTCACCACTCTTTCAAAGCCCATATGATAATGGATACTGACGCTTTTCTTTTTCCCGATATCCTTATTGCCCGCCAGAAAACCCAGACGATAGCCTTCCGTAAACGTATCCGCCATCAGGCGGATGGTATCCTCCGGCAGGGAATTTAAGAACAGCGCCGTCCTTTTCTCATTTTCCGTTACCGCTTTTCCATACCGGTACAGATAGAGCGGATCCGCCAGATTGCTTTCCGTTACCAGCCGATACAGGCGTCCTTTTTCAGGCGTTACCTTCTCCCGTATCTGCCTTTCACTGCGGATTTCCGCGTAGTCGCTGGTATACCAGTAAAACATCTGCCTGATCTCTTCCCAGGCGGGAACGGTCTTTTCCTCCTCCCACGCCAGGCGGAAAGCCGCCTGCGTTTCCAGAAACAGCTCCGCGGCCGCCGCGAATTCCTCCTGTCTGTCCTCGTACACGGAAACCAGCGCCTGGCGAAATTCCGCGTAAAGCGCGGAAAACAGCTGTCCGTATTCTCTGCCAAGTTGTTTTACCGCGTAAGCCGGATTGGCGTAGCTGACCCCGTAATTTTCCGGATAAAGCTCTTCATAACAGCTTCTGTTCCACTCCTCCAGCTTTTCCGGCTCCATAGTAAACAGCGCGCCCTCTTCCAGCAGCGCCTTTGTTTCAAACAGCCTGGCGAACCACCCGGCCGTCTTCTGAAAGTATTCGGCAAAATCCGGCCGCGTTTCCTCCGCTTTCATATCCGCGATCCTTTCCCTCGCCAGCCGAAGCCTCTCTTCCAGCAATTCTTCCATGATCTCCTCCCGTTTGATCTTGTTTTACCGCGCCTTTCGCGTCCGCCGTTTCTTACAGATACATACCGGCATATACCACCAGACCCACACCGATCAGCGCCAGCAGATTGAAAAAAATTCCCAGAATGGGAAAAAGTTTGTATCTGTCCTTTTCCCTGGCCGTCACAATGCCCAACACCAGTCCGGTCAGAGAAAAAACAGCCGCCAGCAGTCCCGTCATCCCGTAACCCATGGGCGCATTTCCTTTCTGTACGTAGGTCAGATAGAGCACCGCGCAGAGGGACAGAAAACTGATAAGCCCCAGAATGGTGGACATCACCGCTTTATCGGAATGTCTTTTATTCGTAAATATATAGCTGGGTTTACGGCTCATAAACACTCCTTTCCCTACACGATAAAAGGGCACTCCTGCCGGATATGCCCATTTCCTTTAAAATATCAGATTGGATTTGCGCGCCAGAAGCCTGGCTCCGTTGATGATCAACAGGATTCCCGTGGCAGTTCCGACCACCAAAGCCACTACCCCGATGACAATATTCGCCGCGCCGGTCCCCCGCATGGTCTTGTAAATTTTTTCTTCCATGATTATCCTCCTTTACATGGATTCCTTATTTTGCCCCATACTGCTCATAATAACGGTCTATCGCGTTCTTAATGGTATCGTCAATGTAGATCTCTCCCCGGCAGGGCCTGTTATACAGATATTCCGTCACCTCCGACATGCTGACAATGGCATCGGCGGGGAATCCGTACTTGTCCTGGATCTCCTGCAGCGCGCTGACCTTTCCCTCCAGTCCTACTTCCTGCCTGTTCAGGGAAACCATCAGTCCCCTGATCTCCACATCGGCCTGGGCCCTGAGAATAGGCCAGGTTTCTTCTATGGATTTGCCGGAAGTGGTCACGTCTTCGATCAGCACCACCCTGTCACCGTCCTGCAGCCTGCTGCCCAGAAGGATACCGGTATCTCCATGGTCCTTGACTTCTTTTCTGTTGGAGCAGTAGCGGATCTCCTTACCGTAAAGCTCACTGTAGGCAATGCATGTGGCCACGCTCAAAGGGATCCCCTTATAGGCAGGTCCGAACAGCACATCAAAATCATCCCCGTAGCGCTCGTGGATGGCCCTGGCGTAGAAACGTCCCAGTTTCTGCAGCTGCGCTCCCGTCACATAGGCCCCGGCGTTCATGAAAAAGGGGCTCTTTCTTCCGCTCTTCAAGGTAAAATCCCCGAATTTCAATACCCGGCATTCTACCATAAACTCGATAAATTCCTGCTTGTACTGCTCCATTCTATCCCAAAACCTCCGATTTTCAAGGCTTTCCGCCTGTTTCTTTCTCTCGCATAATACTCTACTACACACTTTCTACACACTTTTGTATTCCGCTTCGTCCTATACACACTTTTCCATCAGACTCATTGCGTCAAACAGCGTGTCTTCCGTCACATGACAGTAAAGATCCATTGTCATATGCAACGAACCATGGCCAAGTATCTTTTGCAGGCTTTTGGGTTGCATCCCGTTTTCAATAGCCCGCGTTGCAAACGTATGGCGAAAACAATGTGGAGAAAAGCGTTCAAAATCAGGCTTTTTCTTTTGAATATGTTTTGTTATCAAATCCATACATTCCTGTACAATAAATTGCTGAGTCGGAAGATTGTTCTTGGTAACAAATACCATATCCTTATACTCATCATGTGCATTTACCGCATTTTTCTGTAAAATCATTTGCTTTTGAATTTTTTGCCTTTTTAAAGCCTCCAATGCTCTGGTCGTTAATGGTATTGTTCGCCTGCCATTTCTTGTTTTGGTATCATGCCATTCAAAAACATATTTACCTTCTTTACAAAAATAGCACAAAGATCGCCTGATATACAGTACTTTTTTATTCCAATCAACATCAGACCACTGTAACCCCATCAACTCTCCAATACGCATCCCTGTATCTAAGGCTAACACATACATATTATAATAAAATGTACCTGTTGCCTGTTTTAAGAAAAGCTCTGCTTCGCTTACTGTCAGCACCCGGCGTTCCTTTTTTTCTTCTTTAGAAATCACCGTATTTATTTGCTTGGCGGCATTTTTGATAAGCAAATCAGAATCTATTGCCTTATCTAACATATCAACCAATATTTTTTTAGAGTTTTTACGCGCATTGTCCGTATCTAATCCGTTGATTGCCTGCTGCATGATAATCAGATTTAACGATGTCAATTTTCTCCAACCAAGTGCTTCCTGTACTTTGCGGTAACGTCTTGCATAAACCTCTTTGGTTGAAGCCCTACAATTCTTTTTACAAGTATTCATCCAAATCTGAAACCATTCATCCAGCGTCACATCTTTAGTCACAACATTGACGGCTTTCTCATCTTCGTACTGTTCGTTTCTCAGCCTTCTTCTCACTTCAGTTAGTGTTTTGGCATAAACTGTCTGTTTTTTACCAAACCGATTGACGAATCTACCCTGATAAATCCCATCCTTTCTTTGTGTAATGCCCTTACCTAATTCTTTTCCATTAAGAGATTTACCCATTTGTTCTCCTTCCTGCATATAGTATTAGGAAAGGATACCAAATATCCCTTTCATACTACCATAAATCTCCAAAACAATCAATGAATTTTATTAATTGATTTCTCACCATTTGCCTCCACATTCTACATAATCTGGTTAGTAAGCCATTTATCAAGTTTCGCCTTATGTGCATACAGTCTATTCCCTATTCTTACAGTAAAACCATTATGAGGATTATTTAGTAATTCTCTAGCTTTCGTTTGCCCGATTTCTAAATAATTACACATCTCTTTTACATTTAGAAGCGCTTTTGTATCCACATCCTCTTTTTCCACAAAATCCCCTCTTTCTTTCAATTGTCAGTGCTAATATCATATTGCCCCACCATCTCTCTAAAGGTACAGTATTTAGAAGACACACAGAAGATATATTATGCCTTCAGGAATATGCTTTTCCCAGACCCATTTCCTGCGCCGGAGTTCCGCCGCGTATTCTCAGGCTGCCGCTGTGAGGCATTTCAACTAGGGGTACGCTCCTTTTCCAGTCTTCGCACACTATCCATAGTTCCTGTATAACTGTCTGGAAAGCTATGAAGTTTTCAAGGTACAAAAAAGATATATAGGTCAACTTCCATCTCCTGAAAATGACCTATATACCTAATAAATACAGATATGCTCCTAAATTTCTTCACATTTATAAAATAATATTTTTTATCATTCATGCTCTCTTACATTTTGGCATGAATAGTGCAATAGTGCAATAATCTAACGTAACGGACAATTGGATTTGCTAATTTTACTCTTTAAAGATACAAGTCCTATTTCTTCGACAAATGACTGTAAACTACCAATATCCTGTGCCGATTTAGGAGCTATTATAATCTTTTCAAATAAATTCTCAAAAGTTAAGCCAACATCTGCACAGCGTTTTTCCATATCAAACTTCATAAATTTCTTTATTACACCATTCACGCATTCAGTTTCAATAATTGCATGTTCCGGCACATAATTCCATAAATTCACTACCCTCATTTCTTGCTCACTTCTAAAGCTATAGTGTTTATGAGAATATCCACACGCTATGGCATTATCAATCTGTCCATTTTCACTACTAAATCCGTTCATCTGCCCATTAGTGAAATAGTCATATAGGATTTTGTAGTGCTGGTGTTGCATAATGTCAAAATCATAATATACATCTCCAAACAAAAGGTATGCCTCATAAAAAACGCGCATAATATTTTTTGTATTGAGAACGACACAAACCCCTTTTGCATTATCTGCATATCTTTCCCATTGTGCGGCATCATCTTCTAATTTTGAAAAACACATAGCATACGGATATTCAGCGTCTATACGATCAAACACTTTTTGGAAAAAATCGTCACAATGACTTAATCTATCTTTAGGAACATTGTCACATATTGCAGTTTGTAACAACTCAATAAAATACTTGACCTCTTTACTATCATTCATAGTTGCAGTGTTGCCCAGCCAAAATTGCTTATTCTTTAAGATATTATGTAGAGCAGTTATTGATGTATAATGATACAAATAACTACCATATTTATGATCCTGTATACGTTGATCTATATTTTTATCAATGAAAGCCATATTTTTCATAAAATTCCTCCTCGCTTTTTGACATTATATCATATACGATTAAATATAAAAAGTATTTAACATAGTAACCTTACTGGCACAACATTGGCATGTTTTTGCTCTTTTCCCGCAAATCCGTATCTGTTATACTTGGTATAGTCAAAAATATTGCAAACGGCCGCTTTCTTCATCGAAACGGCCGTTTTGTTGTAAAGGTGGTGGTTATCATACTTACTAGAAAGATCCGCAAGATCCTGCAGAGCGAACGTGCAGAGGCAAATTACTTCAGCACAATGGTCTTCATTTTCATTGCGGTGTTACTGTTAGCTTTTATCCTAAACCTGTTCAGCATCATTTCAACTAAACAGGAGTTGGACCTCTGTGCCGACCAAATGGTAAAACAGATCCAGCTGGCAGGCGGCGTCAATTCAGAAACGGAACAGCTTTTCCATTTTCTCTGTTCCGAGATCGAGGGAGCGCAAAACATTTCCTATTCTATTGATGCCTCCTACAAGTCACCGACTCCGTCTGGAATGAACAAGGCGATCCAGCTTGGCAGTCCGTTTTATATCACCATAAGCGGGGACGCAAAACTAGGGGGATTTTGGAACTTCGACCTGATCCACATCACGGTCATTTCCAGAGCCGCAGGCGTCAGTGAGCATTACTGGAAGTGAGGTGCTTATGCGTAAAATATATCTTCCCATAAAAAGACGCCTAGCCAATGAGCGCGGCGATATGTCCATCTTCACCTGCTTTTTCGTGATGGGCATTGTGATACTGGTTTCTTTCCTATTATTATACGCCTCCATCAAGATCACTTGCATTAACATACGGAATGGTGCGAAAATGGAGTTGAACAATTTAAGTGCCAGCATCTATGCAGATACTTACCGTTCCCAGCGGGAAACAAACTTCAGTGAATATCTGAACACCCTGTACTCCAGCAGTGACTACATATCCATGCTTGAGGAAACTGTAGCGGATGGTCTGGCAAACAAAATTCCGCTGTCCACAGACGATTACCAGATCCGAAACATCCATCTGGCCTTCCATACAGCAGGAGACAGAGTGGAATACGTCTTCTCCTGCGATGCAGAGTTTTATATTTTTATGTTCGGACACCAATACCCGGCTATTACCCAGCACATAGAACTGACTGGCTACCATAATACAAAATTTTAATCTCCTGTTGAAAAATCTCCCACTCAATGCGTAAGAGATATGAAACGGCGAGAAAGGAGAATTTCACTATGAAAAAATTGCTCAAATCAAAAAGATTCCTGTTTTCCGCACTGATTACCGCCTGTGTCGGCATATTAGCGGTGTGCTTTCTGGTCAGCAGAGAACAGAAAAACGATTTTCAGCCGGAGGAGGCCAGCGTAAGCGCCAGCCCTCAGACATCGCCGGTTCCTTCCCCCGCTGCCGCAAAAACTGAGGACAAGACCAGCACATATACCCCTGTTCCGTCTGCTGAAGCGGATCCCATGGAGGAATATCCTAAGGTAGTGGACGAGTCTGAGGATCAAGTTGTTATCGATTTTACTCCTGAAATCGAAGATCTTCAGCCAGAAACGCCGGAACCGCCAGTGGCTGACGGAGATCTGTCATATCCGTCTGCCCCTCCCTCCTACACACCAAAGGAAACTGAACCGGCGCAGGCTGCACCGCCCGCACAAGACACCAAACCGGGCCCCGGAACTGTCAGGGAGGACGGCGCCGTATACGATCCCGTATTCGGCTGGGTAGTCCCCGGACAGGTAGAGCAGTTTCCCGCTGACAGTAACGGTGATCCCAACAAAATGGTGGGCGATATGTAAACCCACGGCTTTCAAAACTGAATATGGAACATTGAACATGAAAACCGTCACTCTACTGTGGCGGTTTTGTTTTGCACAAAATATAAGGAGCGTGATAAAAAATGAAACGATTTCTTACCCTCCTCTGCGCCACTGCACTTGTGGTATGCCTGCTTCCGGCTACTGTCTTCGCTGCCGGAGAGGGAAACATGGACAGCGGCGGAGGAAGCATGGGGCAGGGAACGGCAACCAACAAATGGACACCCGGAAACGACGGAGTGCGGATCACGGTAATAAATGCCGAAACAGGTACCGTTGCCTCAACACCCATAGATTACTCCAATACAGTCCAAAGCGTGAGTATCCTGCATTTTGGGAAAGTGTGCAAGCTACAGTATCAGAGCGGTACCAGCTTATCTCCGCAGTCTGGCACTGCATACAGCTGTAAAAATCCCGCAAACCCGCTTCCCACCATAATCAGCAGTACCGGAAGGAACAACATTGAATCCATCAAACGGTACTTCTGCAGTGAATATGCCTGCATGATGGTTGCCGCAGATTCCGGAGTCAGTTATGAGGCAATGCTTGAAGGCAAATACAAACTGTTGGTAGAGCCGCTTGCTTACTTTACCCACAATGGTATGTTCTACTGCATGACCGCAACAGAAGCAGCTTTGTATGACCAACTATCCAGTGGAACACTGCGAAAGACCATACCTTCGCTGACCCATAAAAATTTGCCGCTTTCCCTGTTCCTGGAATACAGTGACCTTGGCTTCCCCGCATGGACAGGCAGCACCACAGGAAAACAGTCCAATGCGGATATCATAAGCAGTCTCGGAGTAGGCATTGTACGGTTTACAGAACTGCCGCAGACGCCGGCCGGATTGGATGCCCCTGATATGGAATACAGAGTGAATACGGATGTGATTACTTCCATTACCCTGCACACAAACAAAAACCTAACGCCTAACAATCCCGCCTCCGTAACTTTTCACATTTTAGGGACATCCTATCAGGTCAATAACATTGTGATCCCTGAAAACGATTCACAAGTCGTGTGGGTCAAGTGGCATACTCCAAATACACCGCAGGATGTCAGTATCACCGTATCAGTTTCCGGCGCCTCTGCGGCACAGACTACTTTTCACGCCCGAATCGTAGATCTGAACGAACGAATACCTCCCGATCCACTGGCAACCGATACCTATCCCGGCTACTCTCCTCCCGCCCTGCCGGTCAACTCTCAAAAGCTGACGGCAAACTGGGGGGTATGGAGCTGCTATTGGCAAGCAAAATGGGTATGGCATCCCGACTGGAAATGGCATTCCGATTGGAAATGGCATTCTTCCCCCTGTGACAGTTCCTGCCCACCAGACTGTCCCGGAGATCATGGTAACTGGAAAGATGGCGGAAAATGGGTGGATGAGGGAAAGTGGGTGGATGAAGGCGAATGGAAATACAGCTACAACGGCTATTCAGCCTCTATATCTGGCACAATGTCACTGATGCCAGATGACCTTGTACCCACCGCAAACGGTAAAGATATGAAAAGCGGATATGGCGTCAAGACAGAGGTAACTGCTGTTCTTTCCACAGATGCTCCCGCAGGACATTTTACCAATCCGCAGACTGCCTTGTCCGTATTTCCGGAATTCCAGTACAGTACCTATCTGCGCCTCTTGCAGCGCGTTTCCAGCGGACGCAGCGCAAGATTTACTTTCCGGGCGAATGAGTTCTCCACCTATGGGAGAACAGTTCACTTTACTCCTGTTTGGTTCCCGGATAACACAAACTATATAGTCTATACCCAAGTATGGGACACATGGACGCCTGACGGGATGCTGTCCGTAAATCTGAATGACTATGTCTCCATACACGGCAGTCTTTTTGACGATTGGTACACAAACCGTGAGTAACCTGATTCCTTGGCTTTATGAAACGCTGGTACTCTGCTGGCTCTTTGGCCTTGCGATATATGACATTATGAGGAAACGGGTGCCTGACCGGGCGCTGGTTTTTTTCTGCCCTGTTACGCTCCTGTCCATGCCGGTTCATATGTATTCTGCAGACGGCTGTGCTTCCTTCCTGTCCGTGTTCCTTTTTTCACTGGCGGGCTGTGCAGTCGGCTTTTTCATCCTGCTTACCGCTGCCATGCTCTCCAAGGGCGGCATGGGACTGGGAGGCGGCGATATCAAGCTGGCTGCAGTCATCGGTTTCATTTACGGTCCATACCGTATGCTGGAGATCCTTATACTGGCATCATTTTTATCTGCCGGAGTCGCTCTGGTTATCGGCTGCAGACGCAGGGATAAAGCGCTTTCCATACCATTTGTCCCATTTATTGCTATAAGCAGCCTAGCTGCCCTGGCAGCTACTATTATATAAACGAAAAGGAGAAGAAACTACCATGAAACTAAATAACCGTTTTTTATTTGGCATCATCAGCCTGCTGTTGGCTGCCATCATTGCGTTTGTGGCTCTGCCAACCATAGCGAGTCAGACCAACGGCAAGATTGAAATTGTCCGGATCACACAGCCTGTTCTGAAAGGCGAACAGATCACTTCCTCCAACACTGAAGTTGTTGAAGTGGGAAGTTACAATCTGCCCTCTAATATCGCCCGCTCCATGGACGATGTAAAAGGGCTCTACGCGACCGCCGATCTTGCCCAGGGCGATTACATCCTTTCCACCAAGATCAGCCTCACACCTGTATCCTCGGATACCGCCCTCAATGATATCCCTTCCGGCATGGTCACTATCTCTTTAACGGTCAAAACGCTGGCATCCGGGCTTTCTGACAAGCTGCAGCCCGGTGATATCATCCGTATCTATCATTTCCTCGACACGGCCGAGGAAGTTCCGGAGTTACGCTATATCCGGGTGCTGTCCGTAACGGACTCCAGTGGTGTAAATGTGGACAATACTAAAGAACTCTCTGAAGACGAGGAAAAACAGCAGTCTGCCACCATCACGGTACTGGCAAGCCCTGAACAGGCACGCATCATCACCGCACTGGAAAACGACGGTGTGGCCCATGTAGCGCTGATATCCCGGAATAATGACGCACTGGCTGAAAAAATGCTGGCAGAACAGGCACAGACAATTCTGGAAATTTATTATCCTGAAACGCTGGCAGGAACAGAAACATCAGAAACTGAAGCCGGAGAGACTGACGGGAAACCATTGGAAATTGCCCCTGAAGAAAGTGATACCAGGGCAGACAACGGCAGCACACCACAGGATCCTGCTGCAGCACAGCAGTAACCGAAAGGAGCGATATTATGGGAAAAGTTATCACCGTCTGGGGCAGTCCCGGCAGCGGGAAATCCATGTTCAGTTGTATCCTTTCCAAAGCACTTACTCGTGACAAAAGAAAGGCAATCATCATAAACGGAGAAGCAGGGACTCCCATGCTCCCTATCTGGCTGCCCGAACAGATCATAGAAACGGGAGCCTCTATCGGACAGGTATTAAGCAGTGTGGAAATCGACACTTCCCTTGTTGCCAGCCATGTGACAATATTAAAGACCTACCCTTTTATCGGACTTATGGGATACAGCGCCGGAGAGAATCCGTTAAGCTATCCGGAAACAGATTACAGCATGGTGCTTCAGCTTGTATCCGCAGCATCCAAGCTGGTAGATTTTGTTATCTTGGACTGCGGCTCCAACATGACAAATGTATTTATCCCCGCCGCCATTGAATCAGGTGACCTGGTAATACGCATACTGACACCTGATCTGAAAGGGATCAATTACCTGAAAGCCCATCAGCCCCTCCTGGTAGACGAGCGTTTTCACTATGACAGGCACCTTACCTTTGCGGGCATGGCGCGGCCTTTCCACGCTTTTGATGAAATGGGATATATCATCGGCGGTTTTGACGGCCTTCTGCCATACAGCAAGGAGATTGACCGCTGCGCCACAGACGGCGGCATGTTTCAAGCTCTCAAATACTGCAACAACAAATATACCAATTCACTGAATAAAGTGCTGGATACACTGGAACAGATGGAGTCCTGTGCAGATACGGAACCCGTTTTGCCTGAAACAGGCAACGCCGAATATGAGGAGGAATTTTCGGATGAGTAACTTAAATGACATCTTTTTTACACAGACTGCCAGTGACGGCATTACTTACGAGCAGGTACTTGAGGATGTGCAGCGGTATTTCTCCGAAAACCATGCCTCAACCATTGCCGAAGCCGGCGAGGGGGATGCCCAGAGGGCGTCCACCGTCCTCAGGGAGCTTATGGTACAGTACCTGGTAAAACGCAAATATTCCATTGCGGGGATGTCCACAGAAGAATTGTGTGACAAGTTGTATGAGGACATGGCTGGCTATTCCTTTCTCAAAAAATGGATCTACCAGCCGGGTGTTGAGGAAGTCAATATCAATGCTTACAACGACATTGAAGTGATTATGAGCAGCGGGCGCAGCATTAAGATACCGGATAAGTTCTCCTCCCCGCAGCATGCCATCGATGTGATACGCCGTATGCTGAATGCCTGCGGTATGGTGATCGACGATACCATGCCCTCAGTGCTGGGCTTCCTGGACAAAAATATAAGAATCTCGGTGGACAAGACACCTATCGTAGATCCTGATGTGGGTGTAAATGCCTCCATCCGAATCGTCAACCAGCAGACCGTGTCAGAGGACATCCTCTTGGAATCCGGCAGTGCCACCGCAGAAATGCTCCATTTTTTGACCGCCTGCATCCGTTACGGCGTGTCAGTGTGCATCGCCGGTTCCACGGGTTCCGGAAAGACCACCATCATGGCATGGCTGCTTTCCAACGTGCCGAACAACAGGCGCCTGATCACCATTGAGGAAGGCAGCCGGGAGTTTGACCTGGTAAAACGGGACGAAAACGGCAACATCTTAAATTCCGTTGTCCACCTGCTGACACGTCCCCACGAGAATCCTACCATGAACATCAACCAGGATTTTCTTCTAGAGCGTGTCCTTCGCAAGCACCCTGACGTGATCGGTGTCGGCGAGATGCGGTCTGCGGCTGAGAGCCTGTCCGCCGCTGAAAGCTCCCGTACCGGCCACACTGTCTGCACCACCATACACTCCAATTCCTGCGAGAGTACCTACCGCAGAATGATGACTCTGGCAAAGCGCAAATACAATATGGACGATTCTATCCTCATGCAGATCATGGTAGAGGCTTATCCGGTGGTAGTGTTCACAAAACAGTTGGAGGATCGCTCTAGGAAGATCATGGAGATCATTGAGGGCATTGACTATCAGGATGGCAGACTTATCTACCGCTCTCTCTATAAATACGAAGTAACTGACAATGTAACTGACAAGAAAGGCAATGCCCACGTGGTAGGCTGCCACCGTAAGACAGGAGCGATCTCTGACACACTCAAAAAACGTCTGCTGGATAACGGGATCTCCCACAAAGAGCTGTCCGAATTTATACCGAAGGAGGAAACATAGATGCAGTGGATATACATCATCTGCTTTGCCCTGATCAGCGCAGGGCTTCTGGCGTTATTCGGCGTGCGGCTGAAAGATATAGCGGAAGTCCTCTTCCGCTCCCGCCGCAAGACTGCCACACTGACTGATGAACTGAATGTTCTTTTGGGAACACCTTCCCAGAGATTTTTCAGTCAGGATATTGAGATCCGGCAGATTTTAAAAGACACCGGACGGGCGGACCGGTATGATGCCGTGACACGCCTGACACTGATATTGTTTGCCATTGGCGCTGTTCTCGCCCTGTTGATCGGCAATGTTTATATGGTACCTGTCTTGGGGCTTGGCTTTTCTTTGATCCCCATATGGTATCTGCGTAGTACCGCTGCCAGCTACAAGAAGCATCTGAATGAGGAGTTGGAGACGGCTATCTCCATCATCACCACCTCCTACCTGCGGACAGAGGACCTGATACGCTCGGTGAAGGAAAACCTCGCTTACATCAACGAGCCTGTGAAAGCCACTTTTGAGGCATTTGTCTATGAGAGCGAGTTGATTAACGCCAACACCACCAGTGCCATCAACAGTCTGAAGATGAAGATACCAAACCGTGTCTTCCATGAGTGGGCCAATATCCTGATACAATGTCAGTCTGACCGCTCCATGAAGAACACCCTGCCGACCATCGTGCAGAAGTTCTCCGATGTGCGCGTGGTACAGTCTGAGCTGGAAGCAATGCTGCAGGAACCCAAGAGGGAGGCAATCACCATGATGTTTCTGGTGATCGCCAACATACCACTTTTGTATTTCCTAAACAAAGACTGGTTCCACACCCTTATCTACACCACTCCAGGTAAGATTGCTCTGGCAATCTGCGCAGCTATCATCCTTTTCTCACTGACGCAGATCATGAAACTGAGCAAGCCCATCGAATACGGAGGTGACGGAACATGACCATCTTAGCATTTATCGCCATCATCCTGTTTGGCTTTGCCGTGTATAACCTGTCCTGCGCCTTTGCGGATATACCGACCAGCAAAACTTCCAGAATGATGATGCTTGCCCGAAAACAGCAGGGCACTAAAAATGAAAAGTTGTTGGATGTGTACCTGACAAAAGCAGCAACACTTTTTGCGCCTTATATTCGTCTGGATAAACTGAAACAGAACAAACTGCAGGCCGCCCTGAACATTGCCGGACTGGAGATCTCACCGGAGGTCTATACAGCCAGAGCCTGGGTAACTGCCGGAGCAGTCATATTATGTGCGCTGCCGCTTATGTTCGTTATCCCACTGGCTGTGCCTATCCTTGTCGGACTTGCCGTGGCGCTATGGTTCTCCAGCTACTATGCGGCATTTGACTTTGTAAAAAAGCGGCGCAAGCTCATCGAAACTGAAATCCCTCGATTCGCATTGACCATTGGACAAAATCTGGAGAATGACAGGGATGTACTGAAAATCCTGACCTCTTACCGCCGTGTGGCCGGCAAGGATTTCGGAGCAGAACTGGACCAAACCATAGCAGATATGAAAACCGGCAATTATGAGAACGCCCTGATACATTTTGAAACCCGCATCGGAAGTCCTATGCTCTCTGATGTAGTCAGAGGACTGGTCGGCGTCTTAAGGGGAGATGATCAGCGAATGTACTTTAAGATGATCTGCTTTGACATGCGGCAGATCGAGCAGAGCAACCTGAAAAAGGAAGCCGCCAAACGTCCTAAGAAAATGCAGCGCTACTCCATGATGATGCTGATCTGTATCATGATTATCTACCTGGTAGTTCTCTGCACAGAAGTGATGGGCTCCCTTGGCGCTTTCTTTGGATAACAGACCAAGGTAAACCTGCCACACCTTAACCGGAGGCATTTTACATAATAAACCAGCAAAGGAGGCGGTATTATGTACCATAGTGGTTTTTTGTAACTGTTCTACATCAACACACAGATACCCGGCAACCATGCAACGAATAACATTTAGGAGGTTTTCCCATGAAAAAAGTAAGAGCAATCTTAAAAAGCGGCAGCAACCGTTTTATTTCCCGCGCCTGCAGAGCTGTTTCCAACCAGCGTGGCGATTTCTATATCTCAGACGCGGTAAAGATCATCATCGCCGTAGTTCTTGGCGCCCTGCTGTTAGCGGCACTGACATTGATCTTCAACAACACCGTCATTCCCAGAATCACACAGGAAATTACCGGATTGTTTGGCTGAGATCAGTGAAAGATACAAAATCTTTGGGATCAGACGTAAAAAATGTGCGTCTGATCCCTTTTTTAATTCAAAACGGAGCATAAGGAAGGTAAATAAATGAATGAAAAGAACAGTATATTTTATCCATTTATGAAAGCAGTCCACGGGAACTGGCACAATGCCATGTTTCTTCCATGTCGGTGCACTTGCACCCAAAATCCGCACTGTGAGGGTTTCCTGATGACGGCAGATGCAAACGGTCAACTTCTCCTGGCGCCCATAGAAGAGATACGTTCCCTTACCGGAGAGGCCATAGAACCGGGTGATTGTCTGGGTGTCCTGGAAAAACGGGTATTTGAAACCCTTTATTCCCTATATTTAGAATGGCACACTCTCTCCTCAGCAGGTTGTCCGCTGCTACAACTGTATCAATCCGCACCGAACAACAGGCACTGACTGCCGAAATGGATTTTAAAAAATACAACTGAAAAGAGGTGAATGCAGAATGAAACATAAAAAATATCAAATAACCTGCCCTTACTGTGACTCTCCCGCCCTCTTTCGGCCTGCCAGTATGGTACACGGTAGCTCTGTACTAGAAAAAGGCCGTTACCTGTATATCTGTTCCCGCTGGCCGGCATGCGACTCCTATGTAGCCGCCCACAAGAAAGGCAAGCGCCCTATGGGCACCCTGGCGAATAAGGAACTCCGGCACAAAAGGATGCTTGCCCACCGCGCCTTAGAGGAGCTGCAACAATCAATGCATATGGAAAAATGGGCCGTATACCTCTGGCTGCAAGGACATCTACATCTAAACGAGGAACAGGCTCATATCGGCCTCTTTTCGGAACAGATGTGTGAACAGGTGATTTCCCTGTGCCGTCAGCTAATCCGGACATCCACCGGAACAACCGCCTGAAAGGAGGGGATTGATGATGACTCCCTTGACGAAAGAACAACAGAAAATGGTAGTTGAAAATCTCTCGATTGTCCGCTGGATCATTAAAGAAAGCTTTCATGTCAATGAGACCATCTATGGCTTTGGCTATGACGATTTGTATCAGGAGGGCTGCATCTGGCTCTGCCATGCCGCTGCGTCCTACAACCCCGCCCTTTCCAAATTTCCCACCTATGCCAAGAAAGTGGTGCGGAACAGGCTGCTCTCCTACTGCCGTGAGCAGTGCATCAGGGAGCGTCATTTCACCCGTCTGAACGTAGGAACACATGGGGAGCTGACCGCTGACGGCTCAATACTCCGGCAGACAGATGAATTTGAATCCCGCATATCCATGCTGGAAATCATGCAGCTTTTGGAATCCCGCGTTAAAGATTACAACGGCGTGACAAGACTGGGGATCAAAGCTCTGGAACTGAAGATCAAAGGAATGAGCATTACGGAGATCGCAAATCTGTACAATGTACCTCCCTCCCATGTAGGAGCCTGGATATCCCGTTCCAAACAAAAACTCCGCAAAGATCCACTTTTTTATCCGGAATTACATAACCAGACCTTACAGAACCATACATTCATGGAAAAAAGGAGGTAATCCCTATGATACTTAAAACAAACACCCTATACACTGCCGTGGGACGCTTTGAGCGCAGATACAACAGTTTTGGGCGCTCCTGCCCCGTTATCGTCCTCGGCGGAAAGGAATATATGGCAGATATGCAGGAAATGATGATATGGACCCTCTTAAACTGGCGTATTGTTAGGGAAGACGAGATTGTTGCGCTTTATGAAGATATGATGAATAAATCATATATCCCTGTTGACCGTTCATGGAAAGCCTGTGTGGACCGGCTCCTGATCCGCGGGCTTTTAGTTTCCGGTAACGGCGAAACAGAATACGATGCGCTGTATGATCTTCTGTCCTCCCTATATATCATACCAGCGGATGGCAGCTTGCTTCTCCGGATTGTCACTTTCCTTAAACTTACCCTGTCCGGTCATGTTCCTTTATCCGCTTCCGTAAAGTTGTTTCAGAAAGACCAGCGCACGAAAAGGGAAAAACAAGTCATGCGGCTTGCCAGACAAGCGCTCCTGTCCACTGCGGAGATCATCATGTGTACGGAAAAAGGCATCCAGCATCTGTCAGATGAAAACAGCATCCTGAATCATGTGTACGATGACCAGGATTCTACCTGCGACAATATCAGCAGCACAGTGAAATCCTCTCCCGGCACCAGAGATGTCACACTTGCTGTAGCCAATTTATATCTGCGTCAGCAGATCATACTTGAAAGGATCTGACATATGGAAAAACAAAACACAATCCCTCTGGTACTGCGCAGTAAAGTGCTATTCACTTTTATGACAGGTATCGGAATCGGTACAGTTGCCGCTATCGTCTTCGCAGTTTCAAAAGACCATACCATACTCACCCTTGGATGTATCCTATGTATTTGGTGCCTTTTTCGGGGCTTGGTTATGCGGCATAATATCCGTGCTGAACGATACGTAAGTATCATAGGACAATGCACCGCCATAATCCGTCCTGCTTTCCATCGATACACTAAAGTATATCTGACGCTTGATGATGGCAGTGAGACCATCCTTTTGCTGAACGATCAAAAAAGGATAAAGCCCGATACATGGTACCGCTTTTACTTTCAAATAAATTCCTCTTCAAGACTTGGCAATGATTATCTGGATGCTGCTTTTTCCGCTAATGGATTGCTGGGTTATGAGGAAATTCCACCCAAATGATATTATAGGTGTGCTATATATAGTGTGTTTACTATTGACAATATCAATATATAGTGTTATGCTTTTAATGTAAATGATTTTTGTGCTTTCCCTGACAGGGATCAGCGGTCTTTAGCCGCATTGCACACGCTGTTAAGTTTGTAATTGAGTGTCAGAGGTATTACTTACTATGCCCTCAGGGCTGGTATCTCCTTCTGGCACTTTTTTAATAGATAATAACGCCAATGGCAGAAAGGAGTGTAATAACACAGTTTCTATTATGAAACTGCAAAATCACGCCGGAGTATTTTTCTCCGGACAATGCAGGAGGAACCGTACTGGTTTTTCAGAAAGACTCTGAGATCCAGCTACGGTTCCTTTTTTTGTTGTAAAAAATCCAACATGAAAGGAAAACAGACATGAAAGAAAGCAAAAACCATTTGTACAGCATCGGATTTCTGATCGGCGTCGTGGTTGCCATTATTGCGTTGATACGTGGCAAACTGTTGAAAGAAATCCTGTTGACAGTCTTGATCCTCTGGGGAATATGGGCGGCGGTACTGCTGCTTACTCCCAGTATCAGGCGCTGCAAACGCAACCATGCTCTAAAACAGCAAAGGCGGAAACGGCAAAACGAAGGAATCACTACCCCGGAACTGTTTCAGATCTCATCTGCAGTCAGTTCCCCTACGGAACAGTTATTGCTGCGCCATGTAAATCATCGAATCTCCGCCCATCTGCGGTCTGTCTATCCGGATATCACCTGGGAATGGTGTGAAAAAGCGCCGGAAAAGCTCATTCTGAAAGGCGGGGTGGGACGGGTTCGCGTTTTCGGAGTGCCTGAGTTCGATCACGCAGACATAACGATAGACAAACAGGCAAATATCAGCTGCAGTATGGTAAGGATTGTTCCGCTGCACAACAGCGAAGAAAATAATTCCGCACCAGTACCGCCCAATGCACAGCCCATTGACCCTCAGATATGGTATGAAGTACAAGGCCGCCAGGTTCTGGAAACGCTTGTTGCAGACTTAAACTCCCGCGGTCACAGCCACCTGATTCTTTGTGAAAGCGGAGATGTCTGCGTAACGGAAGATCAGGCAGAGGTTGTCAAAGAGCACCTTGCCAACTTTCCCAAAAAAGTCTACTGGGAAAGGCTGGTACAGGTGTTTGAACGGAACGGCCTCGCTGCTGAGATCACTGCTGCAGGTATTCAGGTGTCATGGTAAACTACCCAGAAAAGAAAGGAGGAAACACGAATGAAAGAAGGTCTATCCCTACAGGAAATGGCCGCCGAGATCACACGGCAGAATGAACTGAAAGAAGATTATCTGGTAAATACCAAAAACCTGCGAATGGAGACCTGTGGGGACCATGTTTATCTCCATATGTATGACAACGGCTCAGAACCAATGGAGCCTATGGAGATTGGCTCCATTGCACACCGCCAATTCGGCACGCTGTTAAACATCCCGGCACCATACTATGACAAAATGCTCTCTGAATACCCTGATCTGCTGACTCAGAATGTCAATGCTTGGCTGGAACGCACCCCATCTACGCGGATGCTCCGCACTATGGGCGGTACGGCACGAGCTATCCTCAGCAAGCGCTACAAACGGATCGACAACATGGAAGTGGCCACAGCAGTCCTTCCTATTCTGTCAGAGATAGAGGGAGCCCGCTTTGAAAGCTGTCAGATCACAGAAAGCCGTATGTATATGAAAGTGGTTAATGAAAGGCTGACCGCCGAGGTTTCTCCCGGAGATATCGTCCAAGCAGGAATCATCATCTCCAACAGCGAGATTGGCATGGGAGCTGTCAACATCCAGCCCTTGGTCTACCGGCTTGTCTGCAGGAATGGTATGATCGTAAACGACACAGGCACCCGACGCAACCACATCGGACGTGTCAATGAAACCGACGAGAACTTTACTCTCTATTCGGAACAAACACTGGCTGCTGATGACAAAGCGTTCATGCTGAAAGTCAAAGACACCGTCAAAGCCATAGTGGAAGAAACCCGCTTCGCCCAGGTAGTGGGACGGATGCAGGAAGCCAAAAGGGCAGTCATGGATACTCATGATGTTCCCAGCATCGTGCGCCTGACCAGCAGAGATTTTAAGATAACAGAGTCAGAAAGCACCGGTGTCCTCCAGCACCTGATAGAAGGCAAGGATCTGACGCTTTATGGGCTTTCAAACGCGATCACACGCTACAGTCAGGATGTAGAGAACTATGACCGGGCAACCGAGCTTGAAAGCATTGGTTACAATGTCCTTACTATGCCCACAACCCAATGGCATCGAATCAATCAGGCAGCTGCCTAAACAGCCACACCATGAAAAAAGGAGGAAACATTATGACAAATCAGAACACGAACACTACAGTAGAACCCATGCAGTTCCAGTTACCCGCACTGGTAGACAACACTTTTACATCTGAGGATCTGGCCGATGATATGGAAGGCCTGCAGATGAGTTTTCAGCGGATCAAGATTCCCAGCGGCGGAAATCTGGTATTTGAGATTCCCACGGATGCCCCGGAAAACCCTAACTATGAGAAGACCATTGAAGGCGTCCTGATCTTCCACCATGACTCCAATGCTTACTGGCCTGAGGGCAGCGAGTACGATGAAAATACTGCTCCGCTTTGTTCTTCTGTAGACGGTAAGCATGGGATTGGAGAACCTGGAGGTTCCTGCGCCGTCTGTGCCTTGAACCAGTACGGAACGGCTGCGGAGGGACGCGGAAAGGCATGCAAGAATATGCGTTCGCTTTATCTGCTTCAAAGCGGCGAATGCGTCCCTATTCAGATCTCCCTGCCGCCCACCAGCTTAAAGCCTTTCAAGAACTTCATCAACCAGGCTTTTCTGCTCCGGCGCCGTCCTTCTTACGGCAGCGTGATACAGATAGGACTGAGAAAAGAAAACACAGGCGGAAACGATTACAGCGTTGCCACCTTCCGTCTGCTCCAGAATTTTGATGGCGAGCAGCTGGCTCAGATACGCTCTTACGCAGAAAGCTTTAAAGAACAGATCAAACTGACACTTCAGCGGCGTGCGGAAATGACTAGAGAACAGATGGACGATGGATATGATCTTGTGAACGAGAGTCCCCAGGTCACCGAAAACACAGAACCCCTATGCATGAACCAGGTCATGGCTAATTAGAGGTAATCAAAAGAGGAAAGGAAAAGCACAATCCAGACGGAACCGGCGATACTGTCAAG
>CANRPU010000024.1 GCA_947632555.1 uncultured Lachnospiraceae bacterium
TCGTATCTGCCGAAAATTTCTATCACAGGTTCGATGGTCATGTGATTGTGAAAGAGCCTTAATTCAGTTATTTTCATCAGTTCTTGGCCAACTGTCATTTTTCCGACAGCAGCATTACCAATTATAAATAATAATTTCATAGAACGCCTCCACAACTTTCGATTTATTTCTCTGATATTATATCATATCAACAAGTGATTGTACAATTAATATGCCGGCCTGGTCATCTTCTGGGTAAAACTTACCCGGCGCGGCTACAGCCGCTTATCCCAGGCCTTTACCGTTTCCTTAAAAAAATAACGGAAAGGTAGAGCGCAGCCACAGGAAGGACAACGAACGCTTCTATGCCACCCATACCTTTTATTCCTTTGAGGACTTCAGCAGACAGCTGAAGATATATAACTGCAGGGATCACAACAACTTTCCCATGCGTCCTCTTGAATGGAAGACTCCCAGACAGGTACTGCCGGATCATCTGCGGTCAGTGTAACATATGTTTGACAAACCTACCAATCACACCGCACAAATTATGATTTAGTCCTTGACATTGTTTCTGAATTTGTGTACAATAATCCATATTGCGGAGGCAATATACTGCCGAAGCGGCATGGATTATGTGCGTTTAGCTCAGCTGGATAGAGCGTTTGGCTACGGACCAAAAGGTCGGGGGTTCGAATCCTCTAACGCACGTTTTGGCACACCGGCGCGTTTGCGCGCGGTGAAAAACGGGAATCCTTTTATAAGGGTTCCCGTTTTTATTGGAACATCGTTTTCCCGCGTCCACTCCGGAAGCCGCAGGACTTTTCCTGTTTCTTCCGCTTGTCTTCGCGGTTTTCAGCTGTTATAATGGGATTGTCACAGTTCGTGAGTTATCACTTGAAAAAGCGTTTCCGCGGAAAAGAGGATGTCATGCGTTTTGATATGCACTGTCATACAAAAGAAGGTTCTCCGGACGGCAGGATCACTCTGGCCGACCAGGTACGTCTGTTAAAGGAAAAGGGATATCAGGGGATCCTGATCACCGACCACAACTCCTACGACGCCTACCGTCATTATTTGAAGCACAAACACGAGCCGGTGTTCCGGGACTTCATCGTATTAAAAGGGATCGAATACGATACCATAGATGCCGGCCACATTCTGGTCATCATGCCGGAGCATGTCAAACTGCCCATTTTGGAACTGAGGGGCCTGCCCGTCAGGCTTCTGACGGAGATCGTGCATTTCTTCGGCGGCATCCTGGGCCCCGCCCATCCCTGCGGGGAAAAATATTTAAGTTTATGCGGCACCCGCCGCTACCGCAAAAATCCTTCCGTTCTTCGGGGATTTGATTTCATGGAAACTTTCAACGCCTGTGAATCTCCCGAGAGCAACGCCGACGCGGCGGCTCTGGCGCGCCGTCTGAGCCTTCCGGGACTGGGCGGCAGCGATACTCACAAAGCGGACGGCGTAGGTTTCGGCTATACGGAACTTCCCGACGGTATTTCTTCGGAATCCCAGCTGATCCGCTGCATTCGGGAAAAGCATCCCACCTGCAGCGGGGGACATTATTACCACGGGACCACCAAGGAGCGTATCGGTTCACTCAACAACCTGCTGGTGTATTCCTTCTGGTTTTACAACAAGGCCGCCGCTCTGCCCCGTTTCTTTCAGCGCCGGCTTGCTCTGCGGGAATATCATCAGCTGTCGGAACGGGTTTCGTAACCCTTTTGCGCAAGATCAGCCTGTTCTTTCCCGCTTCACAGCCATACTCGGCTTTGTCCATCAGACGCTTTACCAGATGGATGCCCAGGCCGCCCTCTTTCCGCTCCCGCAGGGGCGTTTCCACATCGGGTTCTCCCTGTTCCAGCGGATCGTAGGGGATCCCGTCATCTTCAAAGATCAGGATCACGTATCGTTCCTGTCCTTCGGTTTTTATCTTTACCTCCAGGGAAACTTCTCCGGCCCCGCTGTAATAACAGATATTGGAATAAATTTCATCCAGTGCTGTCTGCAGCGCCGCCATGTCGCTTTCCGAAAGTTTTTCCCCGTCCACGGCCCGCGTCAGGAAATCGGCATATTCCCTGAGCCTGCCAATGTCGGGCCTGCCGCTCTTTCTGCGGGTTATCGGACCGTGATAGACCATGGCCAGCATGGTAATGTCATCAAACTGTTCCCGTCCTTTTTGAAAAGCCTCTATCTCTTTCCAGACCCCGTTTACCAGTTCCCGGGGATCCTTTCCCGCGAACCGCCCGACGGTGTCCAAAAGCCGCTTCTCCCCATAAAATTCCTCCTGTCGGTTTTCCGCCTCGGTGACGCCGTCCGTATACAGAAAAAGCGTATCGCCCGGTTCCAGCTTCCGCCCGTTACTTTCGTAACGGCTTTTTTCATTTCCCGCCAGCACAAATCCGCCTCTTTCCGTACAGTATCCGCGCGCGCCGTCCCCGCGCGTAAGCACGGGCGGACAGTGTCCGGCGTTTACGGATTCCAGTTCTCCCGTATCTATTGTCAAGATCCCCAGCCACGCCGTCACAAACATTTCGTTTTTATTGTTCCGGCACAGACTGGCATTGATCTCTTCCACCGCCCGCTCCAAGGGGGCGCCGGACGATAGGATTCCCCGTATCAGAGTACGGGCCACTACCATAAACAGGGCCGCCGGCACTCCTTTCCCGGCCACATCCGCTATGACAAGCGCCAGGTGCCCTTCATCCAGCAGGAAAAAATCATAGAAGTCCCCTCCCACGCCTTTTGCCGGATTCATAAAAGCCGCCAGCGCAAATTCCTGCCGTTTCCCCGATTCGCCGTCCGTTTCCGGAAGCATGTCCGCCTGCAGCCGGGCCGCGATCTGGATCTCCGCCCTGATGCGCTCCTTTTCCGCGGTCACCGCCGCCAGATTGGCAATATAATTTCGCAGCTGTTCTGCCATACGGTTAAAGGCATCTCCCAGTTCCTGTACCTCATCCCCCGTGGTAATGCGCACCGGACAGTCCAGATTCCCGCCGTCTATTTTGTTGACTTGTTCGGTCAGCATACGGATGGGCAGCGTGACGCGCTCCGAAAATGCCGCTCCAAAAAAGCCTATCAAAAGGGCAGAGGCGGCAAAGAGCGCTCCAAAGAGCCAGAGCATTCTTCGGATAGCCGTTTCCTGCCCGGCTTCCGAACGCCGCGTCTGCTCCAGGATCCCCCGCAGGCTTTCCTCCGCGGGCTCCGTTACTTCGCCGGCGTTCATCACTGCCGCGAAACTCCAGCCCAGATTCCGCAGAGGCGCGTACGAAAGATAAACCTCCTCACCATTCAGTTCCAGCTTGGACGCCCCTGTTTCCCCCGCCGTCATGCGCGCTGCCGCTTCCGCTAACGCCGCGTTCCCGCTTTCCCGCAGATCCGCTCCCGCCCCGCCGGCAGGCGCCGTTTCTCCCTCCGGCCTTCCCGACGCGATGATCTCACCTTCCCCGTTCAGTAAAAAGGCATATCCCTGCTCGCCGACCGCGGTGTCCATAACGGTATCCTTGATGGTCTTCAGGTAGGAACCGGCGCCCGCCACGGCCACCACTTCACCGTTATGATAAACAGGTACCGCGCAGACGATACAGTCTTCCCCCGAATGCACATCCGCCAGCACGCCGGTATAGACCACCTGTCCCGGTTCCGCTTCTCTGGCCAGCCGGTACCATTGCCGGGAAGCCGCCTCATAAAAGTCAGGAAGCGTTTCTTCCCCGGTATATTTGCTGTAGGCAATGTAATCCGCCTGTATCACCCACCCCGTTTCCGTAGCCAGATATACGGAAGAAACCATGCTGTTGTTGGCGTTGTACTGCACCAGCATGTCCTGCAGATTGCCCAGTTTCAACAGTTCCCCCGCGGCGGGCGGTGGCGCGTTTTCTCCCGCAGCCAGCCTCTCAGACCAAAGCAGCTGGGCCGCCAGCGCATGGGACCCCCGCAAAGGCAGGGGCACCTCCCGGTCAGGATACCGTTCCGGATTTTTTTCAAGAGAATCGTAAATATCTTCCGCCTGCGCCGCGATTCCCTTCACATAGGCTTCCACCTCTCCGAACTTTTCTTCCATATAAGCGGCTTTTTCTTCCGCTATATCCCGCAGATGTTCCGCCGCCAGTTCCTCCAGCGCGGTTTCCGAATCTTTCGCGGCGGTCTGCCCCAGTTCTTCGCTGCTTTCCACGGAAAGCTTCTTGAGAGCATACAGACTGTAAAAGCTGATGCCTCCCGAAAACAGCATGGTTACCGTCATGACCGCCAGCAGCAGTCCACCCACCTTGCGTCCGATGGTCCTACATTTTTTCTTTTTCATACCGCGCCGCTTCTCCTGCTGTTCGCTCATTCCTCCGGCTGTTTTCCACATACGCCAGGATTTCCGCGAACTCTTCCGTCACCACATAATCCTCAAAATAATAGACCGTTTCGCCCGGATTGTGCAGCACCATATACTCCCTCTCACCGCAAAGCGGCTTTAATCCCGTAAAAAAATAACCCATTTCTTTTAAGACATCGTAGGCCGCCAGAGCCTGCGGTTCGCTGCAGTTTAAAAATACATTGGCCGTAAGCCGCCCTTTCAGAGGATAGCGGGCGCGCAGCCGCAGCAGCCTGTCCTTTAAATCCGCCCCGGCCGCCTCTATTCTGATCTCCAAGCTTTGCTGCCTTTCGCTGAAGGTATACTCCAGCCGGGAAACTGCCGGATCTCGCGGGAGGCCTCCGTCGGAAGCCTCTTCATTATGGCCGCGCACCGTAAAACGCGCTCCCAGTTTCCTGTAAATCTTTTCACAAAATTCTCTGTGCTCTTTTGGCAGATAAAGCGTACCCGTATCCCGCTTGGACAGCGCCCGGATCTGGATCCCCTGGGAATGCTTGCTGTTTCTTCCGTTGTCGTAGGAATGCTGTATGGTTTCCAGGTTAAACACATTCATGATGATCCCCGTGCCCCGCAGCCCCAGCCGGTAAAGCAGCCGCTGGGTTACGTCGTGGAACAGCACAGGCAGGCAGAACGCCGCCGAATAAGAACCCGTTAACAGGATATCCATGCCATATTCAAAAAAGGGCATCGCCAGTCCGTATCCCCTGTACTGTCTGCGGAAGATCTGGGACGCGATCTCGCACATGGTTTCCCGTGGGAAAAACCGTTTTAAGATCAGCATACCCGCGATCCTGCCTTCCAGGGTTTCCGCCACCAGAAAGGTGATCACACCCTCCCGCGCTTTTTGACGTAAAAAGTCCGGATGGTAAAAATCCTGTTTAAAATAAGTATCGCCGTACTCGTCCCGGATACAGGCGATCAGTCCCTCTTCATCCCCTTCCCTGCACGGGCGCAGCCGTAAAAAGAGGGAAGCGCCCTGCCTGTTTCGCAGGGACAGCAGCCTCTCCCTGTTTTGATCCTCTGTCATTTCTTTTCCTCCTGGTCCAGATCCAGTATTTCCAAAAATCCTGTCATAAAGAAGGTATTGCGGACTATCCCCCGCGCGCCCCGCACCACCATGCTGCCTCCCTTATGATTCATGTATTTGCAGGTCTTTAACAGAATCCGCAGCCCTGAAGAGCAGATGTACTCCAGCCCCGAAAAGTCCAAGATCAGTTCCTTGATCTCCTCTTTTTTCTCTTCTATGATCTTATCCAGCTCCGGCGCGGTGGATGTGTCCAGTTTCCCGCTTACCGCCAGCAGCAGACGTCCGTCCTTTTTCTTTTCCTGAATCACCATGTATTTTCCTCCTCGGCAGGTCTTCTTGAAAATCCCACATGATAAGTGACTTTTTCCATTGTCAGCTCATGCTCTCCTATCAGATATCTGCCGACCGAAATATCCCTGCCGATAATGATCCCCCGCGGATGACCGTTCAAATACCGGTTCAGCAGATCTATCTGTTCCTCCCGCGGCTGCTGGGAAAACGGACTGCCGGGATCAACGCTCCCTACCGTGACCAGTTTTACGTAACTCACATCTTCCAGGGGCATTCTGCCTCCCTTTCCCGCCTTTTTCATCTTTCCCGTCCTTTCCCGCAGCCGGCTTTCAGTCTGTTTCTCTCCTGACGTTCTTGTCCCTCTTTCCGCTCTTTTCCTTCTTTTCTTCCTTTTCCGGTAAAGCGCCGGAGATCTCTCCGCCGGATTCCGCCGCCAGCATACTGTATTCCGCCCATTTTTCCGCCAGCGTCTTCTCCATCATTTCTATTTTTTCTTTGAGTTTTTGCAGATACTCGTTTTCGTTTTCCCGGCTGTATTGAACGCTTTTCTGGACACCTTCCCGGATGACCTCCAGGCGCTGCTCCCTGCGCTTTATTTCCTGGCGCAGGGTCAGCAGCTTTTCTGCCCTGTCCGCTTCTGTTTCGGACAGTTCCTGCCCGTCATCGTTCCGCAGCGTCCTTCCCGTCAGTACCGGTGCCAGGCTGACGGCCATGATATCCAGTACCCTGGCCAGCCCCTCCGGCATACCGTGGTTGACCGCCCGCACGTCCACATGGTATTTCGCGGAATTGTCAGAACTTCTGGTATTGCCTTTATGCGCGCTGACGCTGCCTGTTATACTGACCTTCGCCACCCGCATGCCCGCCGCCGCGTTCCGCTCCAGTCCCAGCTCCAGGTCCGCCTCCGCTCTTACGCTCTGCTTGACCTCCATGTCAAACAGCACGTTTACCTCGTCCACCTGCAGATTGGGAACCGCCGCCAGCGCCAGCAGCGGAATGTCCACCTTCATGTCATCCAGGCTCCCGGTGCCGTCCCCGTTCAGGCTGTGCCGCTGGTATCCCACTTTGATGGTACGGATCTTTCCCGAATCCTCAAATCCCACGTTCTCCACGAAAGAGGCCATGGAATGGGCCATCTGTATTCCCGCGTCCGCCGCGGCCCGCAAAGGCGCTCCGATCAGCTCCTCCATGCGCAGTCCCGCGAAATCTTCCGTAATCGCCAAAACAATCCCTTCCTTTCATCGCGCGGCCTCTTCTGTCTTTCACGCCGCTTTTCTTCCAGATCCACCGTTACGATTTCCAGTTTTTCCACAAACAGCACCCGTTCTGCCGCAGACGCTTCCATCAGAAGCCGCCGGTTCATTTCCGCTCTCAGTTCTTCCTTCGTTTCCCGCAGCAGCGTTTCGGCATCCACGCGCCCGCTTTTTGCCTCCGTACTATTGATAATCCCTTTCCAGGCCAAACTGAATCTCCTTATCCATAATCTTCTCCCTGTATTCCATAATGCGGTTGGCGATATTGGTCTGCGCCATCAGGTATTTGTCCTTGTCAAACTCTCTGGCCGTTTCTTCAAAGGTATCCCTGCTCAACTGCCGCAGTTTTTCCTGTTCCGCTATCATATCCGAAATCTTCTGATATAACTGCCGCAGTTTTCCGATCTTGTTTTTCATTTCCGAAATTTCCTGACGCATGGCCTTCTGCTCCTCACCCCCCAGGCTGCCGTCCACCGCCACCGGCGTGGTATCCGTTTTTCTGGCAACCTGATTGGCGGAAAGCGTATCCGTCAGCCGTAAAATACTTTCCGCCGCAGGCAGAGAGCGTATCTGCAGCCGGTAGGATACACGGGGCAGAAAATCGCTTTCCCGCTGTTCCGGCGAGCAGACACGGGCAGTAATGGCGTAATGACCGGTTTCCTGCTGTTCCACCTTCACTTCCGCGGAAAAATCTATCTGCGCCTTTTCCACGTTCAGATTTGTCAGCGGCACAATGGAAAGCAGCGGGACCTGCAGCTGCAGATTGTCCACGCTGCAGCCTTCCCCCGTTTCCGGTCTTACCTGCTCATAGGCAATGTTGATATTGTCCAAAAGCAGGCTCTCCTCTTTCCCCTCCTGCTTCATCCTGCCCATGCTCTTTACCGCCTCCACCAGCTGCGAATGCAGCTGTATGTTGGATCGGGCCAGCGCGTGGAGAGGGGCGTAGACCAGCTCCTCCAGGGGCATAAAACCGCTTTCCTGAAATCCTGCTTTTTTACTTTGTCCCCTGCCCTTATTCATAACGTTTCATGGCGGCCTTTACATCCTGCCTGAATCCGTCCATGGTGTATCCGGATCTTAACCCGTTCCAAAGATGTTCCGGATCCCCGTGCCCTGAAGCGATGCCTCTGGCGTGTCCCTCTTTGTGGCTGAGTATCACGCCGTCCTTACACGGTTCCAGCCCAAACTCATTACACAAAAACGCGAAAAGTTCCACTGCCGAGTCATAAGTTCTCCTCACCGTTTTCAGCGCCTTCTCCCTGTCCTCGCACTGAAAGGAAGCCCCGCCGGTATATGTGATGCAGGACGGTTCACACATTTCCACGCCGATATGGGTATTGTTGGCTCCCGCGCCGGCATGCCAGCCCCTGTAATTCCATGGCAGCGTCTGATACACCATACCGCTATCTCCGTCAATGAACGCGTGTACGCATTTTTTAATCCCGGGACGGTCCCATTGCTCTACAAACCTCTGCGCACTAGGCTGCGGGCAGCCCACGCTGTGCAGCATAAGCCCTTTGACTTTGATCTTCTTTCCCGTCCGAAAACAGTCGTTCTGCTTTAAAATACATTCCGTCAGTTCCATTTTTCCTCCTTTTGCCGCTCATACGGCCTGTTGTTATGAATTTCTGTGATCCTACATCCATAATACGATATTTTGTTTCCCCGCTTTTTTGGCAAATACGCGGCAGAGGCAGCATGGCTCCCGGTACGGAAACGTGTCCGCCGCCTGCCGGTCGTGAAAAAAGCGGAAAAAATCTTAAAAATGTCCTTGACACTCCCAATAAAATATCGTATTTTGTTGCCTAAACTATCCAGACCTTTCTCTCAACAATTTACTCGCAAAAAAAGCAGTCGAAGTCAGAACACCAACTCCGCTGCTGTATCCGCGACATCGCTGTTATTGAATTATTATCACAAGCCCTTTTCCATATACCCGCAGGTGAAAGGAAAGAAATCAAACTTCTTCGTGCCAATATGAAGAAAACCCTGATCTTCATACCATTTTCGCAAAACCTGATTCTCTTCTACGATTCCGATGTTGATTTTCTTACATCCTTCTTTTTGGGCTCTGTCAGAAGCATCGTGCAGCAAAGCAGCGCCGATACCCTCATGGCGATACTCCGGAAGAACACATAAATTATTGAGTTCACATTGATGATTATCCTGCCAAAGCAAAGAATAGTACCCTACTATTTTTCCACTGTCAAGGCAAAATGCAATCATGATCCTGTGTTCAATTTCTAATTGATAATTCAGCCTATCGGCACTTATAGCAAAAGCCGTAAATCGCGGCGCATTATCCGCAGAAAATCCAAATTCATTTGCAACCGTTATAAAACTGTTTCTGATAACCTGTACACATTCAGGAATATCTTTTTTCTCAATTTCTTTTATCATGGTTCTCCTTCCTGCCCTCCTTTTCTCTCCGTCACTTTCGCGATCATTTCAAGCACTTCTTTCTTGATCCTACCTATGACGTTTCCTATCCTCGCAGACTGCGCGCCGCGCACTCCCTGCCCGGCGGCTTCCAGTTCCTCTTATGATCTTAGACAAAGAAAAAGAATCCACCTCAGCGCCCGGCTGAAACTGTGGATTCCTATTCATAACAATGCTGGTGGCCGGACTTGAACCGGCACGGTGTTGCCACCGAGGGATTTTAAGTCCCTTGCGTCTGCCTATTCCGCCACACCAGCCGACGCAAAATATTTTGAAAATATTATGGGGCCTATAGGGCTCGAACCTATGACCCTCTGCTTGTAAGGCAGATGCTCTCCCAGCTGAGCTAAGACCCCTGAGCGAATGCTTCGCACCCGCTTTACGACCCAGATCGGACTCGAACCGACGACCTCCGCCGTGACAGGGCGGCGCTCTAACCAACTGAGCCACTAGGCCATACTATATTTAAGAAAAATGGACCTTCGGGGACTCGAACCCAGGACCGACCGGTTATGAGCCGGTTGCTCTAACCAACTGAGCTAAAGGTCCAAAATCAGCCCCTCGAAAACTTCTGACTCACGCAGGAGTCATCATGAACCGATGGCTTCAACGTGTATTATCATAACACACCTTAAGGAATCTGGCAAGGGGTAAAATCCATTTTCTCACACCGGCAAGCCCCCTTTCCCAGTCTGCTCAGCGCTTCCCCCTTCCGGCGGATACTGCATATCCGTCA
Source organism: uncultured Lachnospiraceae bacterium (assembly GCA_947632555.1). Taxonomy (GTDB): domain Bacteria; phylum Bacillota; class Clostridia; order Lachnospirales; family Lachnospiraceae; genus Acetatifactor. The sequence goes on from CANRPU010000024.1 coordinate 10,092, forward strand.
CGATCAGACCGGCCTTATCCTCTCCCTGATCGATCTGTTCCCACAGCTTCTCCTGACTGCCACAGTCATGATATTCCGCGCGCCGTTAAATTCCAGGGCTCTGCGTATATCTATTCTTTAGTCCCTTTCTTTTTTGAAAAACGCATCCACAGGATCATATTTTATCCGGGAATTTATGGCAGGCGATATTTCTTCTCTATCCGCAAATATACAATGCATACAGCGATCGTAAGCGCCGCGGCCCCAAGCACTATCGGTACGAAGCCGGCTGAATTCTGCTCAAGAAACAAGATCGGTATCCCCAGTATCTCCATCAGTAAGGCATACACGATCCAAAGCGCCGCGACGGAACGGTTGTATCGGCTCACATCTTTCACCTTCGGCGGCTCCACTCCTGTAAAAAAACCAACAGGCTTTTTGGATCTCCATGTGAAAACGCCAATACCTAAAAATATCGCGCTTACCAAACTATATATTACAAATCCTGTTATCATAATGGTCCCTCCGTAAATATCACGCGGCAGGCATAAATGAAGTACGCGGTCTGATCCCGCGCCGCTATTCCATAGATGTTACAAAGGCGCGGAAAATCTTCCGGCTGCTTTCATCTGTCCGACAGGAAAATTCAGGATGCCATTGTACCGCCCACAGAAAACGTTGATCCGGTTTATACACCGCTTCCACAAGTCCGTCTGATGCGGCCGCCATGACTTTTAACGCCGGCGATACAACCCTGACTGCCTGATGATGATAGCTGTTGACCGGTAATTCCCCGACCTGCAGGCAATCGTATAAAGGAGAATCCTCCAGTATTTTCACGCTATGGACCGGAATATGATAGGGCGGATGCTGATGATGTTCTACCTCTGACGGATGCTGCGTCGGAATGTCCTGATACAAAGTGCCTCCCAGCGCCGCGTTGATGAACTGGATGCCGCGGCATATCCCCAGAACAGACTTATCATTCTCCAAGGCTGCCCGCAGCACGATCGTTTCCATTTCATCCCGTTTTTCACAGCAGGAAATAAGGCCGTCCATCGGCAGCTCATGATATACCTTCGGCGATACATCCTGCCCTCCGGTAAAGAGGATACCGTCACACATACAGACAAGCCGCGCCAGCTCTTCCCTGTCACAGGAAAAGGGGAATATAAACGGCGTCGCGCCTGCCTGCGCGATACCATCCATATATCCCGGCAGCATCCAGATGCTTTCTCTTTCCTCATCCCATAGCGGCATAACGCCTACAAGCGGTTTCATTTTACGCGCCTCCCATGTTCTTTATTGTTAGTATTATATCACATCAAACCGCAATATACAAATACCGCAATTATCACAGATAGCGTAAATTTACTGCAGGATGACTTCTTTGTTCTTATCATCCACTTTCAACGAATCATGGTTTTATAATATTCCGCCTGCGCGTTCCATAAATTTGCGTAATATCCGTCCTGTGCCAGAAGAGTTTCGTGCGAACCACGCTCCACTATTTCACCGTTATTCATAACGGTAATTTCGTCACAGAAGCGGCAGGACGAAAGCCTGTGAGAAATATATATCGCTGTGCGCGTTCCTACGATCCCGTTGAATTTTGTGTAAATATCATATTCGGAAACCGGATCAAGGGCGGCGGTGGGTTCATCAAGCACGATAAACGGCGCGCCTTTATAAACGGCTCTTGCAAGACAAAGTTTCTGCATTTCACCGCCGGAAATTTCAACACCGTTTTCGTCAAAATCCTTATACATAATTGTTTCAATGCCATTCTCCATTGTTTTTAAACGTTCGCCAAGCCCTGCGCGGATAACGCAATCAGTAACCTGTTCGCTGTCATATTCCGTATCGGCGGCAACATTTTCCGCTATGGAAAAAGAAAATATTTTTGAATCCTGAAATACTACCGAAAACAGCGCCATATAATCTTCGTATTTATATTTTTTAATATCAATGCCGTTCAATGTAATTATTCCCTCAGTGGGATCGTAAAGTCGGCAAAGCAGCTTTACAAGTGTAGATTTTCCGCAGCCGTTGCGTCCCACAAGGGCCATTTTTTCGCCGATCTTCCATTTTAAATTAATATCCTTTAAAACGTAATTTTCCGTACCGGGATATTTAAAATAAACATGGGAAAATTCAAATTCATACTCGTTGTCATCACGCTTTTCGGTAGGCAAAGTTCCCTTGTATTTTTCATCGGGGATTTCCAGAAAATCAAAGACCTTTTTGCAGAAAGGTGCAGCTATAAACATTTGCGAAAAATGGTCTGAAATGTTGGTTATTCCTTGATTTATCTGATTAAAATACATAACAAATCCCACTATTTCTCCAACCGTCATAGCTCCGCTGACAGCTCTTGCCACCGTGAAACCGTACAGCAGAATATTTATCAAAAAGGTCGTTAAAATGTTTTCGCCGTTCTTTAAAATAATTTTCCAACAACATTTTATCCATTTCCTGTGATATATTTTTGAGCTTTCATTATATTTTCCGAGAACAAGGCTGCTTTCATCATAAATTCTTACATCTTTTCCGCTGCGGTAATTGCTAAGAGCATAATTCCTGAAATAACCCTGTGTCCTGTCCGCCTGAAGAAGTTCTTTATCACCAAAAACTTTTCCCACTATTTTTGACGCTTCCGAATCAATAAATTTGTATCTGAATAAAATAATAGGAATAATGATCAGAAACACCGCTAATGCTCCCCATGGTGAACATATAAATCCCATAAATCCGTCCGTACTTTCCGACTTTGAAAATACAACGGGAGCGATCAGGATAATTCCGGTTATCACTGTAATAACCCCGCGCAGCACCCATTCAATGTCTTCGCTTACAGCCAAAATGCTGACATTATTCCCATACAAATAATTTTTCGCAGCCTGTGCGGAATTTAATGTTTCCGTGTCCTCTGCTTTTACATAATCTATATTTAAAATTTTTTCAGTGATCTTTCTTTTGGTATTTTCATTATAAAGAAAATCGTGACGATTATATTTCCCGTTTATAATATTACGCATAAGAGAAACAATTAAATTTATCCCGCAGACTATAACGGCAGAAACGATCAGTTCCCTCACAGGCTTTGCGTTTACAACTCCGTCGATCACCAGAGAAGCAAGGAAAATTCCCGAAAATGTACTTATGATATCGGGCAGCAAGGATAAAATATCCCGCAAAATTCTTCCGCTATCCGCACTATTTATAAATTTTACGCAGCGTTTTAAAATAATTATTTTTTCTTTGAAGGTCATATCGTCCGCGTTCTTCTTTTTCATAAACAATCTGCCTCCTTATTAACATTTTCATCGTTGTAATAACTGCTTTGGATATTGAATAATTCAGCGTATTTGCCGCCTTTCAGCATAAGCTCGGGATGTGTCCCAAGCTCGGCGATCTCACCGTTTTCAATAAGCATTATTTTATCGCAGAACCGCGTTGAAGCCAGTCTGTGAGAAATGAAAACGCAAGTCCTTTCCTTAGAAAAATCAAGATAATTCATATACATTTCCTGTTCGGCAATAGGATCAAGAGCGGCAGTAGGCTCGTCCAATAAAAGCACGGGCGCATTTTTGTAAAGCGCTTTTGCCAGAGCAAGTTTTTGCGTTTCACCGCCTGATAATTCAATTGAATCCTCATAAATCCCGCGAACTAATTTTGTATTTTCCTTTTCGGGCAGACTGTTAATTTTATCATAAATCCCCGCTTTTTTCATACAGTCACAAAGTTTATCTTTGTTTATTGCGATACTTCCCGCAATATTTTCCGAAACGCTTGCGGCTATCGGAAAAATATCTTGAAATACTGCGGAAAATAATTTGAAATATTCCTCACGGTTGAAATTTTTAACGTCTATGCCGTTAAGAAAAATTTCTCCCTCCGTGGGATCGTAAAGTCCGCACATAAGTTTTACAATTGTTGTTTTTCCCGCGCCGTTAAGTCCCACAAGGGCAAGTTTTTCGCCTTTGTGGAGAGTAAAAGAAAGATCTTTAATTGTAAAATTTTCCGCGCCGGAATATTTGTAGCTTACATTTTTAAATTCAATTTCACATTTCCCAATGGGAACTTTCCCATCGGGAATTTTTTCACAGGGAAAGTTTTTCCCTGTGCCGCGATTTGTTTTATCCGGCATTTCAAGATATTCGCGAATGTAATTTACATTGTTGGAGATCCACTGATAGCCCGAAAAATTATTTAACCAATCCTTTACCGCAGTGGAAAGCCGCATTATGGAATCAAAATACAGTACAAAATCACCTGGGCCGATATTTCCTGACATAACAAGATAAATCACATAGATATACGCCGCAAGATCACCGATGAACGCCTCTATCGAACCAAAAATATTGTGACGAAATTCCCAAGCGTCCTGCTCGGTATACCATTTAAGGCGCTCGTCTGCGGAGCGTTTCCACGCCTTATTGAACCAGCTTTGCATATTATAAATGCGTGTATCCTTTGCGTTCTGGAAATCGCCGCTTATTTTGTCAATGTAACTTATCCGCCTTTCGGACTTCTGCCAAAAATCAGCCATATTCCAGACCCAGAACATTTTGTGACGTTCGCAGAAATATCCTAAAGCGGCGGGGATAACTATCACCGGCACAAGACGTATATCGAGCACCGAAAGTATTGCCGAATATGTGAAAAATTCCAGAATGTGCCGTATACTTCCTCTGACGTTTACGGGCGTATTCATTGCCGCCACCCACAGCGCGTTGACTGCTTTGTTGAGCTTATCGGCTTTGTCCGAGCTTTCGCAGTTTTCATAATCAGTTGTAAGTGATTTATGCATAATTTTCCCGCAAAGGTGATCGTTAAATTTTCTAAAGCCGATAAATCCCTTATAATTTCCCGCGCTTTCGGCAATGAATGCGCTTATAGATATTCCGACCAATATCCCAAGACAGATCAAAATAAGCCGCTTGTCCCCAAAGCCTGCGGCGGCAAGTTCCACCACATATTTGCTGATATAGACCGATAAAAGATTGCTGAAATAAAACCCGAAAGCAAACAGAAAAATACATAAAAACATTAATTTATCGAATTTAAAAAGTTCTTTCATAACGAACATAACGTTATTTACGATGCCGTATTTCAAGGCTTTTATTTCCGCTTTATAATTTGCCCGATCGGCTTTCTTTTTTGTCCTGCTCCATTTTGTGACTTTTACCATAATATCACCTCTTTTTTATGATACCACAAAAAGACCTTTCGTACGTATTCCGGAACGAAAGGTCAAAATAAGGAACAAGTGGTGATCATGCTGTCAATGGTATCATAATTTCGGCGGCGAAAACGCCCTCTTCATTCTGTCGGTTCACATATCCGCCATACTTTTTTGCGATTCTGTCAATTCGGAAAAGCCCGTATCCGTGTTCTCCGGAATCGCTTTTTGTGGAAATATACGTGCCCTTTTCTTTACGCACTTTCCCCGCGGAATTTTGCACGGAAAGATAAAGCTGCCCTTTTAATTTGCCGATATAAACACGCATAAAACGTTGGTTTTCGGGAAGTGCCGCGCAGGCTTCAATAGCGTTATCAAGCATATTTCCCAGCACCGAACACAGTTCCACATCGGTCATTTTAAGATGTTCGGGAACATTTGCTTTTACATTCAGACGGACATTTAGTTTTTCAGCCGCCGCGAGTTTGCTGTTTAAAATAGCGTCAGCCATGACATTTCCTGTTTTTATGACAGTATCGACGGTGTCCAGGTCACAGGCAAGCGAATCAAGATATTCATTCAGCTTGCCGTAATTTCCATCGGCAAGCTGAATTTTCATATTCTGTATATGGTTTCGGTAATCATGCCGCCAACCCCGTACCTGCCGGTACATATTTTCAATTTCGCGGACTTGTTTTTCGATAAGTTCGCTCTGGAAACGTTCTATCCTGCGATCTATCATATTGTATAAAACTCTTCTTAAACAAATAAAAACTACACATAAAATCATCACAATAAGAACTGCGGCAAATATTATCAAAAAGAGCTTCATTGATTTTCACCTCCGGTGTAAAATTCAATAAACCTTTCATTTACTTCTTTGTAGAGCCGTCTGGACAGGGGAATATTTTCGCCGCCGTCAATTTCAATTTCCGTTTTGGAAATGCTTTTTATAAAGCGCAGATTCACCAGATATGAACGGTGGCAGAACATGAAATTTTCTCCGAGAATTTTTTGCAGATCATGGATTCCCGAATTACAGATCAGAATATTTTTGTCAGGAACATGTACTTCGGTTTTCTTTCCTCTTGCTTCGCAGTAACGGATATTTTCCGAATCCACACGAATATGGTTATCACCGCAAGAAAGCACAATATCATTTTTCGGATCGCGCTTTTTTGTATATCTGTCAAGAACTTCAAAAAGTTTTTCTTTTTCCACGGGTTTAAGAAGGTAGTGGAGCGCTTCCACATCATACCCCTGGCCAATGTAGTCGGAATATCCGGTTATGAAAATGATCGGAAGCATATCCCCGTTTTCGCGCAGCTTTTTAGCCAGTTCCATACCGTTTAAATTTTTCATTTCAATGTCAAGAAGAATCATATCACAGGGTTTGTCAGGATATGAAAAAAGGAAACTGTCCGCGCTTTGGTATTCGTAAATGATCACAGCAAATGGCTTATTTCCGGCCCATTCGTCAAGCAATTTACGCAAGGCGGAAATATGTTCTTCATTATCGTCACAAATAGCTATTTTAAGCATTTTCCATCACTCACATATAATCTTTGTATTTTTTACATAGATATCACATATGTTTCCGCTTTGTCAATGCTTCCTGTCAATATTATAAAATTTTGGCATTATATTTTCATGATCTGCCGAATTTTATTCTTCATCCTCGCGCGCTATTCATAGGCAAAGGAATGCAAAAACTTTTTCAGTCTTTCCGTCTTAGGATGTTCAAAAAAATCGTCCGGCTTTCCCTCTTCAATGATCCTGCCGCCGTCTATGAATACCACACGATCCGCCACAGCCTTCGCGAACGAAAGTTCATGGGTCACGATGATCATTGTCCGCCCCTCTTTGGCCAGACCCAGCACCACCTCCAGCACCTCTCTGACCATTTCCGGATCCAGCGCCGCCGTGATCTCGTCCAGAAGAAGGATCTCCGGATTCATCATAAGCGCCCTGACGATCGCGACTCTCTGTTTCTGCCCACCGGACAGCTGTCTGGGGTAATTGTTCTTTTTGGAAAGCAGCCCGACCCGATCCAAAAGCCGAAGAGCCTCCTTTTCCGCCTCTTTTCGGTCCATTTTCTTTACTACGACCGGCGCCAGCACCAGATTCTGCAGGACTGTCTTATGGGGAAACAGCTCATAGCTTTGAAAAACCATCCCGATTTTTTCTCTTACTTTACTCAACTGCTTATCCTGGGGATTGATGACCTTTCCATCCAGCGCCACCTCGCCGTCATCAATCCGCTCAAGCGCGTTGATGCATCGGAGCAGCGTACTCTTTCCGCAGCCGGAGGGACCCACAATGACCACTACCTCTCCGCTCTTTACCTGCATATCCAGATGATCCAGGACAACAAGATCCTCATAGTTCTTACGAACTCCCCGAATATCCAATATCGTGTCCATTTTTCTCCCTCCTGTCTTTTCGGTTCCCATCGCCGCTATACTTCCCATTTTTTCTCCAGGTACTTTGAAAATCTGCTGATAGGCCAGCATACGGCAAAATACAGGATAAACACAGTAAGATAGATCCCAAAAGCCGCATTGGGAGCGCTTTTGCGGTTGGCTTCAATGATCTGCTGTCCTACCTTCAGGACCTCTACGATGCCGATCATCATGATCAGGCTCGTGGTCTTGATCATGCGGGTGATCAGATTGATGGACAGCGGAACCATCCTCCGGATGATCTGCGGAATGATAATGTACACAAGCGTCTGAAAATTGCTGAAGCCAAGCGCCATACTGCTCTCATACTGCGCGGGCGGGATCCCGGAGAGCGCTCCCCGCACCAGGTCGGCCATCTCCCCGGTTCCCCAGAAGGAAAACACCAGGACGGAGGCTGTCTGGGCGGAAATATTGATACCAAGCACCCTGGTAGTGCCAAAATAGGCCAGGAACAGGAGCACCAGCTGGGGCATGATCCTGACGATCTCCAGGTATCCTCTCAGGATGCCCTTTATCATGGGATGCCTGTCGTTCATCAGGCTTCCCAGTACGGTACCCAAGATCAGGCTGATACAGACGGACAGCAGGCTGATCTTCAGCGCCACGCCAAGACCTCCTAAAAGTCTGGCCAGATTATTTCCCTTGAGCAATACTTCAAATCCCATCCTTCTATTCTCCAAACATTTTATATCTCGCTCTTTTCTCCAGTACGCTGCCCGCCGCCGACACCGGTACGAGCATGATGATATAAAATACAACCAGCATAAAAAGCGCTTCCGTTGTATCATAGTATAATCCAATAAGATCCTTTGCCGTAAACATCAGATCCATCAGGCTGATCGCCGAGAATACGCTGGTTTCCTTAAGCAGAAAGATCACGTTTGCCACAACCGCCGGTACGCTTAAGGTCCAGGCCTCCGGCAGGATCACCCGAAAGAAGGCCTGATGGGAAGTCATCCCGAGCGCTTCCGCGCTCTCCCTCTGCAGCTTTGGGATAGCGCCAAGACTGCTCCGAAACGCTTCCGACATATAACTGCCTCCGAGAAGCCCCATTCCGACGATCCCACACGTTTCAGCGGAAATGCTGAGCCCCAGTTTTGGGAGGCCAAAATACAAAAAGAACAACTGTACCAGCAGCGGCGTATTGCGAAATACCTCCACGTAGGCGCCGGTAACGCGCGAGAGCACAGGAATCTGAAAATAACTGGTGAAAGCGGAAACGATCCCGATCGCCACCGCCAAAAAAATCCCCAGCCAGCCGATCCTCACGGTGAGCCAGAAAGCCTCCATATATTTTGGAAAATACGAGATCAAAACATTGACATCCATACACCTTACCGCTTTCTGTGATCCAGTTTTTTTGAGATCTTCATCCCAACCGTCTGCAGGATCTGAAAAATGAGGATCAGCAGAACGACTGTGATGACCATAATATCTGCCTGCCATCGGTAATATCCGTAGCGAACCGCGATATCCCCCAGCCCGCCGCCTCCGACGGTTCCCGACATGGCGGAATATCCCAAAAGGAGCCCGGTGGTAATGGTAAAGCCCGTAAGAAGAGAGGTTTTTGCCTCCACCAGCAGTACCCTGAAGATGATCTGTATATTACTTGCCCCCATGGCTTTCGCGGCTTCAATGATGCCCGCGTCCACATCGGTCAGGGAGGACTCTACCACTCTGGCAATATAGGGAGCGGCGCACACGACCAGCGGCACAATGGTAGCCGTGGAACCGTAGCTCTGTCCCACCAGCAGCCTTGTAAACGGGATCAGCAATATCAGCAGGATCAGAAACGGTATGCTCCGTATCACGTTGCACAAAAAATCCAGTATCCGGTAGAGCGGTCTGCATGGCCGCAATCCGTTTTTCCCGGAAATATACAGCAGGATTCCCAGCGGAAGCCCGATCACATATCCGATCACCACGGAACCGAGCGTCATATACAGGGTTTCGCCTATGCCCTTTATGAGCATCCATATGACTTTTTCATTCAATCTTGCTCACCTCCGTCACGGAAATCCCCGCCTCCCTCAGCTCCCGGATCACAGCCTCCTGCTGCCTGCCGTCCTCCGGCAGTCCAAGGATCATCTCACCTACAGCCTTTCCTCCCACATTTTTTGTGTCGGCTTTCAGAATATTAACGGGAATCTGAAGTTTCAGGATCACATTGGAAAGGATCGGTTCATACGCTGAATTTTCCCGGAAAACGATCCGGATCCTGCGGCCCTCCTCCAGTTTTTTCAAAGGCTGGAAAGAAATCTTCTTCCCGGCCAGAAGCTCTCTGGCGGCATCCGACTTCGGGGCGCTGAAAATCTCTTCCACCCTTCCTTCCTCTACCAGCCTGCCGTTGTCTATGATGGCCACTCTTTTACAGATATCCGTCACTACGGACATCTGATGGGTTATGATCACAACGGTTATGCCGAGCTTTTCATTGATTTCCCTGATCAGTCCCAGAATGGAGGCGGTTGTCTGCGGATCCAGCGCGCTGGTGGCTTCGTCACATAGAAGGATCTGCGGGTCAGTAGCAAGCGCTCTGGCAATCGCCACCCGCTGCTTTTGACCGCCGGACAGCTGGGAGGGATAAGCCCTCGCCTTCTCCGAGATCTTTACCAGATCCAGAAGCTCAAGGGCCCGTTTCCTTGCCTCCCTGCGCTTAACGCCATTGATCTCCAGGGGAAAACATATGTTGTCAAGGACATTCCTCTGCTCCAGGAGATTAAAATTCTGGAAGATCATTCCGATCCGGGAACGCATCCTGCGCAGTTCGCGCTCTGAGAGCGTTCCCAGGTCGGTACCATCCACATACACATTTCCATCCGTGGGCTTTTCCAAAAAATTGATCGAACGCACCAGCGTGCTCTTTCCCGCTCCTGACATTCCGATCACGCCGAAGATGTCCCCTTTTTCGATGGCCAGACTCACATCCTTCAGTGCGGCAACGGTATGCCCCTCTATTTCAAAGTTTTTTGTCAGATGTTTTATCTCGACCGCGATCATACTTCTCCACCTTGTTCTACACGATTATTCCTCAAAGAAGATCACCGCTCCGTCATAGGTATCCTCAATAAACTGCTTGATAGCGTCAGACCGTAAAACAGTAACCAGAGCTTTGATCTTATCCGTATTTTCATTTCCCTCGTAGACCCCAATGATATTTACATAGGTCTGTGCCGCGAGAGAGTCGTTCGCTTCATAGGCGATGGCGTCCCGGCCGACGGAATATCCTGCCTCCAGCGCGTAGTTGCCGTTGAGTACCACATATTCGACTTCCCCCGCAACCCTCGCGACCTGCGCGGCCTCAAGCTCCACAAACTCAATATTGTAAGGGTTGTCTTTAATATCGTTGACCGTGGCGGTAAGTCCCGCGCCGTCGTTTAACGTGAGCAGTCCGTTGTCCTGCAAAAGAAGCAGCGCTCTCGCCTCGTTGGTGGTGTCGTTGGGGATCGCTATTTTGTCCCCGTCCGCTATCTCATCCAGACTTTTCTTCGTGCCGGGATATATTCCAAAGGGCTCATAGTGGATTCCTCCGGCGCTCACGATATGGGTTCCCTGCTCCTCATTGAAGCTGTTCAGATAGGGAATGTGCTGTGAATAGTTCGCGTCAAATTCTCCGGACTCCACTACCAGGTTGGGCTGAACATAATCCTCAAACTCTACGATGTCCAGCTCATATCCATAATCCTTGAGGATTTCCGCGGCCTTTTCCAAAATCTCCGCGTGCGGGATGGGAGAGGCCGCGATCTTTATGACCTGGCCATTTCCCGGTACAATATCCAGTGCCTGTTCGGTGCCCTGTTCCGCGGCCGTTTCTGTCACTCCCGCATCCGCAGAAGTTTTTCCGCCCTCTACCACCAGCGTATCCTCATAGTCAGCGCCATAGGTATCGAGCAGCGTTGCCTCATAGTCAGCATGGAAAAACTGTTCCTGACCCAGCGCTTCGATCTCCGTATTCAACCATTCCAGCAGCGAACTGTTCCCTTTTGAAACCGCGGGAGCTATGGTATCCTGACTTCCCAGTGAGGGAATCCCCACCACATAACCTTCATTCTCCAGCGCGTACGCGATCACCTCCGTGTTGTCATTCGCCCACGCCACTCCGGTTCCGTTTTCAAACGCGGTCTTGGCCGATGCGTAGGTATCGAATTTCTGAAGCGCTATATCCGGATGGTTCTGTTCCAGATAAGTTTCCGCCGTAGTTCCGGAAATCACGATCACCTGATCGTCGGCTGAAATCTGGCTGAGGTCCTCAATCACATGATCCTCATGGGAAACAACGCCCAGCGCCACATTCATATAGGGAAGCGCGAAGTCCACTTTCTCCGCCCGTTCTTCCGTCACGGTAAAGTTCGCGAGTACAATGTCCACCTTTCCTGTTTCCAGATATTCCACCCGGCTGGCGGCCTCCGTCGATACATAATTGATCTTTACGCCGAGATCCTTTCCGATCCTCTCCGCGAAGTATACATCATATCCCTGGTAATCGCCGTTCTCGTCCACATATCCGAACGGATTTTTGTCTGAAAACACGCCGATATTGATCTCACCGCTGGCTTTGATCTCGTCAAGCGTCCTGTAAACATGGTTTCCGGCATCAGCCGCGCCGTTAGTTTCCTGGTCTTGGGCCTTTCCGCAGCCCGCGAGCGCGAATGTACCCACGCTCAAAGTCAATGCTGCTGTGACCAGTTTTCGAAAAATATTCTTTTTCATATTCTGTACCTCCTCATTTCCTTTCGGTTTTGACTATCATAGCATTGAATCTCCCCTTTGAAAATTCGCTTGATTTTATCGTTAGTGATAACCTGTGCTTATCACATTTTTCAACAAAAAAGGCCGCTCCCCGAGCAGCCCTGGATCATTCCCTGTTTTCCCTGTGATCTACAGTTCCTTATATTTTAAAAGCTCTTCCACATATTTTCTCCCATATGCGGACAGCGCGATTCCCTTTCGCGTGATATAACCTATGATGAGCGGGTCCTCTTCCTCAAGCTTTATGGACACCATGCCCTGCAGAACCGCGCCCTCCCCCGCAAGCATTCCCGAACCGACGGAGTATCCGCCAAGCTCCGCGATAATCTCCATGGTTGTCGCGCGATCATCGGACTTGATCATCTTATCAAAATCATAGTCCGCCATTGCCTCCTCGGTCAGATAGAAATTTCCGTCATTGGTCTGATCGAAAGAAACACAGGGGTATCCCTTCAGCTCCGCCAGCGAGATCGTCCCGCGATGCGCGAACTCATGATCCTTCCATACATAAATATACGTGTCCCGCTTCATCAGCGGTACAAACTCCAGCTGATACTCCTTAAAGAGCTTCTTGATCACATCCTCATTGGAACTGGAAAACGATATGATACCGATCTCGCTCTTTAAGCTGTGCACATCTTCCAGCACTTCCTTGGTTTTGGTTTCATGGATGGAAAACACGTATTTTTCAGGATTCACGCTCCGTATCATATCTGTAAAGGCTTTTATGGAAAAGTTATAGTGCTGAGTGGATACGGAAAACCTCTCTTTGTCACTGTCCTTTGACAGATACCGATCCTCCAGGATCTCATACTGTCCTACCGCCTTCTTGGCGTAAGAGATAAATTCCCTCCCCGCATCCGTCAGGGAAATGCCTTTATTGGTCCTCTCAAAGATCAGGATCCCCAGCTCTTCCTCCAGTTCATGGATACTCGCGGAAAGCGCGGGCTGAGAAATATATAATCTTGTGGAAGCCTCCCGCATGGAGGAGGAGCCAGCCACCTCAAGCACATATTTTATCTGGTTGATATTCATCGTTTATGTCCCCAGCTCCTCTCCCGTGAATTGAAACAATCCTCTGTCTGTGTCATATCCATTTACATAACACATCTTCCGGTATCTGGCAAGAGAAAAATCAACTTCCGCCTCAGACCGCGGACAGGATATCCTTTTCTCCCAAAGATGTATCCTCACCCTCTCCGTCTATAACGGGCAGCCACCACACAGCCTGTCACCAGAACAACCGCGGAAGCGCAAAGAAGCAGGAGGGTTTCCGCCGGGATCGGGGTTCCCGCATCCTCTATCCGGGAAGCGTCTTCCCGTCCCTGAGCGTTCCAATTCAAGTCGCGCTCATTATCTCCGTCCTGACGTCCTCCGAAATTCCAGCCTCCCCCATTGGGCATATCCGGAGGTGTCACACCGCCTTCCAAACCATTCGGCTCCTCCGACGGCCGCATGCCGCCCGCTTCGCCGTTTCCCGGGAAGCCTGAAAGCGCATTTCCACTTTGTATATCAGCAAGCGCGATGCCACTCACCGGTTTTACATCCTGCCCGTTTCCGCCGCCGAAGCCACCACCAAAGCCGCCACCGCCGAAACCGCCGCTTGCGGCAGCATTATCAATGATCATTTCTGTCGCGGTATCTCCCACGATCAGCGTGCAGGTATCCCCGACCTTCATCTCAGGCGTACTGACCAGAACGGAGGAAAAACTGCATGGAACTTCCTCTGAAATGAGTTCCTCTCCGTCCATGTCTTTGACCGTTACGATTGTCCCGGCCGCTGCCGAGGCAGTCCGCATCAGGAAGCCCTGCGGAGAGGAGGGATCAAAACCTTCCGCCATTGCGCCGCTCCCGCAGGCAAGAACGATTCCGCCGCTTATTTCACATACGCCGCCGTATTCACTACCGTAGTCAATGGCGCAGCTGCCGCCGTCATCGCTGACACTGACAAACAGTTTCCCGCCGCTAATGTAGATATTCTTGTTGGAATCGAGCCCGTCCGCATCCCGGCCGTTTTCCACTATGACGGTGATCTCTCCGCCAGTAATGGTGATCGCGGAATTGCCGCTGTAGCCGCAGGCATTGAGCCCGTCATCGGCAGGTTGAATGTCCAGCGTTCCACCGGCAATGGTGATCCGGACTGCCTCTAACCCCTCACGGCAGGATGGAATACGGATATTTCCGGATTCCACATAGAGAAACGATGTTTCCTCATCGTTGGAAACCGTGATCCCATCGTCCCCCGCAAAAAGCGTAAGATCAGCCTCTCTGATCAACGCGCTGTCGTTTACGTGGACGGCGTCCTGTTTGGCGGTTACCTCGACTGTTCCGCCTGTGATCACCAAATTGTCGTTGCACACGATACCGTGCCGGTACTCTGCCGTTACATTCAGTGAACCGGCCCCGTTGATAGTCAGATCGTCTTTGGAATAAATGGTTCCGTCCACCCCGGCAGAAACCGCTTCCTCACTGAATGCCGATCCGGAAGACAGGATATTCTCGGTGCCCTCCCGCAACGTCAGAAACACCTTGCCGGCCTGTTCCACACGGAGGGCCGCGTTATCCTCGCAGTGAACGGATACCTCAGAAAACATCAGCCAGATCTTATCGGCGCTGTCCGCTTCCACGATAACAGAACCGTCGGAAAGCTCACCGGAAAGCACATATTTCCCCGCGTAGACAATGTATACGTCCCCGTTGCTGATATAGGCTCCGTTTCCGGTCACCGTACTGCCCTCATCCGAAAGAGTGATCTTCGTCGCGTCTTCGGTGTCCCATTCAGCATTTAAATCATTTTCCGTAAACAGTGAGCCGGCGCTTTCTCCTCCCGCGGCAGCCAGAATTCCAGACATTTTTCCGCTCATCAGCAGGATTGTCAGAAGCAGGGTGAACAAGGTGATTCCCACGCAGATCGCATCAATACGCTTATGCTTTGACATAAGACTTTCCCCCTTATCCCATGTACTCCCCGTTAAAGCTTACCAATACCGCGCTTGCCACGCCGTTCATTTCCGAGAGTTCGTTAATAAAATCCGTGTTGTCATCTTTCAGACGGATTTCCAGATTTAATTCGATACTGCCCTTCTGCGCGGTTTTGCTTTTTACAACACAGCGATCTGTTCTTGTTTCAAGATATTCCTTCGCTGCCTGCTCGCTCTCATGTCCGTCACACCGCAATACCACAATATACGGATTACTGTAAGACTTTCGGTTGACAAATACCAGAAGGATCAGGCCAATCATGACGCTGCCGATCACCGCCAGCGGGATCATGCCCGCCGCGAGGACGATACCTACGGCAATCGACCAGAACAGGAACGCGATATCCAGCGGCTCCTTGATCGCCGTTCTGAAACGGACGATGGACAGCGCGCCCACCATACCGAGGGAAAGCACTACGTTCGAGGTGACGGCAAGAATCACAACCGTGGTGATCATGGTAAGCGCAAGCAGCGTGACCCCAAAGGAAGACGAATACATCACGCCGTTATAGGTCTTTTTATAGATCAGAAAAATAAAGATGCCAAGTCCAAAGGCAAGCACCAGCGCAAGCGTCATACCGAGGAGGCTTACACTGGAGATATTGTCTAAAAAGCTGGTTTTAAATATATCGTTAAAGTTCATGGATAATTCCTTTCCTTTCTGTATGGTTTAGCCGTAAATACGGCATTGCGCGTATTTGGAAAAAGCGGCCGGCCGCCGGCCCGCAAGCTGGACCGCGTCCCGGATCACGTCCGGAAGAAAAGCGTCCCACTTCACTTCCATTAAAATCGGAGCGTCACCCGCGGGAACCGTTACCAGGTCCCCGTTTAGGAAATCGCCATACCACAGGCCGGCGCGAATCCCATAATCGAATGTGACGCGGACATTGCCCGGCCGGTACACGAACGGCTCCCGTGTATAATCTACCACAGCCTTTGGCTGAAGGCCCTCTGTTTTCATTTTATAGCAGAATTCCCGCAGAAGCGGCGGCGCGTTCTGCCAAAGCTCCGGGATATCTCCGTTTATAATCTCCCGCGCCTGCTCAATGGTGATCCGAACAGCCTGTTTACCGCATAAGCCGTTCAGTTTGCTCTTTTTCTCCAGATTGAGATAGTCTGTATCGCCGTTATAATAGCGAATGCGGAACTTTTCCCGCCGGTTCACACCGTCTATCTTTTCCCGCAGCGCCCGATCTGCCAGCGTATCAAAGTAAAGGCTGCGCACCTGATACCTGCCGTCTTCGGCGTGTTCATCCGGTTCCATCAGAATCCTCAGCCGGCCGCGCAGCGTTAGAAG
Source organism: uncultured Lachnospiraceae bacterium (assembly GCA_947632555.1). Taxonomy (GTDB): domain Bacteria; phylum Bacillota; class Clostridia; order Lachnospirales; family Lachnospiraceae; genus Acetatifactor. The sequence continues at coordinate 26,745 of CANRPU010000024.1, forward strand.
ATCGGCCGCGTTGATCTCTATTTTCCATTCATTTCGGAAGTCCATTCTGTTTCCGCCTCTTTATGTAAACCTTTTTCTCATCATCTTCCGTTCGATGATGAAGCCATTGTAGCCATAAAAGATTGAAGGAAAATTGAAGTCACAAAAAGTTCACAAAGCAGGAATGACAGCTGTAAATATGATCATCCCATCGTGGCAGGAAACGGAAATATGTCCATAATGCGCCGTAACGATCGCTTTCGCAATGGCCAGGCCCAGCCCATACCGGTTATCTTCCCCGGTCCGCGCTTCGTCCACACGGTAAAAACGGTCAAAAAGATACTTCTGCTGTTCAGCGGGAATTGGCGTTCCTTCATTGCTGACAGATAAAACCGCATGCGGCTTTTCCCTGTGAAGATCAATATGAATGGTTCCACCCGCTTTGCTGTGCCGGATCGCGTTGTCCAGCAGGATAGAAAGCATCTGGCTCAGTTGCGCCGCGTTTCCCATAACGTATAAGTTCTCAGCCACATCACATTTTAACTTTAATCCGTTCTCAAAAATAACCGTTTCAAACGGGAGTGCCTCCCCCATGACAATCCGCCCAAAATCTATCTTTGTCATTTCAGGTGTAATATTTTCCGTCCTGGCCAGTTCCAAAAGCTGGGTAACAAGGGCTCCCATCCGGGCATTTTCATATTGGATATTGTTCAGCCACTGGTTTTCTCCTATCTCCCGCTGAAGCATTTCCGCGTTCGCGCTGACAACGGAAACCGGCGTCTTCAATTCGTGCCCCGCATCGGAAATAAACTGCTTTTGCTTCTGATAGCCCTCCTCCAGCGGATGCACGATCCGGTCCGCCAGGTAAATGGCGGCAAAGAACAGCAAAATAATCGCCATGCCGCCGAAAATAAGGGTATACCGGAACAGTGTTGTCATACTGTCCTGCATGATGGTATTGTCCATGAAAGCGACCAGCGTATAGTGTCCCTTGTCAACCGCCGCGTAGATCAGACGGTCCCTGGTGCCGCCGGATTTCCCGCTCTTTACGATCTGCAGGGCGTATTCCCTAAGTTCCTCATCCGTATAGATCTCTCTGTCACTGTTGTTCACGGCAAGCACAGAGCCATCCTCTTTGGACACCACAACCGAATAGAAAGTAGAAAGCTGAAAAGTGGGAGTATCTTCAAACCGCGGCCCGTCCGGCCTGCCCGCCGGAATCGGCATACCCGGCTGCTTCGATTCCTCCAAACGGTTCTCCGGAGGGATATCCAGGGTGTAGAGCTGCGCGTACCGCTCCAGCATTTCACGGTTTCTGGAGGAAACCTCCCGGAAACTGGAGATATAGATAATGGCCAGCGTGCTGAGAAAGAGCAGCCCCAGAGCGGACATGATCGCCGCGACAATTTTCCATTTTGACTTTCTAAACATCACCGCACCTCAATTCATATCCAATCCCGCGGATGGCTTTGATCTCTGTCTTTGCTCCCACAAACGCAAGTTTTCTGCGGGTAAAGGACATGTACACCTCCACATTGTTATATTCCGCTTCACTTTCAAAGCCCCATATCCTTACCGCCAGCTGCTCCCGCGTCAGAACCTGTCCCTGATTTACCATCAGATATTCCAAAATATGGTACTCCTTTTCGCTTAGACGCACGCTTTGTCCGTTTGTCAAGCATCGCAGGAACGCTGTATTGGGATCCAGGGAGATATCCCCGAAGGTCAGCGAACCATCCGGGGACGGCAGAACTCTCCTGCCGAGAGCGCGCAGCCTGGCCAGCAGCTCTTTGGTCATAAATGGCTTGGTCAGGTAGTCATCCGCGCCGCTGTCAAGCCCCATCACCTTATCGTCCACTTCGCCTTTGGCCGTCAGCATCAGGATCGGCGCCTTGATCCCCAAACAGCGCGCCCGCCGCGCGATTTCATAGCCAGACTTTCCGGGCAGCATCACGTCCAGCACGATGAAATCATAGATCCCGCTCTCCACGGCGGCCATACCGGAGATCCCATCGGCGCACCAGTCAACATCATATTTCTCAAGGCGCAGGATCTCACAAAGCGCCTGCCCCATTCTCTTTTCATCCTCAACAAGCAAAAGCTTCACCGCAATCCCTCCTGTATAAGGTTACTATACCACCAGCGCAGAAAAGGAAGCACCGCGTAAGCGGCATTTACTTTTCAAGCGGTGACTTGCAGGTATCATATGCCGCGCAGCGGTATCATGCCGGCGCAACCGGCATGTATTCTGCGTCAGCAGAATTTATTATACCACAAAAGATTGAAAAAAAGTTGAACAAGCGCGTCACGCGGGCCGTCCTGTCGCTACTTGTCAACCCTGCCCGATTTGGTATGCGCCCCAATAGACTTGTTTCTAGTTTCTATTTAGTTATAGATATGGTAGATTGGTCGGACAAACCGGAATTCTGATAAGACCTAATTCTTATCATTTAATAACCTTTATATTTTATCTTCAAAAAGTCCGCAAACCCTTGAAAAGGCTATACATAGCCGTAAATTTATAGCAAGTGAGCTTGCCCTTAGACTTTCCCAAGCCTGTAGGATTACAATACATGTGTTACAACTGAATAATTTAAAAGACGAAGATACCCTTTCTGTGTTATGCTTTAATC
>CANRPU010000025.1 GCA_947632555.1 uncultured Lachnospiraceae bacterium
GAAAATGAAAATAAATATTTTGATCGAAAGTCTGCACAGATTCGCGTGGTTGATCTGGCACCACACATTTCTGCTTTTGCGAATGCAGATGGCGGAACGCTTGTGATTGGAATCAATGATAAAGAGCGAACATTGGAAGGGATTGATTCCTGCGGAGAGGAAAAGATTAATGGCTTCATCAATGCACCGAAGGATTGCTGCAGACCGATGCCGCGATATCGAGAGGAATTCATTGATATTACTAATGAAGCTGGACAACCGGACCGGATACTGCTTCTTCATATTGAACCGAGTGTTGATCAGGTGATACGTACTTCAAATGACCGGACATACCTTCGCATCGGCGATAAATCCAAAGAAATGTTGGGGGAGAATCTCCGTAACCTGGAATATGCCAAAGGTTCCCGTCATTTTGAGGATGAGATCAACCAAAATGCGAGTTTGGAGGATCTGGATCAGGAGTTGCTTAATGCCTATAAGAAACGTATTGGCGCTGAAGGTATAGATACTTATCAGGTCTTGAAGGCAAGAGGTTTTTTACAGAACAGGGACGGTAAGGAATACCTTACCAATGCAGCTGTGCTTTTGTTCGCTAAGAACATTATGAAATTTAATATGAACTGCCGCATTCGTTTTATCCGTGTTGATGGCCGCGAGATGCAGGTAGGAGCCAATTATAATATTGTGAAGGACAAGAGCATAGATGAGCCGATCCTGAGATTGATAGATGTTGCAAAGGCTTTCATCGCAGACCAGCTTCGGGTCTTTACGCGCCAGGAACATGGAAGCGGCCGGTTTGTTGAAAAGCCGGAATATCCCGAGTTTCCTTGGGTCGAGGGTATCATTAATGCCGTGGCTCATCGTGATTATGCCGCATTGGGACAGTTTATCAAGGTCAGTATGTATGATGATCGGCTGGAAATCGAAAGTCCTGGCCGATTCCCTTATATTGTGACGGCAGATAATATTTCCTATACTCGTTTTTCTCGAAATAAGACAATTTCGAGGGTCATGACTGAATTTGAATGGGTACGGGAACTGAATGAAGGTGTAAAAAAGATCTATTCTGATATGGCAGAGGCGGGCTTGCCGGCTCCGGAATATATTGAAACGCCAAATACAGTGAAACTGATTCTCAGGAATAATATTGATGAACGCAGGAATAAAGCATCAAATAAAACTTTAAATGAGAACAATTTGCATCTTGGTCACTTTGACCAAGATAGTGACCAAGATGTGACCAAGATAATACTTGCTTTCTGCGAGGAGCCACATTCTGCAAAAGAAATTATGGATTATATTAAAATAGCGGACAGGAGTTTTTTTAGAAGACACTATCTTGATCCAATGATAAAATCTGGACAGCTAAAAATGACAATTCCGGATAAACCCAAAAGTAGAAATCAAAAATATTATGCGTATGCAAATTAAAATAATGCTATGAGATAGTGAATAAAATAAAGCAACAGGACTTTGTTTTGTGCGCAATATATAACAAGTGTTTTGGTGAAACGAGGCGAGAGTGTAATCTATTAACGCAATGGATCAATGAAAAAATATCCTGATGGGGTGTCACTACCTAACGATTTTTATGTGTCTGTCAGATCGGTAGTGTCAAGATTTTTTCACAAAAAGATGACGTATAATTAATTTCGCAAATTCAATTTCATAAAAGTAAACATGGTCTATGCCGTTTGGTAAGGTCAAATTCTTCCCCTATCATGATCCCGCGGCGCACGGACCGGAAATACTCTTTGCCTCTTGACTTTTCTCTGGGGGGTAAAATAATAATGGAAAAAGATAACAAAAGGAGGACTTGAGATGCCTGAATTACCTGCCATACCGTTGCCCGGGATCATATTGATAGTGGGACTTATTCTCGTTCTTGCCCTGTGCTTTTATGTGGATAGAAGGGCCGGTAAAAAGTTTAAAAAAGAAGTAAGCGAAAAATATCCGGCGCTGGATGCCTGCGACAGCATATTTGTGACCGCTGACGGAGAACTGCTCTACTATTGGCCCACGGGAAGCGCGGCCGGATATAAAAAATGGAATCTGAAGGATATCGCGTATGTAGCGGTATATAAGGGCAGCTTTGGCGTATATGATTCCAACATGAAAGCGCTGCCGGGAGAGTACCTCTCTCCGTCCAAAAGAAAGGTGACGGAGAGAAGCGTGAACTTTCCGGTGGGCTGGGATAAGGCCCGCCGGTACGCGGAATTTATCCAAAAGCATGGCCCCCATATCCAATATATGCTGAATGGGAAACCGGTAAATTAGTCGGCCTGGTTCCTTATGACCAGGATCAGATTGTAAACGCACATGACGGCGCCGAACAATACCCCGGCGATGGGCCAGACGATCCAGGTGATCCCCCAGTCATTTGTCAGCAAGCTCCATCCCAGAAACAGGGCGGTCGCGCTGAGCCAGTAAACCGTCGAAATGTTTTCCTTGATGTGTTTGATCCTTTGCTCCCCGGGCTTTAAGAGGGTGTAATCGCCTTCCTTTAAAAGCTTCTGCATACTGGCCCAGCGGACGCCGGCAACGATAAAGAGCGCCGACGCGATCCCCGCGAGGAGCAGGGTGACGGCCATCATGATCGAGGCTAAGATCTCCTGTTCCGTGATCGAGCCCATTAAGACCGGGATAGGGGCAAGAATGCACAGGCATGTGGCGGCGATATTGTGCTTTACATAGAGGGGCCTGTACGCTTTCTGCTTTTCCTTTACCATTCCTTCCACGCCGTATTCCGTTTCAAACGGCTCCCTGCCGATGAACGCGAACGGCGTGTTTTTTATGTCGCAGGAAATGAAGATGGCTACGGCTTCCGCCACAAGGACGAGCAGCGCCACGAGTCCCAGCCCCGCGGCCATGTTGTCGGAAATAAGGCGTTCCGGCGCTTCCGCTGCGGCACTGAGAAGGAGCAGCGGGATTACGGCGGCGATACACAGAAAGGTGCCCATGGCAATGCGGCCTGAAGCCCGCTTTCGCAGTTCCAGAAATTCGTTGGCCTGCGCGAGAGAAACCCGTTTCACAGGCGCGCGGCCCGGGTCTGCTTCGTCCGCCGGCTCTTCCTCTTCTATCTCGTCCTTGAGGAGATAATCGGTAGAAACGCCAAAGAGCCTGCTGAGCATCAATAGTTTTTCCAGGTCCGGCACAGTCTGCGCGCTTTCCCACTTGGACACCGCCTGTCTGGACACCTGCACCTTTTCCGCCAGCTCTTCCTGTGACCAGCCGTTCTTTTTTCTTAAATTCATTATCTTATCCGCTAAGATCATGTTCTTTTCCCTCCAATATAGGTTTGTCAGTGGCCTTACGCGCCATCCGCAGAAAAGAGCATAGCATATTTCAGGGTTGCCTGCTACCAAGGCCGGCTGGAAATCTGTCAACCGCCGGTTGCGGCAGGCGGTTTTTCCGACAACTCCCATATCTTTTCTGAGATGATCATAACATATTGAAGCGGAAATCGCTCCATGATACAATAAAAATGATCACATTGGCGGAAAGGAGATTTGCAATGTCAGAAACAAGCGATATGGTAAGAAGGACTTTTCAGGAAGGGGATGACGTGCGGGACGCCGGACTGACCACACCTGAGGAGATACAGCGTTTTGATGATATTGTCTACGGCAGCGACAGAAAATGGCAGGTACTGGACGTCTACAGACCCAAAGCGGCCCGGGAAAAGGAACTGCCCGTGATCGTCAGCGTGCACGGGGGCGCCTGGGTATACGGGGATAAGGAACGGTACCAGTTTTACTGCATGGACCTGGCGAAGCGGGGCTTCGCGGTGGTGAACTTTACTTACCGTCTGGCTCCCGAATATCAATTTCCCGCGCCTTTGGAGGATACCAATCTGGTGTTCTCCTGGGTGCTTTCTCACGGGGAGGAATACGGTTTTGATACCCGGCATATCTTTGGCGTGGGTGACTCCGCCGGAGCGCATCTGCTGGGGCTCTACACCTGTATCTGCACCAATCCGGAATATGCCGGGAAATATGAGTTTACGGTCCCCCGGGGCTTTGTGCCCGCCGCGGTGGCGTTAAACTGCGGCAAATACCGGATGGCGCTGGATGAGCCTTCCCAGGAGCAGACGAAGAAGTTGATGGAGGATTTTCTGCCGGAAAAGGGAAGCGCAGGGGAACAGAGCTTTATCACGGTGACCAATCATGTGACCGAAAATTATCCGCCGGTATTTTTGATGACCGCCACGGGAGATTTTCTGAAGGATCAGGCTCCCGATATGGCGCGGAAGCTGGCTGACTGCGACGTGCCGTTTGTTTACAGGCTCTACGGGGATCGCGGGAACAGGCTGCCCCATGTGTTCCACTGCGATATGCGCTCGGCGGACGCGAAGTATTGCAATGACGAGGAATGCGCCTTCTTTAAAGGCCTGTGCGGCGCTGATCAATATGAAAAATAGGTTGAAAAAAGGGCGGAGTATGGTACAATAAATGTGGTATGCCGAATGCGGCCGAGTGAAAATAAAAGTAAGGAAAAAAGAAAAGAGGACCCTATGACGGTAAAAGAATGTTACGCGCACATGAACGGAGATTACGAAGATGCGGCCGGAAGGCTTTTAAATGACGAGCGTATCATAAAATATCTGCATAAATTCGCGGCGGGGGAGGATTACCCCGCGCTGCTTTCAGCGCTGGAGGAAAAGCGCTATGAGGATGCTTTCCGCCATGCCCACAATTTAAAGGGAATGAGCCTGAACCTGGGGATCACGGCGCTGGCGCGGTCCGGCAGCGAGGTCTGCGAGGCTTTGCGGGGAGGCGCGCCTGCGGTGGACATCGGCCCCATGCTGGCGGTGCTGAAAGAGGATTATGAAAAGACCATGGCTGCTATTTCACAGCTGTAAACCGCGAAGTAAGGACAACAAACATGGATAAAAAGTACCGGGATTTAGGGTTTTCGCCCGATCAGGCCGCGGAAATAGAAGAGGGCCTGAAGATGAAAATAGATGTTTCGCCCTATGCCAAAAAGGAATTTCTGGCGATCCAGATGCGCCAGATCCGTCTGGGCATTATGGAGGGGCTTCCTGTTGAACTCTACGCCAGAACGGATTATGACTGGTTTCAGATGGAAGAGATCCGCAAGGGCCTTCTGGCGAAGCTGGATGTGAGCATCTACGCGGATCCTGAACTGCCCTATGACAAGATGCGCCAGATCCGGAAAGGCCTGAAAGCGGGTATCAACCTGATAGATTACAAGCGGTTCGATGCCGGCATCCTCAGAGAACTGAGAAAAGCTTTGTTGGCACGGATCAACATGGTGGAATATATTAACGGTGGTTATATTACCGAGCAGCTGGAGCAGATCCGTCTGGCGCTGACCGCGGGTGTCAACATAAAGCCTTATATCAATAAGGAGCTGCGGGGCGTTTCCATACGGGAGATCTTTCTGGGCCTGGAGAAGGGCCTGGATGTATCTGTTTATGCCAAAGTGGAATACAGCTGGCAGCAGATGCGGGAGATCCGTCTGGGCATGGAAAGGCGTCTGGACGTGACATGCTACACCAACCCGCTGTATGAGTGGCAGCAGATGCGCCAGATCCGTCTGGGCATGGAAGAGGACATTGACGTTTCCGGATACCGCAGCTTTATGTATACGGCGCGGGAGATGGAGAAGAAGCGCGTGGAGCTTTTGAGGGCCAGAGGCAGACGGCCGGAGCCGGAGCAGGCATCCTCTGCCGAAAGTGCCGCCGTGGAAGAAGCGCCTTTTATCTCCTCCATGAAGATCAGCAGGGATGCCATGGAAGCGTATATCACGGTCAGACCCGGCGTTTCCGATCTGAGCAGGGAAACCGTTATCTGCGCGCTGGCGGCCAGGGGTATTACGTTCGGCATTCAGGAGGCCGCCATTGAGAAGATCGTCCGTGGCGAGTATACCGAGGAGCCTGTTCTGATAGCGAAGGGAAAGGGGCCGGCCAAAGGAAAGGACGGCTGGTATGAGTATTTCTTCCGCAGGGAAGTGGCCGGTACGCCGAAACAGCTGCCGGACGGAAACACGGACTGTCGGGATATCGAGTGGTTTGAGCGCGTGGAGGAAGGGCAGAAACTGGCCTGCTACCACGAGGCCGCTTACGGCGAAGACGGGCATACGGTAACGGGAAAGGCCATTCCGGGCGGAAAGGGCCGGGAACTGAGTATGCTCACCGGCAAGGGCTTTATCCTGCTTCCGGATAAAAAGACTTATCTGGCGGCCATGGCCGGCAAGGTGGATCTGGTTCAGCAGAGAATGGAAGTCGGACCGCTTCTGGTCGTGGATGATGTCACTTCGGTTACGGGCAATATTAATTTTGAGGGCAGTATCTATATCAGGGGCAATGTGGAAAGAGGAACTTCCGTAAACGCTACGGAGGATATCATAGTGGACGGCCTGGTGGAAGCCGCCGTGATCCAGTGCGGCGGAAATATTCTGCTGCGCCATGGCGCCAACTCGCTTGGCAGCGGATTTATCAAGGCGGGAAAAGGGATCTACGGGAAATTTCTGGAGGCCGTTTCCGTATTCGCCCGAGAGGACATCCGAATGAACAGCTGTCTGAACAGCCGGGTATTTACCGAAGGCAGCCTGCATTTGATAGGCGATAACGGTACGCTGGCGGGAGGAGAGGCCTGCGCGGTACGGGGCGTGCGGACCATGTACCTGGGCAACCGGGTAGGGCTCCATACGGAGGTAAAGGTAGGCATTACCGATGAAACTTCCCGGAACCAGAAGGAAACGGAAGAAAAGATCGAAAATGTGCATCGGGAACTGAGCCTGCTGGGCGGCGCCTATATGGACCTGAAAAAAAAGTATTCTCCGGAAGTGCGCAACACCATGAAGATCTATTTAAAGCTGGAAAACGCTATTTATACGAAAGAGCGGGAGCTGGAGGATCTCTACAGCCTGAAGAAGCATGTGGACGAGGACATAGAAAACAGCAAGAAAGTCTGCATTTATGTGGGAGGAACCGTTTTTGAAGGAACGGTGGTGGAAATAAACGGGAAAAAATGGCAGCCTCAGACGCTGGATAAGGTCACGATTAAGAGTGTGGGAGGCAGGATCGCCGCCCACGCGAATACGCAGTAAATATATGTAGGAGAGGAAATCAATGAAAAAGGTACTGATCGTAGACGATATGGAATTAAACCGGGAAATCCTCACGGAGATCCTGGGAGAAGACTATTCGGTGCTGGAAGCCGAAAACGGCAGGCAGGCTTTGGAGATGATAGAACAGAACCTGAACGATCTGGCAGTGATCCTGCTGGATCTGGTAATGCCGGAGATGGACGGTCTGGAAGTACTTGCCATATTGCAGGAAAAGGGCTGGATGAAGAAAGTGCCCGTGCTGATCATCAGCGGAGAGCAGTCCCTGAAGATCGAGAAGCAGTGCTTTGATTTCGGGATCTCCGATTTTATCCGGAAGCCTTTCGACAACGCGCTGGTGCGGCGGAGGGTGCACAATATCGCGGAACTGTTCGTATATAAAAATTCTCTGGAAGAAAAAGTGGAGGAGCAGACGGAAACCTTAAAGAAACAGTACCAGCTCCTGAAAATACAGGCGGCAAGATTACAGAAGAGCAATACGAACATCATTGATATCCTGGGTACGGTAGTGGAGTCCAGAAACCTGGAGAGCGGCGAACATGTCATGCGCGTGAAAGGCTATACGGAGATCCTGGCGAAGGAAATGATGAAGGAATATCCGGAGTACGGGCTGACGGACAAAAAGATAGAGGTGATCGTGTCCGCCAGCGCCCTGCATGATATTGGAAAGATCGCTATTCCCGACAATATCCTGTTAAAGCCGGGCAAGCTGACGCAGGATGAGTATGAATACATGAAATCCCATACCACCAGAGGCTGCGAGATCCTCAACAACATCAAGGACGTATGGGATGAGGAGTACGAAAAGGCCAGCTATGAAATATGCAGGCATCACCATGAAAGGTATGACGGAAGGGGATATCCCGATAAGCTGAAAGGGGATGAGATCCCGATTTCCGCCCAGCTGGTATCCGTGGCGGACGTGTACGACGCGCTGGTAAACGAGCGGGTTTATAAGAGCGCCTACAGTAAGGAACAGGCCTTTTCCATGATCATAAACGGGGAGTGCGGTATTTTTTCTCCCAAGCTGCTGGAGTGCTTCAGAAACTGCAGGGAGCAGTTTGAGGAATTGGCCGCCAGCCAAAAGAGTAATTGAAGAAACGCGGCGGTTATGTTATAATACCAACGAAAAAGAAAATGAAATCTATATAGGCAGGAGGTAATCTATTATGAAGTATGTTTGTTCTGTATGCGGTTATGTACATGAAGGCGATGCGGCACCCGCGGAATGCCCCATCTGCCACGCGCCCGCGGAGAAATTTACCGCGCAGGCCGGAGAGATGACCTGGGCCGCGGAGCACGTAGTAGGGGTAGCCAAGGGAGTTCCCGAAGACATTCTGGCCGACCTGCGCGCCAACTTTGAAGGTGAGTGCAGTGAAGTTGGCATGTATCTGGCAATGGCGAGAGTCGCTCACAGAGAAGGCTATCCGGAAATCGGTATGTACTGGGAGAAAGCGGCGTTTGAAGAGGCGGAACATGCCGCTAAGTTCGCGGAGCTTTTAGGTGAGGTCGTAACCGATTCCACCAAGAAAAACCTGGAGATGAGAGTTGCCGCTGAAAACGGCGCTACCGCGGGCAAGACAGATCTGGCTAAGCGCGCCAAGGCGCTGAATCTGGACGCGATCCATGATACCGTGCATGAGATGGCCCGTGACGAAGCGCGCCACGGCAAGGCGTTTGAAGGACTGTTAAAGAGATACTTTGGTTGATCCATACGTAATAACAGGAAGGACGGGGAAGGCGGAAAGCGTATTTTCGCCTTCTCTTTCTATCAAGGAGAGGGAGGACATATGGTTACGATTACGGACAGCGTAAAATACATTGGTGTGGACGATAAGGACATAGATCTGTTTGAGGGACAGTATGTGGTGCCCAACGGCATCTCTTACAACTCCTATCTGATATTGGATGAAAAGACGGCCGTTATGGATACGGTGGACGCGCGGCGCTCGCGGGAGTGGCTGGACGGTCTGCGCAAGGAACTGGGCGGGCGTATGCCGGATTATCTGGTGATCTCCCACCTGGAACCGGACCATGCGGGAACTGTGGGAGAGCTGCTGAAAGCGTATCCGGATATTACGCTGGTGGGCAACGCCAAGACCTTTTCCATGCTCCCCAATTTTTTTGACGTGGAAGGCTGCAAAAAGCTGGAAGTGGCGGAAGGCTCCACGCTTTCGCTGGGAAAACATACGTTGCGGTTTTTGATGGCGCCCATGGTGCACTGGCCGGAGGTCATGGTGACGTATGAAGAAACGGAAAAGATACTTTTCTCCGCCGACGGATTCGGCAAATTCGGCGCGCTGGATACGGAAGAGGACTGGACCTGTGAGGCCCGCCGCTATTACTTTAACATTGTGGGGAAATACGGGGCGCCCGTGCAGGCGCTTTTAAAGAAAGCCGCCGCTCTGGACATTGCCGTGATATGTCCGCTGCATGGTCCCGTGCTGAAGGAAGATCTGGGCTTTTACCTGGATAAATACAATACCTGGAGCAGTTACCAGCCGGAGGATAAGGGCGTGTTGATCGCGTATGCCTCGATCCACGGCAACACGGCCAAAGCCGCCGCTCTGCTGCGGGAACAGCTGCTCAGCCTGGGAGAAGAGAAAGTGGCGATTACCGATCTGGCCAGGGACGATATGGCGGAGGCTGTGGAAGACGCGTTCCGCTATGACAGGATCGTGCTGGCCGCATCCAGCTATGATGCCGGCCTGTTTCCTCCCATGGAGGACTTCCTGATGCATTTGAAGGCGAAGACATACCAGAAGCGCGTGGCGGCCATTGTGGAAAACGGTTCCTGGGCGCCCAGCGCCGGCAGAAAGATGCGGGAATATCTGGAGAGCATGAAAGAGATCCGTATCCTGGAACCCATGGTTACCATCAGGTCCACTGTGAAGAAAGAAACGGAGGAGCAGCTCAGGAAACTGGCGGAAACCATTCGGCACGCGTAGAAACGGAGGCGGAACATGTTTGATTTTTCCGAGGATTACAGAGTCGGTATTCAGGAGATCGACAGGGAGCATGAAGGGCTGTTTGCTTTATTGAACGGGGCGATCGACAGGCTGGGGGAACGGAAGGAATCCCCTGCCGCCATAGCCGGAAATTTTCTGGGCGAGCTGAAAAAATACGCGGCCGAGCATTTTTCCCATGAAGAAGCCTACATGGAAAAGATAGAGGACAAAGAGCTGTCCCGCCAGCGCGGGGAGCATGAAGCGTTCGCGGAAGCGCTGGAGCATTTTTATATTCATGACAACCTGAAAGAGGCGGAGCTGCGGGATTTGATCAGCTACGTGGTGAAATGGCTTTTCGGGCATATCCTGGCCAGCGATATGATGATCGGAAAGGTGCGGCGGGATATACCGGCGGATGCGTTTACTTTTACGGATAAGTATAAGACGGATATCGCGTTTATTGATGAAGAGCATCGGACGCTTTTCGATATCGTGAGAGAGGCCAACGCCCTGGTCACGGATGACAGCCTGTATGACAAATACGATGCCATCATGGGGATCCTGGACCGGCTGCGCGGCTATTCGGAAGAGCATTTCCGCCATGAGGAGGAATACATGGCGAAGATCGGGTATCCGAAGCTGGAACTGCAGAAGACGGCCCATAACGCGTTTGTGGAGAAACTGATACATATTGATATCAAAGAAATGCGGCAGATAGATGAAGACCAGCAGGCATATCTGACGGAACTCATAGATTATCTGTTAAGCTGGCTGGGCGCTCATATCCTGCATATGGACCGCCAGATCGCCGAGTGGGAGAGAGGACTATGATCATTTATCTGATGCGCCATGGGGAAACCGACTGGAACAAAAAGACCTGTTTTCAGGGACAGACGGATGTCCCGTTAAACGACTATGGCAGGGAGCTGGCGAGGATCACTTCCGAAGCGTTAAAGGACGTGGATTTTCAGGCGGTGTTCTGCTCGCCTTTGAGCCGCGCGGCGGAAACCGCCCGGATCATGCTGCGGGACAGGCAGATTCCTGTTTTCACGGATGACAGGCTCAAGGAGATCAGCTTCGGGGTGAAGGAAGGCAGCAATATTGAGCGGATGCGCAATGACCCGGCGGAACCTTTTTATTACCTGCTGAACGAGCCGGGGAACTACGTGCCGCCGGAAGGCGCGGAGTCCCTGCCGGAGCTTTACGGCCGCAGCGCCGCTTTTATGCGGGAGAGGATACTGCCCCTGGAAAAGCGGTACGAAACCATCCTGATCGTGGCCCACGGAGCCATGAACCGCAGTATCGTCAATCCTATCGCCGGCATCCCGATGTCGGATTTCTGGAATATCAAAATGCCTAACTGCACGGTATCCATACTGTCTTTGCGGGACGGCCGCTTCCATGTGGAGGAAAAGGGCAGGGTTTATTATTGAATCCCGATTCCCTCTAAAATGGACTTGTCAATAGCGTGATACTATGATAGTATACAATGTGAACTGTTCACATTGTATACTATTTTTTTAGGGAAGGAGAGCAACTATGGAACGGAAGGAACGCGCAGACGGGCAGGAAGACCTGGAGGAAAGGCTGTTGTCCGCGTGGCTGCGGCTGTCGGTGCAGATCAGCAACGAAAGAGTGGTTACGGATATGCCCTTCAAGGAGGCGCTGGTGTGCAATCTCCTGAGCAAGGCGCCGGAAGGGAAGCTGACGGCCACGGATCTATGCGAACAGACCAAAACCTTAAAATCGCAGATGAACAGGGTGCTGGGCAGCATGGAAGAAAAGGGCCTGATCTTCAGGGAACGCTCTACGGTGGATAAAAGACAAATAGATATCCGGCTGAATGAGGAAAAGAGCGGCCTCTACAGGCAGGAACACAATAAAAATCTGCGCCTGGTAAACGCCATTATAGAAAAATTCGGAAAGGAAAAGACAGAGGGCCTTCTGGAAGAACTGGCTTATATTTCCGATGTGATCGAGGAGGTGCTAGAATGATACGGTTTCTTGTGGATACGAGTTCGGATTATCTCCCGGAAGAGATGAAAGAAAAAAATGTGGAATTTGTACCGCTGCAGCTCTCGGTGGGAGAAAAAAATTATCTGGACGGGGTGGACCTTTCCCGGGAAGAATTTTACCGGATACTTACGGAAAGAAAAGAGTTTCCCAAAACGTCCCAGCCGGCCGTCGCGGCTTTTGAGGAGATCTTTCAGGAGGTAAAGCGGAAGGGAGATGACATGATATGTATTCTGATCGCTTCCGTTTTGAGCGGAACTTTCCAGAGCGCTTTAATGGCCAGAGAAATGACGGGCTATGACCGCATCTATCTGATCGACTCCATGAGCGCGACCTACGCTCTGAAAATACTGACGGATCATGGCTGTAAAATGCGGGAAGAAGGAAAAAGCGCCGGGGAGATCGTGGAGGCGCTGAACGCCCTGAAGCGGAGGATCCATATTGAGTTTATCGTGGATACGCTGGAATATCTGTACCGGGGAGGCAGACTGAGCAGAACCGCCGCCGCGGTGGGAACGCTGGCGAATATCAAACCGGTGCTGACGCTGGACGGGTCGGGAGCCGTTGTGGTAGAAGAAAAATGTCTGGGATTGTCCAGAGCCGGCAGAGCTATCGTTCATAAGCTGCGGCGAGTGCGGCCGGACGCGGAGTTCCCGCTGTATACACTGTTTTCCTACGGTACGGAAAACACGGAAAATCTGGAAAAAATGCTGCGGCAGGAGGGAATCCCCGTTACGGACCGCCTGCAGATAGGCGCCGCCATCGGCTCCCATATCGGGCCGGGAGCGGCAGGCCTTATCTACGTGGCGGAAGAATAACGGCAGCTGCCGGTTACAGTTTAAACAGCGTGCTTAAAATGCCGCGGCCCAGGGACGCGCCTACGTTGCCTCCCAGCCGCTTGCCGAAGGAACCGCCCAGGGTGGAGCCTACGGTATTGCCCAGCTCCCTGCCGATGGTGCCGGCGGCGCTGCTGGCCACGCTCTTGGTGGCGGATTTGATCTGCTTTGCTCTGGCGGCTTCTTTTTTGGCGGCCTCTTTGGCGGCAGCCGCTTCGGCTTCGGCCTGCTGGGCGGCTTGCGCGTCCAGGGCGAATTTCCGCTGTAAAAATTCATACGCGGAATCCCGGTCCACTGCGTTGGCGTATCTGACATACAGAAGATTGTTCTGTATCTGATGAGCGCGGACAGCGTCATCCAGCGCGCCCATCCGGCTCTGGGGAGGCAGGATGCGGCACCTTTCCACAACGGTGGGGACGCCGCTCTCGTCCAGAACGGACACCAGCGCTTCCCCGATACCTAACTGTAAAAGGGTATCGTAGGTGTCAAATTCGGGATTCTCCCGGAAAGACTGCGCCGCCGCCTTGGCGGCTTTCTGTTCCGCGGGAGTGTAGGCGTGGAGGGCATGCTGCACCTTGTTGCCTAACTGGCTCAGAACGCCGTTGGGAATGTCCTTGGGATTCTGGGTAATGAAATAGATCCCCACGCCCTTGGAACGGATCAACTTAACGACCTGCTCGATCTTATCCATCAGTGTTTTGGAGGCGTTGTCGAACAGAAGATGGGCCTCGTCAAAAAAGAAGATCATGCGGGGCTTTTCCAGATCTCCCGCTTCCGGGAGAGTTTCAAACAGCTCCGACATCATCCAGAGCATAAAAGTGGCGTACATGGTGGGGTTGTTGATCAGCCGCTGGCAGTCCAGGATATGAATGGTGCCCCTGCCGTCTGTTCCGGTGGAAAACCAGTCGGTGATATTCAGCGCGGGTTCCCCGAAGAACATCTCGCCGCCCTCGCTTTCCAGAGCGGTCAGAGCGCGGGTGATGGCGCCCAGGCTGGCTTTGGCCATGTTGCCGTACTGGATGGAATACTGGCTGGCGTTTTCCGATACATACTGTACCATGGAGCGCAGATCCTTGGTGTCTACCAGAAGAAGATTCTCATCGTCGGCGATCTTAAAAATAATGGTAAGGATATCGGACTGGGTGTCGTTCAGTCCCATGATGCGGCTCAACAGCAGGGGTCCCATCTCCGAAATGGTAGTGCGCAGGGGCATTCCCTTTTCTCCGTATACATCCCAATAGGCGGTGGGATAGGAGCGGAAGTCGAAGCCATCCGCGGCCAGTCCGAGATCGTCAACTCTCTTTTTAACGGATTCGTTTTCCTCGCCGGGACTGCACATGGCGGCCAGATCCCCTTTGACGTCCGCCAGAAAAACCGGCACGCCGCAGTCGCTGAAGGATTCCGCCATCACCTTTAAGGTGACGGTCTTGCCCGTGCCGGTGGCGCCGGCTATCATACCGTGGCGGTTAGCCATGCTTGGATAGATGAATACCTTTTGATCTCCCGTTTTTCCGATCCAGATTTTATTGTCCTGAAACATATCGCTCCCATGCCTTTCTTAGTAGATTTTCGTAAAATAACTGCTATAAGGATATTTTACGATAAATTTATTGTATTTTCAATACGGGAATCAGACCGTCGGGGATGAGGTGGATTTTTGGCGGTCCCTGTGTTATGATGCTTCCTGAAGAATCCCGAAAAGGAGCAGCGCGCGTATGCTGAACAACAGAAAAAAAGATATGACGCCCTTTCCTATGGAAAAGGCGCCGGTGAAACAATATCCCTTTCTGCTGCCCGTGATCTGGGGAGGCTCATGGCTTATGACCAGGCAGTTTTCCCTGAAGATCACCCGCAGACTGCGGGGAGTCAGGCCGCCCTGGCTGGTGGTTTCCACCCACCAGGGATTTTCCGATTACTATATCGCGCCGCTGGCGCTCTTTCCCCACAGGGCCAACTATGTTTCCGATATGGAGGGGTTCGCGGCTTTCGGAGAATGGCTGTACAGAGGGATCGGGTGCATCGGCAAACGCCGCTATGTGCCGGATTATACCGTGGTGAAAAACATGAAAAAGGCTGTTGAAAACAGGCAGTCCGTAGTAGTGTTTCCGGAATCCAGGCACTCCAATGCGGGCGTTACGGCCCGCATCCCTTCCAATATGGGAAAACTGGCGAAACTCATGGGAATACCGGTGGTGACGCTAACCGTTCACGGCAGTTATCTGGCAAATCCCTTCTGGGATGAGGAGCATACCAGAAAGACCCCGATGGAGGCAAAACTGGAGTGCGTTTATACCAGGGAGGAGCTGGATGGGGCCGGAGAAGACGAGATACAAAAGCGGATAGAGGAAGCGCTCTCTTACGACGAGTACGCGTGGCAGTGGGAAAAGCGGATCCGCATTACGGCGCCCGGCCGGGCGGAAGGTCTGCATAAACCGCTCTATCGCTGCAGGGCCTGTCAAAAGAGTTTTGAGATGGAAAGCGAAGGCGCCCGCCTCTTCTGTAAAGCCTGCGGCGCGGAATGGGAAATGGATGAGTACGGCAGACTGATAAGGGAAAAAGAGTGCCTGCGGATACCGGCCTGGTATGAGTGGGAAAGAGAGGAAAACACCAGATTGCAGTTCGTGGGAGAATACTATTATGCCGGCGCAGTAAAATCCCGGAAAAACAGGTAGAATCTTTCAATGTTTTTTTGAAAAAACAGTGGTATGATGGAAACAGGCCGGCAAAGCGGAACAGGCAGATAAGGGATGAGAGCGTGAAAACGAAGAGAAAAAGTATCAGGAAAAAAATCTTTTTGGGAACGGCGGGAGCGGTGGTCGCGCTGAATCTGGCGGCATGGTTCATTCCTTCCTTTTCGGACTGGTATATTGCCCATATCTTTCCTGTCTGGGTCAATACTTATGGCCGTTTTACCGGGCTTTTCCCCTTTTCCGTGGGAGAGATCCTGCTGACGGCGGGCGTGCTGCTCTTTACGGCGGCGCTGCTTTTCGCACTGATCCTGGGGGCGGCCTGCTGCGTTCCCGCTTTCAGGAAGGATCCGGGCAGCAGGCTGAAAAGAGGCGCGGCTGTCTTTTACCGGGGGCTGGCATGGATCCTGCTGGGCATATTGCTGATCATGACCTTGAACTGCACCCTTTTGTATCACGGAAAAGGATTTAACGAAAAGTATCTGGGAATAGAGGAGAGGGAATATTCCCTGGAAGAGCTGCTGGCGGTGCGCGGTTATGTGGTGCGGCGCTGCAATGAGCTTTCCGCACTGGTGGAACGGGATGAGAACGGGGACATTGTCTATGACGGCGATATAGCGGAGGAAGCCATCGCGCAGATGAAAAAGCTGGGGGGAACCTACAGAGGGCTGGCCGGCTTTTATCCCCGGCCCAAGCCCATGTTCTATTCGGATCTGATGTGCCAGCAGTATATGCAGGGGTATTACTTTCCCTTCTCCATGGAAGCGAATTATAACGACGTCATGTATCTGACGAACAAGCCGGCGGCCATATGTCACGAACTGGCGCATTTAAAGGGTTTTATTTATGAGGACGATGCCAATTTTATCGGTTTTCTGGCCTGTGTGTCCTCCGACGATATTTTCTTTGAGTACAGCGGCTATCTCAGTGTGCTCTACTATCTGGACAATGATTTCTATGACGCCGTGGGCGGTGACATGGAGCGCTATCGGGAAGAAATACAGATCCTGCCCCAGGTCCACGCGGACAATATTTTTGTCCGTCAGGAGGAATGGGACAGGATCAACGAAAGCGCGCTGTTTGATACGGAAACGGTGGAGGCTGCCTCGGACAGTTTTACGGAAGCCTCCTTACGGTTAAACGGCGTGGAGGACGGGATGATCAGCTACAGCCGGGTGGTAAAACTTCTGCTGCAGTACTATTCCCTGCCGTCCCAGCAGTAGGTGCAGAGGCTGCATTTGTCGATGCCCACCGCATCCAGCATATCGTCCAGCCGGTTGAACCGCAGGGATGTGAAATGCAGCTCCTTGCGGATCTCTTCCACCATGCGCTCATATTTTTCCGAATCGGGATCGGCGTATTCCCGCAGGACCTCATCGGTCACGTTGCCGTTTTCCAGACGGGCGATGACACGTCTGGTGATCAGATCCATCTCCGAAGAAGAGCGGGAGAAATTCAGATATTTACAGCCATAGAGCAGAGGCGGGCAGGCCGGACGGATATGTACTTCTTTGGCGCCGCTCTGGTAGAGAAACTCCGTGGTTTCCCGAAGCTGCGTGCCTCTGACGATGGAATCGTCTATGAGCAGCAGGCTCTTGTCCCGGATCAGCTCTTCCACAGCCAGAAGCTTCATCCTGGCGATCAGATTGCGCTGGCTCTGCATGGTAGGCATAAAAGAGCGGGGCCAGGTGGGCGTGTATTTGATGAACGGCCTGGAAAAAGGGATCCCGGATTCGTTGGCGTAGCCGATGGCGTGAGCCGTTCCGGAGTCGGGTACGCCGGCCACGATATCGGGCTTTACGTTGTCCCTCTTTGCCATTTTGGCGCCGCAGCGATAGCGCATCTGCTCCACGCTGACATTTTCATAGGAGCTGGAGGGGTAGCCATAATATACCCACAGAAAGGTGCAGATCTTCATCTCCCCGGACGGATTCGCCAGCGTGATGCAGTTTTTGTCCGTCATGACAACCACTTCTCCGGGTCCTAATTCTTTATAATCCTTATATCCCAGATTTTTATAGGCAAAATTTTCAAAGGAGGCGCAGAAAGCGTTTTCCTTGCGTCCGATGACCACGGGTGTGCGCCCGTATTTGTCCCTGGCCGCGTAGATGCCGGCCTGATTCATGAGCAGCAGGGAAAGGGATCCGTCCACCGCGTCCAGGGCGTAGGAAATGCCTTCGATGAGATTCTCTTTCTGATTGATGAGCGCGGCCACCAGCTCGGTGGCGTTGATATCTCCGCCGCTCATCTCTAAGAAGTGGGAATGGCCGCTTTCAAAGAGCAGCCGGGTCAGCTCGTCCACGTTGTTGATCTTGCTGACGGTAGTCAGCGCGTAAGTGCCGTGGTGGGAGCGCACGATCAGCGGCTGCGGCTCATAGTCCGAGATACAGCCGATGCCGTAGAAGCCTTTCATTTCCTGCATATCCTTGTCAAATTTAGTCCGAAAAGGCGCGTTTTCGATATTGTGAATGGAACGGTTGAAACCGTCCTCGCCGTAAACGGCCATACCGCCCCTTCTGGTGCCCAGATGAGAGTGATAATCCACTCCGAAAAACAGATCAAAGGTACAATCCTGACTTGCCGCTACTCCAAAAAATCCGCCCATAGATCCTCCTTGCTTTTCTGAATTAAATGTCATTTTTATGATACCTGTTTTTCGGATTCTTAACAAGATGAAACTTATAGATATTTTTGGGAAAATATGATACATTTTTGGTAGAAATGCAGACTGCGCCGGGAGAGGGCGGAAAGGATGGAGTATGTCGTATATCAGAGAGTATATCAGAATAGAGGAAAACGGGATCCGCATGGTACTGGGCGTTACGCCCAAAAACCAGCTGAAACTGCTGCATTTTTCCCATGCGCCGTTTGTGGAAACGGATATCTGCAGGACCGGACCGGAGTGTAAAGAAGAGGACAGGGAGGCGGGAGAGCGTTATCTGGACGAAGCGTTCCAGCTGGTGCAGGCCAGCCTGTCAGGATATAACCGTCCCTATGAGAAACACGGGAACAAGCATATCGTGACCGCTCCCGGTTATCTGTTTACCTATGCGGGAATGGAAGATACCCGAAACGAAACGGGGCGCAGGATATTGATCCGTCAGGAAGATAAGGAAGTGACGCGCACGGAAACGGAAACCGTGATGCAGTTTTATGACGGGACCTCCGTGGTGCGGATATACACCACGATTTATAATAGAGGCGAGGAGAAGCAGACGCTGGAATACCTTTCGTCCTTCTGCTATACGGGGCTGGAAAAGGAAGGGGAGGCCTCTTCCGATGAAAAAATGCGGGTGTATATCCCCTTTAACGGCTGGCAGAAGGAAATGAGCATCCGGGAGTTTACGTTTCCCGAACTGGGACTGGCCCAGACGCAGCCCGGCGTATACCAGCGTACTTCCCAGGTGCTGGAAATTACCAATACGGGAAACTGGTCATCCAAGAAATACCTGCCGTTAGGTTATGTGGAGAACAGGCAGGCCCATACGGGGCTGTTCTGGCAGATTGAGCACAACGGTTCCTGGCACTATGAGATCAGCGATCAGAACACGCATTTTTATCTCTGCGTCAGCGGCCCAACGGAAGTACAGTCCCACTGGTTCAAGGAGCTTGCGCCGGGAGAGGCTTTTACCTCCGTGCCCGTGGCAGTGGGAGTGTGCGGGGACAGTTTTGAGGAGGCGGTGGGAGAACTGACCAAATACCGCCGGAAGATCAGACGGCCCAACGCGGACAACGAGAATCTGCCCGTTATCTTTAATGATTACATGAACTGTCTGTTCGGCAGCCCCACTACGGAGAAGGAGCTGCCTCTGATCGATGCGGCGGCGGAGTGCGGCTGTGAGTACTACGTGATAGACGCAGGCTGGTACGCGCCCGGAGAATGGTGGGACAGCGTGGGCGAATGGCGGGAAAGCAGGGAGCGCTTCCCCGGCGGGATCAAAGAGGTGACGGACTATATCCGCCAAAAGGGCATGATACCCGGCGTATGGCTGGAACTGGAGGTCATGGGGATCCACTGCGAGAAGGCCAAAACGGCGCCGGATGACTGGTTCTTCGTGCGCCATGGGAAACGGGTTTATGACCGGAGCCGTTATCAGCTGGATTTCCGCAATCCGGCAGTGATCGCCCATGTGAATGAAGTCCTGGACAGGGTGGTGCGGGAATACGGCGTGGGCTATATCAAGATGGATTACAATATAGAGCCGGGGATCGGCACCGAACTTTACGCGGAAAGTGTGGGACAGGGAATGCTGGAGCATGAAAAGGCTTATCTGGCGTGGCTGGACGAGGTTTTTCGCAGATACCCCGACCTGGTGATCGAGAACTGCTCCAGCGGGGGCCTGCGCATAGATTACGCGCTGCTCTCCCGTTACAGCATCCAGTCTACTTCCGACCAGGAGGATTACCGCAATTACGCGACCATCGCGGCCAACGCGGCGGCGGGAGTAACGCCGGAGCAGGCCGCGGTCTGGTCCTATCCCATGCGTCAAAAGCTCTCCGGCAGCGGGGAGGAGCAGAGGGAGCAGGCTGAAAAAGGCAGGGAAGAGGTCATTTACAACATGATAAACGCCATACTCCTGCGGATCCATCAGAGCGGACATCTGGCAGAACTTTCCCCGGAAAGAAAAGAACTGGTAAAGGAAGGGATCCGTGTCTATAAGCGTATCCGGGGGGACATCAGGCGGGCCCTGCCTTTCTGGCCGCTTGGGATAGCGGAGAACACCGACAAATGGCTCTGCGCCGGCCTGCGGACGGAAGAAAGAGGATATCTGGCGGTATGGAAAAGGGAAATGGAAGGGAAAAAGGATAACCGCGGGGAAACTGCTCCGGAAGAAAACTGCCTGGAAATTCCCCTGGACGGCCTCTTTCGCGGGAAGGAGCCTTCCGGCGGGAACAGTCTTTCGGTACGCCTTCTGTACCCTGAGGCGGAGAAGGTCCTCTTTGAGCTGGCAGGGGACCGGTTGAGAGTGTGGCTGGAAAAGCCGGTCATGGCGCGGCTGTTTGTGATAGAGAAGGCGGGAGGCCGGGAATAAGGGCGTGGGAAAAGGCTATCTCATGCCGAACAGGCCGCCCGTCAGGTGCACGGCCAGCGCGCATACCCACGCGATAGCGCATTGACCCGCCGCCACCGCGGCCGCCCATCTGCCGCCCAGTTCTCTTCTGATGGAGGCTATGGCCGCCACGCAGGGAGTATATAACAGGCAGAAGGTGAGCAGGGACAGGGCGGAAAGCGGCGTCAGTACGCCGGACAGGCCGCTGCCGGCTGCCGTGCCGAACAGGATCGAAAGGGTGGAAACCACGCTTTCCTTGGCGATAAAGCCTGTGATCAGGGCGGTGGATATCCGCCAGTCCCCGAAGCCTAAAGGCCTAAAGATCGGCGCGATGATGCCGGCGGCCAGGGCCAGGATGCTGTCCCTGGAATCCGTTACCATGTTCAGCCGGTAGTCAAAATTCTGCAAAAACCAGATGACAATGGTGGCCAGGAAGATGACCGTAAAGGCCCTCTGCAGGAAGTCCCTGGCTTTTTCCCACAGCAGCCGGATGACATTTTTCAATCCGGGCAGGCGGTAGTTGGGGAGTTCCATGACAAAGGGAACCGCTTCGCCTTTGAACAGACTGTTCTTTAAGAGAAGGGCGGTCAGGATGCCCATGCAGATGCCCCCAAAGTAGAGCCCCACCATGATCAGGGCGCTTTGCTCAGGGAAGAAAGCGCTGGCAAAGAAGCCGTAAACTGGCAGCTTGGCGGTACAGCTCATGAAGGGCGTGAGCAGAATGGTCATTTTTCTGTCCCGCTCCGAAGGCAGGGTGCGGCTGGCCATAACGCCCGGCACCGTGCAGCCGAAGCCGATCAGCATCGGAACGATACTGCGGCCCGACAGGCCGATCTTGCGCAGCAGTTTGTCCATGACAAAGGCTACGCGGGCCATGTAGCCCGTATCTTCCAGCAGGGACAGGAAGAAGAACAGAGTGACGATCAGGGGCAGGAAGCTGAGCACGCTTCCCACACCGTTAAAGATACCGTCTATCAGCAGGGAGCGCAGCACCGGGTTTACATCCCAGGAAGCGAGAGCTTCCGCGGCGAGAGCGGTCAGTATGTCGATCCCGGCCGCCAGAAGGTTCTGGAGCCAGGCGCCGATCACATGGAAAGTCAGCCAGAACACCAGGCCCATGATGACCGCGAACACGGGGATCGCGGTGTATTTTCCGGTCAGGATCCGGTCGATCCTGCGGCTTCGTTCCCGTTCTTTGCTTTCCCCGGCTTTGATGACGCAGCTGTCCACCAGCTTTCCAATAAAAGCGAAACGCATGGCGGCAATGGCCGCGGCCCTGTCCAGCCCCCGTTCCTCTTCCATCTGGCATATGATATGTTCCAGCATTTCCTGTTCGTTTTGAGAAAGCTGCAGGGCGTCCAGCACCCGCGCATCGCCTTCCACCAGCTTGGTGGCGGCAAAACGGATCGGGATCCCCGCTTCTTTGGCGTGATCCTCGATCAGGTGCATGATACCGTGCAGACAGCGGTGGACGGCGCCGCCGTTCTCGTTTTCATCGCAGAAATCCGTCCGCCCGGGACGTTCCTGATATTTCGCCACATGGAGGGCGTGGCTGATCAGCTCCTGGATGCCTTCGTTTTTGGCGGCGGAAATAGGGACTACGGGAATCCCCAGCATGGCTTCCATTTCGTTGATGCGGATGGCGCCGCCGTTACCCCGGACTTCGTCCATCATATTTAACGCCAGCACCATGGGGACATCCAGTTCCATAAGCTGCATGGTCAGATACAGGTTCCGCTCGATATTGGTGGCGTCCACGATATTGATGATGCCGGCAGGTTTTTCATCCAGAATAAACTGCCTGGACACGATTTCCTCATTGGTATAGGGGGAGAGGGAATAAATTCCCGGCAGGTCCGTTACCAGCGTCCGGGAGTTGCCGCGGATGGCGCCGCTTTTTTGATCTACCGTAACGCCGGGGAAATTTCCCACATGCTGATTGGAGCCGGTAAGCTGGTTAAACAGGGTAGTCTTGCCGCAGTTCTGGTTCCCTGCCAGCGCGAAAGTCAGAACGGTATCCTCCGGCAGAGGCGCTTCGCCTGCCTTGACGTGATAACGGCCGCCCTCGCCCAGTCCCGGGTGTTCGATCTTTTCCTCCCGGAATTCCGCGGCGCGCAGCTCGCCCAAAGAGCCTGACGATCCGCCCGCTTTGTTCGCGAGAGGCTCCACGAGGATTTTTTCCGCGTCCGCCAGCCGCAGCGTCAGCTCATATCCCTGTATGCGCAGCTCCATGGGATCTCCCATGGGAGCGAATTTTTCCAGCGTGACCACCGCCTCCGGGATGACGCCCATATCCAGAAAATGCTGCCTGAGAGCGCCATCGCCTCCCACGGCAGTGATCCTCGCGCTTGTTCCGATCTGAAGTTCCCGCAGTGTCATAAGCCTGTCCTCTTATCTCATAAATATTTTTATTTGACATTCCCGTAAAAGTATGCTAATCTAGTTAAGTCTTGTAAAAATGCGCGAGTGGCTCAGCGGTGGAGCACCTCCTTGCCAAGGAGGGGGTCGCGGGTTCGATTCCCGTCTCGCGCTTTTTTTATTGTTTACAGTATAATATTTACATTTTTGTGCGAAAAGTCAAGAGGAAGCTTTTTCACTTTACAAATTTCGCCCTTTCTGTTACAATCAACCTATCCTTGAAAGATCAGATCTTTTTTTCTACGCGGTTTCCGCGGCATTTTTCAAGACAAAAA
>CANRPU010000026.1 GCA_947632555.1 uncultured Lachnospiraceae bacterium
ACAGCCGCTACATGGGAGGAATTAACTATGCTCGCCAATACCGATCCGAACCTTCAGGAAGCCGTTCTTACTGTTTACCACCTCACACAGGAAGAAAAGGTCAGACAGCAGTGTGAGGCGCGGGAAGACTATTACCGGCGCACTGTCGGGCGTGAGAAACTGCTGCGCCAGACTACTTTGGAGCGGGATCAGGCTGTCATAGAGAAAGACCGTGCGGTTGTTGAAAGAGAGCAGGCCATTGCCAGGGAAAAGCAGGCTGCGGCAAGAGAAAAGCAGGCCATTGCTGAGCGGGACCGCTTACTGCAGATCCTCAGAGAGCACCATATTGATGTCAATGAGTGAAATGATTGCATGACTCTGTTTTGAAAAGCATTCGCTTTCTGCCCTCACCTCAGTATATGCAGCCATCTTCTTCTCTTACCGGAAAGCGATAAATCAGCCGCATTCCTGTTACTATAATACGCAATTACAAACATGCCCATCAAAAACGGAGTAGTGAATGGTTCCACCAACGTGGCAATACACCAGCCTAAAAAACCAATGGCAATGATCTTGCTTTCCATGGTATTTCGGTTTCGATAGACCGCCACCCCCCCAGAATTACAATAACTACCCATAAAATAAGATTGACCACACCGCCCTGATATAATATTTCCAATAATAGATTGTGCGCGTGCATCGCCCAGTTAAATCCGTTTTTTAATTCCCGGGCGGTTCCATCTACGATCCCATGTCCGATCAGCGGCGCTTCCAAAATCTGTTTCCGTACTCTTGACCACAGTTCCATCCTTGCCATAAGAGAATCCCACTTCCCCAATATGCCATCTATCAGCCACCGGAACAGATTTTGCAATTTCATCACTATGACAAGCAAAAAGAAAGCAAGATGCACCGACCAATATGTATAGTAATGGAACAACCTTGTATGCTCCTTCAACAAAACATACGCGAACACCATACTGAACAGCGCCATCAGAACTCCACCTGACCAAACAAGAAACGCCGACACGAAAATTCCGGCAGTCAAAGCGAATGTCCGCAGTTTTTTCCCTGTACTTTTGTAATACAGCCAGGCAAACATCAGGGCCGGAATGTAATATTGCGTATGATTGTTATAAAATCCCAAGAACCAGTGACGATTGTCCCTAAAAAGACTGCTATCTGACACATACATTCCATCCGGATACAGCAGTTCCGTAACCAGATTAATGTAGATCATCAACTCAAAACAGAAAAGCTGTGAAGACAAAAACACTTCCCGGTCATACGCGTTATAGTCATAAAAAAGCACTACGCTTATAACGGAAAAGGCCGAAAGCGCGCAGGCATACACCTCCTGCCCGTTTATCGCTGTAACCAAAAGCAAAAAAATCTGCTGCGCGATTAACAGGGCCGAAATCAACGATGCTTTCCGCTTCACAAACAAAAGCTGCACCATAATGATCCCAAAAGTAACAAGCCGCCAACTATTAATAATAGAGTCCGCAATGGGGATCTGATTCAAATATGATGTTTTCATATGCGGCAGGGTTAAAAAAACCATCCATAACCACAATAATGTCTTTTTCTTTGAGATACGTATCATAAGATGATCATAATTTTTCATATTTGTCATTCCCTCGCGACAACAATCCTTCTTGGGCGTTTTAACTCTGGCATTTCTGATAACGCCGTACTTTCCTCCAGCTTATCCGAATAATACAGTAAAGTCAGCGCAATAATAAAGTAAGTTGTCACGGTAAAGTATGCTTCCACCTGCCAGATCAGCATTATGGCTGTGAGTCCGCCAAGGATTATCATACTCGGGTATTCCTTCTTCCTGCTATCAAAACAGCGAGCCGCATAATAAAACATGGCAAACAGCAAGATTATTCCTATAATACCTCTTTCATAAACAACCTGTAGATAATTACAGTGGAAATGTGAAACTGTTACACTTCCAAACTTCTTCATATAATCCAGTCCTTCATGTACTCCAAATCCCCAAAACGACCATGCTGCACTCATATCTTCCCACACTTTTTTCCAAAGATTCATGCGCCACATAAGGCTTCCATCCTTCGCAAATCTGGCAAACAGCCCTGCAACCGCTCCGTTCTGCTGTACGCTAAAGAATTGCAGCACTATAAATAAAACAAACATACCCACAACACACGGCTTTGCTTTCCCGACAGTTTTGCGGACAGCAGGATTTCTCATTAAAATTACAATGGAAAAAAACAAGCATTCTGCCAGGATTCCGGTTACAATTTGCTGCCAAAGCAGAAATGCCGCGCCGCTGACCACCACGGATTTATCCCAAATCATGGACCTGCTTTTATAAACCACTATCCTAAATATGGATACCGTCTGCGCTAAAATAATCATCATTGCCGCCAGATTATCATATCCTAAAAACCAACAGTTTTTGTATCCTTCCAACTCGGCAACGTATAATCCATCCGGATATAAAACGCGTGTCAGCATATTAACATGTATATACAGTCCTAAAACAATGGAAAGCGCTTTAAGCAACACTCTGGAATCTATCTCTATCATGATAGACATAAATAGCGCAAGGGCTAACATATATGCGCCTCTTCTAAAACTTTCATAAATTGCGCTCTTATTGAGAATGGTAGAGATGATGCCGGTTGCCGCAAATCCAGCCACTAACAATATATATATATTCGTTTTTCTTTTTATAGCAATGAAATAAAATAGAATACACGCCGCAATCCCTATTTTACATATCCTATATAAGCTATGGAGCGGTTCAATCCCGCCCAAATAAGCCGGCTCAATAATAGTAAAAAGTACAATAACACTAATAAGCAGAAGCATATTCCTGCGCTTGGATATATGATACATTCTATTTACCTCTCGCCGTTATTCTTTGTCCGAGCTTTTCGATTATTTTCATGAGATATACATTTTTCAACATAATCAGTATCGCAAAGTACGATCCCGCAGATACTACGGCACCAATACACAGTTTCAGTACATATGACGCATCCCACCGCCGGATCATAAACACGATCAAAACCATCGGTACCGCGGCAAGAATATACTGCCAGATTTTTTGTAAGATCTCCCTCATAGCAAAATAGCGTTTTGCGTTCCCATAGCATACAACCGCCACCGCGCATTCGGCCACTACTGTCGCAACGGCCGCCCCGTTCTCCGCGTACCGCGGTATCAGCCATAAATTGCACAAAAAATTAGTAACAGCGCCAACCATGGTAGAAAGCAAAATCAGTTTTTCTTTCCCCATTGGCACAAAAGTCTGTTGATTTGTAGTTACGCTGAAAGGAATAAATACCACGATCGGCGTCAGGATCCGCATGGTGATTCCTGCCCGGGCAAAGCCATTACCGCTAAAAAGCAGGATGATCTCATCACTGAACAGGAATAAACCGGTCATGGCCGGAATGGCCAGCAGCAGCACATAATTATATGCATCCCTCGTTAATTCTTTTATTTTTTGTTGTTCTCCGCGGCTTATGTAATAAGATAATCTGGGAATCAATACAACTCCAACGGCACTGATGATAGAAACCACTATTTTATTTACCTTTACCGCCGCGGTATAACGCCCAACCGCGCCATCCCCCTGCAGAAATCCCAACATGGTGCTGTCCAGAACTGTATACAGTTCGATCGACACGGCCATCGCGAAAAGCCACAGAAGCGGTTTTAAATGTTTTTTGATCTCCAAACAGCCATGGCAAGGAAAACCAATATACTTTCGCGCGTTTATAAAATTAATCACATAAGAACCCGATGAAGCAAAGAGGGTAATCGCAGCGTATGGCAATACATCCTGCGCATCCCGGACAAACCAAAAAAGCGCTATAAGGGCAATGATCTGAAACAGAACTGACCGTATGGCAATATACCGGTATTCCTCCAGCGCCTGGTATAACCACTCAACGCCCATTCCCTGAAGAAGGATCGCCAAACTGCTGCATAGCAGCAGTTCCCGATATTCCTGCAGTTTTGGAACCGTCAGCATTACCGCCGCCAGCAACAGATAAGCCAACAGCGTCGTACACCCGTTGATCACCAGCATTTCCCGGACAAACCGGCTCAATTTTTCCTTATCATCACGACGTTTCGCCGCTTCGCGCGTTCCATAATAATTCATTCCAAGCATTGCGATCATTGTAAAGTAGGAAACGATGGATTTTGTAAAATTGACTTTTCCGATTCCCACATCTCCTAATATCCTCGCCGAATAGGTGAAGGTGATCAGTGGAAATACCAATCCGGAAAAAGTCTTTATTACATTATAAAGCGAATTTTTTACCAGTGATTTCTGTTTCATAGCCGCAAAATCAAAATCCTCTTATCCTGTTCACAGGCATCCGTCCCAACAGATACCTGTTGCTTTTCTTAAACATCCATAAAACCACGTTTTATTATTTGCCGCCTTTTTGTCATGGCCCAGATTACCAACGCCCGACATGACTTGCAAGAAATCGTAAGCACTTTTCCTCCACGACCAAGTTTGTTTCGATCTACTTTTTCCAATGCCGTAGAATAAGGATGACAGCCCAATGCCTTTGCAAGCGCTTTCAAACTGTTCAGGAAATTTTCATTATGCGCAGGGTTAAAAAAGCATCGTTCTCCAAGTGCCAGTATATTATTAATCGTTCTTAAGTACACAGCCTGAAAATACTCCTCTGAAAGTCCGTATGTCTTACCAATATCTTCCATAACCTGATAGATTTCCCGATCAACTTCCACTCTGTCCGGCGTATATTTGTGTCCAATGGATGTTGGATTCATTCGCCAATGGTATAATGCTGAATCGAAAAACGCTACCCGCTTTACGTGTTGAAATGCTAAGATATTAAAGATCACGTCCTCATTTGCCCGCACCTCTTCTGAAAAAGTCAGATTATTATTTTTTATAACAGAACTTTTATATAATCTATCCCATGGGAATCCCTGTCCCCATTTATGGTCTTCCGAAAATGGAGTATAGTAAACACTAAGTGCTGACAGCTGCAATTGCGCGATCACTTTGGGATCTTCAGTTACAAAATCAGTTGAAAAAGCATGTATTCTTTTCTCTTTGTGCCTTGAATTCTGGTACGGGCTAAATATGACCATATCAGCCGATGTTTCTATCGCCTTTGCTATGGCCTTCTCATACATATTCGGTTCACACCAGTCATCAGGATCCACAAAAGAAATCCATTCACCTGCCGCCCTTCTTAAGCCGTCATTTCGCGCCGCGCTCAGTCCACCGTTTTCTTTATGAATGACTATAATTCTTTTATCGCGTTGCGCATACTCATCGCAGATCTTTCCGCAATTATCCGGTGAGCCATCATCAATCAGTATGATCTCCAGATTCTTATAGGTCTGATTCACCACACTATCCAGGCATTGACGTAAATACGGTTCCACTTTGTATATGGGTATGATAACACTGATCTTCATCATGCGGCCCTCCCTTCATATTGCAGCTTCAATACAAAGGGTACGCATGTATAAAAAGGCGTAACAGGTTTAAATTCAGTTAGGCATTCCGCCCCCCCGGTTTCACATTCCTTGCTTTAAGGCTTTCATTTAACATATAAAATACCTTTACCGGCCATATCCAGGAATGTCTTAGAAACTTTTTTAAAATCCGCTGCTTCCATGAAAGGTAGGAAATATGTTTTTCATTAATTGCTTCCTGATAATATCGCCATTGAATCATTTCTTTTAATTCCGCCTTAATTTCTCTCCATTTCTTCGGGTTTGCCGGATGAAAATAATAACATTTCACAACATTAGTCATCACCATGATACTTCTAGTCTTAATCGCAGACATTACTTCCGGGTCGCACTCTCCTTCCCCAAAATAAACATGGAGTTTCGTAATAAACTCGTAGCTGATTTTAGGCTTGTTCGGATTGTATCCTCTTACTATAGAATCATCTACCATTCGGTAATGATATCCTGTACACACACAGCCTGCAACACATTTTGCTTTGTCAAATGCCTGGAAATTAAACCATATATCTTCCCAGGCCTTACACGAAGCATCAAACCACAGACTATTCGAGCATATAAAAGATTTTTTATATATTTTGTCCCATGGCGATCCAACGCCAAACTGAGATCTGAAATTTTCATATATATAGCCAGGCGCTAATGTTTTTATTACTAATTTCTTCGTTTCATCATGAGTTTGAAATATAAAGGACTTTGTATAACTCTCACGTTTTATGCTCCGCTCATCTTTAAATTCCATTATACAGCCGTTCGCGCAAAAGATATCCACATCAATATCTCCAAGCCGCCTTATCAGTTCCTCATAATAATCTATGTCACACCAATCGTCAGAATCTACAAACGCGATCCATTCCCCCGTTGCCCGTTTAATGCCATCATTTCGCGCCGCGCTCAGTCCACCGTTTTCTTTATGAATGACTATAATTCTTTTATCACGCTGCGCATACTCATCGCAGATCTTTCCACAATTATCCGGTGAGCCATCATCAATCAGTATGATCTCCAGATTCTCATAGGTTTGATTCACCACACTGTCTAAGCATTGCCGCAAATATGGTTCTACCTTATAAACTGGTATAATTACGGAAATCTTTGAGTTCATATTCACGCCTCCTCCCCAACCATGAACCATTTTTCCAGCTGCCGGCAATCATCCACTAAAGCTAACGCACCAACTTCCGATGATCTGTGCTCCTTTGTAAAACCAAACCCATATGTGACTCCCAAAAAACTGATTCCGGCTTCCTTTGCGCTTTGAGAATCCTGTACGCTGTCACCAATTAATAGCGTATGTTCATGATTCACCTGCAGTTCAGCCATACAATGCGCAAGCATATCTGCTTTTTGCGTAGAATCTTCTTCATCCATACCAACTATGCAATCAAAATAGATATCTATTCCCAGCTTTTGCAGCACGGCTCTTGCGAGTTTTTCCGCTTTTAACGTCGCTACTGCCAATAAATGTCCTTCTTCCTTCAGCTTTGCCAGACATTCCGCCATCCCGGTATAGAGCCGGGTACCTTCTATACCCACTTCCGCATAATGTTCTCTGTAAATCCGTATGGCCCTTCTCGCTTCATTTTCAGAATAGCCAAACCGTTTCTGATATGTATTTAGCAAAGGGGCACCTATCACACCATCAAGTATTGTTTCATCCACAATCGGTTTACCCATCTTTTGATTGGTAAAGCGGTGGCATTCCAGAATACCACAGGAGGTATCTGCCAGGGTTCCGTCTAAATCGAAAATAATAAGCTTGTAGGCCCTGCCGTTTAATTTCCCAAGATACCCGCTTGGTGTAAGAAACGTGATCGCTAACTGACCATACAGTTTTTCAAACTGCCTGCGTATCATTTCATTTTTTCGTTCAATATCATCTATATCCACATTGTTAATCAGCTTCGCGTCAACGTAATTTTTTCGGATATCTCTGCTAAAACCGTCATAACCGGCAAGATAGACACAATTAATTCCAATCCTCTGTAATAGACGGAGTAACATAATGCCGGAATTATCTGGTTCTCCATTGGCCCGATCACAAAGTCTTGCGTAATCTACATAAATTGCCTGTCGAATAATATTTGGCAGATTTGATGTAAGGATCAGCGTTGCTCCTATACTTTCTGCATTAAGCATATAAAAACGCTTTAAATTACTGACAAAGAGATAATCGCTTTTGATATTATGTTCCACTGAATTGATGGATATCACTACCGGTGTCTTTTGCTGAATAAATTTCTCTATCCTATCCCTGTACAAGCGCAGACTACGCCCCGGCGCCAGCAATAAAATTTCCCTGCCTTCCAGCGCTTTCCGCAATACCTTCAGCGCATCCGTGTCATCAATATTATGATTTTGAAAATTATAATACATTTCCTCAATCAATGATTTTGAAAACACATATTTATTTTCCCTAGGGATATTTTTCAAAAGTAAATCTACTTCATTCATTGTCAATGTTTGCTTGTTCATCAAGAACGAGGCATAATTAGGGTGACAACCATGAACTGCCGATATATAGTAGTGCGCTTTGTAACCCCATCCTGAATGTATAAAGATTGGATAAATATATGTATCAAGCGCCTCATAAATCGACGTCAGTTCATAATGTCCCTGTCCCATGCTGTTTTGATATTGAGCGATCAGTTCCGTACATAGGTTGCCGGCGCCGCGTCCCATCCCATATACAGAGCAATCTATAATAAACTTCCGCCGGGTTTCTTCCTCCGCGATACACTGGGCATTAGCATATGACATCTGAAGATTGTTGTGAGAGTGGAACCCAAGTAAAATCTCAGGCGCAAGGTACTGATCGATCAAACGGATAAAACGTGTGAGTTCCTGTCTATGCAATACTCCCAAGGTATCTACTAAATAAAAAGTATAAGGGGACAGAACATTAATATCATTAATCAGTTCTATTAGTTCATCATCACTATATGATGTCGTTCCAACAGGCTGCATGCATACCAGATAGCCTTTTTCCATCAGGCCGCGGGCATAACGAAACGCCTTTTCCTTTTCGTCACTCGTATTATGGAAAGTAATCCTTATTATATCCAGGTAAGTATCTTGTTTAGGAGGCAAGATGACAGGATCCAATTCCATCTCACCAATGGCAATCATTGCCGCAATCTTTGTAATAGAAGAAGCATTCTTCCTGACAACAGCATCAATTTCCTGACTGCATGCATACAGACTATCTTCCTGCGAGTGAGGCAGATTTGTTAAAAAGCCGACTTCTATTATATCCATCCTCGCCTCACTCAGTTTATCAAAAAGCGCCGATATAATGTCTTTTCCAAAATGCCAGTTGTTAATGTATCCACCATCACGCAGTGTACAATCTAATAGAGCAAAATCAGCCAAAACCACTCTCTCCTTTGCAGATCGTCTGATATACAGCATCCGCGATTTGAAAGTCTTCTGCATCATTGATATCTAAAGCTTCAATCTTGGATACTTCCAGTAAATACGGCATATTGCCGATTCGCCGATGTTTATTGAGAATCAAATTACGCGTATAGACATACAGCCCACAGGTTTCCGCGTAAATGGGAGCAAGATCCTGTGTGCGCGGTATTTGTTCCGGATCATAATTAAATGGTTGGTTTTCTTTCCACAGAAACTCCTGCTGTTTTGTCACAGCAACAGCAGAATCATAATTACCGCTCCTTACTGCCTCGACACCCGCTTGTATACTCTCGGCCTGAATAAAAGGTGCCGTAGCATGTGTCAACACATATGCATCCGCATTAATAAGCGTTGCGAAAGAAGTCAAAACCTCATTGAACGGAGTTGTCGACAGATCATAATATGGATCTCGCTGCAAAAAACAAATCTCTTTTGGCAAATATTTTTGTATCCTATCATCCGAACAATAAACATAGGAACGATCTATATTGTCAACTTTAGTCAATGTATCCAGAATATACGATATCAACGGCCTCCCATTCGTAAAAGGACGTAGGTTCTTTCCTGGCAGCCTCTCACTGTTCAATTTAACGGGAACAAATGCGACAACTTTCACGCAGCCACACCTCCCATTAAAAAGGGGCATATTATAGGTTGCTCGCACCACTTTGTGAAGAAGTTATTACCCCCCCGCAAACCTGAGCAGTCTGATTTATTTGTGCCGACAGGTTTTCCCGTTCGGCTATGATCGTTCTTACTCTTTCCAGATCCTTTTGTGTATCAACGGACAGCGTGGTTGCTTCCACCAGAATAAATTTTACTCTATGCCCATTTTCAAGGAAACGAAATTCATCTATGTCTTCGATGCTTTCCAGATAACCACGCGGCGTATTAGCCGCGAAATGCAATGCCCGCTTAGTAAAGCACTGAATTCCCACAAATTTTTTTAGCGCGAAATCCCCCCGCCCTTTTGGAAACGGTATTGGACTCCGTCCCATATAAAGGCCATATCCCTTCATATCTGTGGCGATCTTGATTTTGGAAGTGTCGTATGCGTCAATCGGATCACGTAAGATCATCATTCCATTTGCAAAGTAACTCTCATTTGAATCAACATCCTGCGGAATCATCTTTTCAATCGCGGATGATTCAATTAATGGTTCATCGCCGTTAACATTAATATAAAAATCCGCGTTAATTTTCTCAGATACCTCATACAGACGTTCCAAATGAGTCGGGCATGCAGCAGATGTCATGATGGAAGGAATCCCCTCGCTTTCACACACTTTCGCAATGCGCGCATCATCTGTCGCTACATAAGCCTCCTCAATTCCCTTGGTTTGACATAAGCTACGATACACCCACCAAATCATAGGCTTACCGCAAATATCCGCCAGAGGTTTGCCCGGAAAACGCGATGACTGATATCTTGCTGGAATCACTCCAATTATCTTCATTCTGACTCTCCTCCTTACAATTATTACACATTATTTTACCTGCCCATCAGTTCATCAAAGTCTACTCGCTCAAATATCTCCAGTTTTCCACCTCTGGTTGCATTTTTAATGATAATACCATGGTTGTCACAATATTCTTTGGCTAGAGTATAAGCAAGCAAATTCACGCCCTCAGAAAAAGGGTAACTGACTTGCGAAGCTCTAGCATCCGTTTCGCCAAAATAATTCTTAACGCTCGGATCAATGTGGACATTTCCCGATGTGTCAATTGTATGGGAATAATTGTTATCCACGCCGAGCAGATATATTTCCGCAAAGCCCATATATATTGCAAGCTGAATCGAACAAAAAGAAACGGAAGCTCCTGGCCCAAAATGATTCGACACATCTACACTGACATATAACGCAGTATCATTATAGTGCTTGCGTTCCGAATTAAAGGAAATACCTCTCTCATAAATCCTTGTCAATTGATTGCTTGGCGCTTTTATCGGACAGTTATGATACCCCAGAAACATATGTCCCAAGTCATAGTTCAAAAACTCCTTCCCTATGTCTTTCAGTACGCGGTCATCAACGGACAAGTAGTATGTTGGACGCCAATCTGTTTGATCAAAAATCTTAAAGATCCGATTTGCCGCAAATGTGTATTCTCCTTTAAGCTGGTCCAGATCCTCTGCTCGCAGGCTGGGTCCGTTACCAATAATAAAACAACGTTTGCCGGTATGGATTCCCTTCAGGGTTTTTAGATACCAGCTGTCAGCAGTACGCAGATAGCGTTCATGGTCACATCTTTTTCTAAAATCCCCAAATGGCTGGTAAATACGCCGAATAACGGGATTATTTCTGATTTTATACATAAAATTATAACCGTCCTGACTCATGACATCACAACCTCTCTTTTTTAAAATACTGCTCTATATTATAAACTTCTGCTTTGCCGTATAGAGCATACGCAGCATTCCCCCGCACCGCCTTTTGGCGGCATACTTCAAGATTATTTGTTTACGTGATAAATACCTGTTTGATTTACTATTTATTGCTTCTTGATAGTAAGGAAGAGAAAACATTTGCATCAATTCCCGATTGACTTCACTATGTTTTTTTGTGTTTGCCGGATGAAAAAAATAGCAGTTCATTGCGACCGTAATTGCTTGAATTGCGCAGGCATTTACGCCACTCTGCCGTTTTTCTCCCATCCCATAACTTGCGGCATATTCATGCAGTTTTGTAAGATATTGATAGGTGATTTGCGGTTTAGTAGGATTAAAACTACTTGTTATAGATCCCGTCACCTGTCGATAATGATAACCGCTGACCGGACAGACGGCTATGCTTTCAGCTTTTTCATATGCCTGAAAATTGAACAAAAAATCCTCAAAGGCTTTTATCGAAGTGTCAAACACAAAACTTTGCTTCTTTATAAACTCCGCCTTGTACAATTTATCCCACGGCATCCCTGTTTTAATAACATTTGCCTGAAATTCCAAGATGTGTTCACGGTCATTATAAAATGCCGTCCTGTTAAAGTTGCGAACCTCTTTCCGCTTATGAGGATATTCTTTCCAATAGCAACCGGAAATAACAATGTCGGGCTTTTTCATTTCAACCGGCGTCAAAAGTTTCTCATAATAATCCACTTCAATCCAATCATCTGAATCTACAAAAGCAACCCATTTTCCCGTAGCTGCCATGATTCCGTCATTCCTTGCGGAAGAAAGCCCGCTATTTTGCTTATGTATGACGCGTACACGCTTATCCTGATCTGCGTACTCGTCACAAATGGCACCACAGTTGTCCGGCGAACCATCGTCGATCAAAATGATTTCAAGATTTTTATAAGTCTGGCCAATAACCCTGTCCACACACTGCCGAAGATACGGTTCTACCTTGTAAACAGGAATGATCACCGAAATCTTATCCGACTTATCTAATCGTTCATTACACAAACTTTCAAATGCCATTATTGTCCATTCCTTCCCTCACATGCTTATCTTTCTTTCCTCAAATGCTTTTGCTTTTGAATATAGAAATTAAGCGGTCTGAGATAGGCATAAAATAATTCCACCATCCAGTCAGTGAGGCCGCTTGGTAATTTTTTACTGATCTTACCAAATACCTCAGAAATCTTTTTATATGGCGGTCGAGTATCCTTGCGCAATGGTTCATCCTTCCATGGTGTCATCGCATGGTATTCGCGCCATTTTGGTGTATATGGATGTGTTGATCCAACATACCATGGGCGCAGCAACATACGATATGTCATACAAAAATGAACTAATACTGGATTTTGTCGTGCTTGTCCATATTCTGCCTTACTGTAAAAACGCTTCATTTTTTTAAGGCGCATTAGTTCTTCACGCTCAAAGTAAAGAATCATTCCATACACGTTATATTTTAAAGGTAATGTACGAATTTTTCCTTCAAAGACAGCATTTAAAACTCCTTCGTCGGGATAAGGCACATAGCCGCCTTGGTCTTTCATATAGTCCATAAATGCTGTAATGGCATTTATTTCCCGCCACTTCTTCAAATTTGCAACCATTAGACCCGAGTTATAATAAATACTATCTGGTGACATACCAATAAGCCGCTTATGATTTTTACTGATAGGAATAGCAACCATTCCAACAGGACTATCCCCCATATCAATCGCCCATAAATCAGAAATGGAGTTTAAAAAAAGCGTATCACAATCAACATATATGATCTTATCAACATCATTCGGCAGCAATTCGGCAGCAAACAATCTTCCACAGGTGGACATTTGTAACCTAGATGGTATGAAAATATCGGTTTGCGCTAATTGTTGAATATCAGGCATTGGTACAGTAATAATACTTCGTCCATATTTTTCAGCAATCAGTTGAAATTTTAACTTACTGTTTTCACTAACTCCATCTTCAATAAGGTACACCACAATGTCATCCACATCACGGTTGTTTTCAAATAGCGAAACTACGGATGTCGCAAAAATGCCTGCAAAATTTTCGTCACAGTTGTAAACAACAACCATTTATCTTTCCTCCTAACTTTTTATCTAGGTTCAGGCAACATCTGCATTATTTTGTCATTTGACAAATGCCCCGGTACGATACAAAGAATAGAAAATCCCCTCAGTACATCGTTCACCACATTTTCATTATTACGATAATTCTCCGGTTCCCACACAAAGCGCCGCTTTCACTACCTGATCCATATCGTAATACCTGTACTCGCCAAGCCGTCCGCCAAAGATTACGTTTGGCTCTTTTTCCGCAAGTGCCTTATACTGCGAATACAGTTTTTGATTCTTCTCGTCATTCACCGGATAATAGGGCTCATCACCGACCTTCCACTCGGCGCTGTATTCACGGCTGATGACCGTTTTTTGCAGGTCATTTCCGTCCTTATCCTTGCCCCCTTCAAACCACTTATGTTCAATGATCCTTGTCCAGGGTGTTTCTCTGTCAGTGTAGTTCACGATAGCATTACCTTGGAAGCTGGGGCTGTCCAGCACCTCTGTTTCAAACCGTACCAGACGGTATTCCAGCGGGCCGAAGCGATAATCAAAATAAGCATCAACAGGGCCGGTGTACACTACCGTTTCCGCCAGCGCATCCAATTCCGCCTTATGCTCCAGATAGTTTACGCCCAAACGGATTTCTACACCTTTCAGCATTTGTTCCACCATTTTGGTATAGCCGCCTTTTGGGATTCCCTGATACAGCGCGTTGAAATAATTGTTGTCATAGGTAAACCGCACCGGCAGGCGTTTGATGATAAATGACGGCAGTTCCCTGCACTCGCGCCCCCACTGTTTTTCGGTATAACCCTTGATCAGTTTTTCATAAATATCGGTACCGACCAGCGAAACGGCCTGCTCCTCCAGGTTATGCGGTTCCGTAATACCGACCGCCCCGCGCTGTTCGGCAATCTTTTCCTGTGCCTGTTCCGGCGTGGTCACACCCCACATCTTGTTAAAGGTATACATATTGAACGGCAGGGAAAATATCTCACCCTTGTAATTCGCGATCGTTCCCAGCTTAAAATTGTTAAACTCCGCAAAGCGGTTTACATACTCCCATACTTCGGTGTCGTTGGTGTGGAAGATATGCGGTCCATACATGTGGACGTTGATGCCTTCACGCTCACATGTATACACGTTTCCGGCAATGTGATCCCTGCGATCAATTACAAGGCATTTCTTACCGGCGCTTTTGGCACGTTCGGCAAATACCGCGCCAAACAGTCCGGCGCCAACAATCAGATAATCATAGGATTTCATATATTTTTCCTTTGCCCTTTCTCCTGATAGTTTTCAAGCATTTCAATTTTCGGATGAAACCGCAGTCCTTCCATGGCCCCCTGCCAGACCACCTTTATTTTTTCCAGTTTGTGCCCATCAGAGTGAAGAAGTATATGAAAGACTGTATAAAAATCTTTTAGAAGAATGTAACACCAACCCTGCATCCCATACCGGCGGTAGCAATGAACATCATTTCTGTATAAGTAACGGTATCGGCCAAGGCGCGCTGCATCGTCTTTTGCGAAGTCCGCTC
Source organism: uncultured Lachnospiraceae bacterium (assembly GCA_947632555.1). Classification (GTDB taxonomy): domain Bacteria; phylum Bacillota; class Clostridia; order Lachnospirales; family Lachnospiraceae; genus Acetatifactor. The sequence continues at coordinate 14,903 of CANRPU010000026.1, forward strand.
TTCTGTGTTCTTTCATAGCGTGGATAACCTTGCTGTCAGGAACCATATAACAAGGATACTTTGCAGAAATACGTCCTGTATACTCATAATCATCTGTCCAAATGAAATACTCCCCTATTGGCAGCCCCACATCTCTTATCACATTAGTACGAACAAGAAGGGACACAAAAGTCCCCATAACCACTTTTTTCAGATGCTTATGATAGCTTTTCTCTTTCACATGACAAAAAATAGTTGTCTTGGGTCGGTTCATCATGCAAATACTGCCGTCTGTCCAATACGCGGCGCTGACCAAAAAGCCCCAATCTCCTTGCAATTCCCGGTCAGCAGTTATAAGGCGCTCAAGCGCATCGGGTTCCGGAAGTGTGTCATCGTCCAGCATCCATACATAAGAATACCCTCTGTTAACCGCTTCCCGGACTCCTGCCTGAAACCCGCCAGTACAACCAAGGTTTGCGCCAGTATTCATATAGATAAGTTCCGGCCGGCTTCCATATGCCATTTCTATCAATTCATGGGTTCCGTCCGTACTTGCGTTATCAACAATAATAAGATCACATTGAACTTTTTCCTGGGCTAATACACATTCGATGCAACGTTCCAACAGCTTCTTTCGATTGTATGTAACAATTACTGCCACAACATCTCTCATGCCGCTGCACCTCCCACATAAGGAAACAGCGGTATATCAGGTATCTGCCGCCAAAGGATTAAGGCGCTAGTACCCCCCCGGACTTTTGAAGTTCTTTCCGGACAGTTCCTTTATTAACAACCTTAGCCCGCAAACGATAGAAAAAGTTCGTCATATTGTTTTTAACATAACCGATAACCTTACCCTCAAACAGACTGAGTGACACAGAACCCCATTTCATCGGTAAAATTGCGAAGCGCATCAGCATTCCTTCAGCTTTTGCCAATTTCAGACTTGTTTTAGTCTGTTCATCATTCAGGATCTCTCTGATCTGTTCCTTCTTTTCCTGATTGCCTGTGCCGGGTGCGGCCGCGCTTTCCTGAATACACTGCAATAGCCTGGAAACATAATAACTATGGATCGTTTCTATGCTTTTGGGGTCAGTAATGTTCCAGTATGAATATAACCGCAGGATATACGCGAACTGCTCCTTGCGAACGCTATAGAGTACCGCTTTCTCAGAAACAGTCGCGCCCTCCGCGCCGGGGCGGGATCGAAAATAGTGATACATTGTTCCCGGGACAAATACGGCATTTGTGACATCTCGAATATAATCCATATTAAAGGGAAAATCGTTCCACTGCATGTATTGCTCCGGCCACCTAATGTTATGAGCCTTCACATGCTCTGTCAGATAAAGCTTATTCCATGGAAACGCCCAAAAACTCTGGTTAAAATATTTATACGCGTTGGCCCGAAATTCGCTCTGTGTCAGATACTCGGCAGGCTCAAGATCAACATCGTACGATGTGAACTTACCGGCCTCATAATATTCCATACAAAATCCGGTCACGACCAGCATACACTGATACTTTTCAGCCGCATCTACCATGGTTTTCAGCATATCAGGCTCAATCCAGTCATCCGAGTCCACAAAGAATAAATATTTCCCCCGAGCCTGCTCCATGCCCACGTTTCGCGCGCTGGCCGAGCCGCCGTTTTTCTTATGGATCGCCTTTATCCGTCCGTCCTTTGCTGCGGCCTCATCACAAATCATCCCGCTGTTGTCAGGAGTTCCGTCATCTACCAGCAAAAGTTCAAAATCCGTAAAAGTCTGAGCCAGAACACTGTCAATCATCTTTGGAAGATAGGCCTCTACGTTGTAGACCGGCGCAATAATTGATACAAGAGGTACTCTTTCCATCGTTAGGTTTCCCTTTCCTTTTCATGATCTGCCTTTATACGGCAAATACTTTATTCACCTTTTCTCAATGAATCCAACCGGTTTCATGCCACTTCCACGCATGCTCCACGATCGTATCAATATCCGCGTACTCCGGCTTCCACCCCAGTACACGCCTGGCCTTTTCGCTGCTGCCCACCAGATACGGCGGATCTCCCTCACGGCGTGGAGAGGAAGTGACTTTAAACGCCTTTCCTGTCACCCGCCTGGCCGCATCGATGATCTCCAGCACGCTGGTGCCTTTTTCGTTGCCAAGATTGAAGAAATCGCTCTCTCCTCCGTTTTCCAGATAGTTCAGAGCCAGCAGATGCGCCTGGGCCAGGTCCGTCACATGGATATAGTCCCGCACGCAGCTTCCGTCCGGAGTAGGATAGTTCACGCCAAATACTTTTATATCCGGCCGTTTTCCGGATGCCGCATCCAATACCAGCGGAATGATATGCGTTTCCGGATCGTGATCCTCGCCTATTTCGCCATCCGGGTCCGCTCCGGCGGCGTTGAAATAACGCAGCACGGCATATTGTGTACCATAGGCTTTCCGATAATCGCGAAGAACAGCCTCCACCGCCAGCTTGGTAAAGCCGTAGGGATTGATCGGATTCTGCGGCATATCTTCGGTGATGGGGATCTTCTCCGGCACGCCATAAGTCGCGCAGCTGGAGGAGAAGATGATCCTTTTACAGCCGTATTCCTTCATAACATGCAGAAGGTTCAGCGTATTGACGATATTGTTGTAATAATATTTTTCCGGTTCTTTCACCGACTCGCCCACATAGGCATACGCGGCAAAGTGAAACACCGCTTCAATTGGATAGGCCTGAAAAACGGCCTCTATGTCACTGATGTTTTTCAGATCTCCCTGAACGAACTCTCCCCATTTCACCGCTTCCTTATGGCCGTAAACCAGATTGTCGAATACGACCGTTTGGTACCCTTTATGGGCAAGAAGCTTATTGATATGAGAACCTATGTATCCGGCGCCGCCGCAGATTAAGACTGCCATTTCCACTTTCCTCTCAGTACTGATCGTTTTTAAATATGCTGCGGATCACAGCGGGGATCGCTTTCAGGATGATCTTCATATCCGTCCACACACTGGCATCATTGATGTACTGGATATCCATATCCATCCATTCTTCCAGTGAGATCTTGCTCCGGTCACTGATCTGCCATGTACAGAGCAGACCGCCCTTCACCTTATATCTCTGCCTGTCGTACTCCGAAAGCTGTCTGTACGCGTACGGTGGCAGCGGACGGGGACCCACCACACTCATATCTCCCCGTATGATGTTGATGAGCTGAGGAAGTTCATCAATACTTGTGCGGCGGATAAAGCGTCCAACCCGGGTGACACGCGGGTCATTGGCCAGTTTAAAGGTAACGCTGGCATTGCCTTTATCCTCGTGTCCCGACACATCTATTTCCGCCGCGTTCTGAACCATGCTGCGGAACTTGAGGATCCGAAACGGTTTCATATCCTTTCCGATCAATTCATTGGAATAAAAAACAGGGCCCGGATCGTCAATATAAATCGCGATAGCCGTGATCAGCAGCACAGGACTGAGCACGATCAGAACCAGAAGGCTCGAAACAATATCAAAAGCGCGCTTCACTACGGCATATGCTCTGCCCGACTTTGGCCTGGCCACCAGGCCTTCCGTCCTTTTGACCAAAATTACTCCTACATCACTTTGACTCATACAACTATCCTCCCATACCTGGCTTTTTACCGGATTTTTCATCACGCGTTTTTCTGCTGTATATTCCGGTAATAATCGATCACCTTATCCAGGCCTTCGCTTAACGCGATCTCCGGCTTCCAGTGCAGCAGTATTTCCGCTTTTGTGATATCCGGTTTTCGCTGTTTGGGATCATCTTTGGGCAAAGGCCGATAGATCAGTTTCGATCCGTTCGGCACCTTTTTCAGAACCTGCTGCGCCAGCTCCAGCATCGTAAACTCTCCCGGATTTCCCAGGTTGACCGGTCCAAGGATATCCTCCGGCGTATGCATCATACGTACGATCCCTTCGATCAGGTCATCTACATAACAAAAACTCCGGGTCTGCTTCCCGTCCCCGTAAACCGTAATATCCTCGCCCCGAAGCGCCTGATTGACAAAGTTGCTGATCACACGTCCGTCCTGCGGGTTCATTCCGGGTCCGTAGGTATTGAAGATACGGATTACCTTGACTTTTGTCCCGTACATCCTGTGATAGTCAAAGCATAACGCTTCCGCCGCGCGTTTTCCCTCGTCATAGCAGCTGCGAATGCCGTCCGGATTTACATTGCCCCAGTACTCCTCCGGCTGCGGATGCACCTGCGCGTCACCGTACACTTCCGAAGTGGAAAACTGCAGGAAGGTGGCATTGTTTTTCCTCGCCAGTTCCAGCATGTTCAGGATCCCGATCACGTTGGTCTTCAGCGTATGGACAGGATCCGCCTGATAAGCCGGCGGGCTTGCCGGACAGGCCGCGTTATAGATCTGGTCGGCCGTCAGGTCGATCGGTTCCACAATATCGTGCTGTATAAATTCAAAATTCGGCAGATCCAGCAGTCCGGATATGTTCTGCATACTACCCGTCTGCAGATTATCCAGACAGATGATCTGATCATCCTGGTTTTTTGCCAGTCTTGCGCATAAATTAGAGCCTATAAATCCCGCTCCCCCCGTCACTAAAATCCGCATAACTCTTCCTCTCCTCGTAACGTTTTAATCGCATTGATACAGATCGCGGGTATACACCTTATCCTTTACCGCGTTTAAGGCACGCTCGAAACGGTTGGCGATAATGACATCGCTCTCTCCGGCGAAGCGGTCAAATACATTTTCCACTTCGTATTCTTCAAACGTCCGTGCATCCCTCAGCATGGGTTCATACACCACGACGCGAACCCCGTTGTCCTTTAGCTGCGCCATAATATCCTGTACCGCGCTCTGGCGGAAATTATCCGAATTGGCTTTCATGGTCAGGCGGTAAATCCCCACTACCGGCGATTCCTTTTTTTCAATCCTCTTTAATACCTGCCGGACGATATATTCTTTTCGTATGCCGTTTGTTTCCACAATGGCGCCGATCAGCCTCTGGGGCAGGGTTCCGTAATTCGCCCTCAGCTGTTTGGTGTCTTTTGGGAAACAATAGCCGCCATAGCCAAAGGAAGGATTATTGTACTGCATGCCGATTCGCGGCTCCAGGCATACGCCCTCGATGATCTCCCGGGCATTCATCTCCATTGTTTCCGCGTAGGTATCCAGTTCGTTAAAAAAGCCTACCCGCATGGCCAGATAAGAATTGGCGAACAGTTTGACGGACTCCGCTTCCCGGGTACCCATCAGCAGTACCGGCGTATCGTCCTTCAGCGCGCAATCCTTCAGTATTTCAGCAAACTGTTCCGCTTTTTCACGCATTTCCCCGCTGTCTTCATCTACGCCCACGATGATCCGGCTGGGGTACAGATTGTCATGCAGTGCGTGACCTTCCCGCAGAAATTCCGGGCTGAACATAATACGGCGGTAAGACAGCTTTTCCCGCAGCTGCGCCGTATACCCAACGGGTATCGTTGACTTGATCACCAAAACGGCTTTCGGATTGATGCCGATCACCTGTTTCGCCACGGCCTCCACCGCGGAGGTGTCAAAATAGTTCTTTTCGGGATCGTAATTTGTCGGCACCGCTATGATGACGAAATCCGCCTCCCGGTACCCTTCCTCCGCATCGGTCGTAGCATGGAGATGTAATGTTTTTTCCCGGAGATATTCTTCAATATCCGCATCCGCGATGGGAGATTGCCTCCGGTTGATCTTTTCCACCCGTCCGGGTACGATATCTACCGCCCGAACGTCATATTTTCCCGCCAGCAGAACTGCCAGGGAAAGTCCTACATATCCTGTTCCTGCTACTGTGATTTTTGTTTCCATGTTGTCTGTTCCTTTTCCGATGTTTTTACTTTCAGGAAAGTCTTTGAATACCCCCCCGGAAGAATCTTTTCCGAACCGCATGCCCTTGCGGGCATACGGCCGGATGAGTGTTGTCCTGT
>CANRPU010000027.1 GCA_947632555.1 uncultured Lachnospiraceae bacterium
ATTAAAGCATAACACAGAAAGGGTATCTTCGTCTTTTAAATTATTCAGTTGTAACACATGTATTGTAATCCTACACAATAGCGCAGCGAATATTTGCTGGTTAGGATTGAAATAACAGAGTTTTTGTGCTATACTCTATACTTGCGCCTGCCTCTTATGAAAAGGGCGTAAAAAGGGCGTGGCACAAAAATAGAGAAAGGCAGGAACCCTTGTAGATCCAGGGTTTTTGGATAGGTATAGGAAGAAATGAAATTAGGAATCGTAGGACTTCCCAACGTAGGCAAGAGTACGCTTTTTAATTCCCTGACAAAGGCGGGAGCGGAGTCGGCCAATTATCCGTTCTGTACCATAGATCCGAATGTGGGGATAGTAACGGTGCCGGACGAGAGGCTGAAGCTTTTGGGAGATATGTACCGTTCCAAAAAAGTGACGCCCGCGGTGATCGAGTTCGTGGATATAGCGGGACTGGTAAAAGGCGCCTCCAAGGGCGAGGGACTGGGCAATCAGTTTTTAAGCAATATCAGAGAAGTGGATGCCATTATCCATGTGGTGCGCTGTTTTGAGGATCCCAATGTGGTGCATGTGGACGGCAGCGTGGATCCCATGAGAGATATCGAAACCATCAATCTGGAACTGATCTTCTCGGATCTGGAGATCCTGGAAAGAAGACTTTCCAAAGTAGCCAAAGCGGCCCGGATGGACAAGACGCAGGCCAAGGAGCTGGCGCTTTTGGAACGTATCAAAGAGCATTTGGAAAGCGGGAAACCGGCCAAGACGCTGACGGTGGAAGATGAAGACGAAGCGGAACTCTTTAAAGGCTACAATCTGCTCACCGGAAAACCTGTGATCTATGCCGCCAATGTGTCGGAGGATGATCTGGCGGATGACGGCGCCTCCAATGAGGGCGTAAAAGCGGTAAGGGATTTCGCGGAGCAGGAGAACAGCGAAGTATTTGTGATCTGCGCCCAGATCGAACAGGAGATCGCGGAACTGGACGAAGACGAGAAGGCTATGTTTTTGGAAGATCTCGGACTCTCCGAATCCGGGCTGGAAAAATTGATCAAGGCCAGCTACCGCCTGCTGGGGCTCATCAGTTTCCTGACGGCCGGCGAGGATGAAACCAGAGCCTGGACCATCAAGGTCGGGACCAAGGCGCCGCAGGCCGCGGGTAAAATCCATACCGATTTTGAGAGAGGGTTCATTAAAGCCGAAGTGGTCAATTACAGGGATCTGCTGGAACAGGGCTCTCTGGCCGCGGCCAGGGAAAAGGGCCTGGTCGGCATGGAAGGAAAGGATTATGTGGTGAAGGACGGGGACGTGATCTTGTTTCGCTTCAATGTCTGACACCATATATTGAGTGACTTAAAGCAAGCATACAACATATAGTAGAATCGCGTAAAATTACGTTTTGCCGGAGTTGGCGGAACGTAATTTTTTTTAATTTTTTATTAATTTTGCTTGCTAAATGGCCTGTTTTAGTATAAAATCAAAGTAAAAGTGGTGAAAAGTGGTACTAAGTGGTTCAAAGTGGTAAATAGGAGGAGAAAAGAACTTTTCGTGGCAGACCACTTTTGAAAGCGGGTGATTGCGATGTTCATGGGCGAGTACAGTCATACCATAGACGCTAAGAGCAGGCTGATTATCCCTTCCAGGTTCCGTGAAAGTCTGGGTGACGTATTCGTGGTAACAAAGGGATTGGACGGCTGCTTATTTGTGTTTGACAATGCCGAATGGACCGCTTTCGAGGAGAAGCTTCAGAAATTACCTTCTCTGACAAATCCCGATGTACGTAAATTTATCCGTTTCTTCATGGCGGGGGCTTCCGAAGTGGAAGTGGACAAGCAGGGCAGGATCCTGATCCCGGCCAGTTTAAAGGAATTTGCCGCGCTGGAAAAGGATGTTGTGCTGATCGGCGCGGGAAGCCGTGTGGAGATATGGAGTAAGGAAAGATACGAAGGAACCGTGTCCTATGACGATATGGAAGAGATCGCGATGCACATGTCGGAACTGGGACTGGGTATCTGACATAAGAAGGTTATGAAGATGGCGTTTGCGCATTATTCGGTGTTATTGAAAGAAACAATCGAAAATCTGAACATCAGAGCAGACGGCATCTATGTGGATGGAACTCTGGGCGGGGGCGGACATGCCCTGGAAATCGTAAAAAGGCTTGCCCCCAAAGGACGCCTGATCGGGATCGACCAGGATGACGCGGCCATAGAGGCGGCAGGGGAAAGGCTGAAGCCGTTTGCCGACAGAGTTACGCTGTTTCGCGGCAATTACCGCAATATGAAGGAGCTCCTGCGGGAAGCGGGGGTGGAAGCGGTGGACGGGATCCTTTTAGATCTGGGCGTTTCTTCCTACCAGCTGGATACGCGGGAAAGAGGATTTTCCTATCGGTTTGACGCGAAACTGGATATGCGGATGGACAGAAGGCAGTCCCTGACAGCCAGGGATATCATCAACGGTTATTCCGAGCAGGAACTGTACCGCGTGATCAGGGACTATGGAGAAGACAGGTTCGCGAAAAACATAGCAGGACACATCGTACGGGCAAGAGAAAAACATCCGATTGAAACCACGGGTGAGCTGAATGAGATCATAAAGGCCGCCATACCCGCGAAGATGCGGCAGAACGGCCATCCTTCAAAGAAGACTTTTCAGGCCGTCCGCATTGAATGCAATGGGGAACTGGAGGCGTTAAAGGATTCTCTGGAGGATCTGTTCGCGCTTCTGAAACCGGGAGGCAGGCTGTGTATCATTACGTTTCATTCTCTGGAGGACCGTATTGTAAAGTCGGCGTTCAGAGAGGCGGAAAATCCCTGTATATGTCCGCCGGAATTTCCGGTTTGCGTATGCGGCAGAAAGCCTCTCGGCAGGGTGATAACGAAAAAGCCTATCCTGCCGTCCGAAGAGGAACTGGAGAAAAACAGCCGCTCCAAGAGCGCGAAATTAAGAGTATTTGAAAGGAAATGAGGACTGGTTATGGCAGCAGGTCACGGAAGACAATATTATACGGTAGAGGGCAATACGGCCAGACAGCCGGCCGTAAGGCGTTTCAATGAGGACGAGCCCCGTAAAAGACTGAGCAATGAGGCCAGAAAGAACAGAGAAAGAGCCTATCATATGGACCTGGGTTATGTGGTATTTCTGGCGGCGGCCCTTTTCATAGCGGGATATGTCCTGATTGGATATATCCAGATGCAGGCGGATATCACCACGCAGGTGGAAACCATCGCCAGACTGGAGAGCGAACTGAACGCCCTGCGCCTGGCGAATGATGAGGAACTGACCAGGATCAACAGCAGCATTGACCTGGAAGAGATCAAACGGATCGCGATCGGCGAACTGGGAATGGTATACGCTACGGAGGGACAGATCGTGAATTATACAAATGAGGGAAGCGATTATGTCAGACAGCTGGGCGATATTCCCAGATGAGAAGAAAAAAGCAGGTGTCTTGATTGAGCGGAAAAAGAGAACTGACAAAACAGCGTAATGGAAACCGGGAAAAAACCAAGCGGAAATTTACCATCAGAATGCAGAAAAAGCTGCTGGTACTTTTCGGCTTGTTTTTATTGATCTTTGTCGGCCTTGGGATCCGGCTTTTCTGGATAGGACGGGAAAAAGGAGAGCAGTACAGCAAGCAGGTGCTTTCCCAGCAGCGTTACGACAGCATAACCCTGCCGTTTCGGAGAGGGGATATCTTAGACTGCAACGGGACCAGTCTGGCAGTCAGTGAGAAGGTGTATAATCTTGTCATTGACGCCAATGTGATGCTGGACAAGGAAGAATATCTGGAACCCACGCTGGCCGCGCTGGGAAGCTGTTTTCCGCAGCTGGATATGGCGTCCATCCGAAAATATATTACGGACCATCCTTCCAGCCGGTATTACGTACCCTTAAAAAAGCTGACCTATATGGAGATCAGCCCTTTTGTGACCATACAGAACGATACGGAAAAAGATGACGAAGGAAATCCCGGCCCCGGCACCTATATCAAAGGGGTCTGGTTTGAGGAGGAGTACAGAAGGACATATCCTAACGGCAGCCTGGCCAGTGACGTGATCGGCTTTACCACTTCCGACGGCGTGGGCATGTACGGACTGGAGGAATATTACAACGATATCCTGGACGGGACCACCGGCAGGGAATACGGTTATTTAAACGGGGATTCCACGCTGGAGAGAACGACCAAGCCGGCGGTGGACGGATACACGCTGGTCAGTACGCTGGACATCAATGTCCAGAGCATAGCGGAACGCTGCCTGATGGAATTTAACGAGGAATATACCGATAATTTCACGGAGGGGCCGGGAGCCAGAAACGAGGCCGTCATTGTGATGGAAGTCAATACGGGAAATGTGCTGGCAATGGCCAGCTATCCCAATTTTGACCTGAATTCTCCCTATGACCTGAGCGCTTACTATACGGAAGAAGAGATCAATACCATGAAGGAAACGGACATAGATTCCTATTATGAAGCGCTCAACGCTGTCTGGAGAAATTTCTGCATTTCCGATACCTATGAACCGGGCTCTACCTTTAAGCCTTTTACCGTGGCAATGGGACTGGAAACGGGAAAACTGAATCCGGAAGACACTTTTTTGTGCGAGGGTTCCCTGACCGTGGTGGAAGGGGAAAAGCCCATCCGCTGCCACAACAGAGTAGGTGACGGCACCGTGAGCCTGGAAAAGGCCATTGCCACTTCCTGCAACGTGGCGCTGATGAAGATGTCCTTCAGAGTGGGCTCGGATATTTTCGCGGAATACCAGCGGAACTTCAATTTCGGTTTAAAGACCAATGTGGATCTCGCGGGAGAAACCAGGACCGCGGAGCTGATACACAGCGCCGCCTCCATGGGGCCTACGGAACTGGCAACAGGCTCTTTCGGACAGGGCTTTAACGTGACCATGATCCAGATGATCACCGGTTTCTGCTCCCTGATCAACGGCGGCTATTATTACGAGCCCCACATGGTAAAGCAGATCTGCACCACCAGCGGCGCGGTGGTGGAAAACATAGAACCCAGAGTGCTGAGGCAGACGATATCGGAGTCCACCTCCGATCTGATCCGGGAGTACTGCACCGCGGTATGCGATCCCGACTATCCGGGCGCTACCGGCAAAAAGGCCCGGCCTGCCGGCTACAAGATCGGCGGCAAGACGGGAACGGCGCAGACGCTTCCCAGAGGCAACGGGGAATATGTGGTGTCCTTTATGGGGTTCGCTCCGGCGGACAATCCCCAGATCGCCATTTATGTGGTGCTGGACCGGCCCAATATGCAGGATCAGAGTTCCGGCACGGCGCAGGCGGCTGTGATCGCCCGCAATATTCTGACGGAGGTCCTTCCCTATGAAGGGATCTTCATGACCGAGGAACTTTCCGACAGTGAAAGGAAGGAACTGGAGCAGAAGAAACTGGAGGACACCATACGGTACGCGCCTGCGGTCAGCGGCGGTGACGCGGACGAGGAACCGGCAAAAGAGGATCCTGCCGTAGAAACGCCGGCACCCTGGATGAGTTTTGAGAAGGACCCTGCCACAGGATATCTGATAGATCCCGATACCCATGAGCTGCTGGATCCCGAAACCGGGTTTGCCGTAGGAAATTATGACTCCATTCAATAATGCCCCTGAGATAAAAGCATAACCTCATAAAAAGGGGAATAGAGTATATCAATACCTTTTTTATGAGGTTTTCATGTTAGAAAGCGGAAACAGGACCTTTCACAGAAAGAAGATCACCGTTGTGTTTTTTCTGTGCGCGGCAGTGCTTTTTATCCTTTTTCTGCGGCTGGTCTATCTGATGATAGCCAAAGCGGACTACTACGGCGGAAAGGCTGTGGAACTGCATGAGAGGGAAAGGAGCATCAAAGCGGCCAGGGGGCGTATCATAGACTGTAACGGGCAGGTGATAGCGGACAATAAGACGGTCTGCACCATTTCCGTGATACACAGCCAGATCGAGGACCCCGAAACGGTTATCGCGGTGCTTTCCCGGGAACTTTCCCTTTCGGAGGAATACGTAAGGGCAAGGGTGGAGAAATATTCCTCGATAGAGCGTATCAAGAGCAATGTGGATAAGGAGATCGGGGACAGGATACGGGAATATGACCTGGCAGGGGTAAAAGTGGATGAGGACTATAAACGGTATTATCCCTACGGTTCACTGGCCTCCAAGGTGCTGGGATTTACCGGAAGCGACAATCAGGGTATCATCGGGCTGGAAGTGATCTACGAGGAATATCTGCAGGGAACGCCGGGTACCATACTGACGGTGACGGACGCCAGGGGAATAGAAGTGGAAGAGGCAGGGGAAAGCCGGATAGAACCGGTGAACGGCGGGGACTTACATATCAGCATGGATATGAACATCCAGAGTTATGCCACGCAGCTGGCGAGCCAGGCCATGGAAACCAAAGAAGCCCGGAGCGTTTCCATCATAGTGATGAACCCCCAAAACGGAGAAATCCTGGCCATGGTAAACGTGCCGGAATTTGACCTGAACAATCCCTATGAACTGCCGGCGGAGGCAACCGTCAGCGAAAACGGAGAGGCCATTGCGCTTTCCGCGGAAGAAAAGCAGGACTTACTGAACGCTATGTGGAGAAACGGCTGTATCAACGATACCTATGAGCCGGGTTCCACCTTTAAGATCATTACCGCGGCGGCGGGACTGGAATCCGGCGCGGTGACACCGGAAAGTACGTTTTCCTGTCCTGGTTTTATCATCGTGGAAGACAGAAAGATCCGCTGTCACAAGGTGGGCGGGCACGGAGCGGAAAACTTTGTGCAGGCTACCATGAATTCCTGCAACCCCGTGTTCATTACCGTAGGGCTGCGGATGGGAGCGGAAACTTTTTACAGCTATTTTAAACAGTTCGGCCTGTTAAAAAGAACCGGCGTAGATCTGCCGGGAGAAGCGGGCACCATCATGCATGAACTGGAAAATATCGGGGACGTGGAGCTGGCTACCATTTCGTTCGGACAGTCGTTCCAGCTGACGCCCATTCAGCTTCTGACTACCGCGGCCTCCATTATAAACGGGGGCAGGAGGGTGACCCCTCACTTTGGCGTAAAGATCACCGATACGGAAGGCGGTCTGGTCCGTGAGCTGCAGTATCCTGTGGAAGAGGGGATCGTATCGGAAGAAACTTCCGCCCTCATGCGTGAGATCCTGGAAAAGGTAGTGTCGGAAGGCGGGGGCAAGAACGCGTACATTGAAGGCGTGAGGATCGGCGGGAAAACAGCTACCAGCCAGACGCTGCCCAGAGGAAGCGGACAGTATATCGCGTCTTTTATCGGCTTCGCGCCGGCGGATGATCCCCAGGTGATCGCCATTGCCATTATCAACCGTCCCCATGGCACTTACTACGGAGGACAGATAGCGGCGCCCATTATCAGGCAGCTTTTTGAAAATATCCTTCCTTATTTGGGGATTATGGACTATAATGGGGTTGTTACGGAATAGGAGGCAGTATGAACTTACAAAATATAAAAGCGCTGGTGGTGGGTTCGGGAAAGAGCGGCATCGCGGCGGCAAATCTGCTGTGCAGAGCGGGCGCCCATCCGGTACTGTTTGACAGCAGCGAAAAGCTGAAGACAGAAGATATTCTGGAAAAACTGGATTTCCCGGAGAAAGTGGCGGTACATACGGGAACGCTTCCGGAAGAGGAAAAGGAAGCGGCGCGGCTGCTGATACTGAGCCCCGGAGTGCCTGTGGATACGCCTTTTGTGGAAGATTTCCGAAGCAGAGGGATCCCCGTGATCGGGGAGATCGAACTGGGATATCTTCTGGAGCGGGGCAGGGTGATCGCCATTACCGGCACCAACGGCAAGACTACCACCACGACTCTGGTGGGGGAGATCATGAAAGCCTGCTTTCCCAAAGTTTTCGTAGTAGGCAATATCGGCAATCCGTATACGCTGGAGGCGGACAGAACGGAAGCGGATTCCGTTACGGTAGCGGAGATCAGCAGTTTTCAGCTTGAAACGGCGGATACTTTCCATCCGGCGGTATCAGCTATCTTAAACATTACGCCGGATCATTTGAACCGTCATCATACCATGGAAAACTATGTGGCGGCGAAAGAGGCGGTGGCCCGCAGACAGACGAAGGAAGAGGTCTGCGTGTTGAATTACGAAGACGCGTATCTTCGGGATTTCGCGGAAAGATGTCCCGCCAAAACGCTTTTCTTTTCCTCGGGAAGAAAGCTGGAAGACGGCTTTTATCTGGAAGGGGACTTTATCTGCCGGGCAAAAGACCATAAGACGGAGAAGATCCTGAACGTGCATACGGATATGAACCTGGTAGGACGGTGCAATGTGGAAAATGTAATGGCGGCGCTGGCCATAGCGGAGAGCATGGGAGTGCCTTTGGAGAAAACCCTGCGTGTTATAAAGAACTTTAAGGCCGTGGAGCACCGGATCGAGTACGTGGCGGAAAAGAAGGGCGTGGTCTATTATAATGATTCCAAGGGCACCAATCCGGATGCCGCGATCCAGGGAATCCGCGCCATGTCCCGGCCTACGGTACTGATCGGCGGCGGCTACGACAAGGGCAGCGAATACGATGAGTGGATAGAAGCCTTCCAGGGCAGGGTAAAATGTCTGGTATTGCTGGGGCAGACAAAGGAGAAGATCGCGGAATGCGCGAAAAAACACGGCTTTACCGCGATCCGGATGGCGGAGAGCTTTGAGGAGGCATTTCGGATCTGCGTGGAAACCGCCGAAAGCGGCGATGCGGTACTGCTGTCACCGGCCTGCGCCAGCTGGGGAATGTTTTCAAATTATGAGGAGCGGGGACGCGTGTTCAAAGAAATGGTGAACGCTCTTTCAGAGGAGTGAAAACGTGGTAAAGAAAAAGAAACGACAAGGACAAAGCGAATATTTCTTTGATTACAGCCTGCTGTTTATCGTATTGTTCCTGCTGGGGTTCGGGCTGGTGATGCTCTACTCCACCAGTTCTTATGAGGCGGCTCAGAAATACGGCAGTTCCACCTACTATCTGATGAAGCAGCTTCGCTCCACTATCCTGGGACTGGTGGGCATGATGGTGATCGCCAATATCCCTTACCATTTCTGGGAGAGGTTTTACGGGTTCGGCTACCTGATCTCCGTGGTGCTGCTGGCTCTGATCATTCCGTTCGGGCATGAGTCGGGCGGCGCGAAACGGTGGTTCCGTATCGCGGGAATGTCCATTCAGCCTTCCGAGATCGCCAAGCTCTGTATGATCCTGTTCCTGGCGGTGGTCATCTGCAAAATGGGAAAGAGCATAAGGAGCATGAAAGGGTTTCTGGCGCTGATAGCGCTGCCGCTTCCCATTGTTTTGATGGTTTGGAAGATCACCTCCAATCTGAGTTCCGCCATTATCATCATGGGGATCGCGGTACTGATGGTATTTGTGGCAAGTCCGGATTATAAAAAATTTATCCTGATGGGGCTGGCCGGCGTGGTCGGCGTGGCGCTGATCGTCTTTATCATCGTGAACATGGCCGACAGCGGCAGCCTGAATTACCGTGGTGACCGGGTGCTGGCATGGCTGGACCCGGAAGCGTATGTCAGCGATAAGGGTTATCAGACCCTGCAGGCTCTGTACGCCATCGGCTCCGGCGGGATCTGGGGCAAGGGCCTGGGGCAGAGCATGCAGAAACTGGGCTTTATTCCGGAAGCCCAGAACGACATGATCTTTTCCATTATCTGCGAAGAGCTTGGGCTCTTTGGAGCGATAGCCATTATCCTGATGTTCGTCATGCTCATCTGGCGTCTGATGGTGATCGCCAACAATGCGCCGGACCTGTTCGGCGCGCTGCTGGTGGTGGGCGTGATGGGACATATGGCCATACAGGTCATTCTGAATATCGCGGTGGTGACCAATACCATTCCCAATACCGGTATTTCCCTGCCGTTTATCAGCTACGGCGGCACGGCGGTGCTTTTCCAGCTGGCGGAGATCGGGCTGGTCTTAAACGTGGCGAAGCGCATCCAGCTGAAGGAAGTGTAACTCCCCGGTCTGAACATCTCTTTTTACCGTGCATAAGATAAAATATATTTTTTCTTGTGTGCGGGAGGCATATATTGGATTCTGTTAATATCCGAGGTGGAATCGCCCTTCAGGGACAGGTCGGCATACAGGGTTCTAAAAATGCGGTACTGCCGGTCCTGGCCGCGACGCTGCTCGCGGAAGGGACCAGTGTGATTCAAAACTGCCCCAGACTGGCAGATGTGTATCATATGCAGACACTGCTGAAAAGCCTTGGCTGCAGTGTGACCAGGGAGAAAGACAGGCTGAAGGTAAATACGGACGGGATGAACGGGCCGCGGGCTCTTTCCCGCGATATTCCGAAGGAAGCGGTGGAAAGCATGCGCTCCTCCATTGTTCTGCTGGGAGCGCTGGTGAACAGGACGGGCGAGGTAGAACTGGCGTATCCCGGAGGCTGCGTCATCGGAGAACGTCCTATTGATATTCATATAGAAGCGCTGAAACAGCTTCATGTAACATTTGAAGAAAAATCTTACGGGCTTCATGCCTGTACGGAAGGTTTAAAGGGCGCGGAGATCCGTCTGCCTTTTCCCAGTGTGGGAGCGACGGAAAACGTGCTTTTGGCAGCGGCGGGCGCGGATGGGACTACCATTCTGCGCGGCGCGGCCAGAGAACCGGAGATCGAAGTCCTCTGCGGTTTTCTGAATGCCTGCGGAGCGGACATTACCGGCGGGGGCAGCTCCACCATTCTGATCCGGGGCAAGCGGAAACTCCGGGGAGCGGAATTTGCCGTTCCGGGGGACAGGATAGTGGCGGGAACCTATCTCTGCGCCTGCCTGGCGGCGGGAGGAGAGGTGCTGCTGACGGAAGCGCCCGCGAAGCAGATGGGAGCGGTGAAGAAGGTCGTGAAGGCCATGGGCGCCCTCTGGCAGGAAACGGACAGGGGCCTCTATATACAGCGGGGAGAACCCCTCAGATCTCCGGGCAGGCTGGAAACGGCCCCTTATCCCGGATTTCCCACGGATATGCAGTCCCTGTTTCTGCCGGTGCTGGCGCTGGCGGAGGGCAGCTGTCTGGTGGAAGAGAGGATTTTTGAAAATCGTTTCCACATTGTTCCGGAGCTCAGGCGCATGGGCGCGAAAATAAAACAGA
Source organism: uncultured Lachnospiraceae bacterium (assembly GCA_947632555.1). Lineage (GTDB taxonomy): Bacteria > Bacillota > Clostridia > Lachnospirales > Lachnospiraceae > Acetatifactor. Next base: position 11,137 of record CANRPU010000027.1, read on the forward strand.
CGGACCCCAAAACGGTTGTGACGGAAGGCACAAAACAGCTGCATGGAGCCAGAGTGCGGGCCAGAGAACTGCGGGGAGGCGCGGCGTTAGTCATCGCGGGCGCGGCTGCCAGGGGAGAAACCATTGTGGACGGATGCGGCTATATTGAGAGAGGCTACGAAAACATCTGCAGGGATATGAGAGAGTTAGGAGTGCGTATTTACGGTGTATAGAAGATATGGGAGAAAAGCTGGGCGTGGACGGAAAAGAGCGGTGAGGATCCTGCTGGTACTGGCGGCAGCGGCGCTGCTTTTGGGTGGTCTGTACTATTTTCTGCGGACGCGCACCGTGACCACCGTCTATGTGGAAGGCAATGTGCACTATACGCAGGAGGAAATAGAGGAGATGGTTTTTAACGGGCCTCTGGCCCGTAATTCCCTCTATCTTTCTCTGGTTTATAAGGACAAGCAGATCACGGGCGTGCCCTTTATCGCTTCCATGGATGTGGAGGTGCTTGCCCCGGATACGGTGCGGATCAGGGTATACGAGAAATCTCTGGCGGGATATGTGGAATATCTGGGACAGTATATCTATTTTGACAAGGACGGGACGGTGGTGGAGAGCTCCGGCGTGAAAACCATGGGAGTACCGCAGATAACAGGGCTTTCGTTTGACCATATGGTGTTAAACGAGCCGCTGCCGGTGGAAGACAGCGAAGTGTTTTACCGGATCCTGACACTGACGCAGGCGCTGACAAAATACGGACTTACGGTGGACAGGATCTATTTTGATGATTCCGAGAAGATGACCCTGTATTTCGGGGATGTGAAGATCGCCTTCGGAACGGACGGGCTTCTGGACGAAAAGATGGGGCTGATACAGAGCCTTCTGCCGGAACTGGAAGGAAAAGCCGGGACCCTGTCCTTGGAAAATTATGACGGCGGCTCCAATTTCAGGCCGATTTTCAAGCCGGATGCCTGATTTGAAAAAAACTGAGAAGAATTAAAAAAAGATGTTGATTAATTGAAGAAATAATTATATGATATTCTATATGGAGTTTATGTGGGAATAGGAGGAATTACCCTTGTTAGAGATTAAGACGAATGATGCTGAATCTGCGGCACGGATCATCGTAGTCGGTGTAGGCGGCGCAGGTAATAATGCTGTCAATAGAATGGTGGACGAAAATATCAGCGGTGTGGAATTTATCGGTGTCAATACCGATAAGCAGGCTCTGCAGCTCTGCAGGGCTCCCAAGCTGATCCAGATAGGCGAGAAGCTGACCAAGGGACTGGGAGCGGGAGCCAAACCCGAGATCGGTCAGAAGGCGGCTGAGGAAAGCAGTGAAGATATTGAAAATTCTTTGAAAGGGGCGGATATGGTATTTGTCACCTGCGGTATGGGCGGCGGTACCGGTACCGGAGCAGCTCCCGTGGTAGCCAAGATTGCAAAGGATCTGGGAATCCTGACCGTGGGTGTGGTGACGAAGCCCTTTCGGTTTGAGGCCAAGGCCCGTATGAGCAACGCGCTGATGGGCATTGAGAACATCAAGGGGAATGTGGATACCCTGATCGTGATCCCCAATGATAAACTTCTGGAGATAGTGGACAAGCGTACCACCATGCCGGAGGCGCTTAAGAAAGCGGATGAAGTGCTTCAGCAGGCGGTTCAGGGCATTACGGACCTGATCAACGTACCCGCCGTTATCAATCTGGACTTCGCGGATGTGCAGACCGTTATGAAGGACAAGGGCGTGGCGCATATCGGCATCGGCGTGGGCAAGGGAGATGACAAGGCGCTGGAAGCCGTCAAGATGGCCGTGGAGAGTCCTTTGCTGGAAACCACCATCAACGGCGCGACCCATGTGATCATCAATGTGTCCGGCGATATTACGCTGAACGACGCTTCCGAGGCTTCCGATTATGTAAGAGAGCTTACCGGTGACGATGTCAATGTTATCTTCGGCGCGATGTACGACGAAACCAAGACGGATACCTGTACCATTACGGTGATCGCCACCGGACTGGAAACGCAGGAAAGCCGCGTAAAGGGCAGCGCGTTCAATCCTTACGCGGGAGCCAACCGCTTTATTCCGCCTTCCTCCTATCAGGCGGGCAAAGCGGAGAATCTGGTAAAGCGTTCCGGCGAGGACCAGGGAGTAGGAAAGCCGGCGCTGGACGGCATTGCCAAACCTGCGGATCTGCGTTCTTCCGTAGTGGAGAAATCTTTAAAGATCCCGGATTTCCTTCAGAGGGGCAAAAACTGAATCTATATGGAAACCAAGCGGGACAGTCTGTGGACTGTCCTTTTTTTACGCTCTTTTTTACTTGTCGAAGCATGCCGGAAAAATAAGACAGTCCATAGAATAAATCCGACAAATTCTTTAAATGCCTCCCTTTATAATGATTATCAGACGGTATGTTCAAAAACCTGAAAGAAGGGAGGAAGGCCGGTGTATTATGAGGTATACGCGGACAGCTTGTTCCTGTTGAGTTTTACTATGAACCTGTATCTCTTGTTGCTGCTTGACAGAAGCCTTCATCACACTGCCACGGGATGGCGGCTGGTTCTGGGCGCGGCGGCAGGCGGCGCCGGCTATGTGCTGGCGTTTCTGATCCCCTTCGGAGGACCGGTGGAAAAAACTCTGTTTCTGGTCCTCGCGCTGAACGGCGGTATTTTGTACGGCGTCTACAGGCCTTCCACCTTCAGGGCGTTTCTCAGGCTCTGGGAACTGGCGCTGCGGTACTGTCTTTTATTTGGAGGCGTTTTTTTTCTGCTGGCGAACCATGTGAAGGTCTTCAGGGAAAACCGCGTGCCGGCTGCCGGGCTGCTGGCCTGCGCGGGACTGCTATACCTGTTTACGCGCGGATGGGAAGAAAGAAAGGAAAAAGAGCGTGCCGGCCCCTGCGAGGCGGTGCTGAAAAGCGGGACGGGCAGGAGCGTTACGGTAAAAGCCATAGTGGACACGGGAAACTGTCTGCGGGAACCTATCAGCGGGCGGCCGGTGTCTGTACTGGACAGAACGATGTTTGAGGAATTGTGGGACGAAAACGAAAAACCGGAAGGGTTTCGGGTGGTTCCCTACAGAAGCGTAGGATGTGAGAACGGGATACTGGCGGCCTATGAGGTTCCGGAAATGCTGATCAGGCAGGACGGATTTCAGTGGAGCTGCAAAAAGGTCTATGTGGGTTTAAATGAAGGCAGAGCCGCCTCCATGGGAGATTACGGTATGCTGATACATCCGGAGCTGCTGAAGCCGTATAAGCGGCCGAAGAATAGAAAAACCGCGGGAAGCGGAAGCCGTGTGCGCGGCAGAATGAGAGGAAAACATGATATTCAAAGTAAGTATGGGAAAAATACAGTTTAAACTGCTGCAGAGGGAGAACAGCCTGCTCCGGCTTTGCCAGGGAAAGGCGCTCAGGCAGGGAGATGTGCATTACATAGGCGGCGCGGAGGTGCTGCCGCCGCCGCTGGAGGCGGAGAGGGAAAACGAGGTGATCAACGATCTGGGGACCGAGGACGGGGACACGGCCAAGACCATTCTGATCGAACACAATCTGCGTCTGGTGGTCTATATCGCCAAGAAGTTTGACAATACGGGAGTGGGCGTGGAGGATCTGATCTCCATAGGCACCATAGGGCTGATAAAATCCATTAACACCTTTAATCCCGAGAAAAATATCAAACTGGCCACCTATGCCTCCCGCTGTATTGAAAACGAGATCCTGATGTATTTAAGGCGCAACAACAAAACGCGCCTGGAGGTATCCATCGACGAACCGCTGAACGTGGACTGGGACGGGAACGAACTGCTCCTCTCGGATATCCTTGGGACGGATGAGGATATCATTTACCGTGATATTGAAACGGAAGTGGAGAAAAAGCTTCTGATGAAGGCCATTGATAAGCTGTCGGAACGGGAAAGGACCATCATTAATTTAAGATTCGGGTTAAACACGCCGGACGGGCAGGAACTGACGCAGAAGGAGGTGGCCTCCCTGCTGGGGATCTCCCAGTCGTACATCTCCCGCCTGGAAAAGAAGATCATGAAACAGCTGAAAAAGGAGATCGAGCGCTCTTGAAACAGGGGGTAAAATATTGTATGATAGCATGAAAAGGAGCGGGATCCCATGGTAAAAAGAGAAGATATCCTGTCGCTGGAATATTTAAAGAAGAGTGAGTATACAGGCAGTAACGGCAAAACGCGTTACCGCCTGGAGGCTGTGGAGGGAGAGGACGGAAAAAGACTGCGCGCCGCCGTATGGCCGGAGCCTTTCTGCTTTGGAGCCACCCCGGAGGAAAAGAAGATCTTTGAAGAATTTCCTTTTTCGGAAGAAGGGATCATAGCGGCGGCGGAGTGGATCAACCAGGCGGCGCTTAAGCTGTAAGGTAGCCGCGCATGACGCGGAGGGCGTTCTTTTCCAGTCTGGAAACCTGAGCCTGGGAGATGCCTATCATTTCCGCCACCTCCATCTGCGTCTTGCCGGAAAAGAAGCGCAGGGAAATGATCTCATATTCCCGCTCATTCAGTTTTTTCATGGCTTCGCTCAGGGAAAGATGCTCCACCCAGGTTTCTTCTTTGTTTTTCTTGTCGCTGATCTGGTCCATTACGTAGAGGGTATCGCCGCCGTCCGTAAAAATAGGTTCGTACAGGCTCATGGGATTTTGGATGGCGTCCAGCGCGTAGGTGATATCCTCTTTGGAAACGCCGATCTCGGATGCCACCTCTTCCATGGTGGGTTCCTTTAAATTTTTCTTGGTGAGCGCTTCTTTGGCGTAAATAGCTTTATAGGCGGTATCTTTGAGAGAGCGGGATACCCGTATGGAATTGTTGTCCCGCAGGAATCGCCGTATTTCTCCGATGATCATGGGAAC
>CANRPU010000028.1 GCA_947632555.1 uncultured Lachnospiraceae bacterium
AGGCCTCCTATGATTTAGATTTTATCATAGAAGACCTGATACTAATATCTATTTACAGAAAAAGTTTCATACTCTCAATGACTTTAAGAGGGGCTGTTCCCAACTTCTACTAGTTGAGTTATGGATGAGTATCTCGCTTATTTTCTATATTTCTTTTTTCAAGACGTGTATTTTGTTGAGGCTTCGGAACATTATTTCAGTTAAGTCATTGTGTTAATTATTCATCCAATTGTGAGAGCGTAATCTATTTTGCGTAAACACAATGGGTTAATGAAAAAATATCCGGATGAGTTGTCACTGACTAACAATCCTTATGTGTCTGTATTCTGACACAACCTGAGCAGGCTGTCAACCGGCAGCCCGCTCTTTTTATATATATCCTGTCTCTGTCAGATTAGGTCTGCCGGTGATATCCGCTCCCCAAAATAGATGCACATCTGGTCAAGTGTCTGGCTCCAGTCCCCGCTCTTTTTGGTCAATTTTTTCGTGATATCCATCATGGCCAGATACAGCAGCTTGAACAGGGCATTATCCATCGGGAAGATTATCCGATTCTTTGTCATTTTCCGCAGCTGGCGGTTAAAACTCTCTATGAGATTCGTGGTATAGATCAGTTCTAGGATCTCACCCGGATACTTAAAGTACGTGGAAAGCTGCGGCCAGTTATTCCGCCAGGAAGCAATAGGGGATGGATACTTTGTCCCTCAGTTCCCCTCAAGGTTGTCCAGAGCCTCAAGGGCCGCTTCCTCCATGGATGCCTGATATACCTCAGTTCTTTCATAAAAGGCCTGATATCCTTGTAGGAGATGAATTTCGTAGAGTAACGTATCTGATGGACGATACAGCGCTGGATCTCTGCCTTTGGGAATACTGCGTTTATGGCATCCCCGGAACCCGTCAGCCCGTCTACGGAAACAATCATGATATCCTCCACGCCGCGGTTCTTGATCTCATTGAGTACGCCCAGCCAGTATTTGGCACTCTCGTTCCCGCCGATCCATATGCCCAGAACTTCCTTCTGTCCGTCCAGGCGTACTCCGATCGCCACATAGACGGCTTTCTTGACAGTCTGGTTATCCTGCCGCACATGAAAGTGTACGGCGCCCATAAAGACAATGGCATACTTCCTTTCCAGCGGGCGGTTCTGCCATTCCTCTGCAATGGGCAGGACGCGGTCCGTCATATGGAATATCATCTCCGAGGAAGCATCTACCCTGTAGACGGAAGACAGGTGGGCTGATATATCACGGGTGGTCATGCCCTGGCCATGCGCAGCATAGGCTGCGTACTATGGACAGCACCTGGTCTTCGATGTTGGAGTTGTCTGTCTGGTTCTTCTTTACAGCCTGTGGCTCAAACTTGCCTTTTCTATCTCTGGGGGATATCAAGGCCGATCTCCCCGAGGGAGGAGGTGACGGTCTTTCCGCTGTAACCGTTTCTGCTGTCATCGGTTTCCTTGTTTTTGTAGTCATACTTGGAATAGCCGAGCTTTTCATCCATTTCGGCTTCCCGCATCCCCTGCAGGGTATCTCCCAGCAGGTCCTTGAGCATGTCCTGTACATCGGCGGCATCCTCGGATGATAGTGCTCGATGAGGCTGTTGATGAACGCTTTGCGTTCCGGTGAAAGTTTTCTTTGTCTTGCCATAAAAATATCCACCTGGATCAATATTTATTTTAACATTGATCCAGGTGGATAGGTATAACTTATCCTATATTTGTTTACACAGAATTCTTTACAGTTGCCCAATTGCCTCGACTGATGCATTGACATATATAAATTTAGGACATTTGAAAGTAAATGCAATGGCTTTTTCATTAATCTGAATTGCTTTTTATTAAACCTGTTGATTTATTCTGCTGGATTTTTAGTGGTTAATTTCACTGAACTCTAACAGTGCAAAGGGTGTTCTGCGCTTAAAACACTCTGCTATCATAGATTAAAATTCTTTTTGTACAGAGATTTACTTCGCATTTCCACTCCGAGTTGCCAGTTTCTATTTGCTGAAACTGTATTTTTATCAAATAAAAAATTTTATTGGTAGTTTAATTTAAAAAATTTCTTTTTGAAAAATGTAGCCGCTACAAAATAATATGAAATAGGAAAGAAAAGACATGGGATATGGAGAACCTTTAAACAACAAATCTGATTTAACGGGAAAATACGGTATTGATCTGTTGGCAAGAATGCTTTATGCAGAATCGTAAATCAGGCTTATGAGAGTAAATGTGTCTGTACATATTGCCAAAAATAGAAAGGACAAAAAATCCAAAGAATTTGGCAGCGATATATGAGAAGGCGTTCTTTTGAAAGCTAGTCAACTTGCTGTGCCATTAAAGCCCAATATAAGTTTCAGTGATTGGACGCATGCTTTGGAATTGCGTAGAATCCTTTCAGACAAAACTAATCCGATTGGAGAATGTTTGTGGTTTAATACCAACAAAAAATATGGCGAGCGGACACAAACTGTAAAGGACGTTTGTTTAGCAATGATTATAAGAATATTATTGAAAAGTATGTTATTAGAAATCATATTTGTTTTAGATTGCCAAGTATAGATTATCATTTTTTGCCTAATTAGTTATTGCATAGGACGCTTTTTAGCAAGTCATGTTTAAATGGTGTCCTTTTTATTGACTTATCCGAGTCTGTAAAACTCAAATCACCATGAAAAACCTAGAACTCATATAGACCTACATTATCAATTTTTTGTTTTTAAAATTTTTACTCATTGAAAGAAGACATATTAGGCAAACAAAGAAACTAAAAGCATAGTAGTTATGTGGATTTTGTGTTTATTAGTTCTACGAGTTTAACGGCTACAGGTGACATAAGAATATTAAATAATATTGTACTAAACATTGACACTAACATTAATACAATGTATAATATAAACAAAACGATAATGCGATGAAAGGGGGACTGGAATACACATGAAGAAATTATCCGATTCAGAATATGAGATCATGAAAATCTTATGGGGACAGGATGCGCCCATGACTTCCAATGAAATATTGGAGGGATTGAAAGGCAGGTATGACTGGAAGCTTGCGGCTTTAATGACCTTTCTGGCAAGAATGGCAGACAAGGGGTATGTAGTCTGCGACAGAAGCACACGCACAAATTATTATTCTGCGCTGGTTTCCCAGAGGGAGTATCAGGTGCAGGAAAGCAGGACTCTTCTGGAAAAGCTGTACGATAATTCCGCCGCGAAGATGATCGCGCAGCTTTGTAAAACCAACAACATTTCCCGGAAAGAGATTGTCGAATTGAGAGAGTACCTGAATGCATTGGAAGGCAGGGATGAAAAATGAGACAGTTTATGATAGCTCTTTTGAATACTTCTGCCGTGACCGGCGTTTGTATTGTCCTTTTTCTTTTGATCTTTTCCTTTTGGGGGAAGCGGTATGGGGCAAAATGCAGAAGGATCATATGGAGTCTGATCGCCGTCTGCTGTCTGGTGCCTTTTCGTTTTCCTGCTGTTTTACCGTACAGTGTGGATATTCCCGACGTGGTGATACGACGAGGGGAAACGGATCTTACGGCAAATGCGGCAAATACCACAAACGCGGCAAATGCGATAAATACCGCAAATACGGCAGACGCAGCCACACAGAACGGGCAGGAGGATAAGGGGCCGGCAGCATCTGCCCAGGAGCCGGAAACCGGAAATCCCGCATCCTTTGGTGTGAGCGGAAAAGAGATCACTGTCACGGATGTCTTTTTTATCCTTTGGATAGGGGCAGGCGCGGCGCTGCTGCTTTATTATTTTCTCGGTTATCGGAGGCTGAAAGGAACGATCAAGCGGCTGGGGTATGAATGTACGGATGCCGGTATACGAAAGATTCTGCAGGAAGAAGCAGAGCGGTGTCAGCTGAGAAGAATTCCCAGGCTATGGATTCTGCGCGATTCTTCCATGGGGCCGTTTGCGATAGGCGTATTGCAAAATACGATTGTGCTGCCGGAGGACGTTTCTGACGAGCAGAAACTGCGTTTTATCTTAAGACACGAGTTGCTGCATTGCAAAAAGAAGGATATTTTATGGAAGCTGTTTTTCCTGTTTGTCAATATCATCCACTGGTTCAATCCTTTTGTCTGGCTGCTTAGAAAGGCGGCAGAGCAGGATATTGAAATATGCTGCGACGAGGCTGTTGTATCAGGCGAAGGCAGAACATACAGGGAAGAATACAGTGAGGTGATCATGTCACAGGTCGCAAAAGGCAGCTGTAAATGGAACGTGGCTTCCACCGGGTATGCGCAGGAAGTGAAGTTTATCAGGCGGAGATTCGACAGTATCATGGACGGCAGGAGAAAAAGAGGGACTTTTTTGATTGTTGCTGCCTGTGCACTCCTTTTACTGGTCGGGAGCCTGATCCATCTGCAGAACGGTAAAAAGATCTATGCGCCGGAAAATGTTCCGATTGACAATGACACAGTACCCCATGTTCATATTTTTGAACCGGAAGAGGTCGCGGTGGTGCCGGAGCTGCCGGAATATGACTTTGAGGATGCAGCGCAAAAAGGAGAGGTAGAAAAACTGATTGGCAATTTGCCGGGCGCCGCAATGGGAACCTGGTATACCGTTACGATTGACGGTGTGGAATACTATTATGCTAATTATGATGACAGACCGGAAGAATATGAATTACTTGGCTGGGCCATTGTAGATGATACTTATGAACTTGCCAATGGCCTCAAAACAGGCATGAAGGAAGAAGATGTTTTGGCGCAGTATCCGGATATGGCGGTCATAGATTTTGAGAATAACCATATATACCAAGATGTTACTGCTTTTATGGGATGGAACGGAACTGCCTATCCAAGGAGTTATGCCGGGAGTGATCGAGATTGGGACTATGCGGGAAAAGAGTATTACAGCTGGACGGATCAGTTTGATTATATAATGGCAGCGGATATTGCTCTCAACAATCCTGACCTGATACCCCAATATCTAGGACTGTTAGTAAAGGATCATACTGTAGTCGCTATAACCTTTTATTATCCCACTGCCGGTTAGTAGAAATTCCACCTATGCTCAGATGAACATAGGTGGAATTTAAGTTATGCGAAAGCATTAACAGGATCTAACATCAAAGTGTAGTTGTAATAACCTTTAGCTACCGCATCTGTGTAAGCGGTATCGTTCCAAGTTTGGCTAGAATCGCTCAAATCCTTTGACTGGTTTCCAATGGTAACAGTGCCATGGTGAGGTCCCTTTGTGGAATTAGAATGTGCATACACGATGCTTGTTACAACGCCTGCAGAATTTTTGTTTACAGAATGCACGACCAAGACATGTCCACCATTATCAAAACGAATGACACATCCAGGTCTAATGTCTTTCGCTGCTGTTATTTTGGTGCCGTATAAGGTACTTGTCAGATTACTTGCGGAAATGCCATACTTGTAGGTAAGCTGACCGGATAAGTTGAGCTTGGTTTCAAAGTAGGATCTGACAGCACCAGAGGTAGCCTCATTTAAGGCGTAATAAACCAGACCTGAGCAATCAATGCCAGTTTTAGAAGGATTGTTGTTTATATAGGTCGTGACCTCGGCAACAGTTTTGGTAGAAGTACCAATCCATGACTGAATTGTGTTTTTGATTTCGTTGGGAGTATTTTTTCCTCCTAAATGATAAGGAAACGGAATAGAGGTTCCGTTGTGGAGATATCCAGCAGAGTATGCTGAACAACTGGTGTTTAAAACATCTAAAAAAGCCATATGGTTTCTCCTTTCAATATTTTTATTGTTTGTAACTAGTTACATCATAATAGAAAGACAGAATGGATATATTTGTAAACTTAAATATCAAATGAATGTTTGTCATATCAATAATCTCTTTGAAATTTAGTAATTAATTTGCAAATTAATTACTAAAAAGGATTTCATTTGTACTAATAAAAATATTTTATTGTCTATGGTAGATGCAAATTGCCTTAATAAAAGGTATCGGATTGGTTTGTTTAATTAGTCCGATACCTTTTTATAGTTATTTACTAGGAAAATATTAACGCTCACAATAACATAAAAGTTGAAGACATTTTATAAAAATGTGTAGCAAATATCTATGAATTTCTATTTTACACAACTAATTCTAACAGCAAATTTAGTGATGTTACAACTGAAAAGATGACGTATATTCGCAGTTATAATAAAACCTCATACTTATACTATATAACTATACAGTAATGTATAAAGACGATGAATTAAATGTTGATTATTTTAATGGAAACCAGGAGAGCAATTATTGTAAGCAATTTTGTCAAAGAGTAATGTGATTTTAACATTATAGCATTATAAGTATAAATTAACGATAAACTAATATATTAGTTTACATTTCCAAGCAATCTTTCTTTTTTTATCATGATGGAGGAAAGGAAAGTGGAAATCTCTAAACTAATATATGAAATAAAAGGTAATAAAGAAAAGTTTACATTACTTATTGATAGATTTGAACCTTCGATTCAAAAGTATGTTCGTCTGCTTTATAAAGAAGAAAAAGAAGATACATATGCTGAATTGGTTGCCGCATTGTGGGAAGCCGTGTATAATATGGAATTTTATGATAACGATGGAAGAATAGTAAAGTATTTATCGACGGCATTAAGAAACAAATTTTTGGAGTTATACAGGAGAAGTCGAAAATATCATGATCATATAACAAAGGCAGATGAGTTAACAATTTACAATATAACAAGTGAACAGGATTCCTACAATGATCAAATAACATTTGATGATTTGAGTTTTATAGAGAAAAAGCTTTGTGAAAAAAAGAAAAAGATATTTCGTTTAATCTTTTATAATGAATGTTCAGATAAAGAAGTTGCGATGAAATTAGGAATTTCAAGACAGTATGTTCATAGGGTTAAAAATGAAATATGTGAATTAATTAAGTCGGACTTACTCAATTTAAAATCACAAAAGTAGTAATGTTATGATGGAGAATCTAATGATGAATAGGAAAATATGTATAAATTTAACCAAAGGGCTATTTGCAGTATTTAGTTCATATTTATATTCTTACATTGGTGGTTTATCACCAGCACTTATTCTATTAAATATTTTGATGGTGATTGATTATATTTCAGGTATGTTGGCTGCAAAAAAAGAAGCAATAGAACACCCTAATAATAAGAGATATGGCTGGAGTAGTAAAAAGGGCATTTTAGGTATTTATAAAAAAATAGGATATATTTTGACCGTTTTAGTTGCTATATGTATTGACTATTTGATTTATAAATTTGCTGATGAACTTGGGCTACAATATAATTCGCATACCTGTTTTGGAATTTTAGTAACTATATGGTTCATAATAAATGAGATGCTCTCTATTATGGAGAATGTTGGAAGAATGGGGGTGGAGTTGCCCAAGTTTCTGAAAAGAACGCTAACTGAATTGCGAAAAGATACAAATAATACGGATTCCGGCTAGTTTTTGAGGAAAGAAAAATTATCGTATAACCTTTTATTTCGGGAAAATACTAGGACAATCTAAATTATTTTAATGTGAGGTAAATGAGAGTATAAGAAATTATTATCAATGGTATGTTGTATAGTACTTTTAATGTCATATCTATTGCTGAAACACATCATAAGAAGGAGCACATAGTTGAACAGCAAGAGTGTACATTGCGCCAACAAGAGCTTAGCGGAATTTTGTTCACTCCCTGTATTAGACTACTACACTGAGGGGCTATATGAAAATCGGTTGAAACACTGTGACCGCACGGTGATGTAAGATGTCAGTATCTATTTACATCCTCTCTTACTCAATCAAATACATAGAAAAACTTTGAAGAAAATCAAGAATTGCCTGATAGCCTAATCTTATAGTAATATAGTATAGTGCTAATGCAATAAAAGACATTATAAATAAAATGAGAAATAGTGCCGGATCAGGTATTGGAAAGATCTTTGGTCTGATTTTCAATCAGCGCTCGGGCAGTAACGGTTAAGACAGAGAAACGGCTCTCATTGCAACGAGAAAGCAATCGCTGCAATTCCTGGCGGGATTGGCTATTTTCCTGGCGCACTTGGTGAAAAATGCATTCATCTGCAGATATATTGAGTACCCTGCAAATGTTGTAGAAAGCGCTCAAGCTGGGTGTACTGCGGCTGCGCTCAAGATCTTTCAGAAAGGAAACGGAAATGTTTAATAGTTCCGCACATTTTTCCTGAGTAAGATGCTGTTTTTTGCGGGCAGTTTTAAGTGCATTGCTGAATAATCTGGAATCGGCTATGGATAGGGACATTATTTCACCTCCTTAAACGGAGTTTATTACCATACTTTTCTAAAGTAAAAAAGGCTGCTAACAAACCAAAAAGTATGTTAGCAAGCTACCAAGCGTATAATCCGTTGACATAGATAGCTCTATGCGGGGTTTATACGCTTACTTTTTGAAAGGGACAAGTAATAGTAAATAGGGGAATGATAGGAAAACAGCATAATATAGGGGGAATAGTACTAAAAAATTGTACTTACGTTTAGTAAATATTTCGCCTTATATGGTACTTTGCCCATCTACTTTTTAGAGGTATTATTTCATACCTGTTTTGTGGAGCAGTATCCGAAGCTTTTTTCAGATCCTGCTCCCTTTTTTCTTGTAGGGGAACCAAGTTTTTTGATCATATTACGGTGCAGAGGGCCGCCGGTCCTTTTTCCTGAAACTGAAGACACAGAGTAAGGAAAGGAGCATGAAAGTATGACGAAAGAATGCATATATTCATGGAGGAGATACAATGTGGCGGCGTAATGAAGGGCGGAGTGAGACAGATACCCTTCAGAACCGGTTTACCTCTTATTTGGCAACGGCAGTCAGGCGTCGGAGAAGGGAGTACATTCTGAAACTCAGTGAGAGGCAGATGGCAGAGGCGGGTTTGAACTATGAAATGGAAGACTCTGCCCACAATCAGGATGCACAGATGTTTTCGGAACTGCCATTGATGCTGCAGCTGGAGAATGACGCTCTCCTTTATGCGCTGAAAGGGTTGACAGAGCGGGAGAGGCACATATTTTTAGCCCGTGTATTGGACGAAAAAGACTTTGAGGTGCTTGCGGCAGAGTACGGTATGCAGTATAAGGGGATCACAACGGCATACTACCGCATTATTAAGAAGATAAGGCGAAAGATGAAGGAGGTAAAGCCATGATATTTGATGAATTGCTCCTGCGGGCAAAATCAGGTGAGGAATTTGCAGTGCTGTCCCTGCTTCAGATGTACAAGCCGCTTCTGGTGAGAAATTCGATCATCGGAGGGAACTATGACGAGGATCTGTATCAGGAACTATGTATCACGCTGCTAAAATGTATTAGGCTGTTTGTGGTCTAAATCGAGCGTGTGAATAAAAGTCTGTAAATACTGATCTTCTATGATAATGGTTGGGCTGAAGGCTCCCTGATGAGCTTC
>CANRPU010000029.1 GCA_947632555.1 uncultured Lachnospiraceae bacterium
TGGAAAATATGCTGTACACACAGTTTAACATGGATGACGCTCTGAAGGTAAGGTATGAGGAAGGACTGGAACAGGGAGAACACCGTCTTCTGATCCGTTTAGTCTGCGGCAAGCTTCGAAAAGGGGAGAGCCCGGAAAAGATAACCGAGGACCTTCTGGCAGACGGGGAAGAGATCGCCCGTATCTGCCAGATCTCTGAAGAATGCGGCTCTGATGAAGAAGCTATATTGCAGAAACTGAGATTTTAACAACCGGCTTTCCCGCGGATACTCTTCCCGTAACTTTCGATCTCAGTTAAGATCAGCGCCAGAAAGCCGGGGAAAGTACCGATCTTACATAAAGAGTTTTATCACAAGTCCCCGCGCTGAAAAGCCGCATACGGCAGTATCTCCGGCAGCCGGGACAGAAAGGACAACATAGCATGAGAGAATTAACAGGATTTTTAAGAGGGATCAATTTAGGCGGCTGGCTTTCCCAGTGCCGCCTGGAAAAAGAACATATGGACAGTTTCATTCAGGAAAAAGATATTCAGAGGATCAAATCGTTCGGGCTGGATCATGTGCGCCTTCCCATCGACTACGCTCTGGTCGAGTCGGAGGACGGCACTCCCCTGCCGGAAGGATACCGTTACATTGATAACTGCATGGACTGGTGCGAAGCCTGCGGCCTGAACGTAGTGCTGGATCTGCACAGGACCTACGGCTACCGCTTCGAGGAAGCTTCCCAATGCCGCGCCTTTTTTGAAACCCCCGCTCTCCAGGAGCGTTTTTACGCCCTCTGGGAAAAGCTGGCTGCCCGCTACGGCAGCCGCGGCCACGCCGCCTTTGACATCTTAAACGAAGTCGTGGACGCTTCCGTCACCGAAGCCTGGAACAACATCGCGGCCAAGGCGGTTTCCCATATCCGGAAATACGCGCCCGATACCTGGATCCTGATCGGAGGCGCCAATTATAACCACATCTGCTCTCTGCCAACCCTGCTGCCGCCCCCGGATGACAGGATCGTGTATTCCTTTCATTTTTACGAGCCTATGCTGATCACTCATCAGGGCGCCTACTGGTCCAAGGGTATGCCTGCTGATTTCAGGGCCTCTTTCCCCCTGCCTGCCAGGGAGTACATCACCCTCTCGGAAACAAAGCTGAACGGCAAATTCGGCGGTTTCTGCCGGCTGGCCGCCCCCGACGCGCAAAACGAGGAACTGTTCCTGCCGGCCTTTGAAGCGGCCGTATCCGTTGCCGAGGAAAGAAACGTACCCCTTTACTGCGGGGAATACGGCGTTATCAACAACGCCGACGTATCCACCGCTCTGGCATGGCACAAAGCCCTGCACAATGTGTTTGAAAAATTCCACATCGGCAGGGCCGTCTGGTCTTATAAGGAAATGGATTTTGGGATCATCGATCCTCACTATGAGGAGGTTCTTCCCAGGCTGCTGCCGCTTTTATAGCGCTCCGGCGGCCTTCCTCTGTTACATCCTTTCGGGAGCGGAAAAGCCCAGCATATCGATGCAGGTTTCCAGCACATCCCCGGTCAGGAGCAGGAGCGCCACCCACCCCGCCTTTTTCTCTTCCTTTTCTTCCGTAAGGATCCTTGTTTCATGATAAAAGCGGTTAAAGGCGTTGGCCAGGTCATAGATATAAGCGCAGATCTTATGGGGCGCCAGTTCCTCGCAGGCGCCTGAAACAGCGGCGGTAAAAGCGGCAAGCTGCATCGCCAGATCCTTTTCAGCCGCGCTTTCCGCGGGACGCAGCGCGGCATCCGTAAAGCTGCCCCCCTGCTCCCTGTATTTTCCCAGAATGGACTTGATCCGCACGATGGTATAGAGAATATAGGGCCCGGTATCGCCTTCAAAAGAAGTGAACTTCTCCATATCAAAAATATAATCTTTGGAAGCCTGATTGGACAGATCCCCGTACTTCAGGGCCGCCAGACCGATGATGCGGGCGGTTTCTTCCGCTTCCTCCTTAGGCATCTCCCGGTTTTCCGTAATCTTACGGTACATTTCCGCATTGGTTTCCTCAATAAGGGATTCCAGTCGTTTTACCCCGCCGTCACGGGTCTTAAAAGGCTTCCCGTCCCTGCCGTTCATGGTGCCGAATCCCATCCATATCAATTCTGTTTCGGGCTTTACCAGCTTCGTCTTGCGGGCGCAGCGGAAAACCTGTTCAAAATACAGTTCCTGCCGCTTATCCGTCAGATAGATGATACCGTCCGGGTCGATCTTTTCCATACGATCCATAATGGTAGCCAGATCCGTAGTATTGTACAGAGCCGCGCCGTCGGATTTTAAGATCATGCAGGGAGGCATTTCCTTCGTGTCGCTCTCTTCTTTCACATCTACTACCAGCGCGCCTTCACTTTCGTGGGCGTAACCTCCCCGCTTCATTTCTTCTACCATGGCAGGGATCAGATCGTGCACGTCGGATTCCCCTTTCCAAAGGTCAAATTCCACATTCAGGCGCTCATAATTTTTCTTCAGATCCGCCACGGATACCCGGAGAATATGCTGCCAGAGGGCCCGATGTCCCCTTACGCCGCTCTGGATCTTATAGGTATTTTCCATGGCCTTTTCCTTATAGGCCTGGTCTTCTTTGCTCTTTTTGCTGGCGGTAGGATAAAGCTCTTCCAGCTCCGTCGCGGTAAAGGGCGCCTCCTTAGGATATTCTCCCGTATAGGTTTCGTCAAAATATATCAGGTCGGGATGGCGTTCCTGCAGCTCCGTCACCACCAGTCCCATGGGCTGCCCCCAATCTCCCATGTGCACATCACCGATCACCTCATGGCCGCAGTAGCGGAGGATCCGCTTGATGCTCTCGCCGATCACCGCGGAACGCATATGCCCTACATGAAGCGGCTTGGCGATATTGGCGCCGCCGTAATCCAGCACGTATTTCCGGGGTTTTTCAGGCATTTCCAGCCCGAACTTTTCGCTTTTGCGCATATCCGCTAAATATTCCCGCAGAAAACTCTCTTTCACTTTCAGATTCAAAAAACCGGGAGCCGCCACTTCCACTTGCGAAAATACCCGGCTTTCCCGCAGCGCGGCCGCCGTTTCTTCCGCGATAGCCAGAGGCGCCTTCTTATACCGCTTCGCTCCCGCCATGGCGCCGTTGCACTGATATTCACACAGATCCGGCCTGTTGGAAAGGCTCACCCTGCCCAAGGCGGCATCGTAACCGGCCTTTTCAAAAGCCATGCCCATTTCTTCCGAAATCAGATCCAGTAGTTTTTTCATCGTCCCTCCCATTCTGCCGCTTCAGCGGCCTTTCCGTTCCTTTCTGTTTTATGCTTCTCCTCCAGCTCCAAAAGATACCGCTTTATCCCTTCGCCGCATCCGAAGCCTCCCAGTTCGCCGTTTTTACGGATCACCCGATGGCAGGGCACCACAATGAGAATGGGATTGCGGTGATTGGCTCCTCCCACTGCCCGGACTGCTCCCGGACTGCCGATCGCGGCGGCGATATCCGCGTAGCTGCGGGTTTCTCCATAGGGGATCCGCCGCAGTTCCCGCCATACCCGTTTCTGAAATTCCGTTCCCGCGGGATTTACCGGCAGGTCAAACTCCTGTCGTTTTCCCGCGAAATATTCCTGTATCCGGATATACGCCTCGTATAAAAAATCGGAATGCCGGACACCGGGCGCAAACGCGCCTTCCGGTTTTTCCTCCGTCAGGTCAAGGCGGGTAAGGCTCCCGTTCTCCTCACAGAATTTCAAAACGCCTATGGGACTTTTCCAGACAAAGCTGTTCTCCATTTTCTCCTCCGCCTTTTCTACGCTCCCTCTCCGCCCTGGAATAAGCGCAGCCGCAGTAGTTCTGCCGGTAAAGCCCATAAATATGGGACAACTCCACGGACTGCCTGTAACCGTCCCTTTTCTTAAAGTCCGACGGCAGCCATTTGATCCCCAGTTCCTTTTCCAGCTTCTGCCCGATCTCGTTTATTTTGTCCGCATTTTTCAGGGGACTGACGGAAAGGGTGGTGCAGAAATAATCGCAGCCTCTTTTCACAGCCTCCCGCGCGGTTTCCCGCATTCGCAGCTCATAGCACAAAAAACAGCGTTCTCCGCCTTCCGGCTCCCCCGCGTAGTTTCCGGTAAGTTCCAAAAAAGTTTCCGGCGCGTAGTTTGCTTCCACGACGGCCACCGGATACGCTCCCGGAGCCTGCCCGCGCGCGGCCTCTTCATTATACGCCTTGATCAGACGCTTCTGTTCCTGTGCCCGTTTGCGGTATTCTTCTTCCATGGTAATGTTGGGATTATAGTAAAATACCGTAAGCTTAAAAAATTCCCGGAGATATTTGATCACATAGCTGGAGCAGGGCGCGCAGCAACTGTGCAGCATCAGCGCGGGAGGCCTGGTCTTATCCAGTCCCTCCAGAAGAATATCCAGCTGTTTCTGATAATTCGGTCTGTTCATCTCCTATAACTCCGCGATATCCACCAGCGTGAGTTTTTCCTGCTCCTGGGCGTTTTCCAGGCTGGTAGCCAGCGCCCGGGCCGTATCCATGGCGGTAATACAGTAAACGCCGGTTTCGATGGCAGTCCGCCGTATCAGGAAACCGTCCCTGGACTTATCCCGTCCCTGGGTAGGCGTGTCGATCACCAGGTCTATCTTGTGCCCCAGGATCAGGTCCATGACAGTGGGTGACTCCTGGGAAATCTTGTTGACCTTGCGCACCTTTACCCCGGCATCACTGAGCGCCGCCGCGGTACTTCTGGTCGCGTAGATGGTATATCCCAGCTTTTCAAACCGACGTCCCACCTCAATGGCCTCGCCCTTGTCCGCATCCTTGACGGTAATGATCATCTGTCTGTGCTTGGGCAGTTCCACGCCCGCCCCCAGAAACGCTTTGTAGAGCGCCTCATGGAAAGTTTCGGCAATACCAAGGCACTCTCCGGTGGATTTCATTTCAGGGCCCAGACTGATCTCCGCTCCCCGTATCTTTTCAAAGGAGAACACCGGCATCTTAATGGCAAAATAGGAAGCCTCCGGCTGCAGTCCCGGTTCATAACCCAGCTCCTTTATGCTCTTTCCCAGGATCACCTCCGTTGCCAGATCCACAATGGGGATCCCCGTTACCTTGCTGATATAAGGCACCGTCCGGGAAGAGCGGGGATTGACTTCGATCACATACACGTCTTCCCCGATGGCAATAAACTGGATATTGATCAGGCCCTTTACGTGCAGAGCCTCCGCCAGCCTGTGGGTATAGTCCGCGATCTTTTCCTTGACCACCCTGTCGATGGTGGGCGCCGGATAAACGGAAATCGAGTCACCGGAATGGATGCCCGTTCTTTCTATATGCTCCATAATGCCGGGGATCAGGATGTCCGTGCCGTCACAGACCGCATCCACCTCGATCTCCCTGCCCTGCAGGTACTTGTCCACCAGAATGGGATGGTCCTGGGCGATACGGTTGATGATTTCCATAAATTCTTCGATCTCTCTGTCGGAGGAAGCGATCTGCATACCCTGTCCGCCCAGCACATAGGAAGGCCGCACCAGCACGGGATATCCCAAACGGTTGGCCACCTCCTTGGCCTCCTGCGCGGTATAAACGGTGCCTCCCGCCGCTCTGGGGATCCGGGTAGCCTGCAGGATCTCGTCAAAAAGCTCCCTGTCCTCCGCGGCGTCCACGTCCTCCGCCTTGGTGCCCAGAATGGGCACGCCCATTTTCATCAGGCTCTCGGTGAGCTTGATCGCCGTCTGTCCGCCAAACTGCACTACCGCGCCGTCCGGCTTTTCAATATTCACTACATTTTCCACATCCTCCGGTGTCAGAGGCTCAAAATACAGTTTGTCCGCGATATCGAAGTCCGTGCTGACGGTTTCCGGATTGTTATTGATGATAATGGTTTCGTAACCCGCTTTGGAAAACGCCCATGTAGCATGCACGGAACAGTAATCAAATTCAATACCCTGCCCGATACGGATAGGACCGGAACCCAGGACCAGCACTTTCTTACGACCCTGAGTGGCTCTGGCCTCGCACTCTCCGCCGAAAGTGGAATAATAGTAGGGGGTAGCGGCAGCGAACTCGGCCGCGCAGGTATCCACGATCTTAAAGACTGCCGTGATCCCGTTGTCACAGCGCATTTTCTTAATCTCGCTTTCCGCTGTGCCGGTCAGTCTGGCGATCACGTTGTCGGGGAACTCTATCCGCTTGGCCTCCCTTAAAAGCTCCGGTGTCAGGGGGCCTTTCTTCAGAGCATCTTCCATTTCCACGATCACCGCCAGCTTATCAATAAACCAGGTGTCGATCATGGTAAGATCGTGGATCTCTTCATAGCTTATACCCTTGCGCAGCGCTTCCGCGATCACCCAGATCCGCTGGTCATCCACGATCCGCAGCCTCTCCCGCAGTTCCTCCGCGGAAAGCGCGGAAAAATCGTAGCTGAGCAGACAGTCCACATGCTGCTCCAGGGAGCGGATGGCCTTCATCAGCGCGCCCTCAAAATTGGTGCAGATGCTCATGACCTCGCCCGTGGCCTTCATCTGCGTAGTCAGCGTCCTCTTCGCCGTCAGGAATTTATCGAAGGGCAGCCTGGGCATTTTGATCACGCAGTAATCCAGCGCCGGCTCAAAGCTGGCGTAGGTCTTGCCCGTCACGGCATTCTTGATCTCATCCAGAGTATAGCCCAGCGCGATCTTGGCGGCTACCTTCGCGATGGGATAGCCGGTGGCCTTGCTGGCCAGCGCGGAAGAACGGCTTACACGGGGATTGACTTCGATCACGCAGTATTCAAAGCTGGTAGGGTGCAGGGCAAACTGCACGTTGCAGCCGCCGGTGATGCCCAGCTCGTTGATGATGTTCAGCGCGGAGCTCCGCAGCATCTGATACTCCTTGTCGCTCAGCGTCTGGGAAGGCGCCACCACGATGCTGTCCCCGGTATGTACGCCCACGGGGTCTATATTCTCCATATTACATACGGTAATGCAGTTGCCCGCGCTGTCCCGCATCACCTCGTACTCAATTTCCTTCCAGCCGGCGATACAGCGCTCCACCAGCACCTGCCCCACGCGGGAAAGGCGCAGACCGTTGGCAAGGATCTCTTCCAGCTCTATCTGGTTATGGGCGATCCCGCCGCCGGAACCGCCCAGCGTATACGCGGGACGCAGTACCACGGGATACCCTATCCGATTGGTAAACGCCACGCCGTCTTCCACATTTTCCACCACCTGAGAAGCGGCGCAGGGTTCCCCGATACGTTCCATCAGGTCCTTAAACTCCTGCCGGCCCTCCGCGTTGCGGATCGTTGCCGCCGTGGTGCCCAGCAATTTCACGTTATGGCTGGCCAGAAAACCGGACTCCTCCAGTTCCATGCCCAGGTTCAGGCCGGCCTGTCCCCCCAGAGTGGGCAGTATGGAATCCGGCTTCTCCTTCTCAATGATCTGCTCCAGCACCTTGATGGTCAGGGGCTCTATGTACACTTTGTCCGCGATGTCCTTGTCCGTCATGATGGTGGCGGGATTGGAGTTCACCAGGATCACTTCCACGCCCTCTTCCTTTAAGGAACGGCAGGCCTGGGTGCCCGCATAGTCAAACTCCGCTGCCTGACCGATGACGATGGGGCCGGAACCGATTACCATAACTCTTTTTACGTTTGGATTCTTAGGCATCTCGTTTTCCCTCCTTCATCATCCTGATAAATCTGTCAAACAGATATCCTGAGTCCTGCGGTCCTGGGCACGCCTCGGGATGATACTGCACCGTAAAGATATTCTTGCCCGTATAGGAAAGGCCCTCGTTGGTACCGTCGTTGACATTGATAAATGCCGGCACCGCCACCTTAGGATCCAGCTTGTCCGTGTCCACCACATAGCCGTGGTTCTGGGAGGAAATATATACTCTGCCCGTAGCCAGATCCTTCACCGGATGGTTGCCTCCCCTGTGTCCGTATTTTAATTTATAAGTATCCGCTCCCGTGGCCAGCGCCATGAGCTGATGTCCCAGACAGATGGCGAATATGGGAATATCCGTATCGTAAAGTTTTTTGATCTCCTTTATGATGGAGGCGCATTCCTTCGGATCCCCGGGGCCGTTGCTCAGCATGATGCCGTCCGGTCCGTCCGCGATGATCTCCTCCGCCGAAGTCAGCGCCGGGTACACCGTCACCTCACAGCCCCTCTGGGCCAGAGAATGGGGGATATTGCTTTTGGCCCCCAGATCCAGAAGCGCCACCTTCAGACCGGCGCCGTTTAATTCTTTCACCATGGACGGGCGCGGTTCCCGCTTTCCCGCTTCATAGGCTTCTTTATCGAATACCGCCGAACCGGATATGGGGCCGTTGTCCGCCAGCGTCCTGCTGGGCGCTATGGTATATTTTTCTTTGCAGCTCACCTTTTCCACCACTTTTCCGGTGGTATAGGCCTTCAGCCGCGGCAGGATCCCGTTCAGCTCATAGTTTTCATTGGTGGTGATCATGCCGTTCATGGTACCCTTTTCCCGTAAGATACGCGTCAGGGCTCTGGTATCTATTCCCGCTATGCCGGGTACACCGTTTTTCTCCAGGAACTCTCCCAGTCCCATATCGCTCCTGAAATTGCTGGGCACTCTGGAAAGCTCTCTCACAATAAACCCGTCGGGCCAGGGTTTTACGGATTCCATATCCTCCAGACACACTCCGTAATTGCCGATGAGCGGATAGGTCATACATACCGCCTGTCCCGCGTAAGACGGGTCCGTCAGCACTTCCAGATACCCCGCCATAGAGGTGTTGAAAACAATTTCACTGATCACATCTTTATCGGCTCCGATATGCGCGCCTTCAAAAACCGTGCCGTCCTCCAATATTAAAAATGCTTTCATCCTGACTCCTCCCTGCGCTTCTGCCATATACGCCGTACTGCTCTTCGCGCAATCGGTTCATTATATCACAAAAACCCAAGCCGTTCAACCGGCCTGGGTTAAATTTTACGTCTGTATCTGTAGGATTACAATACATGTGTTACAACTGAATAATTTAAAAGACGAAGATACCCTTTCTGTGTTATGCTTTAATCG
>CANRPU010000030.1 GCA_947632555.1 uncultured Lachnospiraceae bacterium
ATCATGTATGGCCGCAACAGTTTCGAACTGCTAAAAGGGAAACTATTGCGGCTTGAATTAAGGTGTGCCATCAACTAGCTTTGGAAAGATTCAAACAGGTGTTGACAAATGTTATATGCTGTTATATACTGTTATCAAGTGTTAAAGGGAAAATGCAGTCCGATGAATTGAGGTAACCATTTGTGAAAATTATTATCAGCAACAGCAGTCCTGTTCCCATTTATGAACAGATCAAGAAGGCCATTGTGGAGCAGATCATAAGCGGCGCGCTGAAAGAGAACGAACCCCTGCCGTCCATCCGCAGTCTGGCGCAGGATATTCAGATCAGCGTTATGACGATCAACAAGGCCTATGTGGAACTGGAGCAGGAGGGATATATCCGATCCATACAGGGAAAAGGAACCTTTGTGGCCCCTAAGAATACGGAACTGGCGAGGGAGAACGCCCAGAAAGAAATTGAGGCGCATATTGCCAGCGCTGTGGAGCTGGCTAAGAAGATGCAGATCGAAAAACGGGAAATACTCAATCTGATCGAAATATTTTACGGAGATCCGGAGGACGGACAGTAGGAGGACAGTATGGGAAATGTAATCGAAGTGGAAGAGTTGATGAAGAATTACACGGGATTTCAACTGGGAAAGCTGTGTTTAAAGATCCCGGACGGCTGCATCGTGGGGCTGATCGGAGAAAACGGCGCGGGGAAGACCACATTGCTAAAGTCCCTGTTAGGGATCATCCGGGCGGATAAGGGCAGCGTCAGGATCTTTGGCAAGGATATAAAGAAGAACGAAAGAGAGATCAAAGAGGAGATCGGCGTGGTACTGGACAATATGTTTTTCCCGGAAAGCCTGCGGATAAAGGATGTCAACGCCGTGATGAAGGATGTTTACAAAAAATGGGACACGGGACTGTTTGAGGAGTATATCAGCCGGTTTCAGCTGCCAAGGGGAAAGGTCATAAAGGAACTCTCCAAGGGTATGAGGAAAAAGCTGGAGATCGCCGTGGCCCTTTCCCATCATCCCAGGCTGCTGATACTGGACGAACCCACCAGCGGACTGGATCCTGTGGCGCGAAACGGGATACTGGATATTTTTATGGACTTTATGCAGGATGAAGCGCACAGCATTTTATTTTCCACCCATATCACGTCCGACCTAGAGCGCATCGCGGACTATATCGTGCTGATAAACAAAGGCAATGTGGAATTTGACAGTCCCAGAGATGAGCTGCTGGATCATTACGGTATCCTGAAATGCGGGGAAGAAGAGTTTTCGCGGATCGAGAAAGGTGACGCGGTGTCTTACATGAAAAACCGGTATGACTGTGAGGTGCTGGTAAAGGACAGGGACGCCGCCGCGGAAAAGTACAGAGATTTTGTGGTAGATAAAATAACACTGGAAGATTTTATGGTATTGATGATAAAGGGGGAAAAACAATGACAGGGCTGATCAAAAAAGATATGCTGATGATCCTGAAACAATGCAAAGCGTTAGCGGTGGTGCTGGTACTGTATGTGCTGTGGGCGGTTGCCGGTATGGGCAACCTGGTCATCATGCTGCCCGTTATGAGCATGTCCCTGCTGATTTCTGTTTTTGCCCAGGATGAGGCCAGTAAATGGGATGCCTATGCGGCCGCTCTGCCTGTGGGAAGAACCAAGATAGTGAGAGCAAAATATCTGGTCATGCTGCTGACCTCAGGGATAATCTGTCTGTTTGCCATTGTGGTTTCCGGGCCCATAGCGTATTTTTTCAGCGGAACAGGAAATTACACGGAAAATATCATAAGTACGGTGGCCATCAGCCTGGGGCTGATATTGCTGCAGGCGTTTTTCCTGCCGTTTGTTTTCTGGTTTGGCATCAATAAAGCCCGGATAACAGTGGTCGTGATCATGCTCGTAGCCTGCGCGGCAATCGGTATTTTGGTTACCAATATGGACTGGGTCCATATGGCGCTGCTGCCGGAAGGCGTAGTGCAGATCTTGGTCCGATACGGCGCGATACTGGGCGCTGCCGGTGTGCTGCTCCTTTGCTGGGTGTCCTGTATGGTGTCGGAACTGCTTTACAAAAGGCGGGAGTTTTAAATACCGTTTATGAACGATACTCCCTGGGGTGGTATACAAAATGCGTAAGCCGTCTGTCACGCCCGTAGGTGACGGTGTGGCATTCGGCGGGCGCGGTATTGGCGGTGTTGGCCAGCTGTGCCCTGGCTTCTTTCAATGTTTCGGAAAAGTTCTTTGCGGAAGCTTCTTCCCGAGGGGCATCTTCCTGAGAAGGATCACGGTATTTTTTCTGCTCCCGTCTGATCTTACCGATGCCTGGAACCGCCATAATTGAACTCACTATGAAAGTACCTGTAATTCCCTTTGCTGCGACAATCCCTCCTTGGATGCGTATTTCAACAGTGTGAGCTCCTTAGCTATTATATATTTCGGCAGAAACCATAAAAAAGTTTAAAGGTAGTTGACTTTTGCGGGGGTAAATGTTATCATCAATTTTGCGTGATGATCAAGCGGAAGTGCTGGAATTGGCAGACAGGCAAGACTAAGGATCTTGTGTTGGTTACAACGTGTGGGTTCAAGTCCCATCTTCCGCAGTCGGATTAGGTGCGGTAAATATGGCAGGAAAGCCGTATTTATCGCATTTTTTAATATTCGGGTGTGCGGTAAAAAGTTGTAAAAATGTTTTACACTTTTTTACACTCTTGTGTTGCAGCCGACATTCAGGTTTTTTTCGAGCTCTATGCGCTTCTGTTCGTCCGAGTATCGGGAGAAGCAATAATGCTTTAAATAGGTCTGAATATCCCTGTGCTCGCTGAACTGCATAGCGTCCTTAAGATTGATGTTTGGATTGTCGGCCAGCTTTGTTAGACAAGTCTTGCGTGCCTTGTGGTTGCTTTTCTTGATGATACCAAGTTCACTACAGTAACGGTCATACTTTTTGGCAATGGCCTGTGAGGTAATGCGTTGGCCACGGTAAATAAAAATATAATCGTCCGCATTACATGAGAATCCTCTTTGCAGGTTGGCTTCTTTAATCATGCCAAATATCTCCAGCGCTGAGGAAACCACATAAATCGTGCGGCAACCCGCTTCAGACTTTGTATGCTCCACTACTGCAATGTGATAATGCCATTTGCCGTCCTCTGACTGCGTATATTGCTTCTGCTCCATACGGCGGATACTTAGATAGGAATCCCTTAAGTCTTTCCATTTAAGAGCGACTAATTCCCCCACACGCAGACCGAGAGAAAAGTTTAAGACTACCGCAAGAGCTGTGGTAAGTTCCGTGTTTCTCTCAAAGTCATTAAAGGCATACTCCTTTATCTGCTGTTCCTCCGTTTCGCTGAACACTTCGTATTCGGCCTCTTTTTCCTCCGTTGCTTGGAACAGGGACGGCCTAATCTTAAAATTATTGAACGGATTAGAGGGTAATTCTCCCAGCTCTACCAGATAATCAAAACACTGTCTGATAATGAGCGTCATGTTGTAGTAAGACTTTTTGGTGAGCTTATCGGAAATGATTCTACCCCTTGCCCAGTTCTTGAGTTCCAGCGTAGTCAGTTCTGCAATAGGACGGTCAGCAATACTGTCGTTTTCATAGAACCGCTTCCAGTCATGGCTGATGTGGTGCATATAACTGGAATTGTTGGTGTCCATCCACTTGTACGCAAACCATTCAGGGTAAAAGTCCCGTAAAGTCATGCGTTTACACCGTTGTCCCTTTGCTGATGACAGATAGAAATCTACAATCGCATTTTCCAAGTCTTCCCGTTTGCGTTTGGCAACAGCTCGCTTTTTTTGCGGCGCGCGTTCGTCGGGAAGAAATGTGTGCCACCGATTGTCTGACGCATAATATTTAGTTGTATATTGCTCCATATGCTTCTTGAGGATATTTTCCCGTTGCTTTTTTGTCATATCTTCATTGTTTGCAGGAGCACTGGTTTGTAAGTTAAGCATACTATCTTCCAAAACTTCCTGCAAGCAGTTTTTGATGATTGCGGGGGAGGAAGTGTAAGTTTCGGGAATAAATGGTTCTTGTACGATTGGCCTTATAATCTCCATGGTCTATTACTCGCTTTCTTTTTCTTTGCACGCTT
Source organism: uncultured Lachnospiraceae bacterium (assembly GCA_947632555.1). Taxonomy (GTDB): domain Bacteria; phylum Bacillota; class Clostridia; order Lachnospirales; family Lachnospiraceae; genus Acetatifactor. The sequence continues at coordinate 4,096 of CANRPU010000030.1, forward strand.
ATAGCGGTTTCGCAGTTGGTTTTTGCCTGCACCGACTTCCTTTTCCAGTTGTGAAAGAGTGTAGTATTCTCTATCAATCTGATAAATAAGTTCTTCGTCTGTAAGCAGAATCTTACCAAGAAAAAACTCTTTTTGTTTTCGTCCTTTGCTTGTGTGAACGGATATAGGGGTTTTCTGTCTTAATAGCAAGATTTCCTGTTTCAACTTTTCATTTTCCTGCTGTAGAGCCTGTGAGGTGGTGAAAATGCGGCACATAAGCAGTGCCGTGATGGTTGTGAGGGCAGTGGAATTAATGGAGGCGGTGTTGATGAAAGATTGTAAAAGTTCTTCATTGGAAAGGCAATTAAGGTCAAACTTAAATTCTTTTTCCATGGTAACAAAATCTCCTTTAAATGTTATTTGTTGTAAGTAACAATCCAATTTGTTTATTTGTTAATCCGTTTTTTTGACTTTTTCATTGTGTTTTACTGCATTTTCTCTATATCTGCTTTTAAAAAGAATGGTGAATACATTTTTTTAGTAACAAATTGCAAAAAAGAAAGCAGTAACAAACTGTCCTAAAAACAAAAAAGACAAACAGAGAATCCTAACCCGAGGGATTCGGCGTTTGTCTTTTAATCTTTCCTTGTCGTTCAGTTGTACAAGTAAACGATAACATATAACAAAGATATATGCAAGAGAAATTATATGGTATACCGTAATTATATATTTTTAGGTGACAAACAATATATTATATGGTAAAATTTTAAAAAATATATTTGAGGATAAAATAATGAATGTGAATGCGCTTATGGGAATGTTAACAATAATTACATTGTTTATATGCTGTCCAATATCGTTGATAATTATGATTGTTCTTTTGGTAATGAAAAAGAAACAATGGCTAATATCATTGATTTGTTTAGTAGTAAGTGCTGTTTTATCAATGGGTTTTATAGCTATCGGTGTTACTTATTCAATAATAACAGATGATAATGTTACAGAACTAGCGTCGGCACAATCTGAAAGTGGAGAACAGTTACAGAATGAAAATGAAAATCAGGTGTCATCGCAGCAATCACAAGATCAAGAAACAATAACATCGGAAGAACAGGAAAATATTGAACAGACGCAAGAGGATATTGAAAATATAGACATAGAGGAAACAGTACCAGCAAATGAAAATATCAATGACTCGGATATGACCATGATGGCAGAAGAAGAGTATAAGGAAAATTGTCAGGAACTGTTTTATGATGATGTTTTCTTTGGAGATACTGATTTAACGGGAGAATATTTAAAACTTAATTTATTTGTATCTGAAAAATATTATTTTACAAAAGAAGATTTATATAAGGATTCAATATATACATTATATACTGACAATAACCTTTATACAGATTTTTATAAATGTTGTGTATTAAGAAAAGATACGGATAGTTATATGGGAGAACAAATAGATGTTCTTTTTACGCAAGATTATGATTTAGTACCAGATGACTATGATTGTGGAATGCATATTATTGCATACGGAAAAGTGATATATTATTCACAAAATTCTTGGACGGGATATAATCAGTTATTGTTTATTCCAAGATATATTGAAGTGCTTGATTAAGGAGTTAAAATATGGCAAATGTTAAATGCCCGATTAGAGGGTGTGAGGGGATTGGCATTCCTGTTGATACTAAGAAAAAATTTTCTTTTGGAAAAGCAATTGTTGGAAATACAATAGGAGGTGTATTAGGCGGTCCGCTTGGTGCCGTTGTTGGAACTGCTACAGGTATCAAAGGTAAAAGAGGAAAAACAAAATTTGTGTGTTCAAAATGTGGATATGTATTTGAAAGAAAAATATAACTAGATATTTATAATTAAAACTTATATATGTAATTGACATAAAAAATATCTTAGAAAGGATATGTTAGTATGGCAATAGTGATTACATTGGTATCTGCAATAATATCAGGAGTTTTGGCAACAGTTATCACTTTATATGTGAATTACCGCATGGAAACAAAGAGGATAAAGAGAGAATTACTTTATGATGTTTTTGGATATAGATATTTACTAACAGATAATTCAAAAACTGATGGACAAGACACTAGTCTACTAAACAGAGCATTAAATAGGATTCCTATTATTTTTAATAAAAATCAGAAAGTTATGACAGCATATGATAAATTTGTTCTAGCAAATGATACTGTGGATAAAAACGATATATTCATTACTTTATGCAAGGAAATGTGTATAGATGTTGGCATAAATGTAGACAACTGGAACGATAGTAAAATAACAAAGACTATTATAGTTTAATTACGTTTTACACTTTTTTTACACACCCAAGCCAGTGCCCTGCAATTCTCCTTTCTTTCTGTGGTTAGCGGAAAAATTGCACTTCAAGTTCCATCTTCCGCAGGAAAGGATATAAAAAATCTGCAAAAATGTTTTGTTTTCTTCTATATCTTGCAAACTCCTGTCACTATGATAAAATATATATGGGTGTTACCTAAACGGTAGCGGTTCGCCTTTTGCCAAAATGAGTACATTTTGAGAACTTCCTGTATCATAAGGAGGGGATACATATGGAAAATAGCGTGAAAGGTAAGCACTATTGGTGTTGTATATGATTTTGGAGCTTGTCGGTATTGTAGTGACGGTTATCAGTATCATCGTGACAATTATCAGTATCCGACAGACCAGAAAAAATAAAAGACATCAAAAAAGCAACCGCCCCGACCAAGGTTAATGGTTGCTTTTTTGATTAGTAACTGTTAATTAAGGCGAACCGTTGCTTCACGGTAACACCCTTTTTGTATAAAATATCGTAACACTGATTGACGCTTCCGTCAATAACTTTTTGATTGATAGTCACTCATACAGATTTTACATTTCTTTTACACACCCTAAGCCAGTGCCCCACAATCTCCTTTCTTTCTGTGGTTAGCGGAAAAATTGCGCTTCAAGTCCCATCTTCCGCATTTTAATGTTCGGGTGCGCGGTAAAAAGTTGTAAAAATGTTTTACACTTTTTTACACTCTTGTGTGGAAATCGACATTCTTCCTGTGCCCGCTGAACTGCATAGCGTCTTTAACTCTGTGTTCGTGTCAGTTTCCTCCTGTGCCGTGGCATTCCTTTTCTTGCGGATTTTCTCTTTTTGCTGTTCAGCTTTTGCTAGAATGAGCAGAATTACAAATTTTATTAAAAATTATATTGAAAAATGATGAAAAACACTTTAAATTGAATTTGGTGAACCTATAGAAAAAATTACAGGTTAGGAGTATTTATGGTATAATGATTCTGCTGCCGCAGAATACATGCCGGATGCGCCGGCATGGCACCGCTTCGCGGCGCATTATACCTGTGAGCCACCGCTTGAAAAGTAAATGCCGCTTACGCGGCGCTTCCTTTTCTGCGCTTGTGGTATCATAATTCTGCTGACGCAGAATACATACCGGATGCGCAGCGGGAATTATTGCGGAGCGCGAAAGAAACGCAATAAATTTCAGTGATTTTGGAGTTACACGATATGATGAATAAAAAAGAGGATCGGAAATGAAACAAACGGTGAAACAGGCATTTTACAAATCCATTCCTGTTTTGGCAGGCTATATCGTTTTAGGCATTGGCTTTGGCATCCTCTTGCGCGCCGCCGGTTACGGCGCGCTGTGGGCATTTGCCATGAGCGCGTTTATTTTTGCGGGCTCCATGCAGTATGTGGGGGTGGATTTGATCTCGGGCGGAGCCTCCGTTCTGACCGCGGCTTTTACCACATTTATGGTCAATGCCCGGCATCTGTTTTACAGTATCTCCATGATAGACCGGTATAAGGATGCCGGAAAGTACAAGCCTTACCTGATCTTCGCGCTGACGGACGAAACGTATTCGCTCCTGTGTGACGGAAAGGTGCCCGACGGGGTGGATGCCGGACTATACCGGTTTCTGGTGTCTTTTTTTAACCAGTGCTACTGGGTAGCCGGCAGCGTACTGGGGAATCTTCTGGGAGCGGCGCTGCCGTTTCCCACGGTTGGGATTGAGTTTTCCATGACGGCGTTGTTCGTGGCGTCTTTTACGGAACAGTGGCTGACCACACGGCGCCATATTCCAGCGCTGACAGGGCTGTTGAGCACTCTTTTGTGTCTTGCGGTATTTGGGGCGGAACGGTTTCTGATCCCCGCCATGCTGCTCATAACACTGATCCTTACGGTCCTGCGGGGAAGAGAGGAGGCGGCGGAATGAAGGCGGCTGTTCTTGTTGCGGTCATGGCGCTTGTGACAATGCTTACCCGTTTCCTGCCTTTTGTGGTCCTGCGAGGGAAAACGCCCCCCTATATCACCTATCTGGGCAGGGTGCTTCCTCCGGCCATTATCGGGATGCTGGTAATATACTGTCTGAAAGACGTGACGCTGACGGCGTTTCCTTTTGGACTGCCGGAGCTGATCGCCACGGCATGCGTGGTGGGAATCCAGGTGTGGAAGCGCAATTCCGTTCTCAGTATCCTCCTAGGGACCGTGATCTATATGGTGATGGTGCAGGTGGTATTTTGAATGAGAGAATTTAATCCCGATACAGACGTAAAATTTAACCCAGGTGTAGGTTTGTCAAACATATGTTACACTGACCGCAGATGATCCAGCAGTACCTGTCTGGGAGTCTTCCATCCAAG
>CANRPU010000031.1 GCA_947632555.1 uncultured Lachnospiraceae bacterium
AAACTCCATATATATTTCTTGACGTGCCGCCGCCCGCCAGAAAGCTGTATTGTTCCTACTAATTGGGGATAACACAGACAATAGACGGTGACAGAGAAGCTCTTCCGGCATAACACGCAAACCAAGTCAACAAGGGATACTTTCGATTACCGAAAGTGTCCCTTACTTATTTTAAAGGAGGATTTTACCATGAGCGATATACCATTAACACCAGAACAAAGAAAATTTGCAGCAGAACATCATAGCCTTGTCTATGCCTATCTGAATGATAAACATTTATCTGAGAACGAATTTTACGATGTAGTTATTTTTGGTTACCTAAAAGCTGTATATGACTACCTATCTAAAAAAGAATTGCAAAGATACGATTTTTCTACAATCGCATGGCGTGATATGTCTAGCAGTCTCTCAAACTATTTCAGAGATCTCCGGCGTCAAAAACGCTCGGCCAAAATAATTAGCATACATATTTCCAAGTACGGTCATGAAGATACCGGGCTTTCCCTGGAAGAAACCATAGCGCCGGAAAACGAATTTATGCAGCAGTTAGAAACCAGACTGCTCCTGCACGACCTGTCCAGACGCATCTCCGAACAACAGATGGATATGGTCCGCCTGAAAAGCTGTGGTTACAGTTGTCAGGATATTGCCAGAAAGCAGAATATTTCCAAAGATCAGGTAAAAAGGCTATTGAACGAAGTACGCCATATCTTAAAAGCTATGTGCTGCGAGGGATAACGATACAAAACACGGCACGAACTCTCTTTACAAAGATTGGAGGTCTGACAATGAATAAGAAAAAGAAAGAAGTAAAGCTGTGCGGCCGTCTTGTCAAGCCAATCGCGGTGGGCAAGACCGCCATCTATACCGCTGGGGGAAGAATCTACCGTACCTCCCGCGTGGTTGCGCTTCATGAGCAAACAGAAAGTATGGTACACTTTGAAACCAAAACAGCCCATTATTATCTGTCCATGAGTCCGCTCCCGCTGGCTGCTGCAATCCTGTTTCCCGCACAAATAGCTGCCTGACGAGCCAAAATTGCCTGCGGCGTTGTATCCGCCGCTCCATAAATCAAACCGCAGCAGTTCAACTAACTGCTGCGGTATCTATAGGAGGAAAAATATGAATATCAAAGAATTTGCTGAAAAAGCCTGTGCTGCCGTTGCTGAAATACTGGATAAAGAAGTCTATCTCAAAGAGGTAGACAAATTAAACGGCGTCAAGCGTTATGGACTTGTCATCACGGATCCCCAGTCCAATATAGCTCCCACTCTGTATCTGGAATATTTTTATCAGATATATCAAGAAACGGAGGATTGGTCAGAAACCATCAACAAGATCGTTACAGCGTATAATTCCGGCCTTTTTCCCAAACACTTTGACATGGAATGGTTCAAGGATTTCAACAGTGTTCAAAAGTTGATCTTTCAGAAACTCATCAACTACGAAGCCAACAAAACCCTACTGGATGATGTACCTCACACAAGGTATCTTGATTTGGCCATCGTTTATTGTGTGTACTATGAAAATACCAAGACTGGAAATGGAAGCATCCTGATTCACAACAGCAATCTTAATTTATGGCATTGTACGTCTGATGAGCTTGCCCGGCTGGCGGAAGAAAACACCCCACGGATTCACCCGCTTACCATTTCTTCCATAAAAGAACTTCTGCCGAATTTATTGGGGGACGCAAGGGATACCACCTCAATTCCTATTCCTATGTATGTTATGTCCAACAAAAATCAGGTAGACGGTGCGATCTCACTCCTCTACAAGAACGCTTTAAGATCCTTTTCTGAGCAGCACAATACCGATGTCGCAATTCTTCCCAGTTCCATACATGAAGTTATCCTGCTGCCATTAAATGGCGATGAAGATTTTGATTCACTCAGAAAAATGATCCAATTGATAAACCGTACCGGGATATCCAAGGAGGAGTTTCTTTCTGACAATATGTATCTCTACCGTAGAACCACTGACCGCGTGGAGATCGCTTAGCCGCATCCATGACAAGAAGACCATTAACCAACACTGGCGGAGGATTTTTATATTCTCTGCCAGTACCATATATCAAAGAAAGACGAGGAAATAAAATATGGATTTATTACAGAAATTCGCAGCCGTGGAAATCAGGGAAGATACCCGTATCACGGAAGCGGACAGAGATTTTTGCAAAACGCACCAAGCTGCTTATGACAACGCCAGAAGTACACTAGCAGAGTTAAAATGCGTCTGGGATGATATGGTGGCAGGCCAAAAAGCCCTGCTGTCCGAAATTGATACCACATCTACCCTTTACCTGCTGTATAACAATGAGATCCGTATATCGTCCAGGCAGATTAAGGAACAGATCAAACTCACACACACCGTATTTATCCGTGAATTGATCGAATATTTCAACAAAATATACAAAATATCCATATCCACACTGGATATTCAAGATTCTCTGCTTCCTAAAAAACCAGAAACAAACCATCTGGGTGACAATTCTGCAGAATGGGAAGCTTACGAACAGTCCATGCTTACACTTTCCCTGCAGTACACGGATATCCTGGAACAACTCTTTCTTCATCTGAATGGACGTAATCTAGAGGAACAGGCTATGCACGAGTTGCTGAAAAAATGTCATCAGGCAGCATGGAACTCTTATCGCAAGAGTTATAACTTTACCCGCAAAAAAGCTATCCTGCAGTTTTCAAACTATGCGTGTTCCTATAACACCCTCTGCCTTTCCAACGCATGGAACCTTTCCAGAAGTACCATATACATCTTACAAGGTATAGCGCATTTTGAAACAGGCAACTTTTCCCATATCCCTGTTGACATTGCTTCCGTTATCAATGCTAATAAGCTGTCACAGGATTTTTATGAATTTCCCACTTGTAAGAAACTAAAAAGCATAAAACTGTTCAAAAACGGCAGAATCGATTTCCGTTTCACATCAGAAGAATGTGCTCAGAAATTTACAGACAAGTATCTGGATACCATATATTAAAGGAGGGCCTTTCTATGAAATATCCCTATCACCTGACAAAAATTCCACAGGATCAGCGCAAAAGTCTGAATGAAAAAGTACTGTATCTGATAGACAATGACGCTCTTTCCGTAAACGGGATCACTGCAGAGGATGTATATAACGCCTATACCGGAGACGGTGGACTGCACAGCCTGGAGAGAGCAGACTATGATAATTATCATAAATACAGCGAGGCGAAAAAAGAAATCGAGAACGGGCAGTTTTTTACTCCGCCGGACCTTTGTGAATTTATGGTCTCCTGCCTGAAGATAGCCAGTCACAACCTGGTAGCGGATCTTACCTGCGGCATGGGCAATTTCTTTAACTTTACCCCTACCGAGAATAACCTCTATGGCTGCGAGCTTGACACCAAGGCCTTCAAAGTAGCGCATTTCTTATATCCGGAGGCCAACATCCAGTGTATGGACATCCGCACTTACCAGCCGGTGATCCATTTTGACTATGTGCTCGGCAATCCTCCCTTTCACTTAAAATGGCGGCTCATGGACGGAACAGAGATCTCCTCACAAATGTATTACTGCATAAAAGCAGCGGAATTGTTAAAACCTTTAGGAATACTGGCCCTGATCGTTCCACAGTCCTTCCTTGCCGATTCCTTTACAGACAGCGGCCAGATCAAGGAAATGGAAAAGCATTTCAGCTTTTTGGGACAGGTCATACTTCCGGAAGACGCTTTTTCCTATCTGGGTGTGAACCATTTCCCAGTCAAACTGCAATTCTGGCAGAAAAAGAGCGACATCACCGGCTGGACTGCCCAGCCATACAAGACAGAAGCTGAAACCGTCTTATCCAAAGGATTTGACATCCACCGTTCTGCAGAAGAAATACATAAAAAATTGCTTGCCTTTGCCCAGTCGGTCCTGGAGAACAACCAATCCCGTGTCCTGCTGGAACTGGCAAAAAGCCATGAATCCTCGAAGGATTTTCAATATCAGGTACAAAAAATGCTCTATCAGATCAAGGTACATCCGGCTGTCAAAAGCAGATATGCCAAATGCTGTGAATATCTGCATCGTTTTTACACACAGTCACGCCCTTCGGATATGTCAGTTGAAGAATGGGGACGTATCCGACTGACGGAAGGAAAGGTCCTCTCCTATCTGAAAAGAACATTGAAAAAGGAGAACCAGAAACCGGAAAAAGACGTTATCGCTCTGGTAAAGCAGAATGACTGTCTGGTCTATAAAGGCTACAGCACATCCGTACAACGCCAGATGTCCGTTTCCATGAAGCAACCCGTTCCGATCTATGAGGCTGTTCTGGACAGGTCACCCGATGCTTTTCCAGGTTTTGAGCGTCTCCTGAAACGAAAACGACAGGAATACGACAATCAGAGCCAGCCTTTTTCCCAAATGCAGGAAGAACCCCAAATAGCCAAGTGGCTGTCCGAATTTACACTGTGGGATGCGGAAAATGTGGAATATATTCACTTAAATAAAACCCAGCGGCACGACATCAACCTTACCCTCCAGAAAAAGTATGCTGTACTCCAATGGGAACAGGGAAGCGGCAAGACTCTGGCAGCCATTGCCACCGGACTCTACCGGATGCAGCATCAGGGCATACATAACACCATAGTGGTATCCTCTGCTATCTCCATCCGTAATAACTGGGATGTAGTGCTGCAAAATTATAGTCTGCCATATGTGTTTGTGGAACGCCTGGCCGATCTATCGCATATTGAACCTGGCGATTTTGTGCTGATCACCCTCAACAAAGTCAGCACTTACCGAAAGCAGCTACGAAAATGGGTAAAGAGCCGGCAGCAGAAACTACAGCTCGTTCTAGACGAAAGTGACGAGATCTCAAATCCGAACAGTGCGCGCTGCAAGAGCGTCCTCTCCTGTTTCCGTAGATGCCGCATGAAACTTCTAACGACCGGAACCAGTACCAGAAACAATATCGCAGAGTTCGCCCCTCAACTGGAGCTGCTCTACAATAACTCCATCAATATGATCTCCTGGAACAGTTATATCTATCGACATGAGCGAGATGCCGAAATAGACGATCCTCCCATGCGCCAGAACAACCCTTACTATAGGGAACCAATACCGGCATACAAAAAGGGGTACTCTCTTTTCTCCGCCTCGTTTCTTCCGGAACGTATCACCGTTTTCGGTCTGGGACAACGGACACAGGATATATACAACGCCGATACCTTAACACAGATCCTGGAAAAAACAGTCATCACCAGAACTTTTGAGGAAGTAGCCGGCAAGAATATCAAACGTCTTCACCAGATTCCGCTACGATTCTCTCCCGAAGAAAAGCAGGTCTACCAGAAAGCCATGAACGAATTTAGTATGATGCGGAGCAATTATTTCGCCAGTACAGGAAACTCCAGAAAAGACTCCATGATGCGGCTGATCCAGCAGATCACACTTCTGCTGCGCATCGGCGCCGCCCCTGATACCGTACACGAATACACGGGAGATACTCCCGGTAAAATCATGGCTGCAGTGGAAATGGCGGCACAATGGGATAACGAGATCGTGGCCATCGGCGTAAGACACAAGGTTGTGCTGGATTCCTACGCAAAGGCAATCCAAGAATATCTGCCGGACCGTCCCTTGTTCATAGTTACGGGGACAACCACCAGCTTTGCCAAGCGCCGAGCCATGCGACAAACGCTGAAAGAGAGCAAGAACGGGATCCTGCTCTGTACACAGCAGAGCCTTCCCTCCAGCGTCAATTTTGAGTTTATCAACAAGGTACTCATTCCGGAACTGCATTATAACAATGCCGGTATGAGCCAGTTCTACTTCCGTTTCATTCGATACACTTCAACAGAATATAAGGACATCTACTTTCTGACCTACGCCGGGAGCATCGAATCCAACCTTATGCAGATGGTGCTCGCCAAAGAAAAGCTCAACCTGTTTATGAAAGGACAGGATATTGATCTGGATACCATTTACGAAAAATTTGACGTGGATTATGACCTGCTTTCCATGCTAATGATCCAGGAAAAAGACGAAAACGGCGTATTTCAGATACGCTGGGGCAAACAGAAGATTGCCTGAGCTTAAATAACAATTCCTTTCGGAAAGGAGGCACCTATGGAAGACAATACCACAAAAGAACTGCGTCAAACTCTTGCCGGCCACTTAGACACCTTGAAGCGCAATCTGGACGCAGTACCACGAGAGATACTGCAAACAAAATACAAAAAACCTTATGACAAACTCTCTCTGGACATAAGGTTATCCGCTTCTGCCTATGTTAAGCAGATCGCTCTGCAGGGAATCCGGATCCATAAAAAGTATCAGGAGGAAGCGGTATCCTTGATCGAATCTGCCATTGCTTTGTCAGGCATCACTAAAATGATATCAGAGGCAGCTTTTAAACGCCAGGATATTTCAGAAATAGAGGAACTGGCTGCAGAACTGAAAGTTCATGTACAGGAGGCACTGGAACCTCTTTACGCCCGGCATATAGGGCTGTATGTATCAGAGGAATGTCAGAGGAACCCAGAGATCCAGCCGGAACTTTACAACGATATTACCGGCTGCATCCTGCGTAACGGTACATGGATTCCACTGGAATCCCAACAACAGAAACGGTTGATTTCCCTTACTATAACGGAAAAGCAGCCGGCAACATGATCAGGTATAGCAACTTTTTATCAAAAGAGGCTCCGGGATGAACCATCCGGAGCCCTTTTTGTGATTTAGAGAGAGTATGAAACTTTTTCTGTAAATAGATATTAGTATCAGGTCTTCTATGATAAAATCTAAATCATAGGAGGCCTT
>CANRPU010000032.1 GCA_947632555.1 uncultured Lachnospiraceae bacterium
ATTAATATTATCAAAAATAAACATAGAATAGGGGGAATAATCTATGAAACAGAAACTAAGCATCTCTTTGACCGCATTGACTTTGGCGGCATTTCTTTCACTTATCGCGGGCTCAGGCGTACAGGCAGCCGAGCTGCCGTATCCTGTGGAGGTAGATACTGCTGTTCCCGCGTCCGAAGTGACCCAATTCTTCTACGGTACCTCATATGACCAGAAAATAAACGATCTGACCTGCGAATGTGATTGGATAAGGATGTCGGATGACACACACCAGTGGGACAGGGTACACGCCATGACTTCATACGGTTCCGGCGCCTCCGTGGTCACCATATACTCCGTAGCCTATGATCAGTCTAACGGTATGCTGGGTTCCGGCGGCAACGCGGCCAACGCGACCACTTCCACGACCTACGATGCCACAACAATAGTACATTATACCTATCAGAAGCACGAAGCGCCCGAGCAGGGTCGGACCGTCCACGCTTATCTGTATCGGTTTTGATCTTAGGGAGGCACCCAATGAATCGAATGTGGAAAATCGTATGCTGTATGGCCATGTGCGCGGCTCTTACGGCATGTTCATCCTCTTCTGACGTAGAACAGCCTGTGGACACCGGATCCTCTCCGGTTACCGAACCGGAGGCACCCGTTATCGTATACCGGGGCGATACCATCACCCGGCCCGGCAATGTGGAGGTCACCTGGACACAGGACTACGACCCCTCGGAATGGGCCGACAGCACTCCCGTCAATCTGTTTGTCCGTTTTTTTGGCGATGATGATCTGCAGCTGATCGAAAACGAAGTAAATCACTATCTGCATCAGCTCGGAAAAAATTACTATCTGCGCATCATCTCCACGGACCAAAAAGAGTTTCTGAACTGCGGTGAACTGGGTGACAGCCTCATCCACGACCGAAGTGACGGTACCGTTATGGATCTGTATCTTACTATGGACTACAAAGCCGCCGTAGCTGCCGGCGAAGTATTGGATCTTACTGACTTTCTGCTGAGCCCCGACGGGCAGACGCTGTACGCGCGTTATGACGAAATGGTCTGGGCGCAGCTGAGAGATGAAAACGGGCGGATCTACGGTGTGCCGTCCAATCCCATAGCCACCACAAGGCCGGTATATCTCTATTATCCCCAGGTGGCGGAGCAGCTTTCCATTGACATAGACTCGTGGACAGGCGATATACGGGATCTGGAAAGCATATGTCCCCGCCTGAAAGAAATGGGCGTTCTGCCGCTGATATCAGGGATATCTCAGGATCCTCTCCTGCTCTCCCTTTTCGGTCTGGAAAACTACGGAGATATTTTCGCCATCCGGCATAACGGGGAGGATTGGGAAGCCGTAAATTTTCTGGAAGATGACACGCTGACGGATTTTTACTGCCGACTGGGCCAATGGCATGCGGAGGGGTATTTGGATTATTTTCCTGCCACTCTCCAGGAACTGGGGGCTTCCGAGGAGCAATTGAATGAGGAAAAACGGCGGCTCAAAGATTATTCCTACCGGTTCCTTGAACTGCAGGAAATCGGGGTATCCTCTTTTTTCTTTTCGACTTCCGCGGAAGGCGGGAGCGCGGAGGCCGCTTTTTATGTCCCGCGGACGCAGGCGTATATAACGGAAGATGTCAATAACTCGATCCTGGTCATTAACGCGGATACCGCCGTTCCGGATGCCTGCCGGGACCTTCTCTCTCTGTTAAGGACTGACACTACCCTGATGCGCCTTTTGTACTGCGGCATAGAGCATTATCATTACCAATGGCAGGACGGATATATCATCTATCGTTCCGCGGGCTACGCGGTAGGCCTGGGGTTTGAGAGTGACAGACGGTTTCTGAATGAAGCCAGTGAAGAGCAGTTTACCCGTGAATTTGATGCCATGAACTACGGAGTGGGGTTCGGGCTGGCATACAGCAGGCCCTGTGAATTTTCCGATGAGGAACTGGCGGCAAAATACCAGGCGTGCAAGGAAATTATAGAGGAAAACCTGCTGGTATTCCAGGGCTATTACGGTGAGGACACCGCTTCCCGCCTGGAAACGCTTAAAGAGCAGTTGTACGATGCCGGATATCAGGAACTGTTGGCAGCTATCAACAGCGCGCCCTGATCGGAGGTGGCTGTTTTGAAGCTGACAGTTCTGGAATTTCGCAGGATCCTGGCCCGAAAATGGGTATTCGCGTGGTTTTTCCTGCTCCTTGGCCTGGGGCTCTGGTGCAGCGCGCTCTGGACAGATCGGCAGTTTGAAAATGTGGGTGTCGATCCGAAACGTTATCTGGAGCTGGCGCGTCAATATGAGAAAATGCCCGTCCTGCAGGTAAAAGAGCAGACTGCCGGCCGGATCCAAAAGCTGGAGCGGATCCTTCCCCTATATCTGAATTATACGCAGGGACTTTTGTCCGAAGAGGAACTCATGCGGAGCCTGGCGGAAGCCGGATACAGCTGGGACGCGCCGTCCCAAGTGGATATCGGACAGATCAACTCGGACCGCGTGGTTCTCCGCCGGATATGCCAGGATGCGGAAGCCGCGGCCGGATACGGGGACTGGCTGTTGAATCTGCAGCAGGGAAATTCGGAGCTTTCCGGTATTTCCCTGTTTGAGGATGATCCCTATGTGGCGCTGGTCAGGAAAAAGGCCATGCGGGATTACGCGGGTCTGAAAGAGATCCCTGAGGAATGGTACCCCAATATCCCGATCAGCGTATTTCTGCGAAACCGCGTTATGGAAGGGTTTTGCGCTCTGTTTCTTCTGACGGTCGTGATGCTCCTGTTTACGGATGAAAAGGAAAAGGGATATTCGGAGTTGACCGGTACCACGGTTCGGGGACGCGGCAGGTTCTGGTTTTCCAAAACGACGGTCGTTCTGCTCTGTGCGACAGCAGCAACAACGATTTACGAGGGTGCTTTTTTATGGTATCTTCTGCGGCGGATGGGCAGCCCGGCCTGGAACGCTCCCATTCAGATGGCGGCAGGATTTATGCCATGCCGCTGGAATCTGACCGCTCTGCAGGCGGTTCTCCTGACGCTGGTCTTTAAATGCATCCTTTTGTATCTGCTGGCGCTCCTGCTCTGCGCGGCGGCGTGCGCTATGAAAAAGAATCTTTATCTGCTGACCGGGGTGGCTTTCGTATGTCTGCTGTCAGCGTTCTCCCTGCGGGGCAGCGGCTCAAACGGGCTGGCCGGCTGGCTTTTCTGCCTGAATCCGCTTCTGTTTTCCGACAGTGCCTCTCTCCTCTTAACCTACCAGGTGGTTTCGTTTTTTGGGCATCCGGTGGACAGTATCCGGATAGTCGCGGCGGCTTCGCTGTGCGTTCTTCTCTTTGCCACGCCTGCGGGGTACGGACTGTACGGGAAAGTTCCCCGCCAAAAACGCCTTCCCCGCTTTTGTGTCAGGCGGCGCCGGCCCTCGGAGAAACCGCGAAAACCTCCGCGGGATGGAAGCGGTTTTCTGACGGTTTTGGAACTGAAAAAGCTTCTGCTGTCCGGAAAGCTGATATATCCGCTGCTTGGGGTCACCGTGCTCAGCGGGTGGTATTATCTTTCCGCCCCGGATATCCATTTAACCACGCAGGAACTTTATTACCGGGAATACATGAAACAACTGAACGGCCCGCTGACAGAGGAAAAGGAGCTGTTCCTGGAAGAGGAGCGGACTTTTTTTGCTCAGGTGGATACGCTGCTGGAGGCTCTCCGGGAGGAGGAGAATCCCATTCTGCGCAGTTATCTGGAAACCCTGCTGACCAGGCAGGCGGCCTTTGAACAGGTAGAAGCGCAGTATCGCAGGGTCCGGGACAACAGCGGCGTGTTTTTGTATGAAACCGGATATCTGTATCTGCTGGGTCCGAACCAGGATGCCCGAAGCAACGCGGGGGTGCTGGCTGCCGCCATATTCCTGACGGTCTTTCTGCCCTGCTTTTCATGGACCGAATATAAAAAAGGCGCTTACATGCTGGTGAACACTACTCCCCGTGGACGCCACCGGCTTACCCGGACGCGGTTTTTTGTTTATTTCCTGATGACGGCGGTTCCGGCATCTGCCCTTTATGCAGGGGATACCGTCCGCATTCTGCGGCAGTTTGGCGGCTATGGCATATTTCAGGGTATGGAAAATCTGGAGATGTTCGCGGAACATTTTCAGGGCTGGTTTCTGTGGGAAGCGCTGGCGCTTACCTGGATCCTGCGGTTTTTGGGGATCGCGCTCGCCATACTGATCTCTACGCGGGCCATGGCGTTTTTCAGGGATTACCTGAAAACGGTTCTCTTCAGCGGTATTGTCATTCTCCTGCCCTGCGTTTTGCGGCTGCTGGGCTTTTCCTTCCTGAAAGGGTACTTTATGAACGCGCTGCTTTGGGGCAGTGAGCTTCTGGTTTTCCAAATCCGTGGAAACCTAAGCGCGATTTTTATTGTTTTGCTGCAGTGCGCCGCGCTTGTCGCGGTCTGCGGCATATATGAAAGAAAGACGAGGACCGCGGGAACATGAAACTGGAAGTGAGATCGGTGTCTTTCGGCTACACCGAAAAAAAGGTGATAGAAAATCTGGAACTGGAACTGACGCCCGGCATCTACGGCCTGCTTGGCCCCAACGGCGCCGGGAAATCCACGCTGATCCATCTGCTGGTCAACAACCGGGTGCCTGACAGCGGGGAAATCCTCTGGAACGGAACCGAGATCGGAAGCCTGGGAGCGGATTACCGGAAGGTGATAGGCTATAAACCGCAGCAGCAGGCTGTTTATCCGGAATTTCGGGTAGCGGAATTTCTGTACTATATGGCGGAATTAAAAGGGATTCCCAGAACAGAACAGGCAGGGCAGATCGACGCGCTGCTGCGATATCTGAATCTGGAGGATCACCGCCGGAAGCGGCTGCGGGCACTGTCCGGCGGTATGCTTCAG
Organism: uncultured Lachnospiraceae bacterium; assembly: GCA_947632555.1. GTDB lineage: Bacteria > Bacillota > Clostridia > Lachnospirales > Lachnospiraceae > Acetatifactor. The sequence goes on from CANRPU010000032.1 coordinate 4,902, forward strand.
AGGGCGCTGTTCGCCCAGGCGCTTCTGGGAAACCCCTCGTTCCTGATCCTGGATGAGCCCACAGCCGGGCTGGATCCTCTGGAAAGGATCAATATGCGCAAGCTGATCCGGGAATCCTCCGAGAACCGGATCGTTCTCCTGGCCACTCACATCATAGAGGATGTGGGCCCGATCGCGAAGGAATTTCTCTTCATGGACCGGGGAAAGCTCCTTTTAAAAGGAGATATGCCCACGCTGCGGAAGTATTTTGAAACCGGCCGGGACGAAGGGCGCATGAACAGCGTGGAGGTCAGCGACGAAGTCATGATACTGGAAAATCTGTTTTATGAGCTGTTCCACGCATGACGGGCTCAAAACGCAGACGGATATCGGGCAGTTCCGTCAGCGTGTAATAATAATTTTCCTGCCAGTCCTCTCCCTGGGAGGCATCGTTCTCTCCCGTGGCAGGGGGCGCGAAAATATGCAGTTTCACGGTGCAGGGTCCTGTCAGATCCTGCGCGAAAAACGCGGGCATAAAATCCACGAACGTTACGCCGGGCGCCTTATAAAACCATCTGCCGTTTATCTCCAGCATCAGATTGGCCTCCTTCAGCGCGCCTTTAAAATTGGCCTCCGCGAATACAGGATTTCCTTCCATTTCGAGCTCCACGCAAAGCCCTTCCGCATCTTCGGCGCCGCCCCACCGCAGGGTTACCGGCAGATCCTTTTCTTCTCCCTCTTTCATTCCCGGCTTAAAGAAATCGTCCTGAATAATGTCGCGGTACGCGGCCAGAATGGGCTGCTCGATCCCCACGTCGGGATTGTTGGGGTCCGTGATCTCCAGGCCCAGCCTGCCGTCATCCCTGAACTGATAGAAAGTAAAGCCGCTGAACCATCGCTCCGGATCCTCTTTGATCAGGCGGCAGAATTCCTGTACCATTTGGACCTGCTCAAAGGGTCCCGTCACATCTCCGTCCGCGTTCATTTCCGACATGAGCATGGGCTTTTTCTCCCCGCCGCAAAGCTCCTGATAACGCCGGCAGCTCCTTTTGGTCATCTCATAGATGGGCCCTGCCTCCGTCCTTTTATGCTGGCTGTTGTCCTTCTCCGCCACTTCGTACGGCCAGCCCCAGTTTAAAGCCATGTACTGATCCACGGACCAGATATCCGTGGTCCGCACCGCTTCCGCGAATTCTTCTTCTTTGGAGATTTTGGGAGAATCGGGGTCCTCCGTACCGCCGATACAGAGGATCGTCCTGACATTGGGCGCGTACTCTTTCACGATCCTGTGGAATTTCACGAAGAAATCCGCCACTTCCTGATAAGAAGCCCGTTTGTTAAAGGAGAACCAGTCCCCGGTGGCTTCATGGTTCAGGCGCAGCATCATCCGGCCGAAAGTCCGCAGATCCTTGGCAATGGCAATGATCCTTTCTTCCTCTATATGGGGATCGCAGGTCAGCGTCAGAACCACATCCTGCCCATGCCGCCTGACATCCCGCATACAGGTAAAGGGCTCCCCTTCCCGGCTTCCGCCCAATCCGCCCAGATAGGGGAAATAATTGTCGTAAGGATAGTCCCAGGCAAAGGATACCTCTTTATCCGCGTAGGCGTCCTGCGCCCTCTTTGGCCACGTTTCGTCCAGCGGATAATAACAGTACATCAGATTGACCGCCCGGTGGGGCCTGTGGAGTTTCTGCAGGATATAATCCTGATTCACGTAAAATCCCCTTTCGCTGCCATCTCCCAGATCCACCGCGCATTTCGCGGGCGTCAGTAAAACACTTTTCAGATTTTTCACTTCTTTTCCTCCTCGTATAATATCTTTTAGATACAGTAAATGTACCTTGATAACTTAATAAATCTTTGTTCAATAGGCTTAGTA
>CANRPU010000033.1 GCA_947632555.1 uncultured Lachnospiraceae bacterium
CTCTTGGATGGAAGACTCCCAGACAGGTACTGCTGGATCATCTGCGGTCAGTGTAACATATGTTTGACAAACCTACAAACCAGCAAATATTCGCTGCGCTATCTTTTCTTCAGGCTACATTACCTTTTCTTGTCAGCGCTCAAGTTTTGATGGATCAAGAAGGAAATCATAGATATTCATTATCAGAATCCCCTGCTCATCATAGTGGAAAGGCACAATATCTTTTGTCACTATTATTTTTCTGAAGGAATCATCAATTTTTCGGAATGGCCTGATTTCCTGTTCCTGCTTTCCGGCATCAGGAATCGAATATGCTGACTGTATATAAAATCTGTTTGAACCAGCATTGCAGACAAAATCCACTTCCAGCTGTTTACGGGTTACTTTTCCGTTTAAGCCTTTTTGCGCGACTGTTACCACTCCTACATCCACATTATAGCCCCTCAGCCGCAGTTCATTATAGAGCACATTTTCCATGACATGCGTCTGCTCAAATTGCCGGAAATTAATACGGGCATTTCGCAGCCCTAAATCTGAAAAATAATATTTTCTGGGGGTATCAATATATGCTTTTCCCCGTATGTCGTATCTCTGCGCGGATTCCATCAAAAAGGAATCCTCAAAATAATCCAGATACCGTTTGATCGTTGCCGCTGTAATCTTGGATTTTTTGACGGTATGGAAAGTATTTTTCAGCTTTTCAGGATTAGTCAGTGAGCCAACGGCAGATGACAAAACATTAAGCAGATCTTCCAACTCTCCCTGATTCCTTACCTTATTTCGTTTCAAAATATCCCGAATATATATTTCATCAAACAGGTTGTTTAACGTGGCGGCTTTATCAGCATCCCCATCTTTGAGAACCACCATCGGGATTCCGCCATACAGCATATATTGTGAAAGTCCTTCATATTTATCTCCCGGATAAACAGACATAAATTCCGAAAAACTTAAAGGGTACATATGAATTTCATCACCCCTGCCGGCAAATTCTGTTATTATATCACTGGAAAGAAATTTAGCGTTGCTCCCGGTAACATATACGTCCATGTTATCCTTGCGAAGATAGCCGTTCAAAACAGTTTCAAAACAATCAAGCATCTGTACTTCGTCGAGAAGAAGATAATACATCTGAGGGTCTGTTATTTTGGAACGTATATATGCCATGAACTTTTCAGGATCGACCCTTCTGTTTTTCTTTTCAAGTTCAATCAGATTCTCCCCGATCAGATACAGATCGTCAGCCGAGTCAAAGGCAAATCGAATGATGTGATCTTCCGGCACACCTTTTTCCAAAAGATGACGATAAAACAATGTGTTCAGAAGATAGGATTTACCACACCTTCTGATTCCGGTGATCACTTTGATCAGCCCATTGCTTTTACGTTTGATCAGTTTATCCAGATATAAGTCACGTTTGATCTCCATATTGCAGTCCTTTACAATAGATTTTTGCAACTATTCACATTTTTCTATTGTAGAATATCATAAATTGCCCAAAAAGGCAATCTTTAATAATAGATTTTTGCAACTATTCACATTTTTCTATTATACAACCGCATTTTAGATCAAATCGTATAAGAAGGCGCTCCCCAACAAGATTCCCACGGGGCAAAATGAGCGCAGAAGCGAATTTTTGCGCCGTGGTAGAATCTTGCTCTAAGAAACCGACGCTTTCCCGTTTTGCTCCCTGCAACACTGAAAAATACAAAATTGCCAAACTCCCAGCAATTTTTCTTTTGCCTCTGACACGGACGCGGATACACTATTCAAAATCCAAATTTTATTATCCCTTTGTATTGGTGAAAAAATGGAGCAATTCTTTACCGGATTCCGGCATTCCTCGTTTCATCCATTCAATCATCCAACCAAATATCCCATATGCCCAAAACGATTTCATGTATGCTTCAATGTTTGCCATTTCAGGAGTAATTTGAATCGCATTAAGAATTGTTTCCTGTATAATAGAGGTCATTCCTGCTTGATAAAGAATGGTATAAAATTCTTTATGTCCTCTGTAAAAATCAAATAAAGAGGGAAATAGTGTTTCCGGTGAAGATTCAGGATTCGTTTCGTAGATTTTCCCCCACTCTTTAATGAGCCGATCAGATTCTTCTTTTAGAATATCTTCTTTTGTTTGGAAATTACGATAAAATGAAACTCTGCCGATCTGCGCTTTTTGCGTTAGTTCGGTTATTGAAATATCAGCAATAGATTTCTCTTTCAATAGTTCCAATAGGGCGTTTGTAATCTGTTGCTTTACATAGGTATTCTTTTGCTCGTTGTTCATGTTCATGAGCAGATACAAACCTCCATAAATTGTATCATTTTCGGTGAAACACTTGTTTCATCATTAATAATATGATACTTTTATGCCAACACATTGTCAAGGAGGGGCATATGAAAAAAATGATTAAAATACTTGGAACTGTCCTATTAGTGATTATTATCGTAGTGGCAGTTCTCATATTCAAAGGGCTGAATGACTCGAAAAAAGCCTCGGTAAAACCTGACTATTACAAGGATTTTATATCCTCCGCTCCATTGGAGCAGAAATATTCTCAGCTTGGCCCGTATGAAGTATCTAATAAAGATTTCCCGTCAGAAAACACGTCGATCCAAAAATACCGTTTTTGGTATCCTGTCGAACTTGAAACAACAGATCAACAGTACCCGGTTATTATCGCTGTCAATGCCAGCGGAACACCGGCTTATAAATATGAGGAGTGGTTTAAGCGCCTTGCCTCGTGGGGGTTTGTGGTTGTCGGAAACGAAGATCCTCAAACAGGCACAGGAGAAACAACTTCCATCACACTTGACTATGTGATGCATTTATCGGAGGCTCATATCCTCTACGGCAAACTTGACGTTGAAAATATCGGCATTGTAGGCTTCTCACAAGGAGGGGCTGGCGCATTAGCCGCTGTGACTGAATATGAGAATGGGGACGTTTACAAAGCAATGTTTACAGGAAGCGCTGCATACCCATTACTCGCGGGAAATATGGGTTGGCGCTACGATGTGTCGAAAGTACATATTCCGTATTTTATGGCAGCAGGAACGGGGAAATCCGATGATAATGGCGCAAAGGATCCAAGTAAAGAATATGCAGGGGTTGCGCCGCTGTCTTCTTTGATTGAAAACTATAATCTGATTTCCGACGATCATTTCAAAGTCCGGGGAAGAGCGGCGGGAGCGGAACATGAAGATATGCTTGCTCGCAGCGATGGATATATGACCGCATGGATGCTCTATCAACTAATGGGTGACGAAGAGGCTGCCAAGGTATTCGTAGGGGACGATGCGGAAATTCTTAATAATTCAAACTGGAAGGATGTGGAGAAGAATCAATGAATACAGTGAAGGTAAATAAGAAACATAGGCTTCTGAAGGGCTTGCTGATTACGCTTTTCGTGATTGTTACCCTTGCGATCGGAATATTTTTTCTACTTATGACGCATACGCAGATCATTGTAGGAGCAATTCAAAATCTATCGCAAGGAACTGTCAATACAAAAAATTTGTATGAACCTTTGCATGAGCCTATGCAGACAACAAAGGACAATGGGCAGTTTATTATAACCGAGATTCGTTATTCGGATGATTATCCAAACAGCTTTTTGGACATAACTTATCCCGACGAAAATGTTGATGTGCAGCGACCGACTATGATTTATTTTCATGGAGGCGGCTTTTTTGGCGGCAGTAAGTGTGACGGTGACCCTTTGGCAGAATCGGACACGACCTCGCTGCTCGACGATATTTGTTCAGAGGGATTTAACCTTGTGAATATCGACTATGCATTAGTACCCGAATACCACTTTCCGACTCCGGTTATACAAGCTAATGAGGCTTTCCTGTTTCTAATGGATCATACGGAAGAATACCATCTGAACATGGAGCAAATTGTTATCATGGGTTCTTCCGCAGGGGCGATTATCACAAGTCAGATTGGAAGTGTGATAACAAATCCAGAATACGCGGCATTGCTTGGAATAAATCCGGCTTTGAAGCCGGAACAGGTGAAAGCTTTAGTCATTGATGATGCACCTTTGGATTATGATAAATTTTCATTTGAAACAAAGATTTTGGTTGGGAATTATGTAAAAGGTTCTATTTTCCTGAGTAAAGAAGAAGTCAAAAAGTACAACAATACGATGTGGATCACGGAAGATTACATTCCATCGGTTCTCTTGGGAAGCGAATATTATGTTGATATGCGCGAAATGGACACAGCGCTCGAGAATGCCGGCGTAGAACATGAACTTATAGACCCACTGGCTGAGGTAAATATCCAGATGCCGCATTGTTTTGTGGCAAATGAAAGAGTGGATGAAACCGCAAAAGATGCATATAACAGGATGATAACGTTCATAAGCCAAAAGGTCAGCAGCTCAACAAAATAATATAAGCCCTAAATATTGTGAGAATGAAAGGCAACGCAGAGAACCGTCTGCGGTGCCTTTCTCTTGCTTCTGTAATGTTTTTACCATATTCTTCTGTTCGGAATAGTGCAGGGCGGCTATCTGTATCCGTTTTGTTTTTTGCTTCTTTACCGTACATGAGCATTCTGTCTGGGAGTCCCTTTTCAGCTTTTCCCAAAGCTGTTCCGCCGTTTCCGCCTGCTCCAGGCGCTTTTCCTTTAACACCACAGGCAATTGGTTCTCCGCCCATAGCCTCAATTTCCTTTTTAAATCTTTCCCCAAACCGGGGACTTCAGCAATTACTTTTTCATATTTTGTTGCCGTTGCCGGCAAGTTACCATTTTTACAAAGCTGTGCCCCCGGATTCATGCAATTTGCTCAATAGATGATTCAAAAGTTCAGGTATGTTATTTTCAAATACGCGATACTGTACTTTCAGATCATTTCTTGCCTGTTTCATCCAATCCATCAATCCCGGCTGTTTGTTATGTTCCATTTTTTGCCTGATATTCTCCAGCCGGAGCTGAGCCTGTTCCTCCGCAGCACGTTGATCGCGGTTTTTGCAAGCCGCCCGCCACAAGTCCTGCGATTTTTGAATCTCCGCATTCATAGCGTCCCTATCCTCATCTACAAATCGCATATAAGCTTCCGTATAGGCCGCGTGGAAGTCAAAAGCGGCATCCAGCGCGGCAATCTCCTCTTCCTCAGTAGCCCGCCGATAGCCAAACTCCGCGCTGTTATCCGCAATATAGATTTCTCTTGTCCCGTCCGCGTAACCCCTTTTAATCTCATCATACATATGGGCATATACGGAAAGGGCATTCCTCGCGAAATCTTCCCCACTCATATCATTGTGATACGTTTCTGTATTTAAGCTTGTGTATCGGTGATGGAACTCCGCTTCTATCGTACCGGTGACATCCATCTGCGCCTTTGAGAGAATATCCCTATACTGATCCTGCTTTTCCACATCCCTTGTATGTAACAGCGGATTCTTTTTCAGTCTTTCCAAGCCCTCTTTGGAAATCGTCACGGAATATGCCTGCTGATTTTTGCCCGCTTTATCTGCCGGATCTTCGCTGCCCAAATGAATGCTTTGAAACAGGAAATTCTGGTTCGGTATATTCGCCATGCCATTGCCTGCAGAAATCGCTAAATTCATATCTTTCATCCTCCGTTTTATCATTCTACTGTTTGTTTATCCATACTACGATCAACTGGTTTTTCATTTTGCTTCCATGCACCTTTTTGTCTGCCTTTGTTGTGACCGGAAATTCTGCATCCTGTTTCCGCACCACCTTTCCGTCAAAACTGTTTTCTATTTCCAGAAAGAACATTTTCCCCTTTGCATAAGAGGACAGGCGGATAAAAGTTTCCGCTTCCGGTTCTTCTGCTTTCAGCTTTTTGCAGGCTTCCAAAGCATTATCCAGAGCATTTCCAAGAATGATGCCAATATCATAGCTCTGTATCATCAGCTTTTCAGGAAACAGCAGCTTATCCGCATGAAACTGTAAATCCGGCAGAGTGCGCATGATCTCATGGTATTTCGTATTCAGCAGCGTATCGACCACTGCATTTCCCGTCTTATACTGAAATTCCAGACGGTCAAGGGTCTGGCTTAATCCGGACAGGTAATCCCGCAATTCCTCATTGCTGCCGCTGTCCGCAAGCTGCATGATCACGGTAAGGGAGTTTTTCATATCGTGTTTCATTCCCCGGATGCCGGAATACATACGATCCATTTCCGCAATATGCTCCTGCATACTGTCAACCTGCTTTTC
>CANRPU010000034.1 GCA_947632555.1 uncultured Lachnospiraceae bacterium
GCCATGAGGGCGCGGCGAAATGTAAGAGAATACCGCGGCTAAAGAAAGGCCTGCGGGATAACCGGTAACGGCTGTAATAAAAAACCAGATACGACCAGGGGATCACCAGGAACATAGTGGAGAAAAAAAGAAACATCAGAAACGCTTTTCAGCCGGAAGCGGCGTAAGGATCGGGCGCTTATGGTATTATGATAAAGCAGGCAGAGGAAAATGTCAAGGAAAAAGAAAGCGCGTTTTTGCCGGGAAGGTTTTCGGCGCAGGGATATCAGTTCTTGATTTAAGCATCGCTTCGTTTTAAAGTGCCATAACCGAAAAGAAATCTGTGCTGCTATTTAGTTGTGATTATAAATACTGCTAGTTCGACAAACGGGAATTCTATTTTATAAGCGGACAGCTTTCATTCTGATTCTAACATAATCGGCATACCATTTTCCCTTTATAAACAAATCATTCCGCAGAATTTCTACCACTTTATTTACAATTGTTTCTTTCTCCTGCTCCATTTTAACAATCGAAAACGGCGTTTTAATAAACATATTAATCCAGTCCTTCAATCCATTCTCACCTTTAAGTTCAGTCGGCCTGTCAAAAAGGACAGCATATTGCACTCCAAATCCTGCATTTTCTAACATAGTCGCATACTCTCCGATAGTCGGGAAGTAAAACGGCATCTCATAGCAATAACCATATTCCGAAAAAGTTCTTGCCAATGCTCTGTGTATTTTTTGATTATTACCATGACCGCCAAACTCAAAAACAAACTGACCATTCCTATTTAGAACATTAAATACGCATTTAAGCATATCCTGTTGTTTATCCTTGTTAATCCAATGAAACACCGCATTGGAAAAAACAACATCAACTGGTTCGGAAAGCGTAAAGTCAGCAGCATCTCCTTGCATAAAATCAATATCAGGATATTTTTCTTTTGCAATATCCAGAAATTCTTCGGACGCGTCCAATCCTTTAACGCAATAGCCTTTACTTTGCAAGACTTTTGTTAATGCTCCGTTACCGCACCCCAAATCCAATACGGAACTGCCCTTGTCGGCGTTAATCAACTCAATAACGCTATTCCCATATTGATGAACAAAGGAAAAATCCTCTGTATACTTATTCGCATCCCATTTTATATTCACCGTATTCCTCCATTACAAATAACGATTTGTTCCACTAACATAATACCACAATCATGCTCATTTACATAGCACATTTCCATTAGATTTGCTCCGCCATCCCTTTCGGAAAATTAAAAGATCAACTATACCTATCGGGACGCATACCAAATCAGGCGGGGCTTCGACCAGACCCACAATTCAGAAAAGGGACATAATTGTTCTCTTAACAGGATTTACCAGATAACTTTTCGCCGCTTCAAAAAGTTTCCGTGAGTTTTCCCGAAATAAATAACCTTCTGCATACCTCGTTTTTCTGTTTGTACCAAGGCCGGAAGGGAAATTTCATTATGCCCGGCGTATTGGAGTAGATGCCTAATTTCAGATATATGGTCCGGCAGTACCTGTCTGGGAATCTTTCCTCCAAGAGGACGCATGGAAAAGTTGTTGTAATCCCTGCAGTTATATATCTTCAGCTGCCTGCTGAAGTCCTCAAAGGAATAAAAGGGATGGGTGGCATAGAAGCGTTCGTTGTCCTTCCTGTGGCTGCGCTCTACCTTTCCGTTATGCCTGGGTGTGTAAGGCTTTATCAGCTTGTGGCGGATGCCATGGTCCTGCAAATGCACCTGAAAGAGGGTTGGCTTGTCCCGATAGGTGGTAAAACGGTTGGTGAACTCAGGCCCATTGTCGGTCTGGACACACTCTATAGGGAAAGGAAAAGCCTTTAACAGGTGTTCCAGGAACATGGCAGAGGAATAAGTGCTGTGTTCTTCAATTTCACATCGATCTGGATACGTTCTCCTGGATGGCCCATCTGCTCATAAGGTTTCGGGATATCTTTCGGGTTAGGAGGATGGACGGCCATGAAGCCCTGTTTTTTAAGGAAACGGTAAAGGCCTGGGATAGAGCGGCTGTAGCCGTGCCGGGTAAGTTTCATCCAGAAGATGACCAGGCCGGCATCAGGATTGCGCCTGCGCATATCAGAGATGAGATTGATCTCCTGAGGGATATGCCTGTTGGTCTTATATTTGATGGCAGCGTTGGTGACACCATACTTTTGAGCATACCGGATAAGGGATAGACGAAACTTCATATCCTGTGTTATACTAGCCATGCGGAGATACCTTCTTTCTGAGTTGGTTTTGAAAAGGTATCTTCGTCTTTTAAATTATTCAGTTGTAATACATGTATTGTAATCCTACACGATCCATCCGTCGCTTAGATGGGCGCTCTTGACATGAGTTCCTGTTTCTGTTAATAGTGTAAGCAAGGGGCAAACGGCTGATAATACTGTTCATCCCTATCAATTATCATAGAAGATCAATATTTACAGACTTTTCTTCATAGGCTCTTGTAACGCTGACTTGGTAAGGAGAATCTTATGTTAAAATTTAAAAAATTGCTTTGCTACACAATGTCCGTAATATTGATGTTAAGCCTAACATCCTGTTCTGTTGTAGAAGAATTAAACAGCCATTATGAAGGTAATCTCGTTATTGATCAGACGGAGAATGTGAGTGTTTCAGAAACAGTAATAGAGGCTTTGGAAAATAACGATGCTGACGCAATCAAAAATCTGTTTTCTGTTCGTGCCAAAGATCTTTGTCCAGATCTGGATGAAGGGATTGAATATATGCTCAGTATATATGAAGGCGAATTTGTTGAAGTTACGCAGACTAATTCAAGCTCAAATAAATATTCGAGCGGTGGTGAAAGATGTATTGTTTCTCCGGTATGCGTTTTTAAAACAACAGAAAACTACTATAAGCTTACTTGGAATGCGTGGACAATAAATGAAAAAGATAAGGAAAAAGAAGGGGTCTACAGCATGAAGCTTCAGATTTGGCCGGATGCCGGACTTGATCAGGGAGGTGAAGATTTTTTTGTTGCAGGGATAGTGTATCCTGCTAATTCCGAGGAAAGTGATATGGCGTTTACTCTTTGGGAAAATATTTATCAGCAAAAAAATCATGACGATTACATAGAGAGATTTCGTGAGTTGCTTTCTGACAATCTGCTGGCTTCAGGCGTAACGGACGATGAAATAGATCGCTTTTTTGATTACTGCCAGCCAATGCGAGAACTTCACGAAGGCTGGACGGAAATTGATGATGGAAATACCACCGTTTATATTACGTCCATGAAAAATGATACTCCGATATGTTTTTGTTTTGGACTTGACAAGGAACAAACGGATAAAATATCTTTTTTAAAATTTGCCGAGATAGACGATGAAAAGACTATCGGTGATTATAATTTATCGGAAGAAAATGCGGGAATTTATTTGCCGGATTAATAGAAGTGATTAAATGTGAATAAAAGTATAATATTTGTTTTGCTTATTTTGTTGTTGGCAAGTTCTACAGGTTGTACTATATTAAACGATAGCAACTTTTGAATTTACATCAGGTTTATCAGGTCTATTTTCATTAAATGGAAGCAGCGTCAATTGGTTAAAGGAGAATGGATAATTGAAAACACGTATGGAATTTGTAACAGTAGGCAAAGCAAGCAGCGATAAAATTCATATAAAATATAATGATAAAATAGCAACATTTCATGGAGAAATAGGAATAGATTATTTTTTGGTGCTTGCTAATAAAATAGAGTGGTATCCAAATAAAAAAGCAACAATTAATGAAAAAGTAGAATTGATGACTATAGCAAACAAAACCTTTTTGGGTGAGAAACGGTTGTATTTTATAGCAGATGATGCAATATGGTTTGATTGGAAAGGTTCTCCATTGATTATTATAGAAAATAATATTATAAAATCAATAAAAATATCATGTGTTTGTGAAGCACTAGCCGAAGTTAATGATTTTAATGAAATTTCCGATTTTTGTTATCTAAAAAAATATATTGCTGAACTAGAAAAAGCAAAGAAACTTTGTAAAAAACACTCCATTAATAAGTATGATGGGTATGGACATAAAAAATTTTATTATAAGTGTACAAAATGTAGAAGTGTTTGGGCTTTAACAGAACCTGACGGCAATTTTAACGGAAGATTGGAAAAGGAGCGTACCCCTGGTTGAAATACCACACAGCGACGGCCTGAGAATACGCGGCGGAACTCCGGCACAGATGTAGAGGTGATGGTAAAAAATGATATAGGAGTGATTGTAATCACAATGAACGATAATTCTCCAGGTTCTCTCTTTTTCCTTGACATTTTCCTCTGCCTGCTTTATCATAATACCACAAGCGCCCGATCCTTACGCCGCTTCCGGCTGAAAAGCGTTTCTGATGTTTCTTTTTTATTCCACTATGTTCCTGGTGATCCCCTGGTCGTATCTGGTTTTTTACAGCCGTTACCGGTTATCCCGCAGGCCTTTCTTTAGCCGCGGTATTCTCTTACATTTCGCCGCGCCCTCATGGC
>CANRPU010000035.1 GCA_947632555.1 uncultured Lachnospiraceae bacterium
GTGATGGCTACGATACGGGTATCGGAAGGCGTTTCCACGCTGATCCGCCCTTCCAGATCGTCATAGCTGTCCTCCAGGCCCAGTTCCCCGATGACCTGCTCCAATACGTCCCGCGTGGTGATCAGATGGGCGTAATCCTTGGTCAGCGTGGTGCCCATCTGCAGATCGGTGTAGGTGACATTTTCCCCGTTGTTCAGTATGTAGATCTCCGTCGTGGACTCATACTTATCCGCGATCACGAAGCAGCTCAGCAGGAAGCCTATTGCGCCCGTAAGGACGGCCGCTAAGGCGATCAGCCACCACCTGTGCAGCAGCAGCCCGAATATCTCTAAAAGGTCGATCTCTATCACATCATCGTTTTGGTTTTCCTGCATGTTCTTACCCAACTTTCCTGTCTGTTCTTTTAGCTTCCCGCCTTGACGGAAGCTTTTTCGTTATTCTCGAGAGATCAGCAGTTTCCTGGCATTGCCCCAAAGGATCTCTTCGATATAAGGCTCCTCACATTTCCTGTGGAGCAGCTTTAAGCATTTCCTAAGATCCGGTGTCCTGTTCTGACTTCCATGGGCATCCGTTCCGATGTAATCCACCAGGTGTCCGCGAAGGAGGGTCCATGCCAGCTTTTTGACCTTGTGCCCGGCCTTTCCTGTCAGGCTGGAGGCGTTGACCTGGATCTGGGCTCCCATGCCCCGGAGGGCTTCCACCTGTTTCCAATCCTCCAAAAGGCATCTGTACCTCTCCACATGGGCGATAACAGGGACAAGCTCCATGCCCAGCACCTCATCCAGGGCGTTGCGGATCAAACGGTAAGAGTCCGTGGGAGAGAATTCTATCAGTATGTAAGGACTGTCATTGAGGGTGCATATCTTCTCCGACAGAGGGATATCTTCCAGCTCACTGAAAAAGCGGACTTCATTGCCCGGATAGAGATTTACATCCACTCCGCGTTTTACCGCCTCCCGGCGCACCTCTCGGACCCGTTTTCGAATCGTGTCCGGGCTCGGATTACGCATCCCCGCCCTGTAATGAGGGGTCGCGATGATATCCGTGATCCCGGATCTCACGGCGATCCGAAGCATCTCCATGGATTCTTCCATGCTGCCTGAACCGTCATCCAGAGCCGGTAAAATATGGCAGTGAATATCCGCGACCCTGTCTTTTTTCTTCATGCCAGCCTTCCCATGAAATGAATTTTCTTGATTCTTTGGTCCATACTACTGATAATAATGTCTATAGCGGCACGCCTTTCGCAGATTATACACTTCTGTGAAAATGCGCCGCGATCCCCATTATGACGCGGTTCCTTTAACCTGCCCTACCCAAAATCTGACCATGAAGCCTTACATAAAACGCGCACAGGCTGTCCGCATACATACGCTTGGTGTCCATGGACGGATGCACATAATAATTCAGGGTGATCTTTACGCTGGAATGCCCAAGCATCTCGCTCAGGGATTTTACATCCGTCCCGCCCTCAATGCAGTTTGTGGCATACGTGTGGCGCAGAGTGTGAAAATTTTTATAATCTACACCCGCCTCATTTAAGATCTTTTTATAATGGTTCTGCATGGTCCTCGGATCAAGCGGCTTATCGCCGCCAAATACATATTCTTTCGCGTTCCTGAAATCGTTTAACAGCGCAACGACGGTATCCTGCAATGGGATGCTGCGTTTGGAATTGCCGCTTTTCGGGAAGGTTTCCACAAGGACTGTTTTTGTTGCCGCGTTTTCCACATAAAGCCTCTGGACAGTCCTTCTTACGGTGAGCGTCTTGTCCGCAAGATCAATGTCGGACCATTTCAGGGCGCACAGTTCTCCAAGACGCAGGCCGGTAAAAAGGCACAGGAGCACACCCAGCCTGAACCGGTCCATATCGGCGCAGAGAACGGACAAAATTTTCGTCTGCTCGGATTTGGTAAATGTTCCCGCTTCTTTCCAGCGTGTCTTCACCGACGGCCTTTTTATTTCCGAAAGCGCCATATGATATTGGCCCGCCGCATACCGCAGGATGCTGTTCAATACGCCGTAAATACTTTTCTGCAGGCTTTCCGACAACGCCCCGCATGAGGCAAGTTTGTTACCGGCAGCCTTTTCCGTAACCTGCAAGAGCATCATGCCGCCAAACGCTTTTTCAAGATAACCGTGGTAAATAAGGCTGTACTTCTCAAAGGTGGACGGTTTCTGCGCTGATCTCACGGCGGCCAGCCATTCCCGTGCCGCTGTTCCAAAATCAATGTCCTTTGCCGCGTTCGCTTCCTGCCCTGAAGCATTTTCAGTCTGGTCCAAAACCGCGGACAACTTTGATATGGAGGCGCGTTTTTTCTTGACCTCCTCGTATGTGTGCCCGTATACGGAACGGCAGACCTTTTCTCCCTTTTTTTCATCGTATACCATGTAGCGCGCTTCCCAGCGCCCGTCACCACGTTTTCTGATGTTCTCGCCATGTCTTCCCATTCTGTTTACCCTCCATTTTTTCACTGATTTTTGACCACATATCTGACCATAAAAGGCATTATTTTTCATATTTAATATGTGAATTTATATATTTTCAATTAATAGTATACGCAAATCTGAATAAACTTCCAGAAAAAAACTATTGTAAATTTTAAAAAACTATGTTATCTTACATTAAGGCTTGAGTATATTTAACGTATAGGTATCGTATTTCCTTTTCACAGAAGTGTATAATCTGCGAAAAAGGCAGCCGAATGTGATCTTTTGAATTCACGCAGTTTTTATCTGTTGACAAAACCTATTAAAAAGACATAAAAAGAGCGTTCCGGTAATCTCCGAAACGCTCCTTCAGTATCTGCAAATCAACAGTTTGCTCTTTTTACTTTTTAATTTACCAAATCATATCGTCTATTCAAGACCGTGCAGACTTACGGGCTTCAATATACAGGTCAATATCCTCAATAATATAGTTCGTACCGGTCGTATGCAGAGCTTCATAGCAGGAGTAAATATATTCCCATACCCAGTAACGACTGAACAGTTCCGCAAGCTGCTTGCCTGTCAGATGCTTTGCCAGCTTGTATTGCTCGGCGCAGTAAATCATAAATTTACCCTGAGCGCTCATGCTCAAACCTCCTCCGGCAGTTCAAAGCTGCCCATTTTTTGTTCTTGATCAAATAGATGAAATAAGGTAAGAGGACTAAAATGCCATAGTTTCGTTTCTTCCTGCTCTAAAAGGGCGTAAACCTTTGAGTTATAAAACTTGTTCGAAGCAGTCACTTCATCGTATGCATAATTTTCAGTAATCAGGTGAACGATCTGCTCTACAAGCACGCCCATAACAGCGCCAAATTTTTCTGCTCCCATTACAATTCCTCCTGCGGGACTATCCCCACAAATTTTAAATACGAAAGTGCTTTTTCAGATGACAGCACTAACTGATTGTATAGTTTCTTGATTTTCAATGCTTCCAAAGTTTGCTCCTTTGTAAGTACACCGGCAGAATAAAGCGTAAATGTCGTATATACATCATCATTTGCAACGGGGCCAAAAATAAAGTCATAAGCTTCTCCCGTATAATTGCCGGAACGATTTTCCGATACAAAATCCAGCCACGCCTCGTTTGCACTGTCGAAACGCAGAACGGAACATTCGGCAAAAGCGCGATCTTCATCGATTTCATAGATACTGACAGTTTTTTCGCCTTCTTTGCGGCGCTTTGTCACTTTATCAGCGAAGCCTATCGCCTGTATTTTATTTGTTGTCGTGTAAAATCCGAAACCAAAATCAAGAAACCGATTTTGTTCGATTAGCTCCGGTTCAGAAACAATCACATTACTGCCATGATATAGAATCATACTGCACCCTCCAATACCTTATCTGCAACCGTCTTTTCCGATATTGTACCTCTCGGTAAAACAGAAAGTTCTATTTAATATTATACACAACACAAAGCAAAGTATCAATATGCCGTTGCTCATGTCCACTTGTAGGATTACAATACATGTGTTACAACTGAATAATTTAAAAGACGAAGATACCCTTTCTGTGTTATGCTTTAATCG
>CANRPU010000036.1 GCA_947632555.1 uncultured Lachnospiraceae bacterium
CTCTTGGATGGAAGACTCCCAGACAGGTACTGCTGGATCATCTGCGGTCAGTGTAACATATGTTTGACAAACCTACATCAATATGCCGTTGCTCATGTCCACTCTAATAAAAGTCATGGTTCCAATACTTGTGGATCACACTTCATATGAAATCTCCTCTCAAGCCGCGGTTTGTTTTCCTCATATTAATACCACGATCACACTTATTTTCCTATCACATTTTCGTTAATCAGTAGATAAGCATAATCTTTTCATATCGTCTATTCAAGACCGTGCAGACTTACGGGCTTCAATATACAGGTCAATATCCTCAATAATATAGTTCGTACCGGTCGTATGCAGAGCTTCATAGCAGGAGTAAATATATTCCCATACCCAGTAACGACTGAACAGTTCCGCAAGCTGCTTGCCTGTCAGATGCTTTGCCAGCTTGTATTGCTCGGCGCAGTTTTTGTTCTAATATAGATGAAATAGGGTAAGAGGACTAAAATGCCATAGTTTCACCCAATCCTAGTGCCGCAGTTCCCGCAAAATACAGCGTCCGCATCAAGTGACGCGCCACAGTTCGGGCAGAACCGCTGTGCGGGACCGCTGTCCATTCCCTGAGCCGCAGCCTCCATTGAAGTGCCAATCCCGGCAGGCGAAACGACCGGAATCCCGTCCAACAGGTAGCGGAATCTCTCTATCTGCCCCGCCATCAGGTTCTCGGCAAAATTCTCCGCACCCGCACCCCATTCCTCTTGAATCTGCAACGATTCATTCTGCAACAGTTCAATATGCCAACATAGACACCCTTCTTGGTCAATGAACAACCTGTAATGTTCCATGAGAGGATATTCGGGCTCATTCTGCCACAGGAGAAAAGCGCTAAACGGATCGGTCGTATACATCCGGATAAAAGAGTCCGGATTCTCAGTCTGGCTAAGGAGCTGATTGCAAACATCCATGAGCACGCAGGGATCGATGAAAAATATGCAAAGCATATACCATCGATTCATATCGCGGAAAAGTATATAATGTTCATATTCACTATCAACTTCACCTGGATGACGATATTCCTCACCCAGGATTTCACTCACCGCTTGCTTCAAGGCAACTTTTTTCTCCGTAGAATTAGCCTGAATGCCAAAAAGAGTTTTCCAACTCTTCGAACATAATTCCGCCTGCCTTCTCTTTACCGCCGCATACTCCTCTACATTTGATCGCAGAATATATTCCATCGCCTGCTTCCGTTGTTCCGCGCATTTCCTGACATACTGCGTCACCTCTGTCGTAATCTTCTCCCGATCGGCATCATCGCACTGCAGCGCGTTCCGAACATCTATCCAACCTGCAAAGCCCTGCCACTCTCCGTTCTCCTCTACATAGCCGTACACAATGTCATCTCTCTCAAACTCCGTAAATTCTTTCGTCAACGCCCGGTAACAGCCATACCAGCCGGCAGAGTACTGTGGATATTTTTCGGTTATCTCCGTGAAAGATTCGTAAGCTTTCTGGTAGTATCCGGCCCGCATATAGTACTCCGCGCTCTCGACCAGAGAGTTGTATTCGCTGTTGGCGCTGCTTTTCGCCATCTGTCCGATTTCCCGCTTTAAATCGCTATGCATCGCCGAGATGTGTTCATCCGTCTGCTGAAACTCTTTCGACAGGTTATGAAGCATAAAGATCTGTTCACAGCCGTTGCAAAAATACTTTTCTTCCGTCAACTGCTGCACTGATCCCGAACCGCAATTTGGACATGTAATTGTTTTCATCTACCCTCTCTCCTTCACGTTTTGTATTTTTCTAATTTCAAGCAGTCCGGCGATCTCTTCACATTTATCGCGGAAAGCCTCCTGCTCCGTGATCCTCTCCAGTTCGTCGATCTGTTCGCCGATCTTTTGGTTGACCGCCGCTGCCTCCGGAGAACTGACCGGATCGGCGAAGCGCATTTTGTCATACAGTGCGTCGATTGCCTTTCTGTTCTCCGCCCCCGATACACTCACCCGACAGATTTCCAGCTTCTTGATCAGTCCGCGAAAATCTGCTGTCGACTCCTGTTCCTGCGTTTCTATGCGCTCTATATACCGATTGCCTCCGAAGAGCGACAGTTGCAAAAAAGCAAATACCACGAAGATTGCTGTCTGAATCAGATAGGCCCACTGTTGTTGCCCCTCCGAAAAGCGGATACAGAACCGAAAGAACACAAACAGCTGTACCACCAGATAGATGCAGCTGCAGTACAGCAACGGCAGCTTTAGCGCCGCCTGCCGCTTGTCCTGTCTGCGATACACCGAATAGGCAAAGACCGGCTGGACGGCCAATGCAATGATACAAAAAAGATATTTCATGGTTTTCCTCTCTTTCTCCGTTCCCCTCAGGCTTTCCCGCCGTTTCAGGTTACGCATTCTCCTCTGGACGCGCCGTTCCGCATTCCATACAGAATTTTTCTTTCTCATCCATCAGGCGTCCGCAATTCAAACAATGTACCTCTTTCGACACTTTTTCCCCGCAGTTAAAACAGAATTTCGCTGTCACCGGCAACGTTTTACCGCATTTCGCGCACGTGATCTGGCCCGATTCCGCCTGTGGGAGCGGCTGGGACTGGGGCGTGACAGGAGCCGCCGCGCTCTGCACTGCGCCGGCATTTTTGTTCACGCTGTCCTTGATCATCTCTCCCATTGTGATTGCTACGGGGATCTGCGCCATCATATTGGCGGGATTAGCAGCGAAGCCCTCGTTCTGCGCAAATGTTTTTCCCACTTCAAACTGCTGTTCCTGCGCCCAGGTGTAGCCCTGAATCTCTCTGGCTCTCGCCTTTCCCTCGGCTTCTATGATCTGTGCGTCGCGGCTGCCCGCCGCCTCATAGCGTTTCTGTGCCATCTTATTGTCAAGATTTTTTAACTCTTGCAGGTCATTCTCGTCGATCATTACCGATGAAACATAGAATTGAAAGATACGGATGCCGAAAGAGTCGATGTCCTTCTGGATCTGACTCTCGATTCCCGACGAAATATCGTTCAGGTGTTCGTTCAGCGTATTGTAGCTGTGACGCCCCATCTCTACTGCAATATAATTTTTGACTCGCGTAACAATCAAATCCTTGAAATATTTTTGAATGTGCGTCACATCCATGCTACTTTCCGTTCCGTTTAACTCTATCAGGAGCTTTCTACCGTCCGTGATGCGGATGCCGAAAGAACCGCTGGCGCCCGCGCTGTAACTATAGCCATACACCGGATCCTTCACCGTCACTTTGGAGGGCGTTCCCCAGACAATATTCATCATCATCGCCAGATTGATGAAGTAGACCTCACAGTGAAACGGGGATTCACCGCCTGTTACCAGATTTCTCAGTTTGGAGATCAGTGGGATATTCTTTGTTTCCAGCGTATATCTCCCTGCCTTGAAAGAATCCAGCGCCTGTCCATCGCTAAAAAAGACCGCCTCCTGAGATTCATGGACAATCAGCTGTGACAAGGTATTAAAATCTTCCTCCGGATACTTATAAATCAAAGTTTCATTGTCACCCTCATATTTGATAACCTCCTGTATTGCCATACCGTTCCCTCCCTCTTCTGTTATATTCTGTCAAATCCTTCCCCTTATTGTAACGCTATTTCAATCACGACTTATTGTTCTTGAGTTTCTATACTTTGCAATAATAATGAAGTTTTAAAATTATCATCTTTCTCTTGCGACTTGCATACTACTGTATGCAGTATACCCCCCCGCTTTCTGCTGTCAACTTTTATTTCTATTTTCACAGCGGTTGTAACCCATTTGTAAAATAAAAAACTAACTTCTCTTTTTTGCAATAATAGTGCATTTACTTTTTAAAACTTGTATAATGTTTCCT
>CANRPU010000037.1 GCA_947632555.1 uncultured Lachnospiraceae bacterium
GGCGGCAACTCGATCACGCAGTCGAACGACCCGCTCTTCATCGTGGACGGCGTGCAGGTGAGCACGATCGACGACATTCCGGCCGACAACATCGAGTCGCTGGATGTGCTGAAGGATGCCGCCTCGACGGCGATCTACGGTGCCCGCGGCGCCAACGGCGTGATCCTGATCACGACCAAGGGCGGCAAGCGCGCCGAGAAGACCACGGTACGTTACAACATGTACTACCAGGTCAAGGAGAAGCCCGAGGTGCTCGATATGATGGATGCCTATGACTACGTGCTCTACACCTGGTCGCAGGCCCTCGAGACCGGTGCTTCGTACGCCGACAACGTCGCCAAGTACTTCGGTCTGGGCTCGAAGTACGGCAACCACCTCAACGACTACAAGAACGTCGCCGCACACAACTACATGAACGACGTGCTCCGCACGGCCGGATCGTGGAACCACGATATCTCGGTTTCGGGCGGCAGCGAGAAGACGCAGCTCTATGCCGCCGTCAACTACGTGGACGACGAGGGCGCCCGCATCAATTCGGGCTTCCGCCGCTGGAGCGCCAACTTCAAGATGACGCAGCAGCTCGCCAAGTCGCTTACGTTCGACGCCGATCTGCGCTATGCCGATACGAAGCTCGAGGGTACGAAGTTCGACGTCGCTTCGTCGGCCCGTACGTTCCGCCCGATCGACGAGCCCTTCGGCGAGGACAACGCCGGCCTGCTGAGCCAGGGCGCCGACGCCGTGGACGATGCCAAGAATCCCGTGGACGTCATCAACAACTATGCGCAGATCACGACGGCGCAGCGCATCCACGCCCGCGGCGGTCTGACGTGGCAGCCCGTGAAAGGTCTGACGGCCAAAACGGAGCTCTCGCTCAGCCGCAACTGGTCGGAGACGCAGTACTGGGATGCCGGTTCGCCCGCTTCGGGCGCGGCCTACAACGAGGCCCGTCTGACGAAGAAGGACGGCTACGACGTCCGCTGGGCTACGACGGTCAACTACGAGGTGCAGGGGCTCGGCGACAACCACAGTCTGTCGATCCTGGCCGGTAACGAGGTGCTCGCCTCGAAATCCAACTCGTCGGAGTTCCGCGGCTACGGCTACCCGAGCGAGTTCACGATGAGCGACGCTTTCGGTATGATGAACATGTACGACAACAGCGTCAAGAAATCCACTTTTAAGAATACGATCGGTTTGCCGTCGCACACCCTCTCGTGGTTCGGCCGCGTGAACTACTCGTACAAGGGCAAGTACCTCTTCACCGCCACGTTCCGCGCCGACGGTTCGTCGAAGTTCGCCCCCAACAACCAGTGGGGTTACTTCCCGGCCGCCGCCCTCGCCTGGCGCATTTCGGACGAGAACTTCATGGCCGGTGCAAGAGACTGGCTCGACAACCTGAAGCTCCGCGTATCGTACGGTACCTCGGGTGCCGACAACATCGACTCCTCGCTCTGGAAAGAGACCTGGACGACCGATACGAATGCCGCCGGCGATGCCATCTACCAACCGGGCAGCATGCAGGCCAACCCCGACCTGAAGTGGGAGACGACCACCTCGCGCAACATCGGCCTCGACTTCAGCATGTGGAACGGCCGTCTGCGCGGTAGCATCGAAGGCTACTGGAACACGACCGACGACATCCTGATGCAGGTGCCGACCGACGCCTCGTCGGGTTACACCTACCAGTACCAGAATGTGGGCGAGACCTCGAACAAGGGTATCGAGATCGGCATCGGCGTCGACCTCATCCGCAAGAAGGACTTCAACCTCTCGCTGAACATCACCCACAGCTACAACAAGAACAAGATCGAGGACCTGAACGAGAATGCGCTGGCCGATACGCACACCGGCTGGGGTTCGACCGCCCGCAGCCCCCACTACGACTATGTGATCCGCAAGGGTCTGCCCGTAGGTACGGTGATGGGCTTCGTGGCCGACGGCTTCTATACGCCTGCCGACTTCAACTATGCCAACGGCGTCTACACGCTGAAAGAGGGCGTGCCCGACATCGACAAACTGCTCGTTTCGTACCAGAATACCGACCTGGCCGACCACCGGGCCGAGGGCCAGATCGCCTATCCCGGCATGCCGAAGTTCAAGGATGTCGACGGATCCGGCACGATCACCGATGGCGATGCGACGATCGTCGGCAAGATGGCTGCCAAGCACTCGGGCGGCTTTACGCTGAACGGCAACTGGAAGAACCTCGACTTCTCGGCTTCGTTCACCTACCAGATCGGCGGCAAGGTCTACAACGCCAATGCCATGCACTCGCTCTGGGGCAACAAGGACAACATGCTGGGTTCGAACCGCCTCGACATCGTCGGCCAGGCCTATCGCATCTACGACGTGGACGCCAACGGCGATCTGGGCCTTGTCTGGGATCCCGACCAGCTGAACGCCCTCAACGCCAATGCCGCCTATCCGATGGTTCACTCGCAGCAGGCGCTGGTCACCT
Organism: uncultured Lachnospiraceae bacterium; assembly: GCA_947632555.1. Taxonomy (GTDB): domain Bacteria; phylum Bacillota; class Clostridia; order Lachnospirales; family Lachnospiraceae; genus Acetatifactor. Next base: position 2,456 of record CANRPU010000037.1, read on the forward strand.
CGCAGTTCCTCGAGGACGCCTCCTACCTGCGTCTGCAGACCCTGACGATCGGCTACTCGCTCCCCTCGAAGTGGCTCAAGAAGATCCACATCCAGAAACTGCGCGTCTACTTCACGGGGTCGAACCTCTTCTGCCTCTCGGGGTACTCGGGCCTCGATCCGGACGTCAACTCGAACTTCGATGCAGGCGGCAACGGCTTCCCGACGCCGAACTACGACTACAACGCCTACCCGAAGGCCCGCACCTACACGTTCGGTCTTAACGTAACGTTCTAAACCTAAAACGAAACAGACACATGAAAAAAATAGTTTATTCTGCACTCTGCGTCGCCGCCCTGGCGGCCGCGCCTTCGTGCAGCGACTTCCTGGAGACCTCTTCGCCCTCGACGGTCGACGGCGAGTTCGTCTTCTCGAACATGACGACCGCCCGCACGGCGATGGACGGCGCCTACGACGCCTGGCGCGGCACGGCCAACTCGCATGTCTTCGGTGCCGGCCTCTTCTACGCTGCGGACTGCGCCTCGGATATCGAGCGCCACCCCGAATCGTACACGTCCCAGCCGAAGCGCCACATTCCCGAGTGCTTCTATGTGAACGGTACGGAGACCGCCTCCTACGATACGGACGGCTACCAGACCGAAGCCAATGCCTACACGAACCTCTACAACACGATTTCGAAGTGCAACGCCATCATCACGGCGATGGAGAACGCCTCCTACTTCGAGGAGATCATGTCGGCCGGCGTGCCTTCGAACCAGACGCAGCTTTACGGCGAGGCCGTCGCCCTGCGCGCCACCTGCTACCGCGAGCTCATCAAGTACTACGGCGACGTCCCCTATAATGCTACGTTCGGCGTACCGGCCGGCCAGATCGCTCCGCGCGACTCGATTTACGACGTCGTGCTGAAGGACCTGCAGGTCGTCGAGCCGCTGATGTACATCGTCGGCGAGAACGGCATCGATAAGGGCCAGATGTCGCGCACCTATGTGCAAGGGCTGATCGGCCGCGTGGCCCTCGAGGCCGGCGGTTACCAGACGCGCCGCGGCGACATGCCCGCCGGCTTCTATGTGGACGGCGACGGCAACGCCCTGACTTTCGAGACGATGGGCAAGCCCAACGCCAATGCCGGCAACGCCGTCTACGGTCGCCGCAGCGACTGGAAAGCCAAGTA
>CANRPU010000038.1 GCA_947632555.1 uncultured Lachnospiraceae bacterium
ACAGTTTCGAACTGCTAAAAGGGAAACTATTGCGGCTTGAATTAAGGTGTGCCATCAACTAACTTTGGAAAGATTCGTTATGTCCTTGACAAATCGTTCTGAAGGATCCGCGCGTAACAGAAAAACAGAATGCCCTCTTGCAAAGTTGTACTAAAAGAAGTACAATGATAGAAACACTATCAAAAATGAAAAACACAAAAAGAAAGGCGGGGGTATATGAAAAAACTTTCAACAGGAAAAATGTGGTTATTTGCGGTGGGACAGCTGGGCTGGTCCATGATGTCGGGACTGATCTCCAACTGGCTGGTATATTTTTACCAGCCGGACGCGGTGGCGCAGGAAGCGGGACAGACCATCTTTGTGCCCCAGGGACTGGTGGTGCTGGGGATTTTTACCGTGGTGGGCGGCATTACGGCTCTGGGCCGCGTGTTCGACGCGGTGACGGACCCCTGGATCGCTTCTCTGTCCGATAAGTGCAGATCCCCGAAAGGCAGACGCATCCCGTTTTTAAAATGGGCGTCCCTGCCTCTGGCGCTCACTACGGTACTGGTGTTCTGCGCGCCTGTGGGACATAACAGTATCTTAAACGTGATCTGGCTGTTAGTGTTCGTCATGGGATATTATCTTTCCATTACAGCTTACTGTACGCCTTATAACGCGCTGATCCCGGAACTGGGACACGATCAGACGGAGCGGCTGAACATTTCCACGGCCATTTCCCTGACTTTTATCGTAGGTACCGCTTTCGCTTATGTAGCTCCGGTCATCTGGGGGGCCCTGGAGGGCGGTATGGGACGCGTGCCGGCCATGCGCGTGACTTTCGCGGCGATGGCGGTGGTGGCCTTTATCTGTATGCTGGTGCCCGCGTTCGCTATCAATGAAAAGGAATATGTGCAGGCGCAGCCCTCGGAGGACAGCGCCATATCCTCTTTGATCAAGACCTTCAAAAACCGGGATTTCCGCATTTTCGTAGGCTCCGATATTTTTTACTGGGTGGCTCTGACCATGTTCCAGACGGGTCTGCCTTTCTTTGTCACCTCTCTGCTGCAGCTGGAAGAGAGCATGTCCACCATATATTTTGTGGCTATGACCGCCCTTTCCCTGGTATTCTATGTACCGGTCAATCTGCTCTCCAAGCGGATCGGCAAGAAAAAAATGGTACTGACCGCCTTCTTTATCTTCGCGGCGGCTTTCCTGTATACCGCCTTTATTGGCGGCAGCCTGGGAATCTCCCCTGTAGCGCAGGGCTTTATCCTGGTAGTGGCAGCGGCTTTCCCCATGGCGATATTCGGGATCCTGCCTCAGGCCATGGTGGCGGATGTATCCCTGAGCGATTCCAGGCGGACAGGAGAAAACAGAGAGGGTATGTTTTACGCGGCCAGGACCTTTGCCTTTAAACTGGGTCAGAGTGTATCCATGCTGCTCTTTACGGCGCTGGCTACCATTGGCGCCGGCAGCGGCCTGGGATACAGAGTAGTGGCGGCAACGGCCTCCGGACTGGCTCTGGTCGGCGGCATCATTCTGATCTTCTATAATGAGAAGAAAGTCAATGAAGGACAGTAAACAGCAGGAAAGACGCGGAAAACTGGCGGAATGCGCCGCGGCCTGTTTTTGCGCGAAAGGGATCGCCGATACGGCCATAGCGGATATCGCGGAGGCGTCCGGCTACGGAGAAGCTACCATTTACCGGTATTTTTCCAACAAAGAAAACCTGATCATGGAGTGCGGGATCAATTTCTGGAAAATGGCGGGGGAGGCGTTTGAAGCGCTGGCGCGTGAGGGATCCTACAGGGAAAAAACGGGGATCGGGCAGGTGGAGGCCCTGCTGGTCCTGACCCAGGAAATCTTTGAAAAGCACAGAAGCATGTTTCGGTTTCTCCACGAGCTGGACGGGTATCTGGCGTCGCGCCGGGTAGAGAGCGGGCTGCTTTCAGAATACGAGGCGCAGGTGGACAGAGCGAAGCCGCTGCTGTGTGAAGCCATAGAAAAAGGGAAGAGGGACGGCACCATACAATGTACGGCCCATACCCAGGAACTATATTATACGCTGACCCATACGGTTTTGAGCCTGCTGCAGAAGATGGCGGGCTTCGGGAATCTGCTGCCCGGTGACCGGCTGGTGGAAGAAGGATGCCGGATACGGCTCCTGCGCCGGCTGCTGTTGGCGGGTCTGCGGGAAAAAGACCCCGGGACGGATCTGGAGGCATAAATGGAAGATCAAACAGAAAGAAAAACAGAGAAAACAAGCGGCCTGGCCTGCTTCGGAGAAGAAGAATACGAAGCGCGGATGCGGGATACGGTAGAGCCGGCGCTGGCAGAGATCAGACAAAGCGGCCGGCTGGCGGTAAAAGGCGGAGAAGTGTATTACGAGCTTTTTCCGCTGGAAGGAGCCGATACGGTGGTCATCAGCCACGGTTTCAGCGAGTCCACGGAGAAATTCACGGAATTTATCTACTACCTGCGTCAGGCGGGATACCAGGCCGCGGTCTGGGACCACAGAGGGCACGGCAGGTCCTTACGGGAAGGAAAGGATAAAAATATTGTCCACGTGGAGGATTTTGAAGACTATGTGGAGGATATGCGCAGGCTGATGGAAGAGCGCCTGAAGGATTTTGCCGGGAGCGGGAACCTGTACCTTTTTGCCCATTCCATGGGGGGCTGTATCGGAGCCCTGTATCTGGAAACCTACCCGGAAGATTTTAAAAAGGCGGTTTTAAACGCGCCTATGTTTGCCATAGAACTGGGCGCCTGCCCGCTTTTCGCGGCAGGCGCGCTCTGCAAAGTACAGAAACTGCTGGGACATAAAAAGGAAAGGCTTTTCACCCAGGGGGAATTTGACCCGGAAGAGCCCTTTGAAACCAGCTGTACGGACTCACGGGCCAGGCACCTTTATTATCTGGCGAAGCGCCGGGAGAACCCGGATCTGCAAACCAGTTCCGCCAGTTACGGCTGGGCGGATAGCGCTATCCGGGCGGGAAAACGGGCGGTAAGGAACGCATCCCGCATCCGGATCCCCGTGCTTTTGGTACAGGCGGGAAGGGACGATCAGGTCAAGGCTGCCGCCCAGGAAAAATTCGCGGCGGCCATACCTCAGAACTGCCGGCTGGCGCGGTTCGCGGAAGCGAAGCATGAATGCTACCGTTCCTCCGCCCCCATATTGAGCGATTACAGGAAGACCGTTTTAGATTTTTATAATTCGTGCAATTAACTATTGACAGACAGCGGAAAAAGGGATACAATGATTCTTGCTTGCGGAAGTGCTGGAATTGGCAGACAGGCATGATTCAGGTTCATGTGTATGTACGTACGTGAGGGTTCAAGTCCCTTCTTCCGCAGTTTACGGCGCAGGATCGAACTGTAACGGTTTGGGTTCCGCGCCGTTTTCGCGCGGAAGCGTTTCCGGGGAGCCGGACAGCCGCGGGTAAAAGCCATTGCTTTTGCCCGCTTTTTTATTGCGCGAAAATTTCTAAACAGGTGAATCTTTCCAAAGTTAGTTGAAATATAGCTTTTCTTTAATGGAAAAATGTGGTATCATAAATACAGTGTTTCATA
>CANRPU010000039.1 GCA_947632555.1 uncultured Lachnospiraceae bacterium
ATCAAGGTAAATATTGAGACTAATGGCAGTTTCCCTTCCGGTGCCGCTAGTGCATTGGGTACTTCCATGAATCTTGACTCTGGTGAATATAATGCTAAGTATGGCAAAGCTCATGCAGAGGGCACGGCACATGTCAGCGGTACGGCACTCATATCGGGCAAATGGGAAACGCAATCAGCGGAACATAATGCTTTGGTGGGGGAACTTGGACGCGAACTCATAGTTGACAGGAGCGGACACTTCTATACTGTTGGTGATAATGGTGCGGAATTCGTTAATATTCCTGCACACAGCATCGTATTTAACCATGAACAGACTGAACATCTGCTTAAATATGGTCATATCTCAGGCAGAGGTAAGGCATATGCTGATGGTACTGTGGGCGATCGTACAGCGTCAGGGGTTATCAGGGATCTTCAGCCTGGTGATTCCTTATATGATGACATCATGAAGTTTCAGGCATATTTTGACAGTCTGGATAATGCTATGGACGCTCTGGCTGTTCCTGTACAGGAGATCCAGAAAGATATGAAGACTGCCGTACAGCAGATCAGTAATGTTAATAATGTGAATAACAGCAGGGTACAACAGAATGTTACACAAGAGTTTCATATTACTTTGCCTAATGTCACAGATTCCACATCTGCAACGGCTTTAATGAATGATTTACAGACAATTGCGGTCAAAAAGTTGCAAATGTTTACATAAAGGGTGGCAGAAAAAGTCAAGGTAAACAATGTTTACGCTGACAGTCACACAAGCTGATGGGAACATTATTCCTATCAGGTCAGCAAAGAGACGCTTGGCTCCTTACAGAAGATGACAGGCATAATAATAAATTTTGGAGGAATATATGAAAAATTTAACACAGGATCAATTAGAAAACATAGTTAGTAAGATAACTTTAGAGTCTTTTAAGGAAAATAAAGATGTTATTATCAAAAATATATCTGAGTCTATTGAGGAAAGCGCTAATTGCTATGAGGCGCTTTCAGCAACTATGACGGCATATGGTATTGAAATTATAAAACAATTCAATCAAATATTGATAAAAAGCTTATATAAAATTCTTTATGATGGAGATGAATGCGATGAGTAATATATCAGATGAAATTTTAAAAGCTATTAAATACGCTGTTGACAGAAAAACGGTCAATTGTGACAAAACGTACAAATCTGTTATTAAATCAATCAATTCTAATGGATATGTCGTCTTGGATGATTCAGGAAGTGAAAGAACGGTTAAATGCTGTATACCTATGCTTGAATTGAAAATCGGACAATGTGTCTGGATCAAAGAGCCGATGGGAAAGCTAAGCGGAATCCATATTTGCGGGATTGCATAGAAAATCAAATAAAAAATTGATAAGATATATAAATACAATTTATTGAGGTTATGCGCGGTATAGAAAAGTAATTCTGTACCGCGTTTTATGATAGGTTTACAAGCGAAAGGAAGATGAGTTTCATACGGTAATAGAAAAAAATCTAAAAATAACAAATTATAATCACTTATTTAATTTTAACATTGATAAATCGCGTTTATCATATATTGGTAGCAAAACTTCTTTAAATGGAGTTTCGCAAGTGGAGGATAAACTTTTAAATATTTCAACAGAGGATGAGAATGTTTGTATTAGGTATTTATTGGAGATCATGATGGAACATGGTATAATTACAGAAGAAGAATACCATACCGTTTTATATAAATTTGATTAGGAAGTGCAATATATGGAGAATGAAAAATTAAGAGCAGTGTTTTATGCCAGAGTAAGCACTGAGGAAGAACAGCAGTTAAACGCCATTGAGAAGCAGATTGAAGAGAATCGGGATATTATCAGTCAAAAAGGCTGGGTTTTAGTTGATGAGTATGTAGATAAGGGCATAACTGGAACACAAGCGAAGAAACGGAGTGAGTACCTGCGGCTACTCGATGACATTAAGAATGATAAATTTGATGTGATAGTTGCAAAAGACCAGTCGAGGCTGCAACGCAACACAATGGACTGGTATATTTTTCTGAATGAGATCGTTCAGAATCGGAAGAGACTGTACTTATATTTAGAAAATACTTTCTTTGATCCCAAGGATAAGTTTATTTTCGGGATTAAAGCGATGATGGCTGAAGAGTATAGTCGTGACCTCAGTAAGAAAGGAAACGCCGCAAAGAAACGCAGACAGGAAAAGGGCAAGCCTATCATTACAAATCGAACGTGGGGATTTAAAAATATTGGTGGCAATATCTTGATAGATGATGAAGAAGCCAAGATGATAAGAAAAATCTATCATATGTTTGCGGATGGATATGGCGGTCGAGTGGTGGCAAGAGCGTTAAGAGAAGATGGCATCAGAAACAGAAATGGGAAAACCCTCTCTGAAAACACGATAAGGGATATCGTGAAAAACCCGCTTTATAAGGGTGTGGTGGTTATGAACAAAGAACATTTTGACTTTGAGGCAAAAATGACGATTAAGAATCCTGAGAGTGAGTGGATATACAGAGAAGGGTTAGTTCCGCAGATCATTGATGAGGATTTGTGGGAAAGAGCAAATAAGCAGTTAAATAGCCGAACAACAGTAGATAGAACGCATAACGTGGGAATCAATAAGGGCAATAACCTACTTTCATCTAAAATCATTTGTGGCGAATGCGGCTCAAAATATTGGCGAAATAAAAGGAAACAGGGCATATACTGGTACTGCAGCGAGGGGGTACGCTCTGGCAAAGTAAGAGAAAAGACAGGAACAAAGTGCGTGTCGCTCAATTTGAAGGAAGATGAAATCAAGTCACTTATAGAACATATGGGCCAAAGGCTGATTGATGAAGAAAGAAAAGAAGAAGTTTTGAGTAATGCCATCAACAAGATTTTTGCCGAGCTATCTAATCACAACAGCGTAGAAAGCATAGACAATATTCTCTCCCAGAAAGATAAGCTGATTCAAAGGAAAGATGCGCTCATGGATCTTTTGTTAGATGGGACGATTACAAAGGAAGATTATATTTCTAAGACTGATTCAATCAAAGAGCAGATTTCCGTTTTAGATGAAAAAGAAACCGAAATAGGCAAACATAAAGAAGAAAACGATAAATTATTCAGTCGGTTAGACAGTGTGAGGACATTATTTCAAGACAAAGAAGAAAAGGGAATCGAAGTACCTTTGATGTGTTCACATATTGAGCAGATCAAAGTCTATCAAAATAGACTTGATGTATATCTTGACTTTCTAAAGAACAGTGAGTTTTTGTCTGTTGAATACTCTAAAAACCGCAAAGAAAACTTTTATGATATGCCTATCCAGGTGGGTAGAATCCTATCCGGACGATGTGAAAAGGATACTGGCAGACGGGCATGATCTTGGCAACCACAGCGAAAATCATAAAAATATGAGCCAGATCTCCGATGAAGAAAAGCGGTCGGAGTTGATGGATGTACATACAAAGGTGCAGGAGCTGACAGGGTACGAAATGTTCCTGTTCCGTCCGCCTTACGGCGATTACGACAATA
>CANRPU010000040.1 GCA_947632555.1 uncultured Lachnospiraceae bacterium
GATCATCAGATCTTTCAGCGCTTCATAGTCGGGGTAAAACTCCTCAAATCTTTCTCCCATGATGGTGGTCCCCTCCATGGTATAGATCTCTCCCCCGTCAAACCGGTAGTCCAGCACCTGGGCAGCCAGGTAGGCCGCTTCATCCACGGAGATATCCGTGACCATGTATCTCGCCAGCTGCTGGTACATGCGCACCGGCAGGGTAATGTCCTTTTTCGCGCCTTCCTTCGCCTTGTCGATCAGAATGCTCAGAAACTGCTTCTGCCTCTCCAGGCGCCCCCTGGCGCTCTCAAAGACAGTGATATCCCGGTAATGCACGTAATCGTAGGCGTCCTTACCGGTCAGGCTCACGGACGCGCCCCGCGTCCAGTCGGAATGTATCTGTGTCAGATCTTCCATAACGGTCAGGTCCACGCCTCCCACCAGATCCGTCATCTCCGAGATCGCCCCCATGTTGATGGCCGCGTAGCCGTTGATGGGCAGCCCGTAGAACAGGTCGGATACCGCCTTTACTTCCGCTTCACAGCTCTGCTCCAGGCCGTCCCCGAAGCCATGCTGCAGGGTGATCTGCCCTTTGATCACGGGAGTGACGTTGTTTTCCTCCAGACCGTACATATAGATGTCCACCATGGTGTCCCGGTTGACGGCGATGATCTTGATGTCTTCCGTATCCGGGTTGACCACCACTAAAAACAGGGCGTCGGACTGTCCGCCGTCCGTGGCGTCCTCTGCCTCCCGCACCGGCGTCTTTTTGTCGATCCCCATGATCAGGAACGTCATGATATGGTCATTGTATTCATAGATCTTATCTTCGTAGCGGACCCATCCTTCTTCCCATTCGTAGGAGGTATCGGGAGCTTCCCGCTCCTCCTGCGCGGTCATGGAAAGGACCGGAGCGGCTCCCAGGTTCTGCTTCCTGAGATTGTTCCTGCCAGAGATCAGCAGCGCTCCCACCGCGATCACGGCGATCAGCGCCAGGGCGGCCGCGCCCGTGAACATCCACGCCAGTACCTTGGCGATGACGCGCTTTTTCCTGCGGTGCCGTCTTTCCTGATCCGCGGCCTTCTGTAATCTCTTACCGATCTGCTCCAGCTTCCGCTGTTCCTGTAACCGATCCGCCATTTTCTGCCTCCTCCGTCACGGCCGTCTTCCCTACCGCGGCCAGCTTTCCCTGCACAAGATAGCGGTTCTGGGCGTATCCTCCCAGACAGGTGGATAAGGTGACGATATGGTCATCCGCATCGACCTGGATATCCCGGTCGATGTTCACTCCGATCCCGTCCTGGGACAGCACGCTGTCCAGATACTGCTGGAAACTGTCATGGTCCCCCATGTTATAATTGAGCAGGAGGTGGGTGTTCGAGGACCTATAAGCCGCGAACACCTGATACACCAAGGTGTATTCCGGCGTATACACATAGAAGTATCTATGCTCGTCAAAGAACTGGGAATCCTCATAGTTGTGCAGCGTGGCAAACATGGACTTGTTCTTCATGTTGTGCCCGTAGATCACCGTATGGTTATCCGTCCAGTCCTTACTGTTGTAATACTGGGTGAAGATGCTTCCCGCGGCGCTCTCCGCGCCCTCCAGATCGTGGGTCAGATAATAATCCGCGTCACCTTCCCTCTGGAGCACCGGATAATCCACGTTGGTATCCGGCACGTACAGCCACGCGTATATATCGGGATTGGTTTCCCGCAGGCCCGCGAGATCGATCTCCCGCTCGGGGACCTCAAACTCCGACAGGTCCGGGTATTCCCGGCCGGCAAACAGGTTTGGCTCCGGTTCCGGCTCCGGCGTGGTTTCCGGCGGGGCTGTCTGTTCCACAGTATCCGGGGCTTCCTGGGTCGTGACGTATTCCTGCTGTATGTCTTCCGTCTGTCTTTGGTTCCTCCTGATATCCACCGCGTACTTCAAAAGCCAGGCCAGACAGCAGAGGAGCCCCGCCACGCAGAATATCCTCACCGCGAGCCTTACGCTCATCTTATGCTTTTGTCCGTTCCCGTCCTGCTGTGTATCCTTCGCCAATGTGCTCACTCCCCTTAGCGGCCGGCTGCCTTATCGCTCTCTTCTCCGTAGTACTTTCCGTAATACTTGCCGTAATATTTCCCATAGTACTTCCCATAATATCCCTTATCGCTCATGTCGATCTTGTTCAATACCACGCCCAGGATCTTACAGTCCGTGACTTCCAGCTGCTCCTTTACCTTCCTGGCGAACCTCCTGCTGATCGCGCCGCTCTCCAGCACCAGGACCGCTCCGTCGCAGTATCTCGCCACTACGGCCGCGTCGATGACGCTGCCTAAGGGCGGCGTGTCGATGATCACCATATCGTAAGTCTTCCTGGCCTCTTCCACCATCTTCTGAAACCGGCTGTTTCCTAAAAGCTCGCTGGGGTTCGGCGGTACCGGCCCGCAGAAGACCATGTACAGGTTCTTGATATCGGTGCCGCATAAGGCGTCCTGGAACTCCGTCCTGCCCACCAGGTAGTTGACCAGTCCCAGCCTCACCTTTCCTCTCTTATGCCTCTGGCGCATGACGCTCTTCCTCAGGTCGGCGTCTACCAGCAGGGTCTTCTTCCCCATCTGGGCATAGGATTTCGCCAGCTCAAAAGAGATGCTGCTCTTTCCCTCATTGGGTGTGCAGCTGGTGATACAGATCACTTTCACGTCATCACCGGAAAAATCTATGTTGGTCCGCAGCGTCTTGAACGCTTCCCTGGTCCTGAAATCCAGTTCATCCTGCTTTAATTCTATCTCCTGCATCTATCTGACTTCCTCTCTGTCCGGTATGCTGCTTAGGTCGATCCCTTCCAGGGCGTCCTCCTCGTCATCCGCGCTTTGAAAGAGCTTCCTGCTGTGGTATTCCATCTGGCTGTCTTTCTTCGCTTCCTTCTCGTCGTTGGTGGGGATCCTCCCTAACGTGCTCAGGTTTAAGAACCTCTCCACGTCATCCGGCGTCTTGATCGTATCGTCCAGCAGATACTTCACCAGGATGATCCCCGCGCACAGCACGCCTCCTATGAAGAACCCCACGATCGTCCACAGGGGGATGCTGGGGCTGGAGGGTTTTAGCGGATAATTGGCCACGCTGGCCACGTTGACCGCGTCCACGGCCGTCACGTTGGTGATATGCTCGCTGGCCGCTTCCCGCACCGCGTTGGCTATGGCCTGCGCCTGCGCCGGGTCTTTGTCCGTGACCGTGATGGCTACGATACGGGTATCGGAAGGCGTTTCCACGCTGATCCGCCCTTCCAGATCGTCATAGCTGTCCTCCAG
>CANRPU010000041.1 GCA_947632555.1 uncultured Lachnospiraceae bacterium
GATCCGACCTGTGAGTAATATGAGCGGACACTGGACCGGAGTTTTTGCGGAAATCAGAATTTGTGACGTTCCGGAATGGAGACCAGCTATGATACAAATAGCAAATTTAGGAAAATCATATGATGATCTTAAGAGACATTTGGTTTTACAGGGATTAAATTTAACTGTGAATGATGGGGAATTCTTAGGAATTATGGGGGCGTCCGGAAGTGGAAAGAGTACTTTCCTGCGCATTGTAGGAGGACTTGAAACTTATTCCGCAGGAAAAGTAAGCGTATTTGGTCAAGATCTGCAGACTATGAAGGAATCTGAAAGAGAGCAATACCGAAAAAACGTGATTTCTTTTGTTTTTCAGGACTACAACTTATTGTCTGGTCTGACGGTGAAAGAAAATATCATTTTACCATACACTATGATGGAAAAGGATGAGAAAAAAATAGAACAGGACTATACAGTAATTGCAAAATTATTGGGTATTGATGAATTTGAGAACAGATATCCGGAGGAAGTTTCGGGTGGAGAACAACAGAGAGCGGCGATCGCAAGAGCTGTAATAAAGAAAAGTAAGATACTGCTTGCAGATGAACCTACGGGGAGCCTTGATGTTGGAACGGGAAGAAAAGTGTTGGAGATGTTTAGAAAGATTAATGCAGATTATAAAGTTACAGTCATCATGGTTACGCATGATGTTCTTAGTGCTAGTTTTTGTAACAGAGTTGTATTTTTGCGGGATGGACAGTTTGTAAAAATGTTAAATAAAATTGGTTCACAGGAAAACTTCTATAGAAGTATTCAGGAAGAAATGGGAAAAATGGATGAAATCTTTTGACGATCTGTTAAAAAAAAGTATAAAAGCAGAGAAAGAGTTACGGTTTTATATTTGTGCTGTTTTTGTTCTTGCCGCTGTGTTTTCTTTTTTGGCTTTTTTATCAGGCAATCAGACATTTGTGGAATTATTATATAGAGAAAATGGGATGCTTTCGATTATGTATATGCTGATCTGTACAGTTCTGATAGCAATTACCATTTATCTGAAATCATTGTATAGAAACTATTTTGATCAGATCCGTAAAGAACTTGGAATTCTTATTTCTATGGGAATGTCAAGAAAGCGTTTGAAGAAATTACTGCTTGTAAAAAATATGCGGTTTATTATTATAGCAGATGCAGTGGGCGCGGCAGTCGGATTTTGTGTTTATGCTATCGTGATATTGCATTTTATTCTGGACAGGGACGAGTATATTTTTGATGAGATTTTGGTAGGAATATTTGGGTTTGTGATCATTTCTATTTTATTTGTCTGCTTGGTGGGTATTCTTTGCAATCATCGTATTTTAAACAGTCAAAATATTTACGAGATTATTAATAGGCAAGATGGGAAAATAGGGCATAATGCCAATGGCGCAGTTCAAGCTATGATAGGCTTTGTTTTCCTAATGGGTGGAAATGGTGTTCTGTTGTACAATAAAATAGGTATTGCAGAACATTCTAATTTATTGCCAATTGTTTCAGTTTGTATAGTATGCATTGGTATCTATTTTTCAGTGTTGTCTTTTGGATATTGGTTTTCTGCTGTTTTACAGAAAAAGAAAAGATCAGGCAAGGATCTTATATTACTGAATGAAATAAGGAACCATTATAAAAATTCTGCAAAGGCAATGTCGGCTTATGCAATCATAAACTGGTTGCTTGTTTTTTTGATGATTATTATCATAATGCTGGGGTTAGAGAATCGCAGTCTTGATACTTCAGACAGTCCGTTTGAATATGTATTGGAATTTGAAGAAAATCAATATGACGCTATGGAGTCTTTTTTACGCCAGCAACAGAATAGCATACGTGAATGTTATATGATTCCGGCGGTGGATGGATATGCAATATATGGTGAGACTGAGATTACTATGATACCGGAAAAATCTTATAATGAAATAACGGGGAAGATGTTAAATATTAAAAACGGTCATACCATCGTTTTAAGCCAGTTAGATAGATCAATGGTAAATATTACAAAGGAAGATGACGGAAGGGAATGGCATTATTGGGCGATAGATGAAGAAATACCGATCAATGTGGAAGAAAAGAAATATTGCTTTTTTACGGATTATGAGATATGGGAGTACCTGTTTAATTGTGAAGATCCACAAAAGCGTATTTTAATTTTAAATGACAAAGATTTTAACGCCGTTGCACAACAGGGCTCTTTATTTTATAAATTGTGTATCAATCTGACAGATAATGCTCGCCTTGAAAGTAATAGTATATTGGAGAATATACGGCTGATAGGTAAGTGGGATCGGTATCTAAGGGTACAAAAAGAAAACAGAATTTTAATGTTTAGTCTGATTACGATGCTGGCGGTATTGTGTATTCTTTTGCTGCTTACGCAGCATATGCAATATATTTGTGAAAAGAATGGCAGGAAAAGAGATTATAATTTACAGATAACTCTGGGAATTGAAAAAGACTGTCGAGAAAAAACAAGAAAAAGATCATTGTGGGTAAAAAACTTTTTGCCCGTATTTATTGGTGGTCTAACGGGATGTTTATGTACGATTTGTTTTATAAAAGATATGAATCTATACCTTGCTGTTTTGTCATTTACAGTATTTCTATTTGAGTGTATTATGCAGTTCTTCGTATATTTCATGGAAAGCCGATTTGATTCTTAGACTATGATATCCTATTGTGCATACATAGAAGGCGAGGGAAATTTACCCTTGACACAATAAGTTCTATATAGTACTATTTTGCCATGAAAAGGAGACGTCC
>CANRPU010000042.1 GCA_947632555.1 uncultured Lachnospiraceae bacterium
AAGGCCTCCTATGATTTAGATTTTATCATAGAAGACCTGATACTAATATCTATTTACAGAAAAAGTTTCATACTCTCCGTTTAAATTTGTAAATGATACCGGAACAATGAAAAGCACCTTATTTCCAGCCTTCTTGTTCTTTTCGTATTTCTTCCTGTAATTCTTCCGGTGTCTGGTATCGCATAGCGCCACCCTGTTGTGGCTGCCCGTACAGGATGGTTTCCTGTATGGCCTGTTTCACTCCAGCTTTTACCGCTGATTTTATAAAAAGCCATAGGAGGACAAGGCCTATAATACCAATCACTACCTTTAAGAGAATCCCTGCAAGAGTTAATTCTAATATGGCTTCCATATATGATCCTTCCTTTTATATTATAATTTATTATAATTTTATCATTATTTTAAATCTAACGCGCCAAATGATAATTTATTTCAGGATCAAGGTAAATACCCACGAAATCAGTGCCGCACATAAGGGATATCCTAACAGTACCTATGGTTTTTTGGAGCCATGTTTTCCAAACAAACCGCACAGCAAATACATGATAGTTAACTGGATAAAACCATCAAGAAAGGGTTCAGCACCGTTCACACAGAATACCACAATTTTCATCTTTCACTGACATCTCTCAAAGTATTCATCATTATACTTTTTAATGCCCATAAATGAATGGACCGTTAAAGCTAAAATGAAAAACCATACCACTGTGCTTGAAATTTGCGACGGCGCATTGATTTATATGTTCTTCTGAAAACCCTAAATCTATCTCGCTGCATAATTGCAACAGTTTATACTGTGTCATCTTATTTTTCTTGAGATAAAATCCTATAACGTCTTTTATACTGATTTGTTTTTTGGTCGCTTCTATTTATGCTCTTTTTCCATTTCCAGATCTGTTTCTCCTTTTCAAAGTATATCTGTCGCAGCCGATAATCGTTATCTTCAATCTTTCCGTTTGGCGTTTTCTTTAATTTACAGCCTGTTCTGTCACGGTCTGCCTGTTCCGTGGCCGGTACGGAATACCGCCAGCCATAAAATTATGGCTGATAGGGGCAGCCTCCAAATGCCCAGTTACCTATCTCCGTCACGTTTGGCATCTCCACGTTCGTCAGGCTGCTGCAACCATCAAATGCCCGCTCGCCTATACTCTGCACATTTGGCATATCCACGCTCGTCAGACTGCTGCATTCTTCAAACCCGTCCACATAAACCGCATTCGGCATCTCCACGCTCGTCAGGCTGCTGCATTCTTTAAACCCGCCCACATAAACCGCATTCGGCATTTCTACGCTTGTCAAGCTGTCACATCTATCAAATGAGGCTTGTCTACCAACAACCGTCATTTCAAATTCCCCAGATATTGCACTTTTTATTGCGCTCTCTGCCGCACTACTCATCTCACGAATCTCAGCCCAAGAGCGCTCTCCCCCTGCCGCTGCGGCTGCGGCTGCTGTAGATCCTGCTTTGCTGCGTAACGCTTGCATCATCTGTTTTTCCTCGTCATACTCTGACAGCGTTATTCTTATTCTTCCCCCTACCGAAACCGCATTCGGCAGTTCCACGCTCGTCAGGCCGACGCAGCCGCAAAACCCTGCCACGGCAACCGCATTCGGCAGCTCCACGCTTGTCAGGCTGTTACAGCCAGAAAACCCGTACACATAAACCGCATTTGGTAACTCCACGCTCGTCAGGCCGACGCCGCCGTAAAACCCTGCCACGGCAACCGCATTCGGCAGCTCCACGCTTGTCAGGCTGCTGCATTCTTCAAACCCGTCCACATAAACCGCATTCGGCAGCTCCACGCTTGTCAGACTGCTACAGCCAGAAAACCCGTCCACATAAACCACATTTGGCAGCTCCACGCTCGTCAGGCTATTACAACTACTAAAACCCTCCACGTAAACCGCATTCGGCAGCTCCACGCTTGTCAGGCTACTGCATTCTTCAAACCCGCCCACATAAACCGCATTCGGCAGTTCCACGCTCGTCAGGCTGCCCAGCTCTCCGCCTATATACACGGTTTCTGCATTCGGTATTTTGATACTCGCCAGATTGGGGCAGTCAGTAAATGCACCTATCGCTGCCTCCGTATCGCTCGCCATCTCCACGCTGATCAGATTGCTGCACCCTTCCAACATATCGCCGCTCAGCACGGTCACACCTTTCTCCGCATACACGCTCCTTACCGCGCCTTTGGGAATTTCCTCCTGCATTTCTCCCTCCGGTATCTCGCCCGTATCTGCGCAGATGACCAATGCGCCATCCTTAAACAGCCAGATATTGCTGCCGCTGTAACCCCATGATATAGCATTTTTGAATGTTACATTCGGTCTGTCACTGTCTTCGTCCGCTTCTTCCTTGTCTTCTCTGTCTTCCGTTTCTCTATCTTCTTCCTTGGTTTCCAAATCTCGATTCCTGTTGTATCCGCCGCCATCCGAGCCGCACCCAGCCAGCATCCCGCACAGCGCCGCCGCAAGAATCAACAGCATCCATTTTTGTCTTGTTTTCTTTTTCATCTTTTCCTCCCGTATTTTTTGTTTTTACGTGTGTTATCAAGCCGTTTTTATCTTACCCCCCCGAACCTTTCTGTCAAGTACGATTGACAGGCAGCAAAAAAACTGTAAAATAAAAAACTAACTTCTCTTTTTTGCAATAATAGTGCATTTACTTTTTAAAACTTGTATAATGTTTCCTGT